>JALOTY010000108.1 GCA_025457665.1 Akkermansiaceae bacterium | reverse complement strand
CACAGCAAGGCAACCACAGCAAGGCAACCACAGCAAGGCAACCACAGCAAGGCAACCACAGCAAGGCAACCACAGCAAGGCAACCACAGCAAGGCAACCGCAACAAGGCAACCGCAGCAGGGCAACCGCAGCAGGGCAACCGCACCAAGGCAACCTCAGCAGGGCAACCACACGAAGACCCCCGTCCAAGACTCTATGTCCAATGCACTGAGCCCAAAAGAACCCATTCAAAGCATCCGCCCGAAGACACCCAACCCAAGCATCCGCCGACCGTATCCCCGCCCACCCTATCCTTACACCTTGTATCGCACATCTGAGATATGCAATACACGAGCAAAGCCGCGCCAAGACGCCTGCACCATGACCCTGTGTCCAATGCACTGAGCCCAAAAGCACCATTCAAAGCATCCGCCCGAAAACACCCAGCCCAAGCATCCGCCGACCGTATCCCCGCCCACCCTATCCTTACACCTTGCATCGCACATCTGAGATATGCAATCCGCGAGCAAAGCCGCGCCAAGACGCCTGCACCATGACCCTGTGTCCAATGCACTGAGCCCAAGAGAACCCACTCAAAGCATCCGCCCGAAAACAGCCAGCCCAAGCATCCGCTTACCCAATCCCCGCCCACCTTATCCTTACACCCTATATCGCACATCTGAGATATGCAATCTTTGACCCACCATCTCCTCCTTATCCTCAGTCTCAACAAATCCTTGAGATCCGTCAGTCTCAGCAGATCCCGGCAGACTCCCCAAAAAAACAACAAAACGCCGCTTCCCATGGGAAGGGAAGCGGCGGGAAGCGTGAGGACCGGAGTTGGCAACTCGCGGGCTCTCCCTCTGCTCAGGATTTCACATCAGCATGGCCCCGGCATCCGCCAGTTCGGAGCGCTCGCCGCGACTGAGTGGCACGTGGGCGACAAAGGGCTGACCCTTCAAACGGTTGCGCGTGTAAACCAGTCCGTTGCTGCGGCTGTCCACGTAGGGGTTATCGATCTGCGCGGGGTCACCCACCATCACGAGCTTGGACCCACGCGACATCCGCGTGACCACCGTCTTCGCCTCCTGCGGGGTCAACTGCTGGGCTTCATCAAGCACGAAGAAACGGTTCGGTATGGAACGTCCGCGGATGTAGGCCAAGGCCTCGATCTCGATGATCCCCTGCTCTAACAGCAGCTCATAGGGTTTCTTGGCATTCGGATCGGCCGGTTTCTGTTTGCGCTTGGGACCGAGTGGGACGGGAGGGCGCATGAGGAGATCGAGGGCATCATGGATGGGCTGCAACCAGGGCCGCATTTTTTCCTCCAGAGTGCCCGGGAGGAAACCAAGCTGTTCGCCCATGGCCACGACAGGTCGGCTCACGGTCAGACCATTGTATTTCCGATTGAACATTTCATGAAGCCCCGCCGCCACGGCCACCAGCGTCTTGCCGGTTCCAGCATGGCCATAGCAGGTGACCAGCGAGATGTCGGGGTTGAGCAGGGCATCGATCAGGCAGCGTTGACCCAGATTCATCGGTTTCAGCGCGATGCCATCCGGAATCTTCAAGGACTCCGGAATCTGCAGCCGCACCAGTCGGCCTTCCGGGGCCATTCTCGCGGGCATGGTCTGTTTCTCGCCGGCCTCAAGCAGGACATACTCGTTGAGCACCGCGTCCATGCGCCTTTCATGGGGAACCAACAGCTCGCCGGAACTCGCGAATCGCTGCAGCTCGGCGGCATCCACGGAAATACGACGGATGTCGTAGCTCGCCACCTCGCGGGGATCCACCTTGTCGTTCAGATAGTCCTCGCACTCGATCCCCACGGCGCGCGCCTTGAGCTGGAGGTTGATGTCCTTGGTCACCAGCACCACCGGTGCGTGGTTGTGCTCCATGAGAAGCAGCGTGGCCGCCATGATGCGATGGTCCACCCGTTCCCGGTCAGGGAAGACACGATGGAAATGGTTGAGCAGCTCGGAATTCTTCGGGCAGGTGAGCGGATCATAGATCACCATTCGCAAGGTCCCTCCGCCTTCCGTAGGAACTCCGGCGGTGATGGCGGAAGAGGTGGAGAACAACTCGGTGAGACGGCGATGGACACGACGGGCGTTTGCCCCGCGCTCGGACTGCTCGGATTTGAAGCGATCCAGCTCCGCGAGCACGTCCACCGGGATGCAAAGATGATGCTCCTTGAAGCGTCCCAGACAGCTCGGGTCGTGGATGAGCACGTTGGTATCGAGCACGAAATTCTTGCCTACGGGCGATGGCGCCTTGAGGCCGAATTCCACCGCCTGCTGTTGTTCCTTGCGGGTGGAAGCCGGCTTCTTGGCTTCCCGAGCGGAGGATCGGCCGGATTTGCCGCCTTTGTCTTCGCCGAACAAGTTGGCCTGGGAGTCTTCAACACGTTGAATCATGGTTCTCGTGGGAGTTGGGGGAACAGGATATGGCGGCTGAACTTCGACAGACCGCCGGGCCGCCCCCGGAATCCGCCATCCCGCATCCACGCGGAAATCTCGAATGTGAAATATTCAAGGCATCCGAAGTATCGCCACCCCCGATTTCTTGGCAATCAAATTTCCTGTCCTTCCACCATCGCCCGCAGCGCCCGCCGATCAGGCTTGCCCAGAGGAGTCCGTGGCAAGGCTTCCACCCGGACGCATCGGGCCACCCTCCAAGGCCCCGCAACCCCCTGATTGTAAGCCATCACCAGATCTCCCAACGATTCATCCGTGCCCACCACCACAAGCTCCCGCCCGCGGCGCAACTCCGGTAAATCCAGTACGACATTTTCCGTACCCAGCGCCGTTTCCAACGCGTCGAGATCGACGAGTTCCCCCAAAATCTTCACCACCCGATCCACCCGCCCGAGCACGCGCAAGCCCCCGGGTTCCATGATGCCACGGTCGGAAGTGAGAAAAGTGTCACCCACCCGCTCTTTCACGCGCCAGCCCTCCGGCCCACCTGTTAGCACACCGCTGAAAAGCGCGGGACCGGATAGCTCGATGCGACCCTGCGCATCGACCCCCACCTGCCAGTGCGGCAAAACGGGAAGCGGCGCATCGAAATACGGCTTTTCTAGTATTTCCAAGCCTTCCGTGGCGATCTGTGATGCCGCCTCAGTCATCCCGTAACTTGCCAGAACCGGCCAGCCCAGTTGTCGTGCCGACGCCGCCAGTTCGCGATCAAAGCGACCACCGCCCACGACCACGCTACGCAGACATGACGGGGCACGCAGACCTGCTGTTACCAGATCATGCACCTGTGCGGGAACCAGCGGGCAGTGGGATACCCGTGCCGTTTCCAACCAAGCCACAAAGCGACTCGCGTCCCATTTACCGGGAAACTGCGCCAGCTTCGTCGCCCCTTCATAGGCGCGGGCCACCACACCGAAACCACCCACATGACGCAGCGGCAGCGCCAAACCCCAGACATCCTCAGTCCGCACGGCGAGATGACGGTTCACCATCGCTGCGGAAAGAAGCAGGGCCTCGCGTTTCAGCCCGACCCACTTCGGCTCACCGCTACTGCCGGAGGTGCGAAACCAGACCCAACCCGGAAGCTCGACACCCGAAGGCAGGGTTTCCCCCGGCGCTTCCGCTTCGTCCGCAGCCCACCACGCGGGATTCAGGTATCGAGAGGTTTCCATGGCAGCTTTTCTAACAGATCATCGAATCCCAACCCGGTGCCGCCCGGGGCTTTGAAATGGGGCGACCATCGGCCCAGCCTTTCCGCAAAGGGCGTGGGGGCGAACACATGATGCGTCTGAAGCCCGCAGACACCCACCAGCCCGGGAAACTGGACATTCAGTTTTGCGGCTTCCCATGCCGCGAAACATTGTCCCAGGGGATGTTCAAGATAGCTCGTGACGATCACCTGCTGCCCTCTCGCCGCCGCTGCTTCCGCCAACAACCACGGCTCGTCCACCGCCGGCTTGATCACCATCACTTGCGCGGCCGAGGCCAGCGGGGCAGCCTCACGATCCACCGCCAGCGGCACACGGCAACGTTGTTTCAGGCTCGTCCACGTGCTTTCGGCATAGGGACAGGGGTCTTCCACGAAATCGATCTTCCAGCGCAGCTTTTCCGGCAGGGAAAGCAGGAACTCTTCCGCCTGCGATGGCTCCCAGGCTTCGTTTGCATCGAGCCGCCAGCGCAGATGCGGATGGCGGGAATCGGACTCGATGAGATAGGCCGCTTCCGCCGCAGCGTCCCGACCTACCTTCAGCTTCACCCGCCCGAATCCTTTTTCGACCGCGCTATCCAGAATCCTCTCGTCCTGCCAAGGCAGAGTGGCATGGCTTTCCGGGATATCGATTTCCTCCAGCAGCGCATCGCCGATGAAACGCGCATCGGCATCCTCCTTGGCACAGCGCAAGGCACGGCGGACGATCGCCCATTTCCGCGGCCCGGCGAGGTCGGCCAGGCATTTGGCCAAGGTCGGATCGCCCAGTTCCGGCCAGGGATGCAGGCAGGCGAAGCCATCATCGATCCTCAGCAACACGCCCTCGAACTCCCGGCGGGCCGACTTCGCATTCACCGGCTGGCGGGCGCTCAGCTTGTATTTCCAATACCAGATGTCCTGGGGCACGCCGCAGCCTCGCCCGCATCGGCCCCGGCATCAACCGAGAACCGCGGCCACATGAAACAGGGCGGCAAAGAGCACGAGCTGCGCGGCGGACATGGCCAGCAGGCGGTTCATCTCCGGCCCCTCGTCCATGAAAAGCGCCCCCCACGTCACCCGCAGACCAAGGGTCAGCAGAGGCAGCGAGGCCGCAAAAAACCACGGTAGACCGAGCACCAGCCACAGCAAACCGAGGGCGATCGGCAGCTTGATCTCCGCCCATATCAGGAAACGCGCGAACTTCGGACCGAAGCGCACCGCCAACGTCCTTTTCCCGGTGCCTGCATCCTCCACGCGGTCGCGGAGGTTGTTGATGGAAACGAGCACCGCGGAAAGACAGCCGATCTGGGCACCTAACAGCAGCGCCTCGCGCCGCCATTCCCCGGTCTGCACGTAAACCGTCCCTGCCACCGCCACGAACCCGAAAAACAGCAGCACAAACAACTCGCCCATCCCTCGATAGGCGAGAGGAAAGGGACCACCGGTGTAGCCGTAGGCAAGATACATCGAGACCACGCCAATCCCCAGAATCGGCCATCCGGCAGCCTGATAGAGTGGCACGCCACAAGCCAGCGCACCTAACAGAAATCCGCCACCCCAACCCATGACCGCACGCCGCGACATCAGACCACTCGCCGTCACCCGCTTCGGGCCGAGTCGTGCAGCGGTATCGGCGCCTTTGGCGGCATCGATCGCGTCATTGAAGAAATTCGTGGCGATCTGGATGCACAGCGCGCCCACCAGGGTGAAAACCGCCAGCGGCATGCTCCAGCTTCCCTGGAGTTTCCACGCCAGCACGCAGCCCGCCCACACCGGCACGATCGCCGCTGGCAGGGTCTTCGGCCGCATGGCTAACAGAATCGCCCTCAACATCGGTTTCAGCAAATCAGGGAACCCGCGGGAACTTCGAGAAGTCCGGCTTGCGCTTTTCGACGAAGGCGTTTTTCCCCTCTTTCGCTTCCTCGCTCATGTAATAAAGCAGCGTGGCATTGCCCGCGAGGTCGAGCAGGCCCATCTGGCCATCGCAATCGGCATTCAGGCAGGCCTTCAGGCAGCGCAGCGCCATCGGCGAATGAGCGAGCATCTCCCGGCACCATTGCAGGGTCTCTTCTTCCAGTCGCTCCAGCGGCACCACGGTATTCACCAGACCCATCTCCAGTGCCTGCTGGGCGTCGTACTGACGACACAGATACCAAATCTCGCGGGCCTTCTTCTGCCCCACGATCCGCGCCAGATAGCTCGATCCCAGCCCGCCATCAAAGCTGCCCACCTTCGGCCCGGTTTGCCCGAAACGCGCATTCTCCGCCGCGATCGTCAGGTCACAAACGACATGCAGCACATGCCCGCCTCCGATCGCATAGCCAGCCACCATCGCCACCACCGGCTTCGGCATCTGGCGGATTTTCTTCTGCACATCCAGGATGTTCAGACGCGGCACACCATCGTCGCCCACATAGCCGGCATGGCCGCGGACCTTCTGATCGCCGCCCGAGCAAAATGCCTTGTCGCCCTCACCCGTGAGAATGACCACGCCCACCTTGGGGTCCTCGTGCGCCATTTCGAAGGCGATGAGCATTTCCTTCACCGTCTGCGGCCGGAAGGCATTGCGCACCTCCGGGCGATTGATGGTGATCTTGGCAATCTGGCCCTCCTCCGTTGTTTCAAAACGGATGTCTTCAAATTCACGCACGGCAGTCCACATGGCGGCGGCAGTGTGGCTCAGGAAACGGCGCGCTCAAGGAATTCCCCCACCATCCCCGGAAACCGCGCGGATTCCCACGGCACCCGATGCCCCGCACCCGGGACGATCGAGGTTTCCAGCGCCCCGACCCGATACGCCAAATCCCTGAATTTCTCATCCCTCTCCCCCGCCATCCAGAGCAGCGGACAGGAAATCTCCCTCCGCACCCGCTCCCCCAAGGGCTCCTGCGCTCCCAGCGACCAATCGATGAAACTCCGCGCCACCGAATTCCGCCGCGGCGCCAGCTTCGAGCGATCGCCCAGGCTCAATCCGCTCTTTCCCTCACCCGCAGCCAGCACGTCCTGGGCATTCCATTTCCCGAGGAAATCCGCCCATTCCCCATGAATCGCCCGCCCCGCCCATTCCGCGTCCGCCGCCCTCCGCGCCGCCCGATCCGACTCCTCCTCCAGCCCCGGATGGGCGGAAACGATCACCGCCGCCTCCCACTGAGGCCCCAAGCCTTTCTCCAAAAGCGCATGCAAAGCCAAGCGACCGCCCATCGAATACCCCAGCAGCACCTTTTTCCCCGGTGTCGCCGCCGCCTCCTCATTCAGCGCCCGCCCGAACTCCGGCATCGACATCGGGCAGCAATCGAGAAAACGCCACAAATCCACCCGCTTCACCGCCCATCCGGGCACGACCAAGCCCTTCCAATCCTCCGCCATCCCCACCGCCCCATGCAAACACCAGATCGTGCCAGTCATCTACCGCCATCATCCCTCATCTCTGCAACCGGGCAAGCCTGACGAAAGAGGCACCACAGCCATCCACCCGGCGTCGGGGATGACTCGCAGGATGAATCGGATTAGAAAGATGGATGGGATAAACGAGGAGGGTTTTTGCACCGATCCGTCATATCTGCCCCAAACCTCTCAAGGTTTCGATGATGCCTTCGATCTGCTCGATTCGTTTGGCGTTCTTTCGACCGAAGCGGGCGGAGAGATTTTCGGGGGTGGAGGTGGGGTCGGCGGTGAGGAGTTGCCGGATGAGGGCGACTTGCTCGGAAAGCTTGGCGGGCCAAGCCGTGGTCGATGCAACAGGCGCGAGCGGAGATGAAGAAGCGGCTGCGGTTTCCGTGCCGGGGAGATGGGTTTGCTCGGGTTGCGGGAGTTTGGCCGCCTTGTTCTGATACTCCGGCCGCAACCAGCGGATGATGCCCCGCTTCTCTTCGGAGCTGCGCTGATGGTTCAGTGCCACCAGCCTCTGGATGACTTGCTCCTCGAACATCGGCCGGCAGCCCTCGCCCGAAGCGGAGAAGAGCGGCCAGACGGGAAGGGCTCTTAATTGGCATTTCTACTCCGTCTATCAAAACTTGGCCACCGCTGGCTCAGGAATGGGAGGGAGAATCAATGGGCGGATTTTTTCAAACAGAACCACACGCTCACCCAACGGCGCTTCCCGCACCTCGACAACATCGCCCTGATTGACGACCATACGTGCTCTCCCTTCCGCGCCTGCCGTGCTTGAAGGCGCGACGACATTTTCGTTGCTGTCGATTACCGGAGACGATTCGAAAGGAGAATGAGGAAGGTCCTGGCCGACAAGATTTGCGATGATCGAGGCCAGGGCGGGAATGAAATACCCCTTTTTCATAAATTATGGTAACCGCAACGATTGGGTTGGGATCGATGACATCTGAAGATCTTCTTCAAGACCGGAGAGGGCCCCAAATCGATTCCATTTCAAGACTCAAGTCGTCGGGTCAACTCGGTTTCGTTGCCGCGATTCGCTTGGGGACTACACCTCTTTCGTGATCCAGTGTGAATTCTCCTCAACCCATTTGACAAGTCCCCCGCCCCGCGCTCGTTTCCTCTCCATGCGCAGCCTCGCCCTTCTCCTCGTTTCCGCCTCCGTCGCCGCCGCCGATCCCGGCACGGTCATTTTTGCCAAAGGCATCGACCGCCCGGTGTGGGTCGGAGCCCCGCGTCACGACCGCGAGCACATCTGGATCGTGGAGCAGGCGGGAAAGATCTGGAAGTTCGACGCCAAGACCGGCCAGCGCGACAGCGAACCCTTCCTCGACATTTCCTCCCGCGTGAACCGCGGCGGAAATGAACAGGGCCTGCTTGGCCTGGCCTTTGCACCCGACTTCGAGAAAAGCGGGCGCTTCTACATCAACTACACCGGCAAAAACAAGGCGACCTACATCGAGCGCCTCTTCGCCACCGGCCCGGACTTCGATCGCGCGGACGATTCGAAAACCGAGCACCTCCTCCATTTCGATCAACCCTGGGACAACCACAACGGCGGCTGGCTCGATTTCGGGCCCGATGGCTATCTCTACATCGGCACCGGCGATGGGGGGTCGGGAAATGACCCGCACGACAACGGTCAGAAAATCGACACCCTGCTCGGCAAGATCCTGCGCCTCGATGTCTCGCCGGACAAAGGCTTCAAGTCACCGGCCGACAATCCCTTCGTGGGCAAGGATGGCATGGATGAGATTTGGGCCTACGGCCTGCGCAACCCCTGGCGTTGTTCCTTTGATCGCAAGACAGGCGACCTCTGGATCGGCGACGTCGGCCAGAACCGTTGGGAGGAAATCAATTTCATGCCTGCGGGTGAAGGTGCCGGAGCCAACTACGGTTGGCGCTTGCGTGAAGGCGACAAGGAAACCCCCGGCGTCGGCGGCCGCGAGCCGCGCGGCGCGGTGGAGCCGATCTACACTTACGATCACGGCACCGGTTCGCGTGAGGGACTTTCGGTGACCGGAGGATATGTCTATCGCGGCAGCATCCGGGAACTTCAGGGAAGATACCTCTTTGCCGACTTCCAGAACCGCCGGATTTGGTCCATCATCGAACGCAATGGCCGCGCCGGCAGCTTCAAGGACCACACCGATGAGTTCAAACCGGAAGGCGGTCAGGTCGGCCTCGTTTCCTCCTTCGGCGAAGACCCGGATGGCGAACTCTACATCGCCTGCCTCGATGGCTTCGTCCTGAAAGTCGTCGATCGCTGATCACCGCAACCCACGAACCCACTCGGCCAGCGCCAAGACCTCGGCATCACTCAGGGTTTCATGTCCTGGCATGTCCGTGCCGGGAATGCCCCAGCGGATCACGCGTTCGATGCCATCGGGGCCTTGAGCGTAAACCACCGGTCCTTGCGCAAGGTCCGCCGGCGGCTTGGCAAAACGCATCGCCAGCGGCCCATCGCCACGGCCGCCCGCACCGTGGCAGACGGCACAATGGACGGCGAACAAGGCACCACCATCGGCCAGCGAAACCTTGCTGCGATCCGGTCGCCACGAGTTGGCACGTTCGATCCGCCAGGCCAGCGCCTCACCCTGATCCGCCATCAGCCAATCGATCAAATCCTCGCCCCTTCGATCCTTGAAAAGATGATCGTAGGAAGGCATCGGACTGTCCGGAGCGAATTTCCGGGGATCGATGAAATGCTCCCGCAGCCAAGCCGCCGATCGTCGTGCCCCGACGTGCGCAAGGTCGGGACCTTGACGTCGATTGCCGATCAGCACCGGCACCTGTTTCCTCACTTCCGCAAGATTGGAAGGCGGACCCCAGCCTTCGGGATCGTTCGGGCGGACATATCGGGTGTGGCAGGAAATGCAGCCCTCTTCGAGATAAACCTGCTTTCCCCGCTCCACCGGATCGACCGATTCACTTTGCCCCGGCTCGACACTCATCCACCACGCCGCCAGCAGCACCACGGCCACGGCAACGACGCTGCGGACCTGCTGCAAGCCCACCGTGGCAAGCGCGACAGCCAGACCCGACACAGCAACAAACCCAAGCGGCACGTGATGAAGCGCCTGTGCCATGCCGATGCCATTCGCCGAACCAAACCAACCCGCCAGGGCAAAGAGCCATGCCGCACGCAGACCGATGCCGCGCTCGGGCCCCCTCTCCCGGGAATAGCCGGGCCATGCGACCAGAGCCGTGGAATAGAGGGAAACTCCGACCGGATAAAGCCATCCCGCCAGCCATCGGGAGCCCTCGTGATTCACCGCCACTGCCGCAGCCGCAAGAAACACCCACGCGACTGGGAGAATCCAGCGGTCTCCCTTTCTCGCCAACCACAGACCGGCAATCATCGCCACTCCAAGATGCAAACCCGCATTCCGCCAAAGCATCGCCGCGCCCCAGGTCCCTTCCTTCATCTCCCGTTCATGCTGGATGATGAAAAAGGCCGCCGAGTCCAACCAAACCAGCGCGAGAAAACCTAACAGCCCGGGCCACAAGGTGCCCCCGATTCGCTTCCCCGGATCCACCGCCCCGGCAGGCGTGAGCAACAGCGCAGCCATCGCCAGAGCCGCTCCGATGCGAGATTGCAGCTCTGGCGGAGCAAGGAAGACCCAGGGCAGATTGCACAAGGCATAGCCTACACCCGTTCCCAGCCCCACCCACACGACCCCGCCCCAGGTCGGCAGCAGCACCGCCAAAGAAACGGTCGCAATCCCCAGCGCCGCACCCGTGAGCATGGCCACCGCCAGCCCGGGGAGAATCGGTGCCACCATGCCAGCCACCACGCAGACCACAAGGGCATGCCGAAGACGTCGGGCCGACGCCCCGAACCTTGCAGTGAGAAACCCCGCGACGATTCCTGCCAGAGCCATCGCCCCGAGCGCGAGTTTCTCCTCTGCGGCATCGATCCCTTTACCCCGCATCAACTCCACGAATGCAAACTGCGCGAAGATCAGGAAGAACCCATACACCCCTGCCACCGCGCCCGCCGCTCGCCATCGGGTGATCATGACCACCACCTCCTCACCAACCCGTAGATCTGCACCGCAGCCACCACGGCATCGGTCACCGCCACCCCGGCCCACGCAGGAGCCAGCGATCCTGCTACGATATTTGCCGTAACAAAAACCGCCACCATCACCCGCACCAGCGAGGTGAAACGCCATACGGCCGAACCATCCCCACGGAAAGCCCAGGCATAACTCATCCCCACCGAGGCCACAAAAACCCCGATCCAGCGGAGAAACAGCATCGATTCCCCGGCCATTTCCGCCAACCCAAGTTGGCTCAACACCCAGGCGGGGCACACGATGAGCATCAGTCCCGTCAACGCATCCATCAGCCCCACGACCCCGCTCCATGCCAAACAGATCTTTTTCATGCCTCACCCTCCTTCATGCTTTGCCACCACCACTTCACCGCCACGACGAGCATCACGGCACCACAAAGCGTCCTCACCCCAAGTCCGGCCGTCCGCCAGGCCGGACGGGCCATCATCCATCCCTGATCGGCCCCTTCCAGCCAGCCCATGATCGAAAGAGACAGCACCATTCCCAGCGCTGCCCCGTTCCAAAATACGATGCTTCTCGTATTTCCCACCCGCACACCCAGTGTTGCGAGCAGCGTGGCACAAAAGGACGAGGTGAATCCCGCCATCGCCAAATGCGAGTGCGCGACCAGACCTTGGGTGAATTTCAAGCGATCCAGCATTCCGGGAAAAAACGCCGTCACCCCGCTCACCACCAGAAAGGCCCACCAGAAGAACATCCAGCCCCGCCATGGCACGGATTCCTCCGGCCATTGATACCGACCCCACCAGCGGGGCAGCAGCACGATCCATGGCACGAGCGTCAGCATGGCACCGATCTGCCAGAAGTCG
>JALOTY010000032.1 GCA_025457665.1 Akkermansiaceae bacterium | reverse complement strand
TCGAGGAAACGCCGGTGGATGTCCGAGATCACGTCGGGCCGCGTCAGACAAAGGATGTCGCCGTTGTTCAAGAGGTCCTTTTCGGTCTTCTCGAAGCGCTCGCCTCGGGCGTCCGATTCCGCGAGTCCGTAGCCACGGATGGTGGTGCCCATGGCTCCATCCAGCATCAAAATGCGGGATTCCAGGGCAGCGACGAGATCGGCGGTGGCATCGGGGCGTGGCATGGGGGGAAATTAGGGAATCTCGCCCATCTCGCAAGAGTCAAATCATCATATCGCGATTCGATGATGAAAAGATTTTGAAGCAATCCCCAACAGGCTTTGACCTCCGGGCGGAAAGTGTTCAGGGTCTTCCGGACATGCAGCCGGCCAAGTTCGAGCACGCCATCGAGAGCATTCTGCGACGCGACTCCCGTTTCGACCCGCAGGCCTACCTTTTTCTCAAGGACGCGCTGGATTTCACCCTGAAACGAGCCGCCGAGGCCAATAGCGGCCGTGCCCGCCACGTGACGGGTTCCGAGCTGGTGGCCGGTTTCCGCGACCTTGCGCTCCAGGAGTTCGGTCCCATGGCATCGACCCTCATGCAGGAATGGGGCCTGGGGGAGACCCGCCACATTGGCGAAATGGTCTTCCATCTGATCGACGAACAGATGTTCGGCAAGCAGGACTCCGACCGGA
Organism: Akkermansiaceae bacterium; assembly: GCA_025457665.1. GTDB lineage: Bacteria > Verrucomicrobiota > Verrucomicrobiia > Verrucomicrobiales > Akkermansiaceae > Haloferula. The sequence continues at coordinate 38,334 of JALOTY010000032.1, read as the reverse complement.
TCGAGGATTTCGAAAACCTCTTCGACTTCCGCCGCGCCTTCGAAGACCCCTTCACCCCCCGAGCCCGCCTCGAGGCGAGGTTTTTCTGAGGGGCGTGGTCGATTTCGGTCTTCGGGCAAGGCCGATCCGCGTTGGCATTCGAAGCTGGTTCGACCCCCAATCCCGCTACCTTGCCACCACCCAATCGCCGCTGGTCAATCTCCCCTGTTGGATGATAAGACCGTTCCAGCGAGGTAAACCCGTCATGCGCATCCATTCCCTTCACCTTCAGAACTTCAAGCGCTTCACCGATCTGAAAATCGAGGGCATCCCCGATTCTGCGAAGCTTGTTTTACTCATCGGAGCGAATGGATCCGGCAAGAGCTCTGTTTTCGATGCATTGAATCTGGTGGAACAATGGAAATCGCCTGCTTCCTCAACCTACTACTCAAAGTTTGCCGAAAAAGATTATCGCATCGAAGTTGATTCGCAGCATGGCGTGGCAATTCTTTCCCCTCGCGGGGCACGGCGGTGGCCGACGGAAGAAGGTCCCCAGGGGAAATTCTTCGGACGTTCAAGCCTTCGAGTGATTCCTGCTGTGGAGCGAATCAGTGATCCCGAGAAGAAGATTCAGGGCAACCAAGACCGCCCTGCTCGCTTTACCATGGAAGACAGGCGCTTCAACGCGGACCTGGCGGCGTTCACGGCGCGAATCGATCAAGCGCTTCGCGAGCCGACTTTCCAAGGGAAAGCGGCCGATACGCTGGCCATTTTCCGGGAACACATCAAGCCTCTCAATGATGCGCTGAAGAGGGTCTTTGGCGAAAGCGAGCAAACCACGATCCAGATCCTGAATTACGACAACTCCGATCCGGGGAAACCCATCCAGTTGTTCTTCAAGAAAGGATCTTCCCGTATCCCGTTCAACCACCTGAGCCACGGCGAAAAACAGATCGTCATCTTGTTGATGGGATTCGCCGTGCGCCGCGAACAAATGGAGGATTCCATCGTTTTCGTCGATGAAATGGATCTCCACCTCAACACCGCTCTGCAGAAAACTGTACTTGGCGAGATCGTCGAAAACTGGATTCCCGATTCCTCCCAACTCTGGACTGCAAGCCACGCGCTCGGATTTATCGAATACGCTCAGGAAGCTGATATTGCCGCTTTGATCGACCTCGACGCCCTCGACTTCGATCAGCCTCAGGTCATCACCCCCGCCCCCAAGAGCCGTCTCGACCTTGTCGAGATCGCGGTTCCACGCGAGTCTCTCACCCGGCTATTCTCCAACCGCACCATTGTCATCTGCGAGGGCAAGGACCACGCATTCTACAATGCGGCATGTGACGATGCCTCTCGACTATTCATCCCGCCCGGAGGTTCGGACAACGCCGGAAGCGTGCTTGCCATGGCTCGAAGCAATCCGGGCTACTTGGCCCTGCGCGATCGTGACTTCCTGATGGAAAATGAGATCCGCGCCATCCAAGAAGAACTCCCAAACGTTCGCATTCTTCCGTTTTATTCCATCGAGAACCTGCTCTATCACCCCGATAACATAGCGTCACTGAACATTCCCGATTTCGATCCCGAAACTTGGAAGTCCGCCATGAGGGAGTGGAAGGCTGCGAATCCGCTCCGCGAGATCAAATTTGAGCGCAGTCGCATTCAGGAACTCCGCACGATCCAAGCCCTGCAACGCAGCAAAGCCGTCGAGAGTGAGCCGGATGCAATCTACGATGCATTCAATTCTGACGAGTTCACCCGCTTTTACCCGGTGTTCCCGCAAAAGCGCATGCCGCTCGATGCTCTTGCCCGCTTCAATCTCACCAAAGACCGCCTCGCACGCGCGTCTTGGTTCAAGCAACAGATCCAAAGAATCACGGCTACTGAAGGATGATCACAGCAGCTTCCGAAAATTGAGAAGAGGGTCAGGGATTCGATCAATCGGGTTATCCTCACCCGCGCACCTGCCCATTCCCTCTCACCCGGTATTGATAGCTGGTGAGTTCCCTCAGCCCCATCGGGCCGCGGGCGTGGAGTTTGTCGGTGGAAATGCCGATTTCGGCGCCGAAGCCGAATTCGCCGCCGTCAGCGAAGCGGTTGGAGATGTTGTGGAAGACACAGGCGGAATCAACACTGCGAAGGAAACGCTCGGCCGTGGCCGTGTCGGCGGTGACGATGGTGTCGGTGTGGTGCGAGCCGTATTGGTTGATGTGGGAAATGGCTTCCTCTGACGAATCGACGATCTTGATGGAGAGGATGAGGTCGAGGTATTCGGTGTACCAGTCTTCGTCTGTGGCAGGTTTGACGTCTGTTAGAATGGCGCGGGTCCGCTCGCAGCCGCGGAGTTCGACGTTTTTCTCACAGAGCGCGGCGGCGATCTGCGGCAGGGCGTTGGGGGCGATGTCCCTATGAACGAGGAGGGTTTCCAGGGCGTTGCAAACGCCACATTTCTGGGTCTTGGCGTTGACTGTTAGAGAGACCGCCATGTCGATGTCAGCCGCTTCATCGACGAAGAGATGGCAGATGCCATCGTAGTGCTTGATGACCGGCATGCGGGCGAGCGAGACGACCGTTTCGATGAGTCCCTTGCCACCGCGGGGGATGATGAGGTCGAGCCACTGATCCATGCCGGCAAGGGCGGCGACGCTATCGCGATCGGTGAAAGGAATGAGCTGGATGGCGTGCTCCGGGGCACCGGCGGTGGCGAGGGCTTGGGCGATGGCCACATTGGAATGAATGGCCTCGCTGCCGCCACGGAGGATCGTGGCGTTGCCGGTCTTGAAGCAGAGCACGGCGGCATCGGCCGTGACGTTCGGACGGCTTTCATAAATGATGCCGATGGTGCCGATGGGGACGCGGACCTGTTCGATTTCGATGCCATTCGGGCGCGACCATTTTTCCATCACCTGGCCCACAGGGTCCGGGAGGGTGGCCACCTGATCGATCCCGGCAGCCATCGATTCGATGCGTTTTTCGTCGAGCTTCAGGCGATCGAGCATGGCCGGGGAGAGACCCTTCTCCACGCCTGCCGCGAGATCCCGTGAGTTGGCCTCTAACAACTCCGGCGTGGCATCGCGGATGGCCGTGGCCATGGCGCGGAGGATCGTGTTTTTTTCATCACTGGAAAGCTGGGCAAGCCGGTAGGCGGCGGCGCGCGCCTGGCGGCCCATGCGGTGGATGGTCTCGTGGATCGATGACATGAGGAAAGAATTGGGTCCGGGCCTTCCCGTCGGCTGGCGGGGCCGGAGGCTAGGAGGGGAATGGGTCTGACTCAAGGCGGGATTCCGGCCGTGGCACTGGTCGCTTGAGTTTCCCTGGTGGGCCGATTAGTCTGCTGCCGCCATGGACGACAAGCCTGCCCAAGACCGCGCCGCTGCCGAACTCAAGGCGATGCAGGACTCGATTTATCGAGAAAAAATCCTCCGCGCCCGGCGTCAGACACCGGAGGAGCGGCTGGCGGATGTTTTCGAGCTGTCCGACCATCAGTTCGGCATGATGCTTTGCGGTGCGATGCACAAAATCGGCAGCACCGATCAAGAAAAAGGCTGGGAAGAGGTCAGACGTTGGATGCACCGGCTTGATCGAGTCCGCGAACATGCCTTTTATACCACGAGCAAGTTGAGCGCATGAAACTCACCGAATTGGCGATCAAGGTCATTGAGGCGGCGGAGGTCGAGCAGGTGGATTTCATGACCGTGGGTGCGATTGCCGCGGGAACCTACGGTGTCCCCCGATCGACGAGAGACGTGGATGTTCTTGTCAGTGTGCAGGTTCCCCATCGTCTGACGGCTCTGATTCGGCGGTTGTCGGCTATCGTGCAGTTTGATCCTCAGGTTACCTTCGACACCCTCACCTGGGGAGCCCGTCATGTCGGCACGAGTTTGGGTAGCCCTCCCTACAAGGTCGAACTTTTCGAAACTTTCGACGACCCCTTTGTTGAAGCGGAGTTCGCCAGGCGTCGCGAAGTGTTTGTTCCGCTTCTAGAACGCACTACCTGGCTACCGACGCCGGAGGATGTGGTGGTCCAGAAGCTCCGTTGGGGTCGGAACAAGGATCTCGATGACGCCCGCGATGTGTTGGCCGTGCAAGGCCCCGAAACGCTCGACATGGCCTACATCGAGGACTGGTGCGGGAAACATGGAACGCTGGAACGACTCCACGAGGCGCTCGCCGGAATTCCACCGCTGGATTGATTTCAGCCCGCCTTGAAACGGGTGGAGAGCCCCTTTTGCCCGGCCAGAATCGGGGCCAGGTGCTCGGGTTTGCGGCCGTGGGCGATGTGGACTTCGATCCCGGCTTCCACCGCGTGGCGGACCGCCTTGAGTTTCGAAGCCATACCGCCGATGGAAAATTTCCCCCGCTCATCCTTGGCGAAGGATTCCACCGCATCGAGGTCATCGACCTCCGTGACCAGTTGATCGTCGCCCGGAGCGAGCAGGCCATCGACACTGGTGAGGAGGATCAAGCGCCGTGCGCCGGCGAGCCGGGCCACGCGGGCGGAGAGCATGTCGTTGTCGCCCACTTTGATTTCCTCGATCGCGACCGAGTCGTTTTCGTTGATGATGGGCAGGATGCGTGGCTCGGCGAGCAGGCGTTCGAGCGTGTTGCGGACGCAATCGCAGCGGTTCGGGGTGCCGAGGTCATCGGCAGTGAGGAGGACCTGGGCGACGGACAGATCGAAATTCCGGAAAAGGCTTTCGTAGGTGTGCATCAGCCGCGCCTGGCCGACCGCGGCGCAGGCTTGGCGGGTGGTGATGTCGGACGGGTAACCTTCGAGGCCGAAGGCGGAAACCCCGGCGCCGACCGCACCGGAGCTGACGAGCAGGCAGCGATGCCCGCTTTCCACCAGTCCGGCGATGGAAGTCACGAGGCGGACGAGAGCCGCGCCGTCGAGGGTGCCATCGGAAATCCGGGTAAGCACCCCGGTGCCGGCCTTGATCACGGTGAGTTCGTTCATGCTTCGCGAAATGGGGCGGCAGCTAATACGCAGCGGGGCAACGAGGCCAATGCAAATCGTGGCAGTGGCGTCAGCATCTGGGAACCGGTCAGATTCCCCAGCCCCGGCTTGCCCCGGCCGGAGGTCGGCGCTACACCCGCGCCGTGAGTGAAAACGGATTTGCCCCACGCGGGGACAAGAAGGAGATCGAGGAGGGCGGGCTTTTTGCCCCGAAATTCGATGCCGACGGCCTGATGCCGGCCATGGCGATCGATGCCACCACCCGTGAACCCCTGATGCTGGCCTACATGAATGCCGAGTCGCTGCGGCTGACTCTGGAAAAGGGCGAGGCCGTTTACTGGTCAAGAAGCCGCAAGGAAATCTGGCACAAGGGGGCCACCTCCGGCCATGTCCAGAAGGTCCGCGAGATCCGGACCGACTGCGATCAGGATGCCATCGTTCTTTTTGTGGATCAACTGGGCGAAGGGGCCTGCCACACCGGCCGCAGCGGGTGTTTCTACCGGAAAATCGAGGGGCCGGAAGGTCGGCTGGGATTCACGGAAGAGGGCCTGAGATTCGATCCCGGGTCGGTTTACGGGAAATCCTGAGCCTCGGGGCCTTCGAAAAATCGGTGAATTTCGCGATTGCAAAGCCCGGGACCTTCCTCTAGTTCTCCCGCCCCTCGCGCCGGACGGGTGCCAGGACCATCATTTTCCCCAAGGAGGACCGCCATGGACATCATCAGCAAGATCGAGAAAGAGCAACTGAAGCAAGACGTCATCGATTTCAACGTCGGTGACAGCGTCAAGGTCCACACCCGGGTGGTCGAAGGCGGCAAGGAGCGTATCCAGCTTTTCGCCGGAATCGTCATCGCCAAGCGCGGAGCGGGTGTGAATGCCGCATTCACGGTCCGCAAGATCTCCTACGGCGAAGGCGTCGAGCGTGTTTTCCCGATTCACTCGCCCCGGATTTCCAAGATCGAAGTCACCTCCAAGGGCAAGGTCCGCCGCTCGAAGCTGCACTACCTCCGCGGCCGGATCGGCAAGAAGGCCATGGCCGTCAAGACCGCCGAGTGATTCGGTGAGGTCACCCAACAACCACGGATTTTCCCCACGCCGGCCCTATTCGGGTCGGCGTTTTTTTGTCCTGCGATTCGGGGATATCTTCTTGGAGTTCGATCCCGGCTGCGGGAAACTCGCTTCCGTGCAGCGAATCCCGTGGCCCGCCGTTGTCCTCCTATGCCTCCTCGTCGTGGGGCTCGTCTGGCATTTCGGCACGCGGCACTACGATTTCCTGACACCTCCCAGCGAGTATGAGCTCGCCCTGGTCCGCAGCCGTGTGGGGACGGATCTGGCAAGCCCTTCGGATCTCTTCGCCCTGCCGCCTGCCCAGGAAACCGAGAAAGCGGAGCCAGAGCCGGAGCCCACCGAAGCGGAAGCCGCACCACCTGTCGCGGCGCCAGTGATTCTCGACATTGATCTGCCCGATCCGCTGCCGCAGAACTACTGGATCGACCTCAAGGACATGCCGGCCGCCGCCTACGTGGACCTCGCCTCTCGCTTGGAAGCGGATGCCCGGCTCAGCGAGGCCCTCGTCGCTTGGGAAAGGGTGCTCGACCATGCGCCGGCCAACCCGGAAGAGCGGGAAATCGCCGTTCGGGCCATCCGCCGCATCAAGTCCAGCGTCACCGCGCCCACCCGTCTGGTGAGGGATGCACCCACGATCACCCTCCGGGTCACTGCCCCGAACGACCGGGTGGAAATCACGCGCCGCGCCGCCAAGGAGGTGGCGGAAGCTTTGAGTTTGGCCTCTTTCCGCCAGATTCGTTTCCAGACCGTGGTCGAGGCCAACCGCAAGACCGCGATCCTTGAAGTTTCCTTCGGAGCCAAGGCCGACGATCAGAAACCCCGCCTCGAAGCCCCCGCGCCCTCCACCGCAGATGCCGTGGAAACGACCCTCCTCACCGCCGTTTACAAGCTCATCGCCTCCACCTTGGCGCTGGATGGTTCGCTCAAACCCATCAGCCCCGCCCCACAGGGCGAAACGCCCGTGGAATCGCTGAGCCATCGCATCACCCGCCACGCCTGGTCCGTCCTCCCCGAGGCCGCGGCCCGATGAATCGATTTCTTTCCCTAAAATCCGCCTAAGACGCCGCTGGACGGATCCGTTTTCCCACCGTTAGCTGACAACACCTCTGTGAAAATCAAACTCACCGCTTTGGCTCTGCTGAGTTCGCTGGCATGTCTTGCCGACGAAATCCCGGGTCGTGCCCCTGTGGAGCCGAAGTCCCTGCCCGCGCCCGATCAGCCCGTGGAGCCCGTCGCCCCATCGGTGACAAAGCTCGATGACGGCCGGATGAAGGTTGGTGCGGTGACCTTCGATCCCAAGACCCGTGCTGTGGAGTTTCCCGCCCGGATCAACATGACCGATGGCCTTCTCGAATTCCTCGTCGTCCACCAGAATGGCAAGGTCCACGAATCCCTCTTCGTCACGGACATTTCCGCCACCGATCTCAACATCGCCCTCAAGCTTCTCCGCTACAAGGCGTCCCGTGAGCTTTACCTCAAGGTCAACAAGGACGGCAGCCTCTCCTCGGTCTTTGAGGAGGCCAGCGATGAGGAGAAACGCGAGTCGCGGCTTTCGATTTTCGTCCGCCATGGCGAGGGTGAGGCGGCCAAGGAGACCAATGTCTGCGACTGGATCCACCACGCCGTCACCGAGAAACCGATGCCTCATGAGCCGTGGGTTTACGGCGGTTCCTTTTTCTACGAAGGCAAGTTTGTCGCGGAAACCTCCGGTGACATCTTTGCCGTGTTCCTCTCCAATGCCGCGCTGGGCAACTATGCCGGAAAAGACAATCAGGACGACACCGTATGGCTCGTGCGCCCACGCGTCGTCCCGCCGGAAGGCACCAGCGTTCAACTCGTGATCCGACCCTACCAACCATGAAAACCATCCTCCGTCACTCCCTCGCCGGGCTGGCTCTGCTCGGTTTCACCGCCTCCGCCCAGGACGCGCCGCCCAATCCCTATCTGTCCATCCAGCATGAGATGAAGCTCTCCATCTCGCGCGGAAACGATTGGTTGCTCAAACAGCAGCATGCCGATGGTTACTGGGCGAATCCGGAACTTCCCGCCCTCACTGCCCTCGCTCTAACAGCTCTGGTCCGCGATCCCGCCCTCGATCTGAAGAAACCCTTCCCCGAAGCCATCCAGAAAGGCTTTGATTGGCTCCTCAAACAACAAAAGGAGGACGGCGGCATCTACAACAAAGGCCTCGGCGTTTACAATACTGCCACCGCCGTCACCGCCCTTGTTTCCGCTGAACGAGATGTGTTCGAGCCCGCCATCGTCCGCGCCCGGAAATACCTCATCGACAACCAGTGGGACATCGATAAGCCGAAGGAAAACGACAACAAGAACGACGGCGGCATCGGCTACGGATCGAGCAACGATCACACCGACCTCTCGAACACCTATCTCGCCATCGAAGCCCTCGCCCTTTCCAAGAAAGTCATCGAGGACGGCAAACATGGCGAGCAGCCGGACCTCGACTGGGACGCCGCCATCACCTTCCTTTCCCGCTGCCAGAACCTCGAAGCCACCAACGATCAGGAGTGGGCTTCCGACGATGAGGAAAACAAGGGCGGATTCATCTACACTCCCGGCGACTCCAAGGCCGGCACCAAGGAACTGCCGGATGGCCGCACCGCCCTGCGTTCCTATGGGTCCATTTCCTACGCCGGACTTCTTTCGATGATCTATGCCAAGCTCCAGGCCGATGACCCGCGGGTCGTCGCCGTGAAAGAATGGCTCGGCAAGAATTACACGATGGAGGAGAACCCCGGCATGGGTCAGCAGGGACTTTACTACTACTATCAGGCCATGTCCAAGGCGCTCGCTGCCGCCGGGATCGACAAGCTTCCGCTGGAAAACGGTGGCACGGCCGATTGGCGCAATGACCTCGCCACCAGCCTGCTCACCAAACAGCGTGAAGACGGCTCCTGGGTGAATGCCAATGCCCGCTGGATGGAATCCGATCCGGTGCTCGTCACCTCCTACACGGTGATGGCGCTCCAACAGGTTTACTACTCCATTCCCGGAAAACCCTGAGGTCGGTCGGGATCATTCGTGATCGTGGCCATGACCGGGATCATCATAATGCTCGCCTAACAGATCGCGGCCGAAATCGCGATCTGCATCCCGCCATACCGTGTGGATGTGGTTGGCATCATTCTGCGTATTGGCCGCTTCCATGAGGAAACTCGGACCCTGGATCCGGTAGTAAAAGGCACCATTCGGCTCGGTCGATCCCGCCCAGCCGAAGCGGATCTTGTCGTTGCCCGCTTTTTCGATTTTCGCCATGTCTTCATCGGCGAATTCCTCACGATAGCGGCCCACGTATTCGCGAATCAGTTCCATCAGACCGGCGCGCTGTGCGGGAGTCATCGATGCCATCGTCACGCCCACAGGATCGAGCTGTTTCACCTTTCGCTCTTCTGCGGTGAGGATTTCCGCCGGGGCCTTTTCGCTGAAGATCACCTCCTTGCTCCCGGCCTCCAGCAGGGCTTTCACCAAGGTCCGGGCGAGATCTTCCTCGGCTGCCAGCACCCGGGTGCCCTTGCCTTTTCCCTCGCGAATCTCCCGCGGATTCGCTCCCATGAAGGACGGGGTGAGGGAGAAATCCTTGCCGTTGATGAGCGTGACATTCACCGAAAGATGATGGCCCTCGAATCTCACAGCCCAAGCCTTGGGATCTCCGGGATGGCCGAACAGGGTGACGTAGTAGGCCTCCTGATCGCGGTATTCCGGATTGTTTTCCAAGGCCGCCAGCACCCCTTCCAGAGCGATGATTCCGGCCACCTTTTCCTCACCCTTTTCCGAGAGAATCGCATCCGCCAGCGCCACGGCGGCATTCTTCTGCGCCTCGGTCATTTCCTTGAGCGGCAGGCCAAGCCGGGCGCGCGGGGTGTAGCGCCAGTTCTCGCGGTCGGCATGATCGAAGGGCAACTGCGCCTTGGCACGCTTCGCATCATCCAAACTCGCCAGGAAATCGCGCGCGGCCTGGGTCAGCTCGGCCGGAATCTCCGCCGCCAGCGGCAGGGTCAACAAGGCAAGAAGGGCAAGGGTCTTCATGGATTGGTTTTGAGGTTCACGCGCAGCAATCGATCCTGCGAGGTGATGAAAAGACAGCGGGTTTCAGGGCCGAAGGCAAGGTTTGCGGTAGGCCGGGTGCAAAGGATGCGACCTAACAGTTTTCCTGCCGGGGAGATCACCAGCACCCCACCCGGCCCGGTGGCAAAAACGGTGCCATCCGGATGCACCTTGAGCCCATCGGGCATGCCCGGACCTTCCAGCCCCTTGGCATCAAAGAACACCTTCGCCTCCCCGACTCCGCCATCCTCCTTCACCGGAAAGGCCAGGATCACCGGCCGCGGCGCATGCGAATTGGCCACGTAGAGCGTCTTGGCATCCGGAGAAAAAGCGATGCCGTTCGGCCGCTCCAGATCCCGATGAATCAGCGTGACGCCGCCATTCTCCGACCAGCGGAATACCCCGTGGAAATCCAGTTCCCGCGACTTCTCCTCCTGTCCCCGGGGCAGCCCGTAGGGCGGATCGGTGAACCAGATCGATCCATCAGGATGCACCGCCAGGTCGTTCGGCGAGTTGAAGCGTTTCCCCTCAAAGCGGTCCGCCACAGTCATCTTTCCCCCCAGAGGCGTGAGCACCGAGACCCGCCTGTCGCCATGCTCGCAGGAAAGCAGGCGGCCACGGGCATCGAACATCAGCCCGTTCGATCCCGGTTCGCCATCGCTGCGATCGTTCCCGGTGAATCCCGAAGGATCCAGAAACACCGTGGCTTCCGCATCCCCTTCTTTCCACTGATAGACCTTGTTCACCGGGACATCGGAAAAGAGCAGTCGCTCACCCGCCTCATCCCACACCGGCCCTTCCGACCAGCGGAAACCCTGGCAGAGGGTCTCGATTTCCACCTCCGCCGCGAAATAGCGGTCAAGCGCAGGATCCAGGCGTTCGATCGATTCCGGTCCGGCATGAAGCCAGCCGGCGAACGGGAAAGAGAGAAGCAGCAGGGCAAAAGGGGATTTCATATCGATCAAGGTTGGCGCGTTCGCAGCATTACGTCCCTCAGCGCGGAAAATCATCATCGGATATCGCCGCGAAGTCCCCTGCCCTCCGCGATTCCCCCGCCAGCTTTCCTTTTGCTTGCACCGGGGCGGCCGGTGGACGGATGCTGCTGGGGCGAATGAAGGCTCCGACATCGGTCAACATCGCCCGTCTCCTCTATCTGCTCCTGTGTGAAGCAGCCGGAGTGATCGTGGCGCTGAGCACGAAAGGAAACCTCCACTGGGAACTCCCGGTCTGGGGTGGCCTGCTCCTCGGGGCCGTGGTTGCCGGCTTTTTCATTTTCGCGGAAACCCTCATGAAGGGCTTCACACTCCGCGGTTTCTCTACCGCCACCTTCGGCCTCCTCGTCGGCCTTTTCTGCGCCTTCCTCCTCACCCGCGTCGGGCTTTCCGAAGTCCTCGCCGCCGCCCTCACCCGGCTCGACCGCTCGGAAGACGCCGTCGCCGGTGGAGAACTCGCCAATGCCCTCTCGCTCGCCACCGGTTCACTGCTCTACGCCAGCTTCGGCTTCATCGGCGCCGTCCTCGCCCTGCGATCCAGCCGCGATGACTTCGCCTTCATCCTCCCCTACGTCCGCTTCCGCCAGGATGGATCCACCGGCCAGCCCATCCTCCTCGATGGCGAATCGATCATGGATGGCCGCGTCCCGGGCATCGTGAAATCCGGTTTCCTCAGCGGTCGCCTTGTGGTCCCGCGCTTCGTGCTCGATGAACTCCAAAGCCTCGCCGAGTCCCCCACCCAGGCAAACCGCCAACGCGCCGCCCGCGCACTGGAAAGCCTCGAACGCCTTCAAAAAGACAAGGAAGTCGAAATCACCGTGGAAGAAACCGCCGGCACCGCCCCGGGAGAAACCCTCCACACCCGTCTGCTCCAAACCGCCCAACTCCTCGGAGCCCGCGTGATGACGACCGATGAAAACCTCGGCAAAATCGCCCGCCTGCGCGGCATCGAAGTGCTGAGCCTCCACAATCTCGCCGAAGCCCTCCGACCCAACGTCGTCGTCGGTGAAAAAATCCGCCTCCCCCTCGTCCGCACCGGCAAGGACGATCACCAGGCGGTGGGATATCTTTCGGATGGCACGATGATCGTGGTCAATCACGCCATCGATCGCATCGGCTCCACCTGCGACGTGCGGGTCATTTCCACCCTCCAAACCAGCGGCGGAACGATGGTCTTCGCCGAACTTGAACGCTGATTTTCTGCCGCTCCGCGAGCAATCACCGGAGATTGTGGCGGTCATGGAACGCAGGATTGACCCGGTGAATGTCGTCTGGGTGACATCCCACCCGCATGATCTCCGCGCTCGATTTGTTTTCCATCGGCATCGGCCCTTCGTCCTCCCACACGGTAGGTCCCATGAAGGCGGCGGCGGATTTCATGCATCGGCACGTCCACCCGCTTCCCCCGGAAGCCATCAGCCGCATCCGCTGCGACCTTTACGGCTCCCTTGCCGCCACGGGAAAAGGCCACGGGACCGATCTTGCGATCCTGCTCGGACTGCTCGGTCAAAACCCGGAAACGGTCGATACCACCCGAGTCGATTCCCTCATCGCCACCCTCGCCGACGGGCTTCCCCTTCCCGGCGGGAGGAAAATCCCCTTCTGCGCGAAACAAGATCTCGATTTCAAACGCCTCAAGCCCCTCCCGCTGCATCCAAATGGCATGCATTTCACCGTGCAGGGCCCAAACGGTGAGATCCTTGCCGAGGAGATTTACTACTCCACCGGCGGCGGCTTCATCGCCACGGAAGCGATGCTGAAATCAGGGCCTCCACCAGAAACCTGCGTGCCCTACCCTTTCACTTCCGCCCAACAGCTTCTTGAACAATGCCGCAGCCACGGGCTTTCCATCAGCGCCCTGATCCTCGCCAATGAAAGCAGCTTCCGCCCCGAAGCTGAAACCCGCCAGCGGCTCGATCGCATTTGGCAAACCATGCAGGCCTGCGTCGCCGCCGGTTGTTCGGCCGATGGGATCCTCCCCGGTGGCCTCAAGGTGAAACGACGGGCCAAGGCGATTCATGAAAAACTCCGCAATCAACCCGAAGCCGCCCTCGCAGACCCGCTGACCATCCTCGATTGGGTCAATCTCTACGCACTCGCCGTCAATGAAGAGAACGCCGCCGGTGGCCGCGTTGTCACCGCACCCACCAATGGTGCCGCCGGCATCATTCCCGCCGTGCTTCATTACGCCACCCGCTTCCGCCATTCCGCGCATCCCGATGGCGTTCACCGCTTCCTCCTCACCGCCGCCGCGATCGGCATGCTCTACAAAAGAAATGCCTCCATCTCCGGAGCCGAAGCCGGCTGCCAGGGTGAGGTCGGCGTCGCCTGCTCCATGGCTGCCGCCGGACTCGCCGAATACCTCGGTGCCAGCCCCAACCAATGCGAAAATGCCGCCGAAGTCGGCATGGAACACAACCTCGGTCTCACCTGCGATCCTGTCGGCGGCCTCGTCCAGATCCCCTGCATCGAACGCAATGCCATGGGTGCCGTGAAAGCCATCAATGCCGCACGCCTCGCCATGAGCGGCGATGGCAGCCACTTCGTTTCGCTCGACAAGGTCATCAAAACGATGCGCGACACCGGCCGCGACATGAAAACCAAATACAAGGAAACCTCCCGCGGCGGCCTCGCCGTGAATGTCGTCGAGTGCTGAACTCCCGCGCATTTTCCTTTTCACCACCGCCCCATGTGATGGGCTTCCCGCCATGCACGATCCGCGCGTCGACCTCCTCGCCCGCCAATTGGTGGGATACTCCGTGACTCTCAAGAAAGGTGAGAAAATCCTCATCGATCTCTATGATTCCCCCTCCTCCATCGGCCTCGCTCTGATCCGCGAGGTGCGTCGCAAGGGCGGGGTGCCGGTGATCCGCATCCACGACTCCCGCCTCACCCGCGAAATGCTCTCCGGCGCCACCGATGACCAGTATTCGCTCATCGCCAAAAACCTCCTCGCCGAAATGAAAGGCATGGATGCCTACATCGCCGTGCGTGGCAGCCACAACATTGCTGAAACCAGCGATGTCCCGGCGAAAAACATGACCCTCGCCAACAAACACATGCGTCCGGTCATCGATTGGCGTGTGACCAAAACCAAATGGTGCGTCCTGCGCTGGCCCACCCCCTCCATGGCCCAACAAGCCGGCATGAGCACGGAGGCTTTCGAGGACTTTTACTTCGATGTCTGCCTCGTCGATTACAAGTCCCTGCTACCCGCCGCGAATGCCTTGAAGAAACTCATGGATGCCACCTCGGACGTCCGCATCACCGGCCCCGGCACCGACCTCCGGTTTTCCATCAAGGACATTCCGGCCGTCGCTTGTGCAGGGACTTGCAATATCCCCGATGGCGAGGTCTTCACGGCTCCCGTCAAGGACAGCGTGGAAGGCGTGATTTCCTACAACGCGCCCACCATCTATCAGGGCATTCCCTTCGATTCCATCCGCCTCGTTTTCGAAAAGGGCCGCATCGTCCAGGCCGAGTCACCCGGCAAGACCAAGGAACTCAACAAGATCCTCGATAGCGACCCTGGTGCCCGCTACATCGGCGAATTTGCCCTCGGCTACAATGCCCGCATCAAACACCCCATGCGCGACATCCTCTTCGATGAAAAGATCGGCGGCTCCTTCCACTTCACTCCTGGAAATGCCTACGAAGAGGCCGACAATGGCAACCGCTCCCAAGTCCACTGGGACATGGTCTGCATCCAACGCAAGGACTACGGCGGCGGCGAAATCTACTTCGATGGCAAACTCATCCGCAAAGACGGCGTCTTCCTGCCCAAGTCCCTCGCCAAACTCAACGGCTGAATCCCACAGCCTGTGGGAAACAGCCGATGATGGATGTTAGATGGTGGATGATGGATGGCGGCAGGCCTGCGTTTCCTTTCTCAGCTTGAAAAGAACGCCTCGCGAAATTCCCTTGGAGAGCGGCCTTGGCGGCGACTGAACCAGCGTGAGAATGTGGAGAGATCCGCGAACCCAAGGTTCGAGGCCACTTCCTTGACGCGGATTCCCGGCTCGAGAAGTTGGCGCACTGCCATCTCGAAGCGCTGCGTGTCGTGCTGCTCCGCGAGAGTCCGGCCGGTTGCTTCCTTGCAAAGCCTGTCCAGGTGGCGCGGGGACATCCCGACGGAGGCCGCCAATGCGTTGCGATCCAGCGCGCCGTCGGCCGGAAGGGCCTTCACGGCCATCATGATCTTTTCCAGACGAGGATCCACAAGGACCCCAAGGTCCGGTAGCACTCCGGATTCGGACATCGCCCGCTGGAAAGAACGTGCCCAGCGCGCGCCGAGTTCATGCAAGAGGCACGCCGAAGCGAGATCGTACTGTCCCAGACCGAGGTAGTAGGAGTTGGAGGTGCTGGTTTTCTGGGTAGTGGCAATGATCGCCCTCGCGTCTTCTTCCAACCATGGGAGATCGCGGGCTGGGACCACCTTGCTCAGGCCGCGGTCGAAAAGGTGACGGCCATCAGCCCATTGCCAGTTGATGGTGACTGAAAGAAAGTGGAACGGACCTTCAAATTCCTGCTCTCGATGGCCCGGTCGTGGAAACATCCATTCTCCTTTCCCTGCGTGACATTCGTCTTCTTCGGACCGGACCCTCGCACGCCCGTCGAGGATCAGCCACGCACTGTTTTCGTTCGACCGCAATCGGCATCCGACCCGGGCCGCGTGCTCCGCTGTCCAACGCCGCTCCAATGCCCAAAGCAGCACCGGATGCGCCTTGGCCATCAATTCGTAAGCGAGCTTCACTTGGGTTTGATCGTGGAAACGAGCCCTGAACACAAGTTTTTGTCTTTGCCGAGCAAGCCAATTGGCTAGCCCCCATTCCAGCCGATCGGTTCGATGGCAGCCATGATGATTTGGAAAACGTGTCTCGGCATGCTCGCGGTTTCGTCATCCCTCATACCGCTGTCTCCGCGCCATGTGACGGAGTCGAGACAGCGACGTGAGCGGAACCGGCAGGGATTCTCGGGCTCTCGTCCTTGCAATCAATCAAGCCGCGGATCGAATCTGTCGGCTACCCGGTGATCTTTCCAATCAAAAGCCACACCAAGCTCCCTTCCTAACCCGCCCTACCTTCGAACACACCCTTCCGCCACAGCGGCGGCCTCTCTCTGATTTATGAAGCGAATCCTTCTTTTCCTCCAAGTGCCCGTCGCGATGGCGGCGGGACTCGTCAATCCGTCTTTCGACGAAGTCCCTTTCAACAAGGGTTGGACTTCAGCATCGGCCACTTCCACTGCCTCGATCGTCGGTGACGACGGCAACAGCGTGTCGCTCGCTGCCAACAGCTCGATCCACCAGGACTTCGCAGGCGCGGCCGGTGAGGGGCTTTCCAGTTTCCAATTGGATTTCGCCTTCCAGGTCGGGACGATCGACACCTCGTCGCGGATCCGCCTCCGCGGAAACGGCAATGCCGGCGACATCGTCACGCTGCGTCCGTCGGCCGGCGGACTCGATGTCTTCTCCGGCTCGGCCTCGGGCAACACTGGCTGGGGTGTCGCGCTGTCCGGCTTCCCGCTCACGGCAGGCGTGACCTATCACGCCCGCATCACCGGTTTCGACTTCGCCGAAGCCACCCGCAGGTTCCGCGTCGCGCTGTCGTCCGACGGGGTCAACTTCACCACCAGCGGCGACCTCGTGAGATTCCATTCGGCCGCCGCAGGCACGCGTTTCGAGACGGCCCGCTTTGACACGACTTCGCCCGGCGGGATGAAGGTCGACGCGATCGTCCTGCAGTCCAACGACCTGCCGCCGGAACCGCCCGAGACGCCGGTCGTTCGGGAGATCTCCGGCGTCTATCCGCACCTCGCGATGACCAACACCCACCTCGAGTGCGGCATCGGCGCGGTGGTGCCGTGGGCGGGGAAGTTATGGGCGATCACCTACGGCCCGCATATTCCCAACGGCGGCAGCGATAAGCTCTACGAGATCGCGCCCGACCTGTCGCGGGTGATCCGCCCGGAGTCGGTCGGTGGCACGCCTGCAAACCGCTTCATCCACACCACCACCAATCAGCTCAACATCGGCCCTTATTTCATCGGTGCGGACGGCAACGTCCGTGTGCTGCCGCCAAGCAGCGCGCCCGGCCGCCTGACCGCAACTGCGGCGCACCTCACTGACCCGAACCGACTCTACCTTTTCACGATGGAAGACGGCATCTATGACGTCGATGCACGCGACCTGTCGTTCATCACCCGCTACCCGGACCGGCAGGGCACTGGCGATCGTTTTCTCTTTGGCTACCACGGCAAAGGAGCCTTCACCGGACAGGGGAAACTGGTGGTGGCAAACAACGGCCGGCCGAACAATCAGGGCGTGCCGACTGGTCCGTCGGGCGTGCTGGCGACCTGGGATGGCACGACGGTTCAGCAGAACGGCGGAGGCTGGCTGCAGGAAGGCGGGTCCGATTTTTTCAGCGGCAACGGGACCGCCGACGGTCCGGCACCGGTGGCCCCGCAGCCGCAATATCTCCATGGCTGGGAACAGGTGTCGAAAACCCAGCACTGCGAGGTCAGCGGTCCCGGCGGCATCCACGGCAGCCAGGACCCGGCGAACGATCCGATCTGGTCGACCGGTTTCGATGCGAAGTCGGTGCTGCTTCATGTGATGGAAGGCGACCAGTGGAACCTTTGGCGCTTGCCGAAGGCGTCCTACACCCACGATGGCTCCCACGGCTGGCACACCGAGTGGCCACGCATCCGGCAGCTCGACCCGGCCGACCCGCAATCGCCCTATCTGATGCACATGCACGGCTTGTTCTTCGATTTCCCGAAGACCTTCTCCGCCGCGAACTTCGCCGGACTGGAACCGATCTGCGGTTACTACAAGATGCCGACCGACTACGCGATGTGGCAGGGTCGAATCGTGATGGGCCGCAACGACGCGTCGCGCTTCGACAACGCGTTGGCGCAAAAGCCGCAGTCGAACTTCTGGTTCGGCACACTCGAGGACTTCCAAGGCTGGGGCGCGCCGAGCGGCCACGGTGCGGTGTGGATGAATGAGGCAGTGGCGAACGGCCAGGTTTCCGATCCCTTTCTCGTCGAAGGCTTTCCCCAGCGCACGCTCCACCTGCGCAATACCGGGGCGACCCCGGTCGATGTGACCATCGCCACCAGCCCCGGAACGCCGACATGGACAGACGCGCGGACGGTCACCGTGCCGGCGGGCGGCTACTTGTATGAGATCGTCTCCGACATCGACGCTCCCTGGCTTCGCCTTGCCTGCTCCGGAGCGAGCACGGGGCTCACCGCGTTCTTCCATCTCGCTTCGCCCTACCCGCATCCCACGCCGGCCTCTCTTGGCAGCGACGAGTTCGCCGCGCTCGCCGACATCCGCGACACCCGCTCGATCTCCGACGGCCTGATCCGCGTGATGAACGACGACGAACTCAAGCTGGAGTTCGCCTCGTCGCGGACCGATGCCGGCGGGCAGGCGGCCCCCTCCGGCTACCATCGGATCGGAGCCGGGCTCGAATTGCGCGACGTGGAGGATGCCGCCGCCGAGGGTGCGATGCGCAGCAGCGCAGCGCTCACGCAGGAGTTCGGTTTCGACGCCGCCTCGGCTTGGGTCAGCGAGGGTTCCCTTCGCTTCCGCCTGCCAAAGCTCGATCCTCTCTACGAGCAACCCTTTGCCGCCGGCTGGGCCCGCGGGATCCGCGAGGTGGTGACCGAGCGCGAGCTGCTCAACTGCCACGGCACCTTTTATGAAGTGCCGCGCGACAACTCGGGCGGGATGCGCAAGATGCGGGCCCTCGCCACCCACGGCAAGCGCATCACCGACTTCGCCTCTTGGCGCGGATTGCTCGTTCTGACAGGCGTGCTCGACGACGCACCGGCCGGAGACCAACTGGTCCGCAACGCCGACGGCTCGGCCGCGCTGTGGCTCGGCGAGGTGGACGACCTCTGGCGCATGGGCGAACCGCGTGGCACCGGCGGCCCTTGGAAACAAACGGTCGTCGCCGCCGACACTCCCTCCGATCCCTACCTGATGTACGGCTACGACCGGAAGGAACTTGAACTGAGCGCCACCGACGCAACCACGATCACCGTCGAGGTCGATTTCCTCGCCGACAACAGCTGGTCAACCTACGCGACCTTTGACCTCGCGGCCGGACAGACCGTGACACACGTTTTTCCCGAGGGATTCAACGCCCACTGGGTGAGGGTGCGATCGGGCGCGGCGACCGTGGCGACGGCCCAGTTCACCTACGGACCTGCAGACGTCCGCGATGCCTTCCTCGACTGGGCGAGGGATGAAGGCCTGGCGACCGGGCTAGGTCGGGCGGCGGCAATGGCCAACGACGAGGATGGCGACCAACTTGAAGCGGCAGTCGAGTTCATCAGCGCCGGGGCCGATCCTGCGGGCTTCGATCAAAATCCTGTAAAAATACTCAACGGCGAGGGTGAGGTGGTCTTGCGCGACCTCGGGACGCTCGATCAGCTCGAAGTGGGCGTCGAGGTGTCGTCGGACCTCGCCGACTGGACTGGCAGGGAGGCCGAAATGATCCCGAGTGCCGACCAATCGGGCGTTCCTTCCGGCTATGTCCGCTACCGCATCGTCATCCCCGACGCCGGTTCCCGCGATTTTTTCCGCCTACGTGTCGGGTGAGGCAAGTTTTTGTCCCGCGCGGTCAAGTATCGGATCTTTCGTCCATAGCCGAACGCGCTTGAATCTAGGACCGACGTTGATGTTTCCGCCATGAAAACGACCGCTCTCTTCGCCTTCCTTGCCTCTGCCGTGCCCCTCTGTGCCACGGTCTTCACCGGCACCGTCACCGGCGACACCTATTTCCGCAACGACGGTGGAACGGGGCCTACGACCCAACAGAACGACGACACCGACAATGAGATGCTCGTGGGCTCGAACGGCGCTACCAACAACTTGCGAGGCCTGATGCGGTTCGATGTGGCATCGATCGTCAACGACGTGAACACGATCGGCGGGGGCAACTTCGCCAACCTCACTGTCAACTCGGCCAGCCTGCAGGTTTTCGAACGCCGCGGGCGGGCAAATACGGTCAACGTCATCGTCAACGACTACAACTTCGCCTTCGACCCGGCCACCGCGACCTGGACTGCTCCCGCCGCGGGCGACTCTGCGGCTGGCGGTACCGTGGGCTCCCCGCTTGGCAGCCAGTCGATCACCTGGGACGCTACCGCCGACAACCAGAGCGCGACCATCACGCTCACCCCCGCCACGCTCAAGACCAGCCTGCAGAACCATCTCTCGAACAGCCTGCACTTCATCCTTACCACAAACACCCCGACGCAGAATTTCCTGTCGATCCGCAGCGACCGCGACGCCGCGCAGAGCGCCCGCTTTGCCCGGCTGACGATCGATTACACAGTCGCTCCGGCCGGCGGCCCGACCTTCGAGATCGATCCCGCCACACCGGCCCCGGACTTTGCCTTTCCCGTGAGCAACGTCAGCGCTTCACCCCTGACCCGCACGATGCGCTTCAAGAACACCAGCGCTTCGCAATCGGTCACCGTGAACTCGGTCGGTCTCACCGGCAGCGGGGTCTTCACGGTCGGATCGGTGAATCCGCCGGTGGGATCGGTATTGGCCGCCGGTCAGTCGATCGACGTCCAGATCACCGCGTCCAGCGCCACGTCGGGCACATTCACCGGCAGCCTGCTGGTGGATGTCGATGCCTCCGGCCAGGATCAGACGCTCCCGATGGCCGCGAGCTTCTTTGCCAGCGGGGAGTTGCGCAATCCCAACCCGGGCTTCGTGACCACTCTCACGGACTGGGCGGGTGGTTCGACCCGGGTCGAGCCAGGCCTGATGGTTCCTTCGGGCGACGGCATGGTCCGGGTTCGCGGGAACGGCGACCCGGTGACAACGAAGAGCTCGCTGTCCCAGTCAAGTGTTGTGCCGAACGGGCTTCCCGAGTGGACCCTTGATTTCCGCTTCACGCCGGTGGCCCCCGCCGCCTTCCAGGACTATACCGGCAACCCTGCCTCAGGAGAGTTCGCCGATCGAGCCTTCCAGCTCGTCGTGCAAGGAAGCGATGTGGTTCCCGCAGCGGCGGATTTCAATGACACAACTGACGATGCCACGCTCATCAACCTCGCCTACATGCCCGATGGGATCGCCGCCGGAGGCATCCCGGGATTTTATCTCTACGATGGCCAGCTCGGCACGTGGGTGCTGGTTGATTTCAACGGGGATGGCAGCGGCCTGGTGCTCGCGGGATCGACCGATGTCGACACCGATGCCGATCCGTTGAACGGGATTGGCGACGGCATCCTCGATGTTGCTTCAGGAGATACCGTCCACGTCTACCGGCTCACCCTGCGCGGTCGCGGATTCGGTGCTGCCGGTGCAAGCTATGACCTCACCCTGAACGGTCCCGGTGCGGGTTTTCCAAAAACCGTGACCGGGCTGACTTCCGCCCACTCGGTGGCGATCGACACCGGGACGCCCGCGGCTTTTGCCTTCGTGACCTCGGACACCAGCAGCCAATCGAACGCGACCGCCGGTTTGTGCCCGAGCTTTTGGGTCGACGAAGTCGGATATTTCTCTGCTGACCGCCCTGCGAGACGCCTGCTGTTTTTCAATCCTCCAGCCGTGCTGCGCTCGCTAAACGGCGCGAACGCCAGCCATACGCTGACCGCAGTGAACGACGGGACATCGGCCGCCGTCCAACTTGGCGGGAGCGTGATCGGATCGCCGGCCGTAAGCCTCACCACCACCCTCCCGGTATCGATCGCTGCGGGACAAACGACAACCCTCGGGCTCAGCTTCGATCCCACCCAGTTGTCCGCTCCCGACACCGCGGCGGTCGCCTCGCTCAATCCAACCAGCGATGATCCGGCCCTGCCAAGCACGTCCTTCGCAATCTCCGCCCGTAAGGTGAGCGACGCCAACCTCCTTGCCAACGGCGACTTCGAAACCGACTCGGCGGCCGGCGTCTTCCCGCTCGGATGGAACGTGACCGGAGCGCCTTCCGAGGAGGCTTCGTTCGTCGTTGGCGGGGGTTCCGCCGTTGCACTCGCGCCCGGGCATGGGATCCTGCAAGACCTGTTCCCGGCCGGAGTCGCGCCGCTCCCCGATTTCCAAGCCGCTTTCGCGATCCGCTTCAGTCAGGAGAACCAGACGCACCGGATCCGCTTCGAAGGCAGCAACGGCGACGACCTTGTGACCCTCCGTCTCACCGCCAACACCGCCGCAGCGGACTCGATCGACGCCTTCGCCAGCGGCATCTGGACCAGCGCCCTCTCCGGACTCTCGCTGGATCCGGGCACGACTTATTTCCTCCGGGTCACCGGTCGCGACTTCGGCCTTCCGACGCGGCGCTTCACCGTCGCGCTTTCGACCGACGGCGTGAACTACTCCGTTTCGCCCGACCTCACCGCCTTCCACGCGTCTCCGAACGTGGCCTTCGAAACCGTGACCTTCGAGTGCGGTGCCACCGCCGACTCGCTGCTGCGCGTCGATGGCACGGCGGTCACCGTGCCGCCGCTCGACGACTTCGCGTCCTGGATGAGTGGTTTTGCCTTCGCTCCGGGAGCAAACCTCAGCGCCGATGGCGACGCCGACGGCGACGGTATCGCCAACATCGTCGAAAATGTCCTGGGCACCGCCCCGAACGCGCCGAGCACCGGCCTCACCGCAGTGTCTGGCTCCGCCGGCGCCCTGAGCTTCAGCCATCCGCTCAATCCGGAGATCTCGAGCGATGTGAATTACAACTACCAATGGTCGACCGACCTCGCTGAATGGCAAGCCTCCGGCGAGGCCAACACGGGCGGAACGGTCATCACCATTGCGGCTGGCGCACCGGTATCCGGTGTGGTGCAGGCAAGCGCAACAGTCTCCAGCGGCAGCGCACCGCGGGTGTTTGTCCGCCTGTCGGCCGTGCTGGCTGCTCCATGATGCCCGCAGGGCCAAGTTTCTGTCCTCTATCGTCAAGCACATCTACTTCCCCGCTTGCTCCACTTCATCCAAGTATCTTTTCCATCATGAGCCCGTTGATATTCCCCGCCTTTTGTCTCCTCATGTCCGGACCCGCCTTGGGTGCGATCAGCCTTGTCAACGGAGACTTCTCTGCCAACAACCTCAATGGCTGGACGGTGACCGGGACTGCAAGCGGAGCCAGCGGAGCCGCGGCAATTTCCAGCGGTGGGCAGATCCTTCAGGATTTCGCGGCCACCCCGTCGGACGGTCTTGTCAATTGGAATGCCAGCTTCCAGGTCAGCTTCGGAGCCGTGAACGAGGCGCACCGGATCCGTCTGGAGAGCGATGCTGGTGCCGACTTGATTACGATCCGGATCAGCGGAACTTCGGTGCAGGCATTCAACGCCGGGACTTGGGCAAACGTAGTAACAGGTGCCACGTTCACGTCAAACACTCCCTACATTTTCACCGTTTCTGGAACAAACTTCGGAACAGCCTCACGCGCCTACTCGGTCTTGCTGACCAACACCTCGCTGGTGGCAATCGGAACTTCCACAGGGAATGTTTCCTTTTTCCACGCAACACCGAACACCCAACTGTTCGAGACCTTCACATTTGGGGCGAGCACAGGCGGCATCACCGTGGACAATGTCTCCGTGGTTCCGGAGCCAACGTTCACTTTGCTTGGCGGCTTGGGCATGCTGGCATTGATTCGCCGCAGGCGTTGATTTCGCCATCGCAACCCAGCGCCCTCAATCAAATTCAGGGGACTTCTCGCCATAGAAAATCGGAGAATCCGCGCATCGATGCGCAAGCAAGGGGTGGTCGATTTCGTGCCCGACCGCCATGGTGTCGACATGATGAAACGCGCCGTTGTTGCAACGCTCGCTTTCCTCTCGTCGCTACTCCCCTTTCCTAGCCTGGCGCGACAGGACTTCCTTTTCGTCACCTTCAGGGGCGAACAGGACCCCATGGCCGAGCAAATCCATTTCGGACTCAGCAATGACGGCTTGCACTGGCGTGCCTTGAATGGCGGCAGGCCTGCGCTGGTCAGCACGGTCGGAGAAAAAGGGGCGCGTGACCCTTTCCTCATTCGCTCGCCGGACGGCACACTCACCTATCTGCTGGCCACCGATCTTTCGATCCATCTCCACGGCCACGATTGGAACCACGCGCTCACCCGCGGCAGTCGTTCGATCCTGATCTGGGAGTCCATGGATCTGGTCAATTGGAGTGCGCCTCGACTCATCGCCATCGCTCCGGAAGATGCCAGTTGTGCCTGGGCTCCGGAGGCGATCTATGATGAGGAGACCGAGGACTATCTTGTCTTCTGGGCATCGAAGACCGCCCGCGACGATTTCCGCAAACTCCGCATCTGGGCCGCCCGCACCCGGGATTTCCACAGTTTCACCAAGCCCTTCATCTATCTGGAAAAGCCTGCGGATGTCATCGATACCACCATCATCCGCCACCAGCTCGACTACCTCCGCTTTTCCAAAGATGAATCCGCCAAAGCGATCCTTATGGAGCGCGCCCCGCGTCTCGATGGCCCATGGCAAGAGGTTCGTGACTTTTCGCTGGCGAATGGGAAAGGATACGAGGGCCCCACTTGTTTCCCGCTTTTCTCTGCCACTGCGGGTCACGGAAAATCGTGGTGTCTGCTGCTCGATCACTACAGCCGCAGTGAGGGTTACAAGGCTTTCATCAGTCGGGATCCGGACATTGCCAACTTCGCCGCCAGCGCTGAAGTCCGCTTCCCCTTCCGTTTCCGTCACGGTTCGGTCCTGCCCATCTCTCGCGCCGAGGCCGAGCGGCTCAGCCGGGCCTTCCCGTGAAACACCTCGTCGCATCCCCCGCACAGGGGACTCGCCATGGGGCTGGCATGACGGCAAGTTCGGCGCGATGATTCGTCGCGCCTTCCTCGCTTGCCTGTGCTTTCCCTTGCTCGTTCATGCCGACGAGCGACCGGTGGTCGATGACCGCGGCCAGGCCCGCGAAACGCCTGCCAACCCCACCCTGCCCACGCTCTGGATCGCCGGGGATTCCACCGTCAAATGCCCCTCGCCCATGCGCGGCTGGGGTCAGGAAATCGGCGCGTGGTTCGATCCCGCCAAACTCAACATTGCCAACCGCGCCATCGGCGGCCGTTCGAGCCGCACCTATCTCACCGAAGGCCGTTGGGACGAGATCCTCCGCTCCATGAAGAAAGGCGACTTCGTCCTCATCCAGTTCGGCCACAATGACGTCGGCCCCATCGATGAACGGGGCAAATTCCGCGGTTCGGTGAAAGGCATCGGCGACGAAACCGCCCAGGTCACCAAGCCCGATGGTACGACGGAAATCGTACATAGCTTCGGCTGGTATCTCCGCCATTTCGCCCGCACCGCACGGGAAAAAGGGGCTACGGTCATTCTCTGCTCGCCGGTGCCGCATCGGGATTTCGATCGCGATGGGAAATACCGCGAAGATTGGCAGGAATGGCGTGGCTGGATCGAGGAATGCGCGCGCGCGGAAAAGGCCGGCTACATCGATCTCGCCGGTCTCGTTGGCATCGAATACGCACGCCTCGGCCCGGAGGGGACCAAGCCGCTTTTTGCCGATGCCCGCACGCACACCACTCCCGCCGGTGCCAAGCTCAATGCGAAGGTCCTCTTCGGTGCCCTGCGTCAGCTTCCCGGTGACCCTTTCGCCACCTTTTCCCGGACCCCTTGAAAACTGCGCCCCCCGAGGCTGCTCAAGACTTCGAATGGCATTGACTCAACGCGCGGCTCGTCGAGTTTAGGTCTCAACCCATGCTTGCCCGCCTTTTCCTCTCCGCCCTCGTCATCCATCCCCTCAGCCTGGCTGCCGATGAAGTCCGCACGCGCGCCGAGGTCATCGAGGTGATCGAACGCGTCAACGAGCACTGGCAGGAAAGCAACCCGCAACACGGCGACGCCTTTTGGAATCGTGCGGTCTATCATGTGGGCAACATGGCCGCTTATGCCGTGACGGAGAACCGCGAGTGGCGGCGCTACTCGGAAAAATGGGCGGAGCGCAATCATTGGGAAGGCGCACGATCGGACAACAAGGACGAATGGCGCTACGACTACGGCGAAAACGACCGCCACGTGCTCTTCGGCGATTGGCAGGTGTGCTTCCAGGTCTATTTCGATCTCCATCACCTTTCCCCATCGAAGAAGAAGATCGCCCGGGCCATCGAGGTCTTTGATCACCAGATCACCACGCCACAAAACGATTACATCTGGTGGTCGGACGGGCTCTTCATGGTCATGCCCACGATGAGTGAACTCCACAAAATCACCGGCAAGGACGAATACCTCGCGAAGCTTCGCGATTACTTCGATCATGCCCGCGAGCTCATGTTCGATGAGGAGGCCGGACTCTTCTATCGGGATGCGAAATACATCTTCCCCAAACACCAATCCGCGAACGGCAAGAAAGACTTCTGGGCTCGCGGCAACGGCTGGGTCTTCGCCGCCCTGCCCATGGTCATCGATGACCTTCCTGCCGATCATCCCGACCGCAAGATTTACCTCGAAACCTTCCAAGCCATGGCTGAAGCCCTCACCGCTTCCCAACAGGCCGACGGCTACTGGACCCGTAGTATCATCGATCCCGCCCACGCCCCCGGCCCGGAAACCAGTGGCACCGCCTTTTTCACCTACGGCTACCTTTGGGGCATCCGCCAGGGTGTGCTCGATGAAGCCAAGCACCTTCCGGCCGCCCGCAAGGCTTGGGATTTCCTCATGACCACCTCGCTTCAGGAAAACGGTGCGGTGGGATACATCCAGCCCATCGGGGAAAAAGCCATCCCCGGCCAGGTGGTCGATGCCGCGTCCACCGCGGACTTCGGGGTGGGTGCCTTCCTCCTCGCCGCCTCGGAAATGGTCCGCTTCATCGATTCACGCTGAGCCATCCGTTTGAAGCCCCTTCGCCATCCGGCACGGGAAACGCTAGCAACTGCCATGCACGACCTCCACATCCATCTCGGCGGTGCCGTTCCTTCCGCCGTCCTCTGGGAAATCCTCTGCGACAATGGGCTTCGCACCGGATACCACGATTTCACCACCTTCCACGAATCCCTCACCGCCACAACCGATGAGGTGAAGTCCCTCGACGATTTCCTGAACCGCTACTTCCAGGTCACCGAGGAAATCCAATCCTCCCCTTCCGCCGCCAGCGTTTCCTCCTATCAGGTCGTCGCCAAAGCCCACCGCCGCGCCAAAATCAGCGGCCTCGAACTCCGCTTCAATCCCTACAAGCGGGTCCGCGGCGGGCTTCACACCATGGATGCCATCATCCTTGCCGTCATGCAGGGCCTCGAACGCGCCTCCCTCCACTACGGCGTCACCACCGGCATCATCCTCTCCCTCGGCCGCGATCTTCCGCTCGATGCCAATTGGCAGATCATCGAAGCCGCCATCAAGTGGCGCAGCCGCGGGTCCATCAATGGCGCGAATGGCGTCGTCGGCATCGACATGGCCGGCCCCGAATCCGTGCGCCGCGAATACGATCGCGACTGGCTCGCCGAGACCGCCCGCATGATGGAAAAAGCCCGCGCCGCCGGCCTGAAGATCACCTATCACGTGGGCGAGAGCGAAGGCACCGGACCCGAGGCGATTCTCCGCGTGCTTGAGGCCATCCATCCCGACCGCATCGGCCACGGCATCGAACTCCGCAAGGCCGAGGGGGCCCTGCGCGACACGCTCACCGCCCTCCTGCGTCACACCCAGACCTGCCTTGAAATTTGTCCCACGGTGAACCGCGTCACCCAGGTCATCCCGGACTTCGCCAGTCTCGCCCGCTTCGTTCTTGGCCTTGCCCGGGAAAAGGTCCCTTTCTGCATCTGCACGGACAACCCCTACCTGGTGCACACCAATCTCCGCAACGAACAGGACATCCTTGCTGCCGAACTCGGCGCCGATGCTCCCTCCATCCTCGCCCTGAGCCACGAAAACTCCCTGCGCCACCGCTTCATCAGCGAGTGATCACGCCCGGGAATCACTGCGGCACGAGATCATGCCCGCACCCGCATTTCCCGGGAGTTGTGGATACCGTCTCGCAGCCGCACTTCTGACCGCATTTGCACACGTAACGTTTCTCCACCGCACCCCCGGGAGCACAGGAGGCGAGAGCGAAAACCGGAAGGGCCAGGATCAAAAACCATTTCATGGAGCAAACATTCGTCGAAGGATGATCCGAAATCAAGTCAAGGTTTGCCGCAAGAAGTAAACACGCCGTCCCCGCGCGAGGACCGGCGTTGAGAATTTATTGGCGGCGAAGAATGACATCGGGGCTGCTGCGGCGCGTGAGGATCGGAGCGGAAGATGGGTCGGGAGTTGCCGGGACCTGGGCGAGTTGCAGGGTCAGTTCGATGGCAGCCTCGTGCTGAAGCCGGGTGAGGGTGCGGACGAGCTGACAGGCCATGACCACAAGGGCGGTGGAGATGCCGAAGGAAATCAGGGCAAGCAGGGCGTTGGCGGCGAGCGAATCCAACTCCCAATTCTGGTTGTTATTGAGGGTTTCGGCGATCCAGAAAGTCCACCACAGGGGCAGGAGACCCTTGGGAACGGGATGTTTGATGGCGGAGGAATGGAAGATGTCGCGCATGGCCTGATAGGGTTTCCAAAGGCTGGCGATGGGGATGAAATACCAGCCAACGCACCATCCGGGCGTATCATTCATCACCGTGGGCAGGGTGCCGGGCAGCCGCGGAAGCCGCAGGCGCAGGCCATTGAAAAGCCACGCGTTTTTCGCGCTGCGGTTGATCCAAATTCCGAAGGCAATGTAAGTCAGCACGTTGGCATAAAGCAGATGAGAGGTGACTTCAAAGAATGGATGATCGGCGAAGGAATGACCCAAAATATAAAGCAAGGACCACAAGCCGATGAGGAGCGTATTTCCTCCAAACAGCGTGAGGACAAGTGCGATGACCGCGACCGACCAGCGCCGATTGTCACGATAAGCGCCGTAGGTCCCGGGGGGCAGGTCGATCCGCTCTTCCTCCGCCTCGTTCTGGGGCTGGATGGGTGGGGCGTAGGGGTCGGCGGAAAGCTCACTCACGATGCCCCCATCCACGACGGCTGCATCGCGAAAGAAAAGAAAAAAGCCACCGACACCAGGGAGGGCACCGAACATCGATTTTCTCAATGTTTAACCTCGGAAACTCGATGAACTTGGGAATTGGACACCGCAAGGCAAGCTGCGAACCTAGGTCCTCATGGAAGATCCCCTCCAGCCTGCCATGCAGATTGCGAAGCTGCGAACCGCTCTCGATGAGATGGCGGCGCGGCATGCGGGTGAGCTGGGCGAACTGCGTGCGGAGCTACGCCGCCTGGAGAGCGCTTTGGAGAAAGCGAAGGGGCCGCGGATCGTCATCGATCCCTCCCCCGCCGGACCTGCGGAAGCCTTGCCGGTTTCGAAATCCATTTCCCCGAGGACCGAGCCATCCAACTTTGCGGAGCCTGGGGAAGTCGAAGCGGCGTCAGCGGTTTCCGAAGCCCCTCGGGTTTCCGGGGCGATGCGGTTGGCCAAATCCATCCGCGTGATCCCACGTGAGGTGGACGACTGCCCGGAAAAGCCTGCAGAGGGACCACAGCCACCGCCCCTACCACCTGCGCGCGATGTCACGGCGGACTTTGAGATCGCCCTGGGTCGGGTGTGGCTGGTGCGGATCGGGATCGTGCTGCTGATCACCGGCCTGGTTCTGTTAGGAAACCATCTTTACCGCAATTGGCTGCGTGAACTGCCGGCGGGGGCTCGATTGGCCTGCCTGTTCGCCAGTGCGCTGGGGATTTGTGCGGCGGGTTGGTGGGCGGCCGCGCGGGAGAAGACTCGGGCTTATGGGGAAATGGTCCTCGCGGGAGGAATGGCGTTCTTCCACTGGTGTGCCTACGCCGCGCATCATGTGGAGAGGCTGCGGGTGATCGATTCCGTGGTCTCCGGATCGCTGGCCATGATGGCCTCCGCCGGCGGGATCGTGGCGGTCGCGGTGAAACGGGACTCGCGGGCGATTGCGGTGATGGGACTACTATTGGCATCGTACTCCACCATTCTCCAGCCGCTGGGAACCTTGTCGGCGGTCTCCAACATCGTTCTGGGCATGGCGGCGGTGGGCCTGATGGGCCGCAAACAATGGCAGGCACCGGGGATCGCAGCGATGGCGGGGACTTACGCGGCATTCCTTTTCTGGGCCGTGGCGGGTGCCTCCGGTTCCGGAATCACGGCGCATGGGCCCTGGTTTGTGGCGGCCTTGTGGGTGGTGTTTGCCGTGCCCACCGGGTTTCCCGGATGGCTGGGAAACCTCGGCCCGCGCGGAATGGCGTGGTGGGCGGGGATCAACAATGCCGCCGGTTTCGGCCTCTTTTCCGCCTGCGGGATGATTCTGGAATGGCAAGAACCCTGGAGGATCGCGGCCGCATGGGGTGCGGTCTGGCTGGCAGTGGCGCTGTGGCGCGGACGGCGATCGCCGGTGATGGAAACCTATCTGGTGCAAGGCCTGGCCCTGTTGAGTGTGGCCCTGTGCCTTTATTTCGATGGCTGGCACCTTGCTCTTGCCTTGGCCGGCGAGTCCCTGGCGATGGCGGTGGCGCATCATCGTTTCCGCAAAGCCGCCGAGAGGATCTTCTCCGTGCTTGCCGCCATGCTGGCGTTTCTCGTGGGCCTTGAGGCATCCCCCGGCGTCTTCATCTGGGGTGGCATGGCCGGACTCATGCTCGCTGCCGGGCTTCTGCTGCGAAAGAGCGCGGGACAAACGAGCCTGCTCGAATTCCCACGGCAGGCATCGATGACCGTGTGGTTCATCGGCGTGGCTTCCGGCCTGCTGTCGATGAATGAACTTCCCTTCGACTGGCCGATCTTCGGCATGGCTCTGACATCCTTGCTCATCGTCGCAGGGGTCTGGCGTTTCCGCACGACCGGGCTTTTCCCCGAGTGGCAAGGGGCGGCGCTGGCCTTTGGCGGATGGGCGGCTTTGCTGGTGATTTCGGATCCCTTGAGAATCGCACCACTGGCCAGCGCGGTGCCCATCCTTCTGATCGTGGCCGCATGGTGGGAACGCAAGGCGGGTCTTACGGTGACGGAGGAATGTCCGAGGATGAAAAAGGCCGAGCTATTCCTCTGCTGGATGATCGGCCTAACAGCATCACTTGCCGCCGTAACCTGCTTGGAAAGAGTTCTCCAGCCCGACCTGCGGATTCTCTCGCTTTCACTGCTCGGCCTGCTCCTCCCCATCCTGGCACATCGCCAAAAGCTGCCGCGCCAGCGGATCGTCTGGCTGTTGCCGCTGGTGATGACTTGCTGGAAAATCCCGATGTCTGCGGGCTTGTCCTCATGGACTGCGCTCGTCACCGCGATGAGCGCCGGACTGGCCTGGCATTTCGCCGGTCGTGGAGAAGACCGGAAAACCGCCGGGCACAGCCTGCATTCCTTGATGACAAGAGGCACGGGCTTCATGGCGTGGCTGGGATTTTGCTCGCTGCTGTGGCCGAGCTATCTCGCCGACCTTTTCGCCCTTTCGGCGGCCGCGTCGTGGATTCTTTGGCATCGATTCTTCCGCGAACACAAGCCGGTCGA
This sequence comes from Akkermansiaceae bacterium, assembly GCA_025457665.1. Taxonomy (GTDB): domain Bacteria; phylum Verrucomicrobiota; class Verrucomicrobiia; order Verrucomicrobiales; family Akkermansiaceae; genus Haloferula. The sequence continues at coordinate 6,789 of JALOTY010000032.1, read as the reverse complement.
GGCGGTGGGCTGGACCATCCTCGCGCTGGTGGGATTTGCTGCGGAGACGACGAGCCATCTCTTCGTGGCCAGCAGCGGAGTCCCCAGCGGCTGGGGCCTGTGTTTGGCCCTGCTCACGGGCATTTTCTGCCGGGAAAAGAACCCAAGGGCTCGATGGGCCCGATCGCTCGGCATCGCCGCCGTGATCCTGCCTGCGATCTGGGCCAGCAACTGGTGGATCGGGCAGCACGGCTGGGCATCCGTCACGCTCCTGTGGACCGCGCTGGGATCGGCCTGGGTGATCTACGGCATCCTTCGTAGTTACCGCGAGGTCCGGCTCGCCGGGCTACTGCTGTTGCTGGCGGCCACGGCCAAGTTGTTTGTTCACGATGTCTGGCTCTTCGGCAGTTTCATCCGCATCTCCGCTTTCCTCGCGCTGGGCCTTGCGCTTACGGCCTTGGGATTCTTTTACAATCGTTTCACCAGCATCCTCCGCCGCTTGGTGGAGGATTGACGTGCCTCATGGGGGGAAAGCCCCAACGGCGGCCGATCAGGTCCCGGCATCGATGCTTGCGCGGACATCCTGAATGATCACCTGCAGGCTGGTCCGGCCACGGAAGTGGTTGCGATCGATCGTGAATGCCACATCCCAGGGGGGATCCGGGAGATCGACTTCGCCGCCGTTGAAGAACACCGCATCCTGCTCATGAAAGCCCTGCCGCAGGACCAGGCGGAGGTGCTGGTTTTTCATCCGCAAGGGAGGTGAGGCAAGATGAACCCTGCGGGCCATGAAGACCGGCTGGGGATTGCCGTTTCCGAAGGGCTGGAGCAGCTCGTAGTCCTTGAGGAATTCCAGAGACAGCAAGCTGAGGGGAATTTCGGCATCGAGATAAAGCCGCGGGAGCCGTTGCTCGGGAGTCGTCTTCTCCAACACATAGGCCGCGAATGCGGCGCGGAAGTCATCGAGCTTTTCCTCCCTGACCGATATCCCGGCTGCCATGTCATGCCCACCCCCGGCGAGGAGATGTTCCCGCGAGGCGTGGATGGCTCCGACGAGGGAGACCCCCTCGATGCTGCGTCCGCTGCCCTTGCCATTTCCCTCGTCATCGATCGCCACGATAAAGGTCGGTTTGTGGAACTGGCGCATCAACCGCGACGCGACGATGCCGACCACGCCCGGATGCCAATCGCGCGAGCCGAGCACGATCACCGGTTCGGCGGGATCGCGCAGGGCCTGCATGTCGAGCGCTTCCTTGCGGATGCGGTTCTCGTGGGTCTGGCGTCGTCGATTGTATTCCTCCAGGCGTTGGGCGAATTCGTGGGCACTGCGGCGGCAATCGGTCAGCAGGATCCCAAGGGCATCCTCGGGCACATCCATGCGCCCGGCGGCATTCAGGCGCGGGCCGATGCGGAAGCCGATGTCCAGAGACGTCGCACGGCCGTTCATGCCCGAAGTTTCCTGCAAGGCCTTGAGGCCCGGATTGAGCGTTTGGGGCAGGCGCTGCAAGCCGTGCCGCACCATCAGACGGTTTTCCCCGATCATCGGGACAATGTCCGCAACCGTCGCCAGCGTGACCATTTCCAGCAGCGGCTTGAGATCGAAATCGGCAAGACGGCGGGTCTTCATCAGGGCGTGGGCCAGCTTGAAACAAACCCCCGCAGCACAAAGGTAAGTCGGGCCGCCACCGCATTTCGGATTGACGAGGGCCACCACATCCGGCCGACCGCGGGGTCCGGGTTCATGGTGGTCCACGACGATGACATCCACACCCCTGCCGCGAAGCGCGGCGATTTCATCGACGGACACCGTCCCGCAATCGACCGCGATCAGCAGATCGGGCAGCTCACCCTCCGCCATGCAGCGCTCCAGAGCGGCGACGCTGAGCCCGTAGCCTTCCGAACTCCGTCGCGGGATGAAATGGCGCGGCTTCAGCCCGTAAGCTTCCAAGGTCAGACGCATCACGGCGATGGAACTCACGCCATCGACATCATAATCCCCGTAGAGCAGGACTTTTTGCCCGGCATCCACCGCCTTGAGAATGCGCTCCACCGCCCGGTCCATTTCCCCGATCTCGAAAGGATCCGCCAGATCCTTGAGCTGGGGCCTCAGGAAACCCTCGAGTTTGTCCCCCGATGGCAGGCCCCGCTGCTCGATCAAATGCCTCAGGATCGCCGGAAAAAGCTCTGCGGAGCCGTTTCCATCGGGTTGGAAAGGCTCTCCACGGAGAATCCATTGGCTCTTGGCGATCAACATCAGCGTCCCGCACTCTGGCGGCTCCATTTCCATGGCACAAGCCTGCTTCGACGCAACTCTCGCCTTGAGCCGGATTCCGGCCCGGGCCAAGCTCCGGCGATGCCCGATCTTGTCCGCGTGGAACCCATCGCCCTCATGCCCACCCCGGCGGGCTGTGCCGTCTTCCTGGGTGACGGGAAGAAAGTGATCGTTTTCTACATCGACAACGCCATCGGTGCCTCGATCAACGGCGTTCTGGCCAACCAGCCCCCACCTCGTCCGCTGACTCACGACCTTTTCATTTCCACCCTGCTCGGTTTCGGCGCGCGCATGACCCGGGCGGTGATTGTCGCTTTCGAAAAGGAAATCTACTACGCCCGCCTGATTCTCGAGGCCGAGAACGAGATCATGGAGCGCAAGATCGTGGAAATCGATGCCCGGCCCTCCGACTGCATCGCCCTTTCCGTACGCTGCGGCGCGCCAATTTATGTGGTCGCCTCGCTATGGGCGGGGCTCGATGACATGAGTTCCGTGCTCGAAGATCTCCGCAAAAAGGAAGCGGAATAGGCCTCACGATCTCTCATGGCTCCGGGATCGGACGGATCTTTTCCTCGGCCCCGGTCTTGAGATTCCACGGGAACTGCGCGCCCATTTCCTTCAATTCGGCTTCCAGCGTCGCCGTCATCCGCCTCACCCTCTCGGGTTCGGTTGCGGCCAGATCGCGAGTTTCCCCGAGGTCCGTGGCGAGCTGATAGAGTTCCTGACTGCCGTCCTCATAGCGGTAGATCAGCTTCCATGTGCCTTCATGAAGAACCGAGAAAAAGCGGTCGTTGTGATTGTGCGGGAAATGGATCACGAGTCTTTGCGGTCGATGCTCCCCCGCTTCACCGCGGAGATAAGCACTCAAATCATGGCCATCGGCCGACTCCACCGGTCCACAGCGGGCCAGGGCCAGAAAGGTCGGGAAGATATCACTGATGTGCACCAGATCGTCCTCGATCCCAGCGGCGGGAATCGGCACGGATTTCTGAAACGCATTCGTCGAATCCCGGCGCGCCCACGAGGCGATCATCGGCACCCGGATGCCGCCTTCGTAAGCCCAGCCCTTTTTCGCCCGCAACGGTGCATTGCCCCGAGCCATGGGAGCGTCACCGCCGTTGTCGGAAAGGAAAACAATCAGGGTGTCTTCCGCCACTCCCAGTTTTTCCAGCCCCGCCATGATGTCGCCCAGCGAGCGATCCATCCCTTCAATCAAGGTCGCGTAAGCCCTCTCGGGACCCGTCATGCCCGGATAGTTCGCCGCGAATCGAGCATCTTCCTGGAAGGGCGAGTGCACGGCATAGTGGGCCATCGAGGCAAAGAAAGGCACCCCCTCCTCCACCGCCGAAGAAATCTCGCGCAGAAGCTCCTTCGTCAGCGCATCGGTGAGATGAACATCCTTGTGATGGTAGGCTTCAAGCCCTGGCACCGCTCTCGATGTGGACTGTCCATAGTCGCCGGAATAGGATCCTGGATGGCCGATCTCACAGCCGGCGATGTTGACATCGAAGCCCAGCGCCGTGGGAAACTGCCCGTAGGAACCCCGGGAGCCGAAGTGGCCTTTGCCGCAATGGATCGTTCGATACCCGGCCTCCGACAGCACCCCGGGCAGAGTCGTCTCCCCGCGGGCAATGCCCTTCCGCCGCCACTCACGCGGGGATCGCAGATGCTCCAAATCCTGATCACCCGTCTCGGAGCCATCGGGACTCGTCCAGTTCGTCACATGATGCCGGGCCGGATTTTTCCCCGTGAGCCAGGCAATGCGCGACGGCGTGCATACGGGGTGAGCGTAAGCCCTTGAAAAACGGAGCCCGCCCTCAGCCAGTTTCTCCATGTGAGGCGTGCGGTATCTCCGGTTCAACTCGCTGATCACCGGATTTCCCGCAGCGTCGTGATGAAAGGGCACCGAGCAGTCCTGCCAGCCCATGTCATCGACGAGGAAAAACACCAGATTCGGCCGTGGCGGACCCACAGCTACGCGGATGCTCTTGCGGACCTCCTCGTTCCCCTGTTTCGCTGTTAGAGTGTAAACCGTGGTCTCAAGGACCTTCATCGTCATGCCGCCCATGCCATCCTTGCCAAGCTTGGAAAGATCGATTCCCCCTGGCTCCAAAGTCAGGGAATCGAACCCCCGCGCCGTCCAGCGGACTTCGATCTCCGCACCGGGATCGACGTAACGATCCGAAACGGAGACCTCCAAATGGGCCTCATCCGCCCCTGCCCCTGCCGAAGATCCAATGGCCAGAAGACCAAAGACCACGGACTGCAGGATGATCATGAAGGATTTCACTCCAGAGTGGGACGCGGATGACCCGACCGACCTTTCAATCCCTTGGCGAAATACGAGATTCATCGTAATTCATCACTGGCCCATGGGCTTCCCACCGATCCCGGTGGCCGCGATTTCCAGAAGTGCGATCAATCGCTCCTTCGACGTCGCCGATGTTTTCGCCACAAATCCCCGGGCATGGGCGAAGTGCACATCCGGCTCCGCGATGATCCGCGTGAAGTCGAAGGCGGGGTGATCCTCGTTTCTCGACAGTCCGTATCCCGAACCGCGGCGGTCCGGATAGACGAGCGCCACCACTTGTCCCGCCAATCCACGGCTTTCCAGAAAGCGGAAAATCCCTGCGGAAGGTTCATCGGGCAGCGGATCAGTCCGCGGCAGAAAAAGGATGCTCCACCCGGCCACCTCGATGATTTCCGAATGCTCGGCGAGATGATCGAGCCGCTGCCTCATCTCCCTCAGATACTTCAAAAGATCCTCGCCGATCCAGCGCATCACGTCATGCAGCGGCTCTCCGGGTTCCAGTGCCTTCACCTTGGCGAATCTGCGCAGCAAGGTCACATCCACGGGCGAGTTGAGTTTCGCCAATGTCGCGCGATCCACTCCCAGCCAAGCCGCTGTCTCATTCGGTCCCGTGACGTCAAACCTCTCGGCCGTTTCCAGCCACTCACAAAAAGCCCGGGCATCATCGTAGAGCCCCAGGTCCATCAGGACGAGACTCAAGGCGCACCACAGAGGCCCTTCGGCGCCGAACTGGTGATGGTCGAAATTCGACAACTCCGGCTCATGCCTCCCGCCGACATCCACCACCCCCACCGCGGGATCGAGCAGATCGCTTTCCTCCGGCTCCCGTCTTTCGAGGCGGCAACCATGAAGGGCGATCAGAAGGGCACAGGCGAGGAAGTCGTCCTTATGCGCCCCGCCGGGATGGGTCAGAACTGTGTGCAGCGTCATGCGGCCCCGATCATCCCGACCCGGGGCAATCGGAAGCAAGCTCCGATCGTCATTTCCACTTCAATTCAAACCTGGACTTCGCCTCGGGATCCTTCGCGGCGTCGTGAATCCAATTCACACTCAAGCCCCGATAAAGCTCCCTCTCCCCGTTGTTCCAAAGTTCAAAGTGCCCGCCTTCCCCGACCGTCATTTCGACTTCCGCATCCATCGGACCAAATTCCACGGAAACCTCTGAGAGACCCTTCCCCATGACCGCTTCGCTGGAAGCGTCGACTTTCGACATCCCGTCGAGTTTGACCTTCTTCTTATCGGTCAAAATGAAGAGGTAATCATCCTTCTCCGCGTCGTCCTTCAGCTTTTCCTCGTTCTTTTGGTAACGGTAAGGGTCCGGAAGGCGGCAGCGGAGGGAAAAGCGAAGCGGGTTCGTGAGGGTCCCCGGTTCGATCAGCTTGCCGCCGGCACGAAAGCCATCACGCGTCGGTTCGATCACCACTTCGAACTTCGCCCCTCCCGTGACGGTCCCGCGGTAAACGATCTTTTCGGGATCCAGACCTGCCGGGGTCACCGGTTCCCAGCCGGATGCTTCCACTTTCTTGCCGATCGGACGCCGCCCAGGCGGCATTTCCTCGATGACCGGCGTCACCACCAGATACTGCGGGCTGGGAACAAGGTCATTGCGGCCCTTGAATGGCATGAGGACCAATTCCCCTTCGCGATTGACGCCCAACCGGAACTCCCGGGTCTCCAACCCCACATACCAACCCTCCCAGGGTGCCTTGTTCAATTGGGGAAGATCTCCGGCAAAGGCCGACGAAGAGAGAACACCGCACAAAAAGAGCTTTCTGAACATGGCCCCAAACTATTCGGAGCCTCCTCGGGAATCCAGCGGTTTCCTCACCCGTGGCATCAAGTGTTACGAATTTGGAAGAAACTCGTAAATCCACTTAGATTTTTTGGTCACATTTTCTCACTTTCAAGCATTTTACTTGCCATTTGAGACACGGAATTGTTTTTTCTGGCCGAAAACTAAATCCCCCCTGTTTTCCGGGCGTCGATGTACCGGTCAATTTCAGGGGAAAAACCATTCCCATGAAACCCCGCCATCTCCGCCAGAACCTCCTCGCCACAGCGCTGCTCACCGCTTGCACCTCACTTGCCTCCCACGCTGCCACTCTTCACTGGGACGGCAATGATACCTCGGCCAATGCCGATGGTGGAGCAGGCACCTGGAACGCCACCAATACCAATTGGGATGACGCCGCCACCGCAGGACTCGCCACCGCTTGGACCAACGGAG
>JALOTY010000031.1 GCA_025457665.1 Akkermansiaceae bacterium | reverse complement strand
CGGATCAACTCCGCGAACTTCCCGAGATTCATCGTGCCGACATCATCCGCGAAGTCCCCGCCCCGCTCACCGGCACCCTCACCCGCATGGACGCCGGCTGGATCGGCCAAGCCGCCCTCCAGCTCGGGGCAGGCCGCGCCCGCGCCGACGATGGTGTCGATTTCGCTGTCGGCTTCGACCGACTCGTCAAATGCGGCACCCGCATCCACCAGGGCGACCCTCTCTGCCGCATCCACGCCCGCCACCAAGCCGATTTCGACATGGCCGAAGCCCTCCTGCTCAAGGCCGTGGGCATCGAGGAAACCTGAAAAGCAAAGATAACAACGAAATCGCCGAAAGAATCGAAAGAGAAGAGAATGGAAGCTCGGGCCCTATCTTCAGTAGCAAGGAGCAGCCAGAGAAAGACGCAAGATTTCAAGACGCAAGACGCAAGACCAGAGAAACAGCCAAGCCGCTGCGCGGAAGTGCCAAGTGCCAAGTGCCAAGTGCCAAGTGCCAAGTGCCAAGTGCCAAAGAACAGTTTTCGTTGTTCCAAAACTCATCAACCTTTCCGTGTCTTCCGTGTATTCCGTGGTTCCCTCTTCAGTATCGCGGAGCATCCTCCATCCACCATCGAACATCCACCATCGGCTGTTTGCTTTCGTTGTTCATCCCCAATAGAAGCCGCCCTCTCCGTTCCCACCCGTGAAGCCATCCAAAATCATCGGTTACGCCATCCTCGCCAGCTTCGCCGGGCTCTTCATCTGGAGCCTGACGCGACCGGGAGAGGTGCCCGCGACTCCGCGCATCGAGAAATCGAAGAAGGACATCGCGCAGATCGAACAACGATATGAAGACCGCCAGGACGCGGAGTTGGTGCGTCAACTCATCGGCGAAAATCTCGGTGAGCGCCGCTTTGGCTTCGGCACGGTGATGGAAGCCGCATCGGGAAAAAAGGTCCTGCCCCTGCGCCTGTCCGATCCCGCCCATGCCCGTGTCCACGAGGCCGTCACCACGGCCCTGCAAGAGGCTTGCAAGATCCTCAGCCAGCCCGATTCACCGGTCCGCGGGCTCCGCCGCATCAATGAGGCCTCCCGCTTCTTCGAAGACATCCTGTTAGAGAAGCTCGACTCCCAGCCCGACCTTGCCGCCACCATCCCCACCACCCAGGAAGGCAAACATCAGCGCAGCGGCTATCCGGACATCCGCATCGAACACGAGGAGAGCGGCACCATCTTTTATCTCGATCCCAAACTCGTCGAACAAAGCGCCTGGAACAGCACCCTGCGGACCTTCTATTTCGAGCCGAAATCCGGCAGTCTGAAGATCACCGATGACGCCGTCCATCTCCTCGCCGGCATTCCGCACGACGGCAAGGACGGCGCATGGACCTTCGACGAAGCAAAGCTCATCGACCTCTCCCTCATCCATCTCCGCCTCAAACCCGAATTCCAAGCTTCCAACGCCGATCTTTACCCGGAACCCTGAAAGGGAAACGCTGAATGGCCTCACTTCTCACACCTCACACCACCATCTCCTCACCATGAAATCACCGCATACCACCGCAACACTCGCCCTCCTCCCCATCCTCTTCTCCGGCACCACCCAAGCCGCAACGGTCTTCACTTCCGGCTCCGAGGAAGCAAACAACACCGTTCTCACCGCCGGCGTCACCATGGGCTACGCCATTACCCCCACCACCAACCTCCAACTCAACGCCCTCGGCTTCTGGGACGCCGGCTCCGACGGCTTGCCCGCCGCCTTCCAACTCGGCCTCTGGCAAAGCTCCACCGAAACCCTCCTCGCCTCAGTCACCATCGACTCCACCGACGCGCTCGACGCCAGCCTCACCGTCGAGGGCGGTCAATGGCGCTACGAAACCCTCCTCTCCCCCATCACCCTCACAAGCGGCTCTACTTACACACTCGGCTTCTTCAATCCCGTCGAAATGAGCTTCTCCGACTACCTCTTCTTCAACTCATTCACCATCACCAGCGACCCCGCCGTTTCCCTCTCCTTGGAACGCTATGCCATCAACACCGGCTCGCTCTCCTTCCCTTCCTTCCCCTTTGTCTCCATCGATGCCTACCCTGGACAAGTCAACGCCCAGTTCACCGTCATCCCGGAGCCAAGCGCCACCACTCTCGCCGCCCTCGGCACCCTCGCCCTCCTCAAGCGCCGCAGAAGATCCATCTAACATCTTCCCCAAGCCTCAGAGGCGGGCTTGAAAATGTCAGGGAGTTCCACGCTGGTTCTTCCCTCTTGCCGACGAACTGGGATCGGGCTGGAACATCACCGCATCCGCCACGACCCATTCGTCGGCATCGTTGGTGAGAACCACATGGCCATTCGTGCCGGAGGAAAAATCGAAACTGCCAAGCAGAGTCCATTTCCCGCCGTTCTTTTCCTGATTGACCCGCACGGTGGTCTGGCCATCTGCGTGGTGAATCGTGTAAGGCGCGTTGGTGGCACGGTTCGGGTGGGAGGTCCAGCGGGCGAAGACCTTGTAGCGGCCGCCAGTCGGCAGGTTCGGACGGAAGGTGGCGATGCTGGAGCCGTCGCCGGATGCCGCCTGTTCGACGCTGAGTTCGTAGCGTTGCTCCACTTCGTTGCTGTTGTTGTTCGACCAGTTTCCGGCAAGGCTCACGGCGGGTTTGTCGTTGTCGCAGATCACGGTGAGCGGTGGCAAGACGACGGCGGTGCCGGTGGCGATGAATGTGTAGGTTCCCGAGCCCACGGTGAAACGAACGAAGCGGGGGTCCGCGCCTTGGAAGGTGATGCCGGGCGGGTTGTTAGAGGATGCGCCCTTGGCGTGGAGCATCATGCCGCTTTCCTTGATGGTGACGTTATTCATGCCATCGAGCGGGATGTGGACCAGCGCGGTGGTGTTTCCGGGGATGGTGCAGGCCAGGTGTAGTTCGGTGGGTGAAACGCGTTCCCATCGGCAAGTGATGTCGCCACGGACCGTGGGCACGGTGGCTTGCGCGAAGCTCAGTCCGCGGGTTTCCGGTTTGATGGAAAAGGTCGAGAACGCCGGGCCCGTGGGGGCGATTCCAACGATGTGGCGCGGGAAGATTTCCGCCGGGTAGGCGGTCCAGGCGTGGTTGGTCTCATTGTCGTGGTGCGGGCGGGCGAAGGACTCCCAGATGGTGCGGTTGCCCGCGAGCATGTATTGATAGCGGATGAGATCCGAAACGATCAGATCGCCAAGGCCGCCGGCTTCGTAGGCTCCCTGGTAATAGGTGTAGCCGCCATAGCCGCCGACGTGGGCGGGTTGATCGCGCAGCCAGGCGACGACTCGGGCGCGGGACTCCGCAGGCACGAGGCCGAAGCGCAAGGCAAAGGCAGTGCCCAGCGCGATGCGTTGGCCGCTGCCGACTTTTGTTAGATAGCTGGTGCCGTCGAAGAGTTCGCGGTTGATGGCGCTCTTGAGCGTGGTGGCGCGATTTTTCCATGCCGTGGCCTCGGTCGAGTGGCCGAGGATGGTGGCGATTTCATGGGCGACGCGCAGGTTGCCGAAATAGAAGGCATTGAGCGCGATGTTCTGGCCGTCGTTTTCCATGATGCCGCCGGCGTAATCGGCGACACGCCAGCCCGGGGTATCGAGCAGACCGGTGGACTGGGTTTGCGACTCTGCCCAAGCCATCCACTTCACGAGGTTCGGCCACAGGTCGGTGAGAAGCTTGGTGTCACCGGTGAAGAGGTATTGTTCCCAAAGCATCAGCGGCCAGTGCATCGACCATTCGGGGATTTCGTAAATCGGCGTCGGGCTGCAAGCCCAGAAGCGGCCGTCGGGCATTTGCTCGCCGGCATAGTCGCGCAGGATCTTGTCGAGGATGAGCGTGTGGCGGTGGTTGTAGAGCAGGCCGATGCCGATGTTGTGGGAGTCCGCGCTCCAGGGCGATTGTTCGCGGTTGGCGTCCACGCTGATGATGCCCTGTTGCACGTTTTGGCGGGCGGAGCGCTCGGACATTTCGAAGATGTCGTTGAGCAGGGCGTTCGAGCATTGGAACGAGCCATCCACATCCGCTGCGGTGTGGGCGACGATGCCCCGGATGTCGGCACTTGTTAGGTTTCCGGTGATGCCGGAGAGACGCAGGGTTTTGAAGGAGGCATGTCGGCCGAAATTGGCGCGCCAGGTTTCGGTGCCGCCCTTGCAGGTGTATTCATCCCAGCCTGCGCCCATGGAGCCTTCGGCCATCTGGAAGTATTCGATGCGCACCACCGAGCCGGGTGCCTGGTCGCGCAGGGTGATTTGCGGCCAGCCTGAGATGCATTTCCCGAAGTCGGCGATCCAATTGTCGCCGGACTGCGTGAGGGAAACGGGAGCGAGTTCTTCGGCTTCGACCTGATCGGCCACGCGTTGGGCGAAGAGCTGATAGTTGGAGCGGTCCACTTCGGTCGCGTGGGTCCATGCGGAATCGTCGAAGGACGGCTGTTTCCAATCGGCCACTTCGAGGCGCGCATCGTAGCGGATGGCGGCACGGTTGCGGACGCCACCGGCGGAGCCGAAGTAGGTTGGTGACGCCTCGATGAACGGCGTGTTCGGCAGGGTTTTCCAAGTGCCGTCGGACTTCACGATCATCGATGTTCCATCCTCGAAGGTGACACGGCATTCGAGCAGGAAGGCGGGCGAGGCGTTGGTGCCGGAATCATTCCACACGCCATGCCAGTGAGCTTCCGCGGCGAAGGCGTTCGGGCCTTGGGCGAGCAGCGCGGTCACATCGTAGCCGACATACTGGCCGTAGGTGGTCGGGTTCGAGCGGGCCGGACCGAAGCCGAGGCGGGTGCCGTTGAGGTGGAGGATGAAGTCGTTGTGGGCGCTGGCGAAGACGATGGCGCTGCGGACCGGTTTGCCGATGACGAAACCTTTGCGGAAATACGCGAAGTTGTTCTCGTTCGAAGTGCCATCCCAAATGAAGGAGGCGGTCCAATCGCTTTTCGACAAGCCGGTGACAAACGACGACTCCGCGCTGAAGGGGCTTTCGTTTCCATCCTTGTCCCAAAGTCTCACCTTCCAGTCATAAGGTGTCGCGGGTGCCAGCGCCGGGCCGGTGTAGGAAACCGCTGATGAGAGCGGCGACTTGATTTTCCCGCTGTCCCAAACCGCCGCGCCGCCGGAGGAAACGATGATTTGCCAGGCGGTCTGGGACTCACCGCGGTCGGAATCGTTCATGACCCACGAGAAAGCGGGGGGCACGACATCGATGGCTTTGGGTGAAGCAATGCCGTTGGTGAGCAATCTTGTTGGCGACAGAGGGTCAGCGGCCTGAAGTGATGAGCTGCAAACGAAGAGAAGCAGGCTGAGACGGGCAATCATTGGGAAGGGGGTTATCACTGTTAGAACTCATCGAAGGTGATCTGCGAATCCGCGACGCCGAGGTCGGCGAGCATCTTCTGGCAGGCCTTCATCATCTGCGGCGGGCCGCAGAGGTAGAATTCGAGGGCCTTGGAATGCGGGTGGTTTTTCAGGTAGTGCTCGAACACGACCTCGTGGATGAAACCGGCAGGGCCGGTCCAGTCGTCGGTATCGAGCGGTGAGGACAGCGCGGGATGGAAGGTGAAGTTCGGGAAGCGTTGGGCGATCGACTCGAAGTGATCCTGATAGAACAACTCCTGCCGCGAGCGCGCGCCGTACCAGAAGGACACCTTGCGCGAGGTCTTCTGCGTTTCGAACAGATGGGTGAGGTGCGAGCGTAGCGGGGCCATGCCGGAGCCGCCGCCAATGTAGATCATTTCCTTCTGGGTCGGGCGGATGTGGAAATCGCCGAAGGGACCGACCGCGGTGACCGTATCGCCAGGACGGAGGCTGAACATCCAAGCCGATCCCACGCCGGGCGGGCAATCCTGGCCGGGCGGCGGGGTGGCGATGCGGACGTTGAGGCGCAGCAGCGACTCCGACCCGGGATCGGAGGCGAGCGAGTAGTTGTTGAGCTTGCCGCCTTCGGGGTTGCGGGCGACGAGTTCGTCCACATGTTGGGCGCGCCAGACGGCGGAGTAAGGCTCGGGGATGTCGAGGTCGCTGAACTTGATTTCGCCGTAGGCGGGGATTTCGAACTGGAGGTAGTCGCCGGGTTGGAAGGCGACCTTCGATTCGGGTTCCAGCACGATCTCGCGGATGAAGGTGGCCACGCTGCGGACCTCGCGCACCTTGAGGCTGAGTTTCGCCTGTGGACGGGCACCCGCGCCGCCGGGCTTGGTGACGCAGAGGAAGAGGCGGCCGTTGCGCGACTCGACCGGATAGGTGGCGAGGCCGCGGCAGATCGGCGCGCGGGCGGGCGAGCCGTCTGTTAGATGGAAGCGGCCGTTGTGTTTCGGGCACTCGATGGTGCCGGCGATCACCAGACCGTCGGCGAGGTGGTTGTTGCCGTGGGTGCAGATGCCGTCGGTGGCGTAGAGCGTTCCGTCGTGATCGCGGATCACCGCGAAGGTCTTGCGGCCGTGATCGAAGCGGATCACGTCGCCGAGCGGCAGGTCGCTTTCGGCACCTATTTCAACCCAGCCGGCGGCGTCGGGCTTGGCCTCGGACACGTGGCGTCCGTCGGTGGATTTCTCCTGCGGTGGCGGCAACGGGCGTTTCACGTGATAGCCGGGATCGTCGAGCTGCCGGATGACGGCGGGGAGAAGTTCTTTCCACGCGGAAAGGATGGAGCGGTAGGGCGGCGGGCAGTCGTGGCGGATCGTTTCATGCAGCCGTGGCAGCGCGTGGTAGGGGACCAGCGGAAACATGTGGTGCTCCACGTGGTAGTTCATGTTCCAGTAGATGAAGCGGCTGATCGGGTTCATGTAGACCGTCCGGCAGTTGAGCCGATGATCGAGCACGTTCTCCGCGAGGCCGGCGTGCTGGGTCGTGTTGTGGACGATCATCAGCCATGTGCCGAAGAAGTTCGGCAGGGTGAAGAGGAAGATCGGGATCCAGCTTTGAAGGAAGACGGCGGACGCGACCACCGCGAGGTGGAGGGCGAGACAGATGCGGGCGTTCCGATAGACTTTCGGGAACTCGCTTTCCGGGATGTAGGTCTTTTCCGCATCGGTCATCCGGCCGGATGCATGGCGGATGAGGCTGGGGAAATAGCCAAGATAGCCGCCGATGTTGAACACGCTGAGGGCGAGCCCTTTCAAATCGGGCGGGCGCGGGATCTGGATCTCGGGATCGCGGCCGACGATGATGGTGTCGCTGTGGTGGCGGTTGTGGCTCCATCGCCAGACGACCGACTCCCGCATGACCATGAAGGAGGCGACCTCATAGAGCAGCGAGTTCATCCAATCGGTCTTGAACGCGGTGCCGTGGCCGCATTCATGCCAGCGGGAATCCGAGGCGGTGCCGTAGAGCACGGCGTAGATCAGATAGGGGGCGATGACCCACCACGTGCCCCAGAAATGCACGGTGGCCCAGCCGGTGGCGGCGAGGATGCCGAAGAGCAGCAGCGTGTCGCGGATCGCCGGGCCGTCGCGGCGCTGGAGCAGGCCGCGCATCTTTTCTTTCGGCACGGGCGTGGTGTACCAATCGGCCTCAGCCAGCCCGCGCTCGATGGCGAGGGCGGCGTTGGCTCCGGTGAGGCTGTAGTCGGGGGCCGGGGCTTGGCTCATGGTGGTGGCGGGTTTTGTTAGACGAGGTTTTCGCGGAGATGGCGGTGCATCCAGGTGTTGTATTCCCAGGCGTCGCCGACCGGCAGCGGCGATGCGCCGGCGAGCGGCATGTAGGGTTCCGGGCCGAATTCCGGGGTGATGGTGAACCACTCGCGGCCTTCGGCGCGGCGGAGATCGAGGATGTGTTTCCACCAGCCGGTGAAGCGTTCGAGCCATGCCGCGTGGGCGGGATTGCGCGGGTCGCTGACCTGCGGGCCTTCGTCGAAGCCGACCCGCGCGTGGAGGTGGCCGGCGGCCTGCATCGCGGCGGCGAGGGCCTCGGGTTGATCGGACAGGTCGCTTTCGTGCACGCAGACCCAGTGGGAAAAATCGGCTGTTAGACGGAGCTGGGGATTTTCCCGCAGGAAGGCCAGCGCGGCGGGTGCGGAGAAAAGCGCGCGGCCACGGTGGGTTTCGTGCAGCAGCAGCACGCCGTGCTCTGCGACCAAGCGTTCCCCTGCTTCGAAGATCCGCAGCGAGTCGGCGAAGGAGAAGTGGTCCTTGCCGGTGTGGGAATTGATGAAGAGCGGCTGAAGTTCGGCGGCGCGGCGGTAGCGTTGTTCGAGCGAGCGCAGGTGCTCGTCGGCGTTCGCGCCTTCGGTGGCGATGTGGGAGACGATCTTCAAGCCGGCGGCCTCGTGCAGATCGCGGATCTCGCTGGTGCTCTCGGGGCGGGCGGGCAGGTAGATTTCGGTGCCGTCGTATCCGGCAGCGGCGACCTCTTGGACGAAGTCGCGGACGGAAAGACGGGAGCGTTCCCAGTTGGCCTTGGTGAAGAGGAGCTGCATGGATTTGGCCATCCACTATGAATGCTTTGCTGTTCTTGGGAATGGACGCAGTGGCCCTTGCCATGTATTTTCCGGTGGTGTCCGACTCCTACCCGCCTCCTGGCATCATTCCCCTTTCCGGCCCCTTGACGCCTGTTGGAAATGCGGAATTTGGAGGTCGTCTCCGGGACACCATGGGAACGGGATTTTCCCAATTTCGCGTCTATGGCATGTACGCCTTGGTGCTCATTCTGGAGGGCAGCGGAAGATATCGTGATCGGCGTGGAATCGACCGCCGACTTGTGCCAGGAGATCTTGTGGTTGTGTTTCCCGAGCATCCGCATCAGTACGGACCCGAAGCGGGAGATCGATGGGATGAAGTATTCATCGCCTTCAAAGGAGCCGCCTTTGAGGGATGGCGGAGCCGGGGTCTTGACCCTGCAAATCCAGTTTGGCGACCCGGGCCTTTGAGATCGATGGCGCGACGATTCTTCGAGATTCTGAGCATGCCGACTTCTTCTCTCGTTCACTCCACCTTCTTGGCCACCGCGATTCATCGATTGATCGCCGATGTTCTGGCAAACCGGCCTATGACGGAGGGTGATTGGCTTGAAAAAGCCAAACAGCTTCTCGGCGCTGGAAGCGAAGCACCCGAGCCCAGGGAAATCGCCACCCATCTTGGCATGAGTCACGATCATTTCAGGAAAAGTTTCAAGGTGGCAACCGGGGAATCCCCCACCGCGTTCCGCCGCCGCCGAAGACTCGCGCAGGCAGCGTTGATGCTGCAACGTCCCGACCTGAAACTCGATATGATTGCCAACTCCCTTGGCTTTTGTGACGGCTTCCATCTTTCGAAAGCTTTCAAAGCCGAATATGGCCGATCACCGGCAAGGTTCCGCGTTGATCATGCCTCATCGACTCAGCCCGCCTGCGACGTTCAAGACGAGAACACCCAGGGCTTTCCTCAAACGAGATCGGGTTGCTGATGCCACGCCAAGCAAGCAACAAAGCCAGTTTCAAAGGGGAAGCCTACTCAGCCTGAACACGAATGAAAAGCCGCTCCGGGGTCTCAAGGGCTGAAGTGAGGAAAACCACCACGGATTGGTGGTCACTGTTTGGAATATCCGTGGCGGTCTGGCTCGCGGTGGTGTCTTCCGTCCAATCGCTGAGATTCGTGGAGGTCCAAACCCGATAGGTCAGTCCGGTAAGCGAAGGCTTGCGTCGTTGATAGGAGAAAGACCCGGTGGCCCGATCAAGGGGCGTGAGGATGACTTGCACCGAGCTGCCTTGATCAGGGGCAAGGCCGAAAGCGTATTCAGCGAAATTGCTCAGGCCGTCATGGTCGTCATCGGCCTCGGGACCACCGCTGACGTTGTTGGAGCTTTTCCATTGATCATAATCGGATGGCGGCCCGCTAAGGACCGTGAGTGTGCCGGGGCCGGTGATGAAGGGGCTGTTCGATGAGGAATAAATGCCGGGGGATTTGGCGATACCGGCGACGGAGAGTTCATCGATGATGTCGGTGCCGATATAGTCGAGATGCAGGGATGCTCCCGTGGCCAGAATCAGATCGGCACTATCGGCGAGATTGGAGTGATTCGTCCCGTTGCCGAGGCGGAGCGTCCCGGCCTGGACAGTGGTGGGCCCGGTGTAGGTGTTGGATGCACTCAGGGTGAGCACACCATTGCCATTTTTCGTGAGGCCGCCGGAGCCGCTGGCAGCGAGCAGTTTCACCGGGATGCCGATATTGCGGCCGTTGGTGTCGATGATGGCACCGCCGGCTTGCACATACGCGGCCTGGTCGGGATTCGGGGCGTTGGCGGTATCGCCGTAAACGCTGATGAAGTTGGCGTTGTCGGAGCCGATGGCCTTGAGAGTGCCGCCATTGAGAATGAGGTGGGCGTCGTTGTTGCCGCCGGGTCCGGCGGTGTTGAGATCGCGGTTGGCGATACGCAGCGATGAGGTTTCCAGCGTGCCTCCGTTGAGTTCGAGTTGGAAGGTCGCAGCAGTATTCACCGACCCATCGACACCATTGATGGCAGTCACCGTACCTCCGGAAATCGCGAGACGTCCCCAATCGGCGCTGGCGGAATTCGAGATGATGCGATTGGCCGTGAGCGTGCCACCGGCGACGACAAGGTTGCCGCGCCCGATGGCGGCGTCGCCTGTTAGGGCGATGGTGGAGTTGAGCGTTAGAGTCGGATTCGCCGCGTAGTCACCATGGTTCGAGCCCAATCCCTGAACCGTGAGACCCGCCGCGGTGAGGCTGCCGCCGGAAAAGGATGTGGCGGGGAAGTTGGCCGAAACGTTGCCGACATTCACCGCTCCGGCCGCGAGTCCGGAGGCGAGCGTGATGGCTCCCCCAGTCGCTTGGAACCAGGCATTGTTAGAGCTGGAGTTCACCCATGGGGCGCCGAGCCAGTTGGCATCGATGGTCGACCAGATGTTGTTTGACGCGCTGTTGTTCCAAATGAAATCGGGGCCCGGAGACCATTGGGCAAAGAGCGTGACGGGAGCGGCGATGGAGAAGGTGGCACCGGGGTTGTAGGAGGTGCCGCTGCCATCGGCGGCAGTGTTCCAGTTGGCGAAGGAATATCCGGTTTTCACCAGGGATCCGGTGTTGCCCAGGACGGTGACGCTTGAGTTGGCGGCGTAGGGATTGGCGGAATCGATGGGAACGCTTCCGCCGCTGTTCGTGTTGCCGTTGTAGATCACGGCGAAGGTCGTTGCCGACACCACCGAGACGCTGAAATTGTCCACAAGACCGATCGAATATCCGCTCCACCGGTCTTGCTGAAAGGTGATGTATCCATCCCCTGGTCCGAGCGTCGTGGTCGTCGTGCCTTGCAAGATATCGTCGATAAAGAGCTGAACCCTCGCCCCATCGGTAACGCCATTGAATGCCGAGCCGGTTCCCGGAGCATCGGAAAACACGAACTTGTAGGTGCGCGTGCCGGCCGACAGGCGAGCAAGACTCGAATACTTCTGATCCTCGACGTAGGTTCCCTGCGCCGTGTCGATTCCAAAGCCGAGCCAGGCGTCGGGATTGGTGGTGGCCGTCACCCAGGCGTCGAACTCAATCACGATCGGGCGGTTCAAGCTGTTGGCGACCGTGGAGAAATCGAAGTTGGGGCTGACCCAATTGTTGTTGCCCGCGTTCGCGATCAACATGGCACCACCGTTGCCGTGCTGGGTGGACCAATCACCTCCCGGAGCGGAAACCGTGTAGGTGAGCGGTGCCAGAAGCCCCTGCTGGTCGGCCGAAAGTGTGCTATTGAAGGCACCGGCACCGTAGCTTGCCGAATTGAAGTTGTCGGAAACGAGCACATCGCCCGCGAGCGGCACGGTGACGGCTGCGAGTTGGGTGGCGTTGAGTGCGCTGGAATAGAATTGCGCGTCATCGATGGAGCCTTGGAACATCGGCATCGCCGTGCCTTCGGAGCGGGCGAGGTAGTTGTGCTGGGTGCCGGTGGTGGTGTTGGGCGCGAGCAGTTGATCGGGGGTGAGGGTGATGGCTCCGGTCGCGACGGAGGAACCGTTGACGAAGAGTGTGCCGTTGGACCCGTCGAGCGCGACCGCGACGTGCGACCACACACCGGTGGGAAGAGCGGCACTGGTGAGAAACTGTTCCGCGCCACCGTTCACGATGGAGAACCTGGTCAAGCCGTTGCCATCGTTCGCCGTGAGCGCGAGTCGTTTCGTGGGGCTGGCGCCGAGCCAGAGGATCGCTTGGTTTGCAGCTCCACCGGTGGGCTTGACCCAGGCGGCGAAAGTGAAAGCCCGGCTGTCCGCCACACTCCGGTCAAGCGCGAGGTACTGATTGGAACCATTGAACGAGAGGAAGCCCTTCCGTTTCCAATCCGTGGAGCTCCACGCAGGCGATCCGAGGGTGAAGGCATCGGTGACACCGAAACGATCGAGTGCACGGGAATCATGGGCGCTGCTGAAATCGTAGGACGCGTAATGGCCGGCTGGAGTCGCGGTGGTGAAGTTGTCCGGGATGCCGACAAAAGGAAGATGGCCGAAGGTGATGCCGCCGGAGATCGACTTGTTTCCCATGTAATCGCCATCGACGATGGCATTGCCGCTGAGTGTTCCGCCGCTCTGATGCCAGGCACTGCCTTTCGCGACGGCGGTGCCCTGCATGTTTCCCTCCACGGTGGCATGTTCAAGGACGCGGGCGTTGCCCGAGATCGTGCCGCCATCGACGATGGCCCAGTCACGGACGCGGGCATTGCCGGTGACCGTTCCGCCGCGCACCCAGGCATGGCCGCCGATGACGGCGTTGCTGTTGACGGTTCCGCCGGAAACGACGGCGTAATCCTCGATGCGGGCGTTGCCACTCACCGCGCCACCGGTCACCCGGGCATTGGGGCCGATGAAAACGCTGTTAGGAACAGAGACGGATCTCCATCCACCGCCGTTCGAGTGCCGTGTCAGTCCCGTGGTGGCACCATTGTTGCGTTCGCGCGGGGTGGCTCCGGTGACTTGGACCTGATAGTGGAAACGCGAACGCGATGGGTGCGAACGGAAGGGCTCAGCCGCCTCGTCGAAGCCGCCATTCGCATACCAATCCGGCGTTCCTGCGACCGAGAGGTAGAGTTTGTTTTCGTTGGCCGCGAGGGTGATTGAACTGCTGCCGCTGTTCCAAAGCGGCGTGTAGCGCTCAACCCCGGTATCGCTCACCGCGATGAAGGAGGCACGCCAGTCCGCGCCGCGGGCGGCGTCTGTTAGACCCTGGAGATTCACCGTCACGACCCGTCCCGCGCCACTGCCGGCGGGAATGAGTTCGTGCATCGCATAGGCGCCCTGGGCGGGTGCCTTGTTCGGCGGCACGCGCCACCAGCCGGGGGCATCCAGGCGCTGGATCAGGTCAGTGAAAAGATGGCGGGCGTTGCGGATCGGATCCTGGGCATTCAGGTCCGCATTCATCGCGGCCTGATTCGAGAAATCCCAGGTCGCACAGCGGCGGGCGTAGTAACCGGAGATGTCTTTCAGCGAAGTGCTCGGTGTGAGGCGGTCGAGCGTGGTGGCCCAGAACTCTCCAGGCTGGCCTTCCTGCCAGAGGCGCTTGATCATGCCGTCGGAGAGATCCGGGAGGTTGTCGGGATTGTCATCCACGTAGTAGAGGAAGGGCCAGGTGAGGTAGTAGTTTCTACCGGAGGAAATCATGAAATGCCCATCACGCACGCCGAGCGCCTCGATGCCGGCGCTGTTCGGATAGAGATTCTGGTAGTGCTTCAACCAACGGGCGCGGCCATAGTTCGCGTGGGTTTCCCACTGACCGGAATAGTGGCCGTTGTTGTTGTGGTGCTGGAAAACATGCATCAACTCGTGCGGAATGATCCAGCTGGGTGGATCGACCTGAAGTCCGCCGGGTTCGATGTTCATGTAGGCAAAGCCCCCGGCGGTGCTGCTCATCCAGTAACCATCGTAGATGCACAGGAAGTTGACCTTGTATTTGTTGCCATTCGGACTGCTGGTGGATTCGGCCGGCTCACAGTAGCCCATGACTTTGGTATAGACCTGCCAGGCTTCCTCGGCATTTCGAAGGGCTCCGCGAGCGACGGTGGCATTGACTCCCTGGGCGGCGCGCGCGGTGCTCCAGAGGAAACGAAAGCGTTTCGACGACATTTCGTTGTCGCTGCTGAACTCGGGATTCGTCAGATAGACATCGTTGGGCAAATCGCCGACGCGGAGGTAGTCGATGGCAAAGGCCTGACCGGAGGTGGAGGAAGGCTCGATGCGGAGATCGCGGAGGTTCGCGCGCCACCAGGGCTCAGGGCCGACATCGATGCGGTAGGTGTGGAAGGCCCCGTCTGTCGGGATCAACGCATCCGGAATGACCAACACGCGCGCGTTGCTGAATCCGGTGGTAGCCGTAGTGCCGTAGGAGATCCTGATGTCGCCGGTGTGCGAAGCCGGGACCTGGATGCGCAGTTCCAAGTGATCATTGAAGCCGAGATCGAGATCCGGACCCGGGAAATTCGTGCGAATGATCTGCGGCGACGTGTTGCTGGTGGTGCCGGACAGCAAGCCACCGCCGACGGTCACGGAATTGATCTGGCTGGTGGTCCAGCTTTCGAGGTCGCCGGAGTTGTTCCACTCCACGGCAAAAGTGCCTGTGAGCGGAGTGGTCGGATCCACGACGATGGGGAGATCAACTCCCCGCGCCAGCAAGCCAAGCGCCAGCCACAGAATGATGGGTTTCATGAACGAAGGGTTCGAATAAATCAGAAGGGATGAAAGACCCGGAACCCTTCGACGTCCATGGACTTTCCCCGTCTTTTCACTAGACAAAGACTGTGACGACCCGGGGCAAGGCCGGTGAGAGTGACCAAGGGTGAGGCACTCATGGGTGTGCCATGATATTGATTGATTTGGCGAACGCTCTGGCCATTGAGAAACACTTCGATGGTGCCGCCCCCTGGTCTTTGTGGAGCAAGAAACTGGACAGCGGTGCCGCTGAATTCGAACTGCACGAAGTCCTCGTTGCGGTCGGTGCTGCGGATGGAGTTGTTGGATTCGTTCTTCTTCCAGTTTCCGCCGGCCGGATTGTAGATGCGGAACATGTCCACTTGGACGTAGGGGCCGCCGACTTTCACGCCCTTGAGCTCGTGCTTGCCATTGGGCAGGCCGGTGAGGTCGATGCCGACGACGTGAGGCCGGTTTCCGGTGGCTCCCATGTTGACGCGCTTGACCGGCTTTCCATCGAGGGAGAAATCGATTTCGCCCATGCCGTTGCCGATCATCATCACGCCGGTGCCATTGAAGTGGATGGTGAAGGCGTCGCCATCGCTGGCGGTATAGTGGATGTCGCTCTGGAATTCGCCGCCGTCGCGCCATTGGCCCTGCCAGTTTCCGTGGTATTCGATCCATCCCGCGCCGCCGGGTTGGGTGGCGGTGTTGTTGAAGACCTCGCGGGTGCCGAAGATCACGGCGGGATCATCGGCGCGGAAGGTGCGGGCCTTGAAGCGCCCCTTGCCGGTCACGTCCATGGCGATCACGGTGTTCAAAGGATTCCACGTTTCGCCTTCGGGCAGCGTGAGGCGGAGGCCGGTGGCGGATTGTTCGAGCTTCACCGGCTTTCCTCCGGGGAGGAGGCGGGCTTTGGTGAAGGTCTTGCCATCGTCGGGCGGCGGAAGTGTTAGAACCGGGCCGGGCTGGGGTTTGAGCACGTGGATGTATTCGGTTTTGTCGTCCGGCGAGCGGGTGGCGACGCCCCAGGGGAGATCGGAGATGGATCCCTTGGGCTGCCATGATGTGCTGGGATAGGTGTTCTTGATCGATTCGGCGATGGGAGCGATGAGGGCTCCTGCTTTCTGCATCGCTTCGAGCACGCCTTCCTCCCAGCGTCCGACGAATTTTTTCTGGCCCGTGGCGGGGTCGGTCCAGGTGCCATCGCCGGGATAGGGTCCGGCCGACCATGCCCAGCCGCCGCCTTCGATGCAGGATCCCGCCGCGACCACGGTGGCGCGAAAAATGCCTTCAGGACTGCGGGTGACGGCGGGGGTGGGAGTGGGAACCTTGGGCACCTGGGCGCTCCAGGTTTTCGAAATCACCTGGGCGTAGGGGTTCGGCATGGTCCAGGAAATATCCGGAGACATGTTGGGACTGGCGGGACCGGATTCGCCAATCGCTCCATCAAAGGCATAAAGATTCCCGTAGAAATTCTGGATCAATACGGCATCGGGTTTGCGCCAACGAATGGCGCGCTCCATCCGATGGAAGTCGATGTGGATGTCGCTGTTTCCACCGGGGTCGTTTTCATCGACGAAGAAGCCATCGATGTCATAGCGGTCGATCATTTCGCCGTGGATTTCCTCCATGAAGCGGTTCCAGTCCTCGCCCCAGAAAAGCTGCTGGCCTGGGTGGCAGTAGAAGAGGACGCGCACTCCCTTGGCACGGACGGCGGAGACCATGCGGCCTAACATATCGGTCTTCGGCGTCTTGATGCGCGGTCGCTCATGGGCTGGAACACGATCGACGGCAGCGCTGTTGAAGAGAGGGTGGAAGTTCGAGTGCCAGGCGGTGAAGATGAGATACTCGACACCCATGGAGGCGATGTCGTCGGCGAAGCCCGCGGCGTCGAAGCTGTCGGCGATGTAATCGGCTCCGGCGGAGGTCGGGCTGCCGTCGATGTTCAAGGTGGTGTGGCCGTTGCCGTCGTTCACGTAGTGGACAAAGAAGCCGTATTTCATCCGCTTCCATCGTTCACGGGCGGAAAGGCCGGTGTCCTTCACGACGAGGGTGCCGCCGCTGATCGATGGCGATTCGAAGTCGGCCTTCTTCGCGTCGACGCTGCCCTTGCCGCCCCAGGTGCCGGGAGTTTGTTTCTCGTCGGAGAAAAAGAGCGCGTCGCAGGGAACCGCTTGGCCCGGCGGCAACTTGAGTCCCGCGCCTTCCGCGACATTGAATTTCAAGCCGGGCGCTGGCTCGCAGCGGGAAAGATCGAGAATGCCTTGTTCGACAGTGATGAAGCCGCCGAGCTTGAGGGCACCGGTGATGGCGAGGGTTCCGGGGCCGGTTTTCACCAGTCCGCAGCCCGGACGCGGTTCGATCACGGGTTGTTGCCAGATCGTCCCCGATGCTGGGACATCGACCTTGTGGATCGACAGGATTTCCCACGAAGGATCTGCGGCACGCAGTGGATCGAGCACCCCGGCCGTGAGGCAGGTCAGGATGGACAGGATTCGGAAAGACCATGGGAGCATAAGCGATCAGTGGATGATGGTGGATGGAAACTCGGTGAAGTCGAAGACGAGGAGTCGGGTGAGCCCTGGGCATCAAGTCACGGCATGGAAGCCGTGAACCGATGTCTGCCTGGACCGGCTTGGTGACGGTTGCCGTCCGGAGTGACGACCGTGGCGCTACTGTTGGCGGGAACGACGACATCCATGGTGACATCGCGGCCGCTGCGTTTCCAGTGGCTGACGATTCGGCCATAGGGGGAGTCGTAGTGCGTTTTCACCCAGGTCAGATCGCCGACGATGGCCGGTTTGATGATGAACTTTTTCCATCCCGGAACGGCGGTGTCGAGCTGGATGCCGCCGAGGCCGGCGTAGAGCCATTCGGTGAGGTGGCCGAGCATGAAGTGGTTGTGGGAGGAGCGGACCTCGGCATTCCAGGCTTCCGTGAGAGCAGTCGCGCCCGCCTTGAGTTGGTAGCCGTAGCCGGGTTTGTCCGACTGGTTGTTCATCGCGTAAATGACATCCGAGCGGCCGCCTTCGTAGAGTGCGCGGAGGAGGTAGTGGAAACCGACATCGCCGGCGGTCAGGCCTTTGGCTTCGACATCCTTGACGATGGCATCGAGAGCGCGGGCGCGCATGTGAGGTTCGGCGATGCCCATCACCAGGGGAATGGCGTTGGCACATTGGGAGCCGGTGGAAAAAACGCCTGCCTCCTCGTTCCAGAACTTCTTGTTGAAGGCCGTGCGAATCCGGGTGGCCAGCGCGGCGTAATTCTCCGCATCTTCGGTCTTCCCCAACAAGGTCGCCGTGCGCGAGATGATGTCGGCACAGCGGAAGAAGTAGGCGGTGGCGGTCACGTCCAGCGGTGTCAATTGCGAGACGCCGGGCGGGTTGGGGCCGATGTCGTACCAGTCACCGAGTCCGTGCGAGACGATGAGGTCCTGCGACCGCGACTGGAGGTAGTCGCAGTAGCGCTTCATCCGGTCGTAGTAAGTGACCAGCAGCGAGGTGTCGCCGGTGGATTCGTATTGCTGCCAAGGCACGATGACGAAGGACGAGCCCCACTCCGGGGAGTCGCGGAAACCGCCGTCGAAGACCGTGTATTCCGGCGCGATGTCGGGGACGAGGCCATTGTCGAGCTGGGCCTGGGCCATGTCGCCCATGCCTTTGACAAACATCGATGCCATGTCCCACTCGTAGCGCAGCGCGTAGCCGTGAAGGTGGTATTGCTCCAGCCAGCCGAGCTTTTCGCGGTGGGGACAATCGGTGATCACACTCATCAGGTTGCTGCGCTGGGCCCAGCGGATGAGGGTGCGGATGCGGTTGAACAAATCGTTCGAGCAAGCGAAGTCGCCCGCGGGTTTTGCCTTGCTGTGGACGACCACGCTTTCGAGCGAGGTGATTTCGGGCAAGGGCTTGCCTTCCGGCGCGCTCAACTCCACCTGCAAGTAGCGGCCGCCGCGATAGAAGAACTGGGGAAACCAGGTCTCGCCCTTCGCGTCGCCCTTGAGCGTGTAGGTGTAGAACGAATTGCCGCCGCACATCGGATCGGAGATCCGACCATCTCCGTCTAACAGCTCGGCCGGGATCATCTTCACTGAAGCTCCGGCCACGCCTTTCACCTTCAGACGCGGCATGAAGGACGCGTTCTGGCCGAAATCGCAGACGAGGAGGTTCTTGCCGATTCGGTTCACCTTCACCGCCTTCAGGGTCTCGATCGCGCCGATCGGTTCGGCGGCTTGCGAGAGGCCGGTCAGCGTGCCGCCGGGGCCGTCCACCACTTTGGCAGGGCTCCACGCGGTTTCATCATCGAGCCGGTCTTCGAGGCGCGCGTCGTAATCCTCGCCGCCATAGACGCAGGAGAAGGTGATCGGGCCGCTGGCGGTTTTCCACGACTCGTCGCTGAGGATGGTTTGTTCCGTGCCGTCGGTGAAACGCAGGCGCATTTGCAGGGTGAACATCGGCTGGCCGAAGGAGGTTTGCAGTTTCACGTAGCGTCCGCCGGGGATGTTGAAGAAGCCGTTGCCGAGCATGACGCGCAGCTCGTTCGCGCCGCTGCGCAGTTCTTTTGTTAGATCGAAGGTGTCATAGAGGCAGACTTTGCGATAGTTCGACCAGCCGGGCGCGAGCAGGTCGTCGCCGACTTTGCTGCCGTTGAGAAACAACTCGTAGTGGCCCAACCCGCAGACGCTCAGCACGGCTTCGGCGATCTCCTTGTCCACGGCCAGCTCACGTTTGAAAACCGGCATGCCGCGCGGCTCGACGCCGGTGCCATCGGTCAAGGCGGCGTGATGCCAGCCGTAATGATCGACCGTGTCCTTGAAGCTCACCGGGCGACCCGACGCGGCGTTCCTGCCGCCTGACAGGACGCGCAGTTCGCTCAGGGCGAAACAGAATTTTCCGTTCCAAGGATAGAGCTTCGTGGCGGTGACGCGCACGTAGCGGACCGTCGCCTTGGCGCGGTGGGTCACCGTGCCTTTCCCGGGATTCGGCGCATCGACGCGGGTGAGATCCGCGATCGTCACTGGAGAGGCGAAGTTCGGGTCATTCGAGCCCTCCACGCGGTAGCGGATGGGAAAGCCGAAGCTGTCCTGGTTCTCGTGGCGCGGGGATTCCAGAACCACCGCCTCGATGGGAAACTTCTCTCCGAGGTCCACCTGCACCCACTTCGTTTCGTCCGTCGAAGTCTCCCCGGCATGATAGCCGATCCCTTTGAGCGGGCCGGAGGTTTCGCCATCGGTGATCCACTTTCCCCGCCACGACTCGCCGAGCACGCCGGTCACGAAGCTCGCGCGCGGGCTCCACTCGCCGGGCTTGCCATCCTGGTCCCAGGCTCGCACGCGCCATTCGTAGCGCTTCTGCGACTTCAACGCGGGGCCGGCATACTCGACCGCCACGGATTGGTCCGATGCGATCTTGCCGGAATCCCAGAGGCCCGCGACCTCGATCTGATAAGCGGTCTGACTGCCGGCATCGAGCATCCAGGAAAGGCGTGGCTCGGAGACATCGATGCCCCGCGGCTCGACGCGGTTTTCGCAGCGGAGAGCGGACGGGGTGATCGCAAGGGCGACCGAGCAAAGCAGGGCTGGAAGCGAGGCGACGAGAGTGGACTTCATGAAAAGGCAGGTGCGAACTCGGACTCCTGGGCCGGGGATTTAAAGGTGGGGGAGAGATGTTCTTTCGGGAATCTTCGTGAAGGAGGCAGCCGCTTGTGAAAAAGGGCGGTGAGCGGAAACCCAATACCGCGCACCGCCCTATGGATTTGCCCCCTCCAGGGCAAAAGGTGTCTGTTCTCTCTCAAATGCCGGGGCGGATCTCAATGCGAGCGCCGACGGCGCAGAAAGCCGAGAAGACCGAGACCAGCGAGGAGGGCAGCAGACGGCTCGGGGATGAGGGACACACTCAGGTTGTCGAATGTGCCCAGGCCAAACTGGTCGTTGCCATAGTTGAAAGCGCTGAACGTAAGGAAGGCGTTGGTCTGTTGGGCGAGGGTAAAGGTGCCGAAATTGGTGGCACCTACTGAAACGGTGGCTTTCGAACCATTCCCATTGAATGCGGAGCCGGTACCCGCCGTGTTGGTGAGGGTAATGGTAATGAGGTCGGAGGCGGCCCATGTTCCGGCGGCACCCGTCGTGGTCTCAGCTGCGCCATTGACGCGAAAGATGATGCCGACACCGACGCCACCGTTTCCAACGTCAAGGTGCTGTGAGCTTCCAACATTGAATTGGACCCAGCGGTCGGTGGACGGGTAGGCCGCCGACTCTTCGATGTTGAAAGAGATTTGGAGCGGTTGGTTCGCGGCGTTCGCCTGGACGGCGAAATTGTTGTTCAAGCTGACGCTGCCGTTGCCCTCCCAACTGTTGGAGGTAGCGACCAACAGGCGGTTTCCATTGCTGTGCTGGGCGGTCCAGGCCGCTCCTTGGACAGAATATGTGGTCGTGGCAAGGAGGCCCGTTTGGGTTGAGGCCAGGTTGTTGTTGAAGGTTGATGCGTCGCCGTTCGGGTTGTCGTTGAAATTGTCCGCGAGCAGCAGCGTGGTGGCGGAACTGGTAGCGATGAACCCAACAGTGATCAGGACGAATGCGATGGGGTGTTTTTTCATGTCTTTATGGGAGGTGGACGGTTGAATAAACAAAGACTCAGTCGGCGCGAACCTGGATGAAGAGTCTGGGATTGCTGAGGAGGGAAGGACTGATGGTGACGGGGACAGTCTGGACTTCGCCGCTGGTGGTGATGGTGCCCTCGGTGGCCCCGGTGTCCTGGGTCCAGGTGCCGAGGTCGGTCGATGTCCAGACGGTGTAGCTCAGGCCGGTGCTGGTCGGGGTGGCACGACGGGTGTAGCTGAAAGTGCCGGTGGTCTTGTCGAAGGGAACGACGATGGGGTTGACCGAGGAGCCGCTGTTCGGGATGAGGCCGAAGGCATATTCCTCTTCGTTGGTCAGTCCGTCGTTGTCGAGGTCGCCCGCTTCGCTGCCGGCGGCGAGACCATAGAGGGCGCCCCAGTTTTCGTAGTCGTTGGTGGCGATCACGTAAGCGAGGTTTCCGTTAGATTCGGTGAAGACCCACTTGGCACCGGTGACGGCGAGTTCCCAGACGCCCGGCGAAACTTCGGTGAAGGCACCGAGCGTGCTGGTGACTCCGGCGATGCCGGAAAGATCGGGAGCCGTGGAGAAGCTGGCGAGGTTGAAAAGGTTCCAGACGTTGCCAGCGGTGGTGTTCGCGATACCGAGGTCGAGATCAACGGTGCCGAGGAAGGAGAGCGAGCCGGAACCGGAACCGGAGACCGAGTTGTTGATGCCGTTTCCTTCCGGAAGGAAGCGCAGACCGGAGGAGGGGCTGACTTCGAGCAGGCCATCATTGACCACCGTGTTGCTGTCGTAGGTGTTGTTACCGGAGAGCACCATGGTGCCAGGGCCGGCTTTCACCAAGCCTGAGCGTCCCCATGATTGGGCTGGCCAAAAGTCAGAAAGATTGGCGTCCACCTGGAGGTCGGTGGCGGAGGCTCCGTCGTCCACGAAGAAGGTGTGATTCGCACTGTTGTCCGGCCGGAGGGTTACTGATCCGCTGATCGTGTTGGTGACATCGCCATAGCTGGAGAATGCGAGCAGTCCGTCGCCATTCCACTGCCAGGAACCTTGCAGGCTCCCTCCGTTGTCGAGTATCATGGTCATGAACGGACCGAAGCCGAGATGCGAACCGCTGACGGCATTGATAGTGCCGCCATCAACGGTGATCGAGGTGACCGGATTGTTGAAGTAGCCGAAGCCGGTGCCGTCGCCTCCGGTAAAGGTGAGAGTAGCACCCGTATCGACGAAAACGGAACCGTGGATGGTGGCATTGCCGCTGTTGGCCCCAGCGATCTCCAAGGTGCCTCCAGTGACGATCGTTCCGCCGGTGTAGGACTTGACTCCAGCGAGGACCAGAGTGCCAGCGCCGGTTTTCTCGAGACCGAACGACCCGGCAACGTTGGCGGAAACGGTGGCGCTGCGGCCGGCGCCAACATTGATGGTCGGTGTCCCCGCGGCGTCCAACGTGAGCGCGGCACCGGCAAGGGTGTAATCGGAGGTATCGAAGGCGAGATTGCCGATCGTCAATGGGCCGGCAAGGGTGACGGTGGCCCCGCTGGCGGCGTTGAAGGTGGCGGTGCTGTCGGCTCCATAGGCGACCGTGCCGGCCAACCAATTGGCGGGATTTTCCCAGTTGCCATCGACGAGCGAGGTCCACGTGCCGTTGCCCGCCGGGGCGACGACCAGCGTGCCCGAGCCGGTGAAATAGGAACCGTAGGTCGGGTGGCTGGAATTGTAAGCACCAGCAGGCAAGGGACCGGAGCCGTTGATTTGAAGACCGCTGACGATGTCGTAGCCGGTGAAGTTGAGATTCATGGTGGCACCGGGGGTGGTGCCGATGATCACGGACGAGGCGTTGTCGAGCGAGGGGGAGGACAGGGAAAGCGTGCCCCCATCGACCGTGGTGTTGCCGGTGTAGGTGTTGGCCCCGGTCAAGCTCCAGGTGCCGGAGTCAGTCTTGGTCAAGGAGCCGATTCCGGTGATCGCTTTGCCAATCACGCCATCGCCCGCGCCGCCCAAGGTCAGGCCGTTGTCGTTGATGAGAGGCCCGTAGATTCCGTTCTCCACGATGGTCCAGATCTGCCCGGCTGTGGTGGATTTCAGCGTCGCTCCGCCGGTGCCGACGGTGAGGTTGCGGCCAGCGGCGCCGCCATTGTCATTGGAGTTTCCCGCGTGTTCGATGGTGCCGCCGTTCACGACGAGGCGTTCCCGCGCGAAATCCAAGGCACCCAGACTGCCCGGCGCATCATAGTTCCAATTGTTGACCCGCAGGGTGGTGCCATTGGCGACCGTGACCACCGGCGAGTTCGTGTAACCGGCACCATAAATCTTGCCGGTGGAAGTGATTTCAAGGGTTCCTTGATTGATCGTGGTGGAGCCGGAGTAGGAATTGCTGGCGGTGAGCGTGAGGGTGGAGAGGCCGGACTTGGTGAGGCTCACTCCGCCATTGAGCGCGGCGGAAATGGTGGCGTTGGCATTGGTGACGATATTCGTCGATTCGCCGAGCGTGGCCGATCCGCTGAGGGTGTAGCCGGCGGTGTCGAAGGTGAGGGTGCCGACTTCCAGGGGTCGGCTCAAGGCAAGGGTGACGTTGGGCTGGGCGGAGCCGGTGGCGTCGAAGACGGCGTTGTTGGGTGTGCCGGGATGGTTGAACCACTTGGTGAACAAATTCACGTTGCTCCAGTTCGCGGTGGTCTCGTCCCAGTTGGCATTGACCGCGCCGGACCAGACGAAACCTTCGCCCGCCGGGAAGGTGGCGTCCATGTCCACGGACAGGTTGTCGATAGCCATCACCGAGAAAGCGCCGTAGGTGAAGCCGCCCCAGGTCAGGAAGCCGTCAGCGACGGTGAGTTGGGCGAGCGTGTAGGTGACGGGGGCCGCGGCACCCACGGTGATCGTGACCTTGCTGCCGTTGCCGTTGAAGGCGGAGCCGGTGCCGGCGGTGTTGGAGAAGACGAAGGTGATCAGGTCGCCGTCGGCGTAGCTGCCGGTGCCGAGGTCGGCGGGCGGATTGTTGTCGCGGGTCTGCCACTGGCCGTTGGAGCGGAAGAACATCGCGAAGTCGGTGCCGAAGAAGTCGCCGTTCTGGCTGCTGCCGAGGCCGAAGTGGCCCCAGACCGAGGGATCGCCGGGGTCGGACACTTCGTCGAGGTTGAAGGAGACCGAAAGGGGCTTGTCGGCGTAGTTGGCCTCGATCGCGAAGTTGCGGTTGAGGCTGGCGCGACCGCCGGGGATGCCACCATTGCCGACCACAATCATGTTGCCGCCGTTGCTGTGCTGGGCGGTGTAGCCGCCGCCGGGGGCGAAGACCGAGTAGGTGATCGGCGCGAACGGGGCACCCTGGGTGGTGGCAAGATTGTTGTTGAAGGTGGACGCGTCGTAATTCGCGACGTCGAAATTGTCGGTCAGCAGCGGAGCCGCGTGTGCGGTGGCGGTGACGCTGAAGACAGCGGAGACCAAGAGGAATGGGTTGGCTTGCAATTTCATGGGTTCTTAACGGTTCGAGTGCCCTTTCGCTCGGGTTCGGGGGAGCGGCTTAGCGGTAGCCATCGTTGACCATTATCAGAATAATCGATGAGCCGAGAAGACAGCGAGTTGAGGGTTTGTTGGGTTTATGAAAACTGGTTTAACGAGAGAAGTGACGATTTGCACGAAGGGCTCGACGAATGGGCTAACCCGCCGAAGAAAGACGTGACGTGCCCATGCACAGTAGATAGCCGCTCTCTGACGACCAGAGCCCATTTGTCACCCGATCAGGTGAATGAAAAATCAGCGCAGCAAACCGAGCGCGACGGCCCGCATGGCGAGACTGGTGCGGTCATGGACTTCAAGCTTGCCCATGATGCGCGAGATGTGGGTTTTCACGGTATTTTCTGACAATCCAAGCTCGGCACCGGCGAGGTTTCATTGGGACCCATCAATCACAATGCCCCATCCGAAATCGGCAAATTCTTATCTCGAAAAAGTGGAACGATTCCAACGGGCGTTGGCGGTGCTTGTTGATTTCGGCAAAAGGGGCGGCGTGCGGAAACCCATTACCGCACGCCGCCCCGGGGTTTGCCCCTCCAGAGGCAAATGGGATGAAAAGGTTGATTCGAAGGGACGGGAAATCGTATGAAGTTGGGCCTGGGCGCTTCCGTTGAGGTTATCTTCTCCGGCGCAG
This sequence comes from Akkermansiaceae bacterium, assembly GCA_025457665.1. Lineage (GTDB taxonomy): Bacteria > Verrucomicrobiota > Verrucomicrobiia > Verrucomicrobiales > Akkermansiaceae > Haloferula. The sequence continues at coordinate 14,588 of JALOTY010000031.1, read as the reverse complement.
CAAAGCGAGCAGACCGAAGCCGCCCAGAAGCAAAGCAGACGGCTCGGGGATGAGGGACACACTCAAGTTGTCGAAACGCCCCAGACCAAATTGATCCCCCCCATAGTTGAACGCGCTGAAGGTAAGGTAGGCATCTGTTTGCTGCCCAAGGGTGAAGGTGCCGTAGTTGGTGGAACCGATCGAAATGGCGGCTTGACTGCCGTTGCCATTGAAGGCCGAACCGACACCGCCCGTGCCGCTGAAGGTGATGGTCACCAGATCATCCGCCGACCAGGTGCCGCCCGTGCCAATGCCGGCTCCAGCGCTCAGGAGCTGGGTGTCGCCGCTCACGCGGAACAGGACACCGGCCCCGACGCCCGGGTTCCCCACATCAAGATGCTGCGAAGCCCCCACATTGAACTGAACCCAACGCGTCGTGTCGCCATATCCAGCCACACTGTTGATGTTGAAGGTGATTTGAAGCGGCTGGTTGGCGGCGTTCGCCTGGCTCGCGAAGTTGTTGTTGAGACTGACACTTCCATTGCCGTTGCCATCGGTTGCGGTGGCAACCAACAGATAACCGCCATTGCTGTGTTGGGCGACGTAATTGAAGCCCTGCACCGAATAGGTGACCGTGGCGAGGCTCCCTGCCTGCGTGGAGGCGAGAGAGTCGTTGAAACTCCAGGTCGCGTTGTTCGGATTATCGTTGAAGTTGTCCGAAAGCAGCAAGGTGGTGGCCTGGCTGACGCCGGAGTATCCAAGCAGTGCCAGAAGAACGGAGGTGATGTTGCTTCTCATACGGGGTTGATGGGTTGGATGGGTTGATTTTCACGGATGGGACCCGCTTCATTCGGCGCGGACCTGGATGAAGAGGCGGGGATTGGCGAGCAGGGCAGGACTAAGGGTTACCGGCACGGTTTCCACTTCGCCATTCAGGGCGGGCGCGCCTTGCGCAGCACCGGTGTCCTGAGTCCAGGTGGTCAGATTCGTGGATGTCCAGATGGTGTAGCTCAAGCCGGTCAGCGATTGCTGGCGGCGGGTGTAACTGAAGGTTCCCGATGTTTTGTCGAGAGGCACCGCGATCGGGTTGGCCGAAGACCCGCTGTTAGGAATCAACCCGAAGGCATACTCTTCGAAATTCGTCATGCCATCGCTATCGAGATCCCCGGTTTCGCTGCCGGCGGTGAGACCATAGGTGGCACCCCAGGTATCATAGGGCGTGGCGGTGGTTTCATAGCTGAGATTGCCATTGGCTTCCGTGAAAATCCATTTGGCCCCCGTGACGGCGAGTTCCCAAGTGCCGGAGGAAACCTCGGTGAATGCTCCGAGATTGCTGGTGACGGCAAGCGTGGCCGAAAGATCCGGGGCACTGGCGAAACTGGGAAGATTGAAAAGGTTCCAAACATTGCCATCCGTGGCATCAGCAGCCCCAAGATCAAGGCTGACCGAACCAAGGAAGGAGAAACTGCCGGTTCCCGTCGAGGAGACCGAATTGGTCATGCCATTCGTCGTCGGCCGGAAATGCAAGCTGCCCGAAGCGCCCACATTCAGCGCACCATCGGTGACGCTGGTGTTGCCGTCATAGGTGTTGGTTCCATTCAACACCATGGTTCCGGGGCCGACCTTGGTGAGGCCCGATGCCGGGACCGATGGATATTCCGGCCACTGATCACCGAGATTCCCATTGATCTGAAGATCGGTGGCCGCGAGGCCGTCGCTGACATTGAAGCTATGGGCGGAGCCGGCATCGCTACGGAGGGTGACCGTCCCACTGATGGTGTTGGTGATGTCACCTGAGCTGGAGAATCCTAACAGTCCATCACCGTTCCACTGCCATGACCCGAGCAAGGAGCCGCCGTTTTCGAGGCTCATCGTCATGAAAGGCCCGAAGCCGAGATGACTGCCGCTGACAGCGTTGATCGTGCCGCCATCGACGACAATCGAGTTGACCGGGTTGTTGAAGAAACCGAAGCCAGTGCCATCGCCATTGGTAAAGCTCAGGGTGGTGCCCGGGCTGACGAGCACCGAACCATGGATCTGAGCGACACCCGCCGTGCCTCCGGAAACCTCAAGCACGCCGCCAGAGATGAATGTTCCTCCGGCATAGGACTTCACACCGCTGAGAATGAGCCGCCCCGATCCCGTTTTCTCCATCCCGAAACTTCCATCGAGATTGGCGGAAATGGTGGAGGTGGTGCCCCCTGCAACATCGATCAAAGGCGTTGCGGATGAGTCCAGCGTGAGACTGCCGGACCCGGCGAGAGTGTAATTTGATACCGCAAAATTGATATTCCCGATCTTGCGGTTCGAATCGACATTTACGGTGACTCCCGTAGATGCATTGAAGGTCGCGGTGGCGTCGTATCCGACGGCGACCGTGCCACCGGCCCAATTCAGGGTGTCACTCCAGTTTCCATCGGCAAGGGCGATCCATGTACCATCGGATCCGGGAACCACGAGCGATCCAGTGCCCGAGAAATAGCTCCCATAGGTCGGGTGCGTGGAATCGTAGATCCCGGCAGGGAGGGGTCCGCTGTTGTCGATCTCAAGGCTGCCCACGATATCGGATCCGGTGAAATCGAGATTCATCCGACCCGCGGCATCGATGATGAGGTCCGCAGTGTCATCCAGAATCGGGGCGGAGAGGGCGAGCGTTCCTTCTTCGACGATGGTGACGCCGGTGTAGTTGTTAGCACCGGAGAAACGCATGGTTCCCGGACCGCGTTTGGTGACTTGTCGATCAGGTCCGGCCTCGGTGATGGCGGCGGTAACGTGGAGATCGGTCGCAGCAGCGCCATCGGCGACGGTGAAGATGATGCCCGTGGCGCCACCATCACCGCGCATGCGGATGCGGCCGCCGATGGTGGCGGTATCGGCGCTGGCAAAAGTCGTGACATCGGAATTGATCCATTCCATCTGCGGGCCGTTGGCGTCACTGGTGCCGTTGTTGGACTGAAGAGTGCCTCCGGTCATGGTGATGCCGCCGGAGAGGTTCCAGACGTGCATCGTGCCGGAGGTGGTCACCGTGCCGCCATTGATGGTGAGCGCGGTGAGCTTGGCACCCGAATTGAAGCCGAAGCCGGTGCCATCGTCGTTGATCAGGCTGACCGTGGCACCGTTGTTGACCGTGAGAGGACCGGCAATGCGGGAGTTGCCACCCGCGGCACCATCGAGGACCAGGCTTCCCGCATTCACGGTCGTGCCACCGCTGTAGCTATTGGCTGCGGTGAGGGTCAGCGTGCCTGCACCCGATTTGGTGAGCGGACCGGAACCGGCCCAGTCCTGCATGGTCTTGGTGATGGTGATGTCGAAGCCATTCGTATCGATGTTCGCACCGCCTGTGCCGACTCCGACATTGTTGCGGGTGCCCCAGCCGGCCGGATCGTGGCTCTGAATGAAATCGGTGCTGCTGGCGGTGGGCAACAGGGTCCCGCCACTGAGGACGACGCCATCGTTCGGCAGACCCGTCCAGCTGGCCGTGGTGGTCTTGATGTAGGGAGTGGATAGCGAGCCACCGAAAAGAACGACGCTCAGCGTGTTGCCGCCGTTGATCGAGTCATCGATGCCGTTGGTCGCCGTCACGGCAGAGCCGGAAATCAGCAGGCGACCCCAGGAACTGGCAGCAAGGACGCGATTGACGGTGACGGATCCGCCGGTGAACTCGACCACGCGCCGGCCGATCCCGAGGTCGCCGGTGACGGTCACGTTGTTGGAAAAAGAAACAGTCGGTCCCCCCGGGCCATTGTTGCCGTCCGCGAGGACAGTTAGATTGCCAGAGACCGACAGCGGCGATCCGGAAAAAGAGCCGGTGGTATTCGCGGTAATGGTACCGAAAGCAAAATTGGTGGCACTGACCGGCTCGGTCAGGACGACAGCACCGGTGCTGGAAGTGAAGATCGCATTGTCGCCAGAGGCCCAGGTGGCACCGGTCCAGTTGACATCGGTCGTATTCCAATTGCCGGTCGCCGCCCCATTGTCCCAAGTCCGATCAGCCGCTTGGGCACATGTGACGAGCAGAAGAACGGGCAAGGTGGGATGACGTAGAACAAAACGAGGGATGGCTTTCATGGGTTTGATGGGAATGGCTGTTTCAGCGAACTTCGACTTGCATGCTGGGACATGCCACCGGGCCGGGGAGCCCGGATATGAAGGTCGCTGAACCCATCAGACTAGATCGGCTCTTCGGGCCGACCAGAGCCCATTTGTCACCCGATCAGGTGAATGGAAAATCAGCGCAGCAAACCGAGCGCGACAGCACGCATGGCGAGACTGGTGCGGTCATGGACTTCAAGCTTGCCCATGATGCGCGAGATGTGGGTTTTCACGGTGTTTTCTGACAATCCAAGCTCGGCACCAATCTGTTTGTTGACCAAGCCGGACGCCACAAGCTTCAGGACATCGATCTCCCGCTGCGTCAGGGAATTCGTGGCCGCCCGGGCGGAAAGCCGGCGGGCGAGTTCGGGTTCGAGAAATCTTTCACCCGCCGCCACCGTGCGAATCGCGCTCAAGATGACCTCCTGATTTCGCGATTTCGGCACATATCCCGAGACGCCCGCCTCCATTGCTCGGTGGATGTCCTCGGCAGACTCATTGATGGAAACCAGAATGATCCGGGCATCCGGGTGGGAGGATAGGATGCGCCGTGATGCCTCGACGCCATGAATGTCGGGAAGCATCCCATCCATGATCGTCACATCCGGCCGGAGGGATTCGTAACGAGCCAGTGCTTCCGCGCCATCGCTGGCTTCGCCGACGATTTCGATGTCGGCTTCATCCGCCATGAGCGCGGCCAGGCCGAGACGGATCATCACATGATCGTCAACAATGAGCAGACGGATGGGCGAAGTCATGATGAAGATACGGGCAAAGTGATGCTCACCGCACAACCCGAACCGGGCTGCGAAATGATCTCGAGAGAGGCACCGATTTTCGAAGCACGTTCGCGCATGCCGATGAGTCCGAAACGGGGGGCAGCGTGGGGATCGGCGAGGGAGACATCGAATCCCACACCATCATCCCGGACCACGAGCAGATATCGCTCGGATGACATCTCGAGCGATATCCGGATGCTGGCGGCGCGGGCATGTTTAAGGGCGTTGCCGAGGGCTTCCTGGGCCATGCGCAGGAGTTGATACCCGATGTTGGATTCCAAAGGAAGCGGGGTGCCGGAGATATCGACATGGACCTCCGGTCCCCCATCGATGGCGGCGGATTCCGCGAGGCTCTGGAGTGCGGCAGGCAAGCCGTGGGTTTCGAGAACCCGGTTCCGCAGGTCCCATACCGATCGTCGTGCCTCTTCGCGGGAATGCCGGATCATGCGACCCGCCAGATCAAGCCGCCGGGAGACGCCGGGCTCATGGGAAGCGGGATGTTTGGCAATGCTTTCCAACTGCATGGCCACACCGGTGAGCTGTTGCTCAAGGGTATCATGAAGATCGCGGGCCATGCGTTCCCGTTCGGTGGCGACCGCCTTGGTTTCCAACTCATGAGATAGGATGCTGACCTGCTTTTTCACCTGACGGCGGAGCACGGCCACTCCGCCAAAAGCGGCCAGGGCGGCAAGAGCGGTGCCCAAGAGCGCAATCGTCAGGCGCCGGGTGGTCCACCATGGAGCGGCCCGAAGGATTTCAAGATCATCGGTCGATGCCAGCCAAAGATGAAAACCCCGCGGATTGTAGAGCCCGAGCGGATCGGGGGCACCGGGAAACTCCAGCTCACAGGCACCGGTGATCGACGCCTCTGCACCAACCTGCCAAAGCTGGGATCGTTTGGCATCGAGGCTGACGTCGGGCGGCAGATGCACGGGAAAGAGCACCGAGTCCGATTCGATCCAAACGGCCACCGGCAGCTCGGGCGAATGGCGATCGATGCGCCGGATCTGCCCACGCAGAGTCACCGTGTGTCCGCTCAAGTCCGCCTTGTGCGCCGAGGCGAACTCCCGCCAGCTTGCCGAGACCAACAATTCATGAGCGCTCACAGGCTCCGGAGGCGGCGGGTGGCTCTCTCCGGTTTTACGGACAATGCCATTTTTCAAGGCCGCGAGGTGCGAGGTGAGATCGATGAACCCCGCCACTTTCACTTCCCAGCCCGGCCTGATATCCGTGGACGAGGAAGACACGCGGACGGTGATATCTCCTTCCCTGAGGAAAAAGAACTCTCCGGGTCGCACGAAGGTGACGATGCCGGAAGTGACGGTGCGATGAAAAAGCGTCACCTCCGGAGAAAAGGCCCGCAGACGCAGGAGACTCACCGGCTCCGCTTCAAAGGGATCGGCCGGTGGTGGCTTCAGGATGCGGATCGAATCCGGCGCGGAGATGATGACCTTCGGCAGGACGGCCTGGGACCGATTGTTGAAATCCGGGGCGAATGCGCCAGTCGCGGCAATCCGCGCATCGACCAAAGGCGGAAGGTCCACCGCTGCCCGACCATGAAGACCGATCCAGCATGGCATGCCTTCAACAATCATGCTGAGCACGGTGCGATCCTCAAGAACCCGGACTTCCTGCACCACTCCTTCGATGACGACGCGCTGCCCATCTTCGTTTCCCGCGACGAGTTGCTCGGCGGTGATCCTGAGCGGTGGCGGCAGGGTGCCCTCCTCTGTCCGGCGGATGGAAATTGGCAGCACCTGCACGGCATAGCCACCGGGATCCGTGATGCCCTTGACCTCGAGAGCGCTTCCGACCTCAAGGCCATCGAGCCCGGAGCCGTCTTCTAACAGCCCTTTGGATTTCGCCGTGAGGGTGCTGACCCAGATGCCATGGGAGCCATCGTGAAGGAAGAACTCGCCATTCGCCTCGTAGATGCAGGTGCCCGAGATTTCCACCGCCGTGCCGAACACCGCGGGCTGACCGACGAGGTGGCGGATCGCATCGATCTCCCTCAAAACCTCGCCGCAAGCAGGCTTCAACCCGACGCCGAAGGCCAAAGCCAGCAGCATCCGGAACACGCGGATGGCAGGCATGAGGGCATGGGAAGCGGGCAAAAGATTCATCGGCACCGAAAGCTTTGACCGCCCGCATAGCGCCACCGCCAGCTTTGCCAAGGATTCTTTCTCCCACTCACCCGATAAGGTGAACGGCTGGAGTGGGGCAAAGAGCGACGGAGCATCCCATGAAGGACTCCGATTTCGCAGGCGTCCGCCATGTCCGCTGAGCTTGGGGAAGAGGGCATAAGCTGGCACCCCCGGCCAGGACACTTCTTAGGTCCGAGCTTCTCCTGTTGATGGATCACGCGAATCAATGCTCCCCTGAGATGGGAACGGATCCTTTCGGGAAACTGGGGCAGTGTGAAGAAATCCTATGGCGTCGGAATCCCTGCTTCCGTCAGCAAGTAGATGGCAAAGGTGCCAAGCCAATGTTCGCCTTCATAGTGGCCGCTGAAGACATACTTCAGGCCTGCCTCGGCATGGGATTGGGCGGACACCAGAAGTCGGGCGCGACGTGGGTCCTCCGGTGCCAGGGCGGAAGCAATGCCATGAAGCGTCCAGGCGCGGCTGAGATTCAGGCCCGCGAGGTGGCCGATTTTCGGATCGGAGATATCGCTGATCACCGCGGGCTTTCCCCAGTTGCCCATTTCGCCGCTTTTCAGACCGGGGAAAAAACCATCCAACCACGTGCTGAAGTCGGCCGCCGGCATGACCCGTCGCATCAGGTCCGCTTCATTCAGGCCGCTGGAGAAGAAGTCCTCGCCTGAGGGTTCGTAGCCGATGGGGTAGTCGCGATCCTGACCATAAAACGCCATCGCCCGCTCCTCCACCAGTTGAGTGAGGGCCGTGTCGTTCACCGCGCGGGCATAGTCGAGCACCTGCCCGAGAGCGAAGGCCGTATCCGGATGGACGCCGGTGCGCACCGGGTAGGTCAGCTTGGGCAGATAGTCTTTTACCCCTGCGACGAGACACTTTTCCAGCGGGGCAAACGCAGCCGACCAGCGGCGGGCATCAGGATCCTCGAAGGCCCGCAGTTCCCTCGCCAAGCTCAGCGCCCAGGCCCAGCCATACATGCGTTCGAAGGATCTGTTGCCCTTTTGGCTGAAGATGAGCGCTTCGGCTTTCAGATTCGCCTCGCTGAAATGTTCATCCAGCTTGGCCCGAATCTCCCCGGCCAAGGGCAACTCCGGGTTCAGCCTCAGCAGGCGCACCAACAACCAATGGCCATGCACGGCGGAATGCCAATCGAAGGAACCATAAAACGCCGGATGCACGCTCCGCGGCCGCTTCACGTCTTCCGTTTCATTCCACACCACGCCAAGTTTGTGAGGAAACTCCCGGCTGATGCCCGCAAGCGCCAGCTTGCCAAAAGCCGTGGCCTGCTCCGGCGGCAGGCTTCCAAAAAGGGACGAGGCGGAATCGGCAGCAGAGAGGGGCGACATGGATAGGGTGACTGTGAAAATGAAGGAATGCCACCAGTGCAGGGCTGAGGAGAACGGAGGCGGGCTCATGGGTGTGGGATTAGCAGCGACTCGCAGACGTGACAATTCGGTTCAAATTTGGGCCGAAGCCTCGCCCACCAAGACGTCAGTGAAGTCGAAGAAGTCATTTCTACAAACCGCCTCAGTCCCTCGAAAACGTAAGGTGTTTTCAAGATCATCTCTCCTCCTGGCGGCGGTGTCGTCACAAGGTGAAATTCCATGGTTGCAAATCAATTCCGTAATTGCATTGTGCATACATGAATCGGTGGCAACTCCTCCTGATTTCCCTCACGCTGGCCCTCCAGGCACCGGGGGCGGTTATCGACACTTTTGCGAGCGGGGACCACTCCTTATCTTGGCCTCCTGCGCGTGGGTCGGTGGCAGTCACATCCGAGGTTCCGATTTCTAACAGCCTGTTTGACACCCGATATCTATCTTTCCGGAATGGCGGAGTGCAGAGCCTCGCCGTCACGACGAGCGAACAGATCCTGGCCTATGATCTGGGGTCGGAGGGTGGAGGCTACTTCCGATTTGGTTATCGGTCTTCGACCCCTGTCGATTTGCTTGGTGGAGGCGCCTCCATTCTCCGCTTCCATTTTGAGGGAGCGACGGGAGGGACGCGTTTCCCAGCGAATCTGGAGTTCGTTACCGCATCGGGACTTGCTCGGTATTCTTGGGGCTTCTTGCTCACGGGAGTATTCAATGGTAATGACGGTCCCTTTGTGGTGGACGTTCCCCTTTCAGCCATTAGCGGCGGCGATCTCACCCAAGTCACGGAGATGACCTTTGATGCACTTCGGATTGCTGCGGGAGGGAGCTTTCGACTTTCCAGGGTTGAGACCATCCCCGAACCCTCACCTATCGGTTTGACCCTTCTTGTCGCGGTCCCTCTGCTCATGAGGCGCTCACGTCATGCGAATTGGGCTTTTCGATAGGATAAGGTCGCCCCTGCTCTCTGCGCATTCAGCTTTTCAAGACGATGCGGTGCCGGGCTCGGCCTTGGTGGAGGTGGTCGAGGGCGGCGTTCACTTCCGTCATGGCGAAGTTTTCGGCATCACAAGGTCAGCGAAAAGCACATCACCTTTCCTCCACACGGAAGAAGGCGGCGGAACCGGATAGCTCGGTCACCGGCACGATCACTTGGCCGCTGCCATCTTCGCCTGTCGTAGCCATGAGCGGGGTTTCCAGAGGGGTGAAGGTGAGCAGATCCGTCGAACGGGTCACTTCATGACTCTTGGAGGGTGCGCCAGTGAAATGGATGACGAACTGACCGGCAGGATTGAAGTTCGCCGAGAGGATACGGAGACCGGGATTCAGCGGGACGACGGTGGGGGCGCTGGAGACGCTCATGTTATCCACGGCGAGATCCCAACTGGTGCTCGCGGCTTGGGTTCCAACGGCGAAATGAAGCGGATCGAGCAGGGACGAGGCGGTGCTGCGGGTGGGCACGCCGCTGATGGATCCGATGAGGGTGCCGGTGCTGCGGTTGTAAACGCGCACGTCGTAGGTTTGTCCGGGGATGTTGTGGTCGATCTGGACGGTGTAGGTGACGCCGCTGACGATGCCGCCGGGCGGCACGACGTTGAGGAAGGTGCTGCCGTTGAAGGCCTGGATGGAGCCGTCGGCTTCGTAAAGCCTGACGATGCAGTGGGTGGCGCTGTTGCTGGAAGTCGTAGCGTTTCCTCCGGAGTTGAAGTTGGCGAGGGCGCTGCCGTTTCCAAAGGTGCCATCGATGCGGAAATCGACCGAGCAGTAGAGGGTCGAGGAGGGATTCGAGTGGGAGAGAATGACGCCGTTCTCGAAGGCGGCCATGTCGATGCTGGCATGCTGGCCGGAGCCGGCGAGGAGTTCGCTGGTGCTCTGAAGGGAGGTGCCGCCTGCGGAGGTCCAGCCGGTGCTGTTAGAGAAGCCGGTGGAGGCGGTGGCGGGAAGCAAAACGGATGAGCCGACGATGGTGAAGTTGGCATCGCGGTCGGCGGTGGCGGCGGTGCCGAGCATGGCTCCGCCGGAGTAGCCCCCCCCATTGGTGTAGGCCGGGGCGAGCAGCCAACTGTTAGCAGGACCGGTGACGGAGGTGGCGGTGAGGAGGAAGGAGTGGGTGCCGACGGGAAGTTCGAGCGCGAATTCCGAGACATCGAGGTCGAGCCACTGGATGCCACCATAGGGTGCGGAGGCGAGTCGGACGATGTCGGCGGGGGCGAGGGTGAAGGATTTGCTGATCTCCGCGCTGCCGTTGTTTCCGGCATCGATGCTCAGGGTGAAAGTGGTGGCGGTGGCGGTACCGGAGAGTGCGCCGTAGCCGATGCGGATCTTTTCGAGCAGGACGGGGGCGGCGGCGATCTGGAAGCTTTGACCGTGGGTGTTTCCGGCCCGGAAACCGAAGACCTCGGGCAGGCCTTCGAGGGTGGCGTGGGGATCGAGTGTTAGATTCGAGGTGGCGTGGGTATGCCGGAGATCGGTGATGCCGAGAGCTTCCACGCTGGCATCGAGGGCGACGAGCCAGGGGCGGGCGTCCTGGTTGACGGAGCGGGTGGTGATGTTTTCGAAGCGGACGCCGTCGGCGTGGCGGACGTAGAAGGCGTAGCCGGGCGGTCGGCCGAAAATGTTGGATTGCGGATAGACGCCGTCTCCGACCACGGGCGGTGCGGGGATGGTGGCGAGACCGCCGGGCATTTCGACCTCGATGTCGCGAAGGATGATGTTCTCGAGCCGTGCGCCCTGGATTCCGGTGACGGTGTTCGATGCGCTGGTGCGGTCGTGGGTGCCGGTGATGCGGACGTTTTCGATGATGACGTTTTTGATCTCTCCGGGACCGGTCCGGTGGCTGAGGGTGGCGGTGCGCCAATCGGGGCGGTGGCCGAGGCGGACGAAGATGGGCTGGCCGACATCGTGCATGTCGATGCCGTCCACATGCACGCCGTCCATGAGGGAACCGTCGACGGACTCGATGCAGACGCCGCCAAGGTTCACGCCGCGGATGGTATTGTGCTCGATGCGGATGTTGGTGATGGGGCCGAGGGTGGCGGTGCCAATCTTGATGGCATTGGCGTTGTGGCAGGTGATGAAATTGTTAGAGATGAGAATGTCGTCCAGACCGACGAGGGAATGGCTCTTGAGGCAGATGCTGTCGTCCTCGCTTTCGATGATGTTGTTGCGGATGATGACCTCGCTGGAATCGACGATGTCCATGCCGTCGAGATTGGGGTAGTAGGCAGGGGCGTTGACGTCGAGGTGTTCGATGAGCAGGCGCTGGCAGCGGTCGAAAACGAGAGTCCACATGCGCGGGTTGCGGATGTCGAGGTTGCGGACGATGACATCGTCCGACTGGAAGATGCGGAGGATGGACGGTCGGTTCCCGGCATTTGCCGCCATGAATCCGCCGGTGCCGAAGATGTTCACCTGGGCGCCGCGACCGTCGATGGTGCCGCCGCCATCGAGCTTCAGGCCATCGGCCTCATTGGCGTAGATCAGGCTGCGCTTGTTCCAGATGGCGCTGAGGCTCACATCGACCGCAAAGGGCAGGATTTCCGGGTAATCCGCGGCTTCAAGACCGCCGAGCAGAGTCGCGTCCTCGGCGATGTAGAAGGTCATGTTGCCCTTCAGTTCGAGGGCCGCGCTGACAAAACTGCCGCCGCTGAGGAGGACGCTGCCGCCGGTGCCGGCGCAGGCGTTGATTGCTTGCTGGATGGCGGCGGTGTCGTAGGTGGTGCCGTTGCCGGTGGCTCCGTAGGCCCTCACATCAAAGACGGGAGCCGGTGGCGGAGCGATGGTCCGCGGGGGGATGGGTGAAGCTCCGATAGGTTCGGTGGCGTGGCTTGCGATCGGAATGAGGGACGCAAAACAGGCCGCAAGGAGGGTGACGAAGGTGCGTGATTTTCCCATCGGGAGATTCCTGTTAGATTGCCCGGAAATCAGGCGCGATGGCGGCGTCGGAGAATCGGAAGCGCGCCCAAGCCGAGAAGAAGCAGCGAACCGGGCTCGGGGACGGCGGTGATCGCGAAGTTGGCGTCCCGGGTGGGAAAGGAAGCGCTGATGCCGGTTCCGGTCATGTTTCCGCCGGTGTAGTTCCCAACGAAGCCCGTGCTACCGGTGTAGGAGGGTGCGAGCAGCCAGGTATTCGTCGCGCCTGTCACCGAGGTGGCGGTGAGACGGAACGAATGGGTACCGGCGGCCAAGGTCAGTGCGGAAGAGGAGACGTCCAGTTCAAGCCAATGGATCCCGCTGTAAGGAGAACTTTCCTGAGTGATGCTGGAGGTGGTCAGCGAGAAGGTCTCCGTGATTTCGTTGCTGCCGTTGTTGCCCGCATCCACGGTCAGACTGATCGTCATCGCAGTCGCCGCACCGGTGAGCGTGCCGTAACCGATGAAAATCGAGCCGAGCGTGAGCGGAGCGGCAACGGTGAAGCTCTGGCCATGGGTGTTCGCGTTTCTGAACCCGAACACTTCCGGCAGGCCGGTGAGGGTGGCATGCGGATCGAGGCTGGTGTTGCCAGTGACAAATCCCGTAGGGGTGACCGTGCCGTTGTTGGTGACGGTGATGGCAGCCTGGGCGGCACTCTGGCAAATCGCCAGAGTCATGAGGAGGAGTTTGATTTTCATGATTCGGGAGCTTGGGCGATATTTCTGTTAGAAAGGCTGTGGATCGGTCTCACTGTTCCTCCATCCGGAAGAAAGCTGCCGGTGATGTGGCTTCGGAGGCTGGCACCATGGCCTGTCCGACACCTTCGGAATTCGTGCTGACAAGCAGTGGCGTGCTCAGCGGGACGAAGGACTGCAAGTTGATCGACCGGGTCACTTCATAGGTGGTGGAAGGGAGGCCGGTGAAATCGATGACAAAGCGCCCCAGCGCGTCGAAGCCCGTGGAGGTGATACGCGGTGCAACAGTGAGCGGCACCGTGATGGGAAACAGGGATACTGACATGTTGTCCAAGGAGAGATCCCAGTTGGCGCTGATGGCCTGCGTGCCGACGGTGAAGTGCATGGGGTCCGCGAAAGGGTTGGACGTCGGGCGGGTGGGAACACCGCTGATCGAACCGATCAGGGTTCCGCTGTCCCGGTTGTAAACGCGGACACCGTAGGTGAGTCCCGGAAGATCGTGGTCGATTTGAACGGTGTAGGTGGTTCCGCTGACAATGCCGCCGGCCGCCACGACGCTGAGGAAGGTAGTGCCGTTGAAAGCCTGGATTGAGCCATCGGCCTCGAACAAGCGGACGATGCAGTGGGTGGCGGGGCTGCTGGAAGTGGTCGCCGTGCCACCGGAGTTGAAGTTCGCAAGGCCGGTGCCACCGCCGAAACTGCCTTCGACGCGAAAGTCGACCGAGCAGAAGACCTTCGCTGCCGGATTGGGGAATGGCAGGACGACACCGTTTTCAAAAGTCGCCATGTCGATCCGTGCGTATGATCCCGCTCCTGCCAAAAGTTCGGTGCCTGTTTGCAAGGTGGTTCCGCCTTTGTTTGTCCAGCCGAGGGCTCCGTCGAACCCGGTGTTGCGGAAAGGAATCCCGGTCGGAGTGCTTCCAGCATCGGCGGGGTTGGACCCTGCGGTGACTTCGATCCCATCTGCATAGAGGTCGCTGTCGGTATCGGAAAGGTTCGGATCGGACTTGTATTGCAAGGGCGGATTGCTTGTTGCCAGATCGGGATTTTCCTTCCCGTCATCGATGCCGTCACCATCGGTGTCGGTATTGAGCGGATGGGTTCCGGTGGCGTTGACGCTGCTCCAAATGCCGGAACTATCCTCGGCGAAATCGCTGTAGCCATCGTCGTCGGTGTCGGCTTTGTCCGCCCGGGTCCTCGGGTTGCCGTTGTACTCTTCAAGATTGTCGAGACCGTCTCCATCAAGATCCTGGACGGGTTCGCCGTCGACCGCGCTGAGTGGATTCAAGCCGCCGAGGAGATTGTTGGTCACTTCATAGAGATCATCTAACAGATCACCATCGGTGTCGGCCTCATTGGGATTGGTCGCAAAGCCATCCACTCCGGCCATGACTTCCTCGCCGTCGGGGATTCCATCGTTGTCGGAATCGGCGTCGTTGGGATCGGTCGGGTCGCCGGGTAAACTCCCCGCGACGAAGCCGGTGTAGGGATTCTTGAGTCCGTCCACTTCTTCGAGATCGTTGAGACCGTCGGCATCCGGATCCGCCACGACCGGGTTGGTGGTGTTTTCAAACTCGCGGAAGTCGGACAGCCCGTCGCCATCGA
>JALOTY010000030.1 GCA_025457665.1 Akkermansiaceae bacterium | reverse complement strand
TGCTCGGTGAGCTTTTCGTCATCGGAGAAGACGGAGTTCACATCGATGTCGATCGTTCCGCCGCTGACGCTGTCGTCCGCGCCCACGGTGAAGAATCCGGTCACGGTCTTGAAGCCGCCGTCATGGCTGCCGGTGACTTTCGATCCGGTGAAACCGACCGTGGAACTCTCCCCCAGCACGTATTTCGTGCCGGCGGTGGCGGCGGCAGGGGCCGCCTCCGTGACTTTGGCATCCGTGGTCTTGTCGGCCGGATTCTCGCAGGAGAAAAGGGCCAGAGTCGCGAAGGCGGGAACGAGGGTGGTAGCGATGTTTTTCATGATGTTGGTGGATTCAGTGTTTCAGTAGGCAATGGGTTCTGGGAAGGATTGCAAGGTTCCAAGACGCTCGGAATCACGCGAGGTCAAACAGAAGTGCTTCGGCACCGGAAGGCCCGGCGGTGAAATCATGGCGGCCGGCGGATTCGGTCGATGCCCCGTCGCCCCATCCAGTTCCAGCGAGCCCCGGATCACCTGAATCCAGGCTCCCCGGCCTGCGGTTAGAGTGTGGGAGACCTTTTCGCCGGCGGCGAGGCGCAGTCGATGGACCTCGGCATCCTGCGCGATGGTGGCGGAACCGTCACGCCCGTCCGGAGATATGAGCAGGAGCTTGCCTGTGGCGGCCTCGGTCGCTGGGGTGGCGTCGGTGTAACGCGGGGTGAGCTTCCGTTCGCGGGGGAGAATCCAGATTTGCAGGAAATGCGCTGCTTCGGTGGCGGAGGGATTGAACTCGGAATGCGTCACACCGGAGCCCGCGGACATCAGTTGGATATCGCCCGACCACATAAGAAAAAATCTCCATGTCCCGGTGCGGATGCTCCGGAAAACCGCCGTGCGGCGCCACGTGGTCTTCATTGATCACCCGCAGCGAACGGAATCCCATGTGGGCGGGATCGTAGTAATCGGCAAAGGAGAAACTGTGACGGCTTTCCAGCCACCCGTGGCGGGCATGGCCACGTTCCTCACTGGGGCGGAGAGTCCAGACGGCAGATGCGGTGTTCGTTTTCACGGCGGCAGCATGGGGCACAACTCAGAATGCGGCAAATGCATGCTTCGATGCCTGAGCATGCGCTTCATGCATGCTGGAAAATCCCTCCACCCACCTGCTTTCCCTTCTTGCCAGAGCGTCCCGGGGCGGCGAGAGGTGGCGCATGGATGTGGACAAGGTGAAGGCCTTCCTCGAAGTCGTGGCGGCCGGGTCGATCACCGCGGCGGCCGGCAGGCTGGGCATGACGCAGCCCGGATTGAGCCGCCGCATCCGCGCGCTGGAGGAAGAGTTGGGGGTCGATCTCTTCGAGCGTGGTGCCCATTCGATTTCCATCACTCCCGCCGGCCGGGTGCTGGAAAAGGAGGCCCGCAAGTGGCTCAGCCTGTCCGCGCAAATCGTCCAGAAGGTCCGCGCCACCGGACTCGGCGAACTCCTGCGGCTGGGATACGCGCCGTCCCTCGCCGGGCATCTGTTAGGTCCGGCCCTGGAACGTTTCAACCAGATCCATCCGCGGGTCAGGGTGCAGTTGGCGGACCTTTCCACCGCGGAAATGAAGGCCGGAGTCCTTTCCGGGGCGCTCGATCTCATTGTCACGGTGAGCGATGAAAAGGACCGGGGCATTGTCTGGCAACCGCTCCAAACCCGACCCTGGCGGCTGGCGGTTCCGGCAACGCATCCTTTCTCCAAACTCCGCAAGGTCGCGGTGGCCCGCCTGGCTGAGGAGAAACTGCTGATGTTCGCCCGTGAGGGGTATCCCGACTACTGGCAACGCGTCGGCGACTACTTCGCCAGCCAACGGATTTCGCCCCGCGTCATTGGCGAGTTCGATGGTTTCAGCAGCCTGGCCATGGCCATCGAAGCCGGGATCGGCGTGGCCTTGGTCGCGGATGCCGGTCGCGACCGCAACTTCCCGGCGCTGCGTCTTCTCAAGCTCGACCCCGAGCCATCGCCCATCTGTGTTTCCGCCGGCTGGTCCCGCGACCCCGGACCCGCCGCCCGCGTCCTCGTGGAGGAAATCCGCAAGGGAACTTGAAGTCGGCCCTTGGGGGCAGTCTTTTCATCCCGCTCGCCCGACCCAGCAAGAGTCTGGGCACCTGGTTCGGCCGAAGTTCCCAGTTCGGAACCGACAGAGCGACAAGGGAAATCCTCCAACCCCCTCCTCACACCCCATCCGGAGCGGCTTCGGAGAGGTCGCGTTCGTGGGACCAGAAGCCGACGACGAGCATGCCGAGGCCGAGGGTCATGAGGCCGATGGGGATGTTCTTGCCCACGGAGAGAAGCGTGGGATCGAACTCCATGAAATTGGCCGGAGTCACGATGGCACCGTAAGCAAGGATGCCGACCCGGCCGAGGATGAGGGCAAGGGCACCCCAAGTCATCATGCGGGCATTGATGGAGCCGAAGCGGGAAGCCAGACGGATGGCACCGAAGGCGACCAGACCAAGGCCCATGACCCCGAAGAGATCGAGCACAAGCGCCTGAGTGACGAAGATTTCGAAAAGGACCGGGTTCATGGACGAACGATGGAGAATTGGGGGTTGCGACGAAGCGGGCTGGGGCCATGGGCCATGATGGCAAGTCCGGCGCCAAAGAGCAGCCAGCCGCCGTTCATGGAAACCACCTTGAGAAGGTGCCAACCGAGCGCGGTGCCGGCATCCGCATTCGGGTAATACGTGATCATGGAGATAGGCACCAGCAGCCGCGCCTCGTAGAGTGGCAACACCAACGCGTAACCCACAGCCAACAAGATCGCTCCAGCCATGAGGAATCGCCCTGACCAGCCGCCGGATCGACGCGTCAGGCGCCAGGCGACAAGCAGGAGTGACAGACCCATGAGGATCATAAACACCGGACGCATCGCGGCAAGCGGGTCCGTCATGAGCGTGGCGAGGGGGGTTCCAAGCATCGAGAAAGTCTCTAACTCATCCGTAAGTGCTTGAGCAATAGCTATTTACGTAGCCATTCCAGACTTCCATGAAAGCCTGATGATTAGGAAATCTTTGAATTTCGCCCGCCACCCCGCGTGATAACGGGGGGCAGATGACGAAACAGACCGGAAATCAGGCATCGGGCTTGTCAGTGAAGATGCGAAAGAAATAGAGTCATCCGGTGTTCCGGGTTTCCCTCATCCTGATTTCCTGCCTGCTTCTGACCCAGTGTGGCTGGCTGCGACCGGAACGACCGCCCGAAGCCCCCCGCCCGGCCTACCGGATTCATCCGGAAAGATTCGAGGCCATGAAGCCGGCGGAAGGTCGGCTCCAGATCGATCTCGCGGCACAGACGGCCAGCCTGCTGAACCGCCACGGCGAAACGGTGATCGAGACGGACATTTCCACCGGCAAGCCCGGGCACGAGACCCCCGCCGGTCGCTTCAAGGTGCTGGAAATGCTCGAATCGAAACGATCCAATCTCTACGGCCGCTACCTGGATGCCATCACCGGCCAGGATCTCGGCCAATCGTGGACTTTCGACAGCCCGCCGAAGGGTGCCATCTATGAAGGCTTTGAGATGCCTTACTGGATGCGGCTGACGCATGACGGCGTGGGCATCCATGTCGGCTACGTCGTTCCGCGGACGGCGGTGAGTTTCGGCTGCATCCGGGTGCCGGAATCCGTCCAGCCCTTGATTTACGAGAAATGCCGGGTGGGCACGCGGGTGGATATCGTCCCCGGAAAATCCCCTGAGGTGCCGACCTCTGAGGGATCCACTCCGGTGAAGACCCGCAAGCCGTCCGCCAGCGGCGAGCTGCTCTGAGTCGGCCGCGGAAATCGTCAAAAATCAGCCTTCAAAGCCCGGATCCGGAGGCAGGGGCTTGCGGGTGGCGGCGGCCACGGCGAGTTGGTCGCAGCGCTCGTTTTCCGGGTGCCCGGCATGCCCGCGCAACCATTTCCAGGTCAGTTCGTGGGAGGACATGGCGGCTTCGAGGCGTTGCCAGAGATCGACATTCTTGACCGGTTCGCGCGATGCCGTGAGCCAGCCGCGGGATTTCCAGCCGCGCAGCCAGCCCTTGGTCATGGCATCAATGAGATAGCGGGAGTCCGACCACAAGGTCACGCGGCAGGGGCTGCGGAGTTTTTCCAAGGCCGCGATGGCGGCGAGCAGTTCCATACGGTTGTTCGTGGTCCGCTCGTATCCGGCAGCGAGTTCCAGGCGGTGGCGGCCGTGGACGAGGACCGCGCCGTATCCTCCGGGGCCGGGATTCCCACGGCAGGCGCCATCGGTATGGATCGTGACTTCCTTCAAAGCGCGCCCATCAGCAACGGACCCCGCAAAGCAGGCAATGACAAAAAGCGCTTCGCCCCGTGGGTTCCGGGCTCTCCCCCCAGATTACCAGGATCCGCAACAGGGCGAAGCGGGCCGACTATGCCAGCTCCGCCGGAGTGGGCAACACCGATCCGTGCCGATGCCTCGTTTGCGTGACGGATTGTTCACGGAAACAAGGCAGAAGCTCGATACGGCCGTTGCAAACCGGGCGTTGCTCGACACGGCGTATGCCCGCTTCCACGGCAGCGATCGCCAGCCCTTCCCCCGTGCCCGAGGTCCGCAACAATCCATAAGTCCCTGGCCGCAAACGTGCCGCCAGCGCCGCCTCGCTTTCCCGCCAGATCGGGAAGGCCTTCATCCACGCTTCTGCGGGCTGATCCGGAAGCAGGGAAAGCTCGATGACCGCCGCCGCCGAGCTGGCCCGGGCGGCCAGGACCATGCGCGCAAGGTCCCGTGTGTCCGCCGCACGCAAGAGCATGCGGCCGATGGGTCGATAACGGAAATCATTGCTCTCACAGCGCAGGCCCGAGGGGTCGTGATCGATGCCGAACTCACGCCGCATCCAGAAGGCATCGCTCTCCGCCGCAGCACGCAATGATGGATCACCCATCTTTTCTAACAACTCCTCGACCCCTGCCGAGGGCCGCTCGCGGAAATGGCAAGCCCCGGCATCGCGGAAAACCATGAACTGCGAGACGTAGTTCGGCCCGCCGGCCTTGGCACCGGGGCCGAAGCAGGAGCGTTTCCATCCGCCGAAGGGCTGGCGAAGTACGACGGCTCCCGTAATCGGGCGGTTGATGTAGGCGTTGCCCACCTCCACCCTTTCCCGCCAGATCTCGATTTCCCGGGGATCGAGCGAATGGATGCCGCCGGTGAGGCCGAAATCCGAATCATTCTGGATACGAATCGCATGATCGAGATCGCGCGCCCTCACCAGCCCGAGCACCGGGCCGAAACATTCGGTGCGGCGGAACCAGGATTCGGGAGTCACGCCGAGCTTGATGCCGGGCGACCACAGGCAGGGGTTGCCATCGATCATCCGCGGCTCTAACAGCCACTCCTCGCCGGGCTCCAGGCTTGTCAGCGCGCGGTGCAGGGCATCGCCCGGCTCGCGGATCACGGGCGGAACCACGGAATCGAATTCCCATGTCGATCCGGTTTTCAGCGAAGCGGCGGCATCGCGGAGCTTTTGGAGGAAATGGGGGTCATCGTAAACCGCCGCCTCAAGGATGCCGAGCGAGGCGGCCGAACACTTCTGTCCGGCATGGCCGAAAGCGCTGCGCACGAGGTCTTTCACCGCGAGATCGGGATCGGCAGCGGCGGTGATGATGAGCGCGTTCTTGCCCGAGGTCTCGGCGAAGAGCCGCAGTTCCGGTTTCCAGGAAAGGAACATCCGCGCGGTCTCATAGGCACCGGTGAGGACCACGGCGTCCACACGCGCATCGGTCACCAGTTGGCGGCCGATGTCATCGTCCGGCGCAGGCACGAACTGCATGACCTCGCGGGGAATGCCCGCATCCCACAAGGCGCGGACCATGACCCACGCGCTGTGGACGGTCTCCGGCGCGGGTTTGAGAATGACCGTGCAGCCCGCCGCCAGCGGTGCCAGCACACCGCCGCAGGGGATGGCGAAGGGGAAATTCCACGGCGGGGTGACCACCACGGTGCCGAGCGGCTCGCAGGCGGTGCCATCGGCCCACGCCGGGTCCAAAATACGATCCGCATAGTAGTTGGCGAAATCGATCGCCTCGCTGACCTCGACATCCGCCTCCATCACCGTTTTCCCGGCCTCACGGACCATGGTGGCAATCGCTTCACCACGCGCGGCGGCAAGCCGGGCGGCGGCGGCGAGGAGTTTCTCCGCCCGCGCGTCCGGACCCATATCCCGCCAGGTGGCGCGGGCATCCACGGCGCAAGCAAGCGCGCGCTCGACCTCCTCGCGGCCGGCCAGGGCGTGACGGCAGGCGATGCGGCCGGGGCGCGAAGGATCGCGGGTTTCCCCATGACGGCGGCCGGGGAGGAATTCACCGCCGATTTGCAACGGGACTTCGGCCGGCGGGGCATCGCGCAAGGCCTCCACCCGGGCGCGGATCCACCCGACATTTGCGGGCAGCGCGAAGTCGGTATCCGCCGCATTGTGAAAAGGCTCACCGGGCATCGCCGCCGCCGGGATTTCCGACGAACGGTCCTGCAAACGGCTCGGGCCATGGCGCGTGCTGTCCTTTGCCGCACAGGCCGCGAGGAAACGGGATTTCTGGTGCTCCCAAGCGGCATCGCCGAACTTCATGCCAAACAGATCATGCAGGAAGTTTTCCGGCGAGGTATTCTCATCGAGCCGCCGGACCAGGTAGGCGATGGCGCTGTGGAAATCCTCGCGGCGGACGACCGGTGCGTAGAGCAGCAGGCCCCCGGCGGTATCGCGAACCACGCGCGCCTGATGGTTTGCCATGCCTTCCAGCATTTCGAACTCCACCCGCTCTTCCACCCCTTCGCGGGCTCGCAGCAGCAGGCCGTAGGCGATATCGAAAAGATTGTGGCTGGCGATGCCGAGTCTAACAGAAGATGCATTTTCCTTGCGACAGCCTTCGTGGACCATGCGCTTGAAGTTCGCATCCACCTCGGCCTTGCTGCCATACGGAGCCAGCGGCCAATCATGGATTTCCGCCTCCACCGATTCCATGGCCAGGTTCGCGCCCTTCACCAGGCGGATCTTGATGCCTGCGCCGCCCCGCCCGACACGGCGGCGCGCCCACTCGTTCAGCTCGCGCTGCACCGGCCAGGCATCGGGCAGGTAAGCCTGGAGGACGATGCCGGCTTCAAGCCGGTGGAACTCCGGTTCCTCTAGTACTTCGGTGAAGGCCGCACGGGTGAGACGGAGATCGCGGTATTCCTCCATGTCGAGATTGACGAACTTCGGCAAGCCATCGGCACGCGGATGGGCCATGGCGGCACGATAGAGAAGCCGCAGCCGGTCCTTGAGCTGGATGAGGGTTTCCTCATGACCCACGGCGTGGATCTGGCTGAAGACTGCGGAGAATTTCACGGAGATGTAGTCGGTCTCCGGGTCCGCCAGGCGTTCGAGATTTGCCTCCAGCCGCTTCGCTGCCTCGCCTTCGCCCAGCACCGCTTCGCCGAGTTGGTTGAGGTTCATGCGCATGCCGGCATCACGGCGCTTGCGCAGGTGCCGACGGAGCTTCGCAGGTTCCGCAGGAAGAATGACCGAGGCACTTTCCCGGCGGAGTTGATTGGCCACCATCGGCATCACCAGATCCGGCGCGACAAGCGAGGCCGCCTGCCCGGCTTTCATCGCCACACGGGCCACCGTGGGCAGGTATTCCGGCGCGCCGTAGTCGTCGATGAGGTCCCGGAAACGCTTCGCCTGCCGGTGCTCCGTGGGCGGGCGGAAGACCTGATCGGCCATGGCAAAGGTGAAGGCCTTGCCCGGGCCATCCTCCATCATCGCTGCAAGCTGGCGGGCCTGCAACCTCTCCGAAACCCGCCGGGCCGCACTTGCGGCTTCGAGAAGTTCGCGGGCAAGTTCGACCGCCTCCCTTGCCAGACCTGCGTCGTCCCAAGCTCCCCGTCGTGCGGCATCGATGCGTTCTGTTCCCGTAGGCATATCCATCAGAAGATACCACGCGGGTCTTGACCGATCCGCACAGGCCCCTTGCCCCCATCGGTCAGGAAATCGGTCATCCGGAGGGATCGCGCCTTCATGGATTCATTTTTATCGCACTCCTTCTTGCTGCCGAGGGCATCATGTCTCAATCGATGGGGCATGCACGCCCTACCGCCCAAACCGAGGCAGCTTTGGGAGGACGAGGACGATCTGTTTTCCGCCTTCCGCACCATGGCCCTTTCCCAGCCGGATTCCCTGGCGGTGCTCGATCCGGCGAGGAAACTGACTTACGGTGCCCTGCTGGCCGAAGCCGAGAAACACGCCGCCGCCCTGCCCCAAGGCCCTGCCGATGAACCGGTGGCCCTCGGTTTCGATCAGGGAGCCGATTACCTTTCCGCTCTGCTCGGGGTGCTGGCTGTCGGGCGTTGCTTCGTCCCGCTGGATCCGCGCAATCCCGCGGCTCGGAATCGAGCCATGATCGAGGACTCCGGCGCACGAGTGCTGCTGACCTCACCGCACCATGCGGAATTGATGCGCCGGACCGCTGGCGAGGGCGTGGAGGTGATCGATGATTTCCACCCCCGTGGTCCCGGTGATCCGCAAGCGCGATCAGCGATCGCCTTTCTGCTCTACACCTCCGGAACCACCGGTCGGCCCAAGGGCGTGATGCAAAGTCATCGTCAGGTCCTTCACAACGCCCGCAGGCACATCGAAACCTTCGGCATGGGCCCCGGGGATCGCGCCAGTCTGCTCTACCCCTGCAGCGTCTATGGGGGAAACCGCGATATCTTCAACGCCCTCCTCTCGGGTGCGGCCCTCCTGCGTTACCCGCTGGACCGACTCGGCCTCGCGCCCCTCTCCGCCTGGCTCATCCAGCAACGCATCAGCGTGATGTGCTGTGTGGCCACGATCTTCCGCCAATGGGTTGAAGCCCTCGAAAACGAACAATTTCCCGACCTCCGTCTCATCAAGATCGGCGGAGAGGCGGTCCACCGTGCCGAAATCCATGCCTTCCGCGAAAAATCCGGCTGCCCGGCCGTGATTTCCTGCGGCCTCGGTGCCACGGAATTCGGCGGTGCCAGGCAGTTCTTCATTCATCCCGACACCCCCCTCCCCGACGCCCGAATCCCTTGCGGATACCCCGTGGACGGATACGACATCGAGATCCTCGGCGAAAACGGCAAAGCCCTTCCCGCGGGAGCGAGCGGGGAAATCGCCATCGTTTCCGATTTCCTTTCCCCCGGATATTTCCGCCAGCCGGCTCTCACCGCAGAACGTTTCCATACCTCGCCCGACGGTCGCCGCCGTTATCGCAGCGGCGATCTGGGCATGATCCGTGAAGACGGCCATCTCATCCACCTCGGACGCCGCGATTTCCAGGTGAAAATCCACGGCAACCGCGTCGAGCTTCCGGACATCGAAGCCCACCTCGCCGAATGGCCGTCGGCTCAAGCCGCGGCAGTGATTGCGGACACACCCGGCGATCGGCCCGCGGAGCTGGTCGCCTTTGTGATTCCCGCGCGCCCCGGTCGGGAGGCAGACGCCCTGTTGCCGGAAATGCGGGCCCACCTCGCCACGCGACTTCCCTCCGCCATGCTGCCCACGAAACTCGTGGCGCTCCCATCCCTGCCCTTGCTGCCAAACGGCAAGACCGATCGCCTCGCCCTGCGCGACATGCTCCCGAAGCACGAAGGAGATGGATCTAACATTTTTTCTAACGGAAATCTTCCCGAGGATCCGACGGCCAAAATCGCTGCCATCGCCAGCCGCCTGTTAGGCAAAACAGTCGGCCCGGAGGACGACCTCTTCGCCCTCGGTGCGGACTCACTGGCCCTGATGCGCCTGACGGTGGCGATCCGCAGGGAAACAGGCGCGCGGGTCGGCTTCGCCTCGCTGCTCGGTGCCGGAACACCCCGGGCCATCGCCAGTCTGCTTGATGATCCTCTCATCGCCGGCTCGGGTGAAATCAAGTGCTACCCGGACCGCACCCGCCTCACCGTCATTCCCCTGCGTCGCAGCGATTCCGGGAGTCCGCTATTTCTGTTAGGAACCGGCGGTGGCAGCGCGGTGCCCTATCTGCCTGCCGCCCGCCGCATTTCCCCGCCCCGGCCGGTCTATGGTCTGCAGATCCATGGACAGCGCGGACTCACCAAGGACCTGCCTCCCCTGGCGACCCTCGCGGCGGATTTCATCTCGGAAATCCGCCGCCTCCAGCCCCGCGGCCCCTATCACCTCGGCGGCTGGTCTTTCGGAGGCTTCCTCGCCTTCGAAATCGCCCGCCAGCTCGAAAGCTCCGGCGAATCCGTCGCGCAGCTCCTCATCTTCGATTCCGATACCGAGATGTCCAATGGCCTCGGAGGCATCCGTGGGTTTCTCGGCCAGGCCAGCACCTTCATCGAGTGCCTGGTCGAGTCCGGTGGGGGCATCTCCCATGCCATGCACCTCATGGTTTCCGCCAGCCTGCGCCGTGGCTGGAAGGAGGAAAACGGCAGCACCCTCGCCGGATGGCGACGTCGGATCCGCGAAAGATTCTGGAGGAAAAATCAGGTCGATTCCGACATCACCGATGCCCTCGCCGCCGATCCCGAGGCATTCGACTGCCACCATACCTGGTACGATGCCCTCTTTTCCCTTCCCAGCTTCATGCGCTGCATGCAGGCGCACTGCCCGGGACAGGTCGCTTGCGATATCGATTTCTTCTACCCCTCCGCGCGCAAACGGGGCGATGGTATCGATGCCCATGCCGCCAGCTGGCAGGCACATTGCAGCGGCAAAGTCCGCGCCCACCTCCTTCCCGGCACCCATATCACCCTCTTCCACGCCCGCCATGCCGAGGCCATCGCTCCATGGCTTGCTGAAAATCCGCAGACCTGACCGGGAAATCCCTCCGGCAGATGAGGCTCGACGGATTTCTTTCCTCGTGGATCTTCGGGAAAAAGTGACGGTATGGTCACCCCTCCCATGATTCGCGCCTTTCTTGCCCTCGCCCTCGCCGTTGCCCCGCCGCTTTCGGCGCAGTTGCTCGTCACCGAAATCAATTCGAACGGCACCCCGGGCGACTTCTGGGAACTCACGAATTTCGGCACCAGCGCCGTCAGCCTCGCCGGCTACAAGTGGAACGACAGCCTCAACGTCCCCACCGCTCTCGAAACCTTCACCCTCCCGGCCGGGGCAAGCATCGCCGCCGGGGAATCGATCATTTTTTCCTCCACCATCAGTGCCACGGACTTCCGCACCGCCTGGAACCTCGCCTCCAGCGTTCAGGTATTCACCGGCGGTCCCGGGCTCGGGCAAAACGACCGGATCTCCCTCTACAATGCCTCCAATGTCCAGGTTCTGACCTTTTCCTACGCCGCCAGCGGTTTCACCCGCAGCAACGGGCTGGCCGCCCTCGGTGGGCATGCCGGACTTTCGGCCGGTGGCTCGAATGCCGCGCAGTCCCTCATCTTCGATCCGAACTTCGGCAGCGTCAGCCCACGCTACACCTTCGCCACGGGAGGAAACTTCAGCTCCTCCACCGCCGCTGCGCCGAATACCGGCATCGGTTCACCCGGGCTCATCGGCATCGCCGGATCAAATTCCACGCCCACCTTCGCGCTGCCCACCACCACCTACTGGACCGCTGGGACCGCGCTTACCAACTCCGGCTTCCGTGTCATCGCCACGGATCCCGATGCCGGGCAATCCCTCACCCTCACCGTCCTTTCCAAGCCTGCCTGGCTCACCCTGAGCAGCGATGGCGCCGGCCGCCTCCGCCTCACCGGCACTACGCCCACCACCGCCGGCGAGTTCACCTTCACCGTCCGCGCCGCTGACAATTTCGCCACTCCCGCCGCCTCCGAGCAGACCTTCACCCTCATCACCGTCCCCAGCACCGCGCCCATCCTTCTCAACGAATACAATGGCGTCTCCTCCACCAACTTCCTGCGTGGTGGCAGCGCCACGGCCGATGCCGATGGCGTCTCTCCCGGCCCCACCGACTCCCACTTCGGCCGCGTCCTCGGCAACGGCGGCGAATGGGTGGAATTCGTCGTCGTCGGAAATGGCAGTGCCAACAGCCTCACCGACATGCGCGGCTGGAGGATCGAAATCGATTCCGCCAATGCCTCCTCCACCCTCGTCCTCAGCCAGCACCCGTATTGGTCGAATGTCCGCAGCGGCACCATCCTCACCTTCACGCTGGAAGATACCGTCGGTGGCGGGCTCGATACCCACATCCACCGCACCAGCGCCCTGCACACGCTCGGCGGTGGTTTCGTTTGGACCAACATCCACGCCGCCGACCCCGTCTTCATCTCCCAGTCGGCATCCACCATCCCCGGCACTCTCGGCATCGGCTCGGACGACACGGTCTTCAGCATCCACAATGCCTCCGGAACCCGCATCTCCGGCCCTGCCGGGGAAAGCGTCGCGGCCTTCGATAGCGATGGAAACTTCACTCTCGATTCGATCTACGGTGTGAGTAGTACTGAAATCCTCCGCGCCCAGGCGAACCCGACGATCAATTTCAATCCCATATCGGGCGCTCAGAACGATGCCTCCACTTTTTCCACCTTCGGCTCCCGCAACCGCTGGGGCTCCGGCGGGATCAGCCAGCAATCCTTCGCCGCCTTCGCCACCACCAATGCGCCACCGCAGTTCACTTCCTCTCCACCCACGAGACAGATCACCACCTCCTTCAGCTACAACATCACCACCTCCGATCCCAATGGCCACGCCGTGACCGTCAGCGCCGGCACCCTGCCGTCATTCCTCACCTTCACTCCCGGCTCATCCGGCACCGCCACGCTCGCCACCAACCGCGCGCTCACCCTCGCCGATGCCGGGGAATACACCATCCAGCTCACCGCCAACGATGGTCAAAGTGTCGCCAACACCACCCCGCAGGCCTTTGTCCTCAATGTCTTCAACACTCCCTCACCCATCATCCTGAACGAATTCAACGCCGTCGCCCCCAACGAATTCCTCAATGGCGGAAACCTCGCGAACGATATCGATGGCGCCCCCGCCGCGACCGATTCCCACTTCGGCCGGGTGCAGGGAAATGGCGGACGATGGTTCGAACTCGTCGTCACCGGAAATGGCAGCGCCTCCACCCTCGATCTCCGCGGGTGGTCCGTCGAAATCGGCACTTCCAACCAAGGTGAATTCCTCAAATCCAATACCATCGTCTTTTCTAACAGCTCCACCTGGGAGTCGGTCCCCGCAGGCACGCTTCTGACCTTCACCGAGCGGAACAGTGCCAATGGCGGGCTCGATACCGGCGTCCTGCTCCGCAACCGGCTGAGCACGGTGGGCGATGCCTGGACGAATGTCTGGATCGGCGATGCCACCCTGCTCGTCCAGACCAGCCCCGCCGTGAACGGTTACACGATCAACGGCGGCATCGTGGAAAACCTCCGCATCAGCCAAAGCAACACCCAGTTCATCCTCAAGAACCCCGCAGGCCAGCGGGTCTTCGGCCCGGCAGGCGAAGGCATCGGCCCCGGTTCCGGCGTTTCCGATACCGAGATCCTGGAACTCGAAGCCCACCCGCTCCCCACCGTCAGCCCGCTCACCGTTTCCGGAGTTTCGGTTTACGACGATGCCTCCTCCGGCTCCACCTTCGGCCTGCCTAACAGTTGGCAACCCGACATCGGCGCACCGCTCACCCAGGATTTCTCGCCCTATCAGGTCGCCCCGACTCCGTATGAAAGCTGGGCCGCATCTTTTTCGCTGAGTGGGAACGACGCGCTCACCGATGCCGATCCCGACCTCGACGGGCGCGACAATTTCACCGAATACGCCTTCGGGGGAAATCCCGGCGTCATCGATGCCCCGCCCGCCGCCACACTCGTTCGCCAAGGCAGCACAGGCACCTGGACCTTCGCCCTGCGCGATGACCCGGCCATCGATCTCACCCTGCAGCGCTCCACCACGCTCGCGGCATGGTCGGCCTTCACCCCCACGGTGCAGACCGCCCCGCATCCCTCGCTCGCGTCCTATCTTCTGGTCACCGTCAGCTTCACGCCCGCTCCGGTGGATGGCCGCGAATTCCTCCGCGCCCTGGCCACACCATAAGGAAGACATTTACGAGATTCATCGTACTTCCCCACCTTCCATCGGCGCTTCCGGCCGCAGGGCGGTGCCGATGTCCGGCATGTAGAACTCCACCTTGCCGCAGGTGCCACAATACCAGAGATCGAGGGCTTCCTTGGAAACGAGCAGCTCCGCCAGATCGCCCAGCGCACCAAGCCGGGTCCCCTCATGAAACTCGCGCCTTCCCCCGTGAACCATGGCTCCCTCACAGCGCAGGCAGCGCATGAAACGGCTCTTCCGCTCTTCCAAAACTTCCCTCTCCTGCGCTGCGACCCGGGCATCGGCCGTGCGCGGTGCCGAGCACTGCCAACAGACTTCCCAGGTATCATCCTCCACGACCGCATCACAAAGATGGCATTTCCACATGACTCTCAGCGTTCGAGGGGTTCGACGATTTCATCAATGATTCCATACTCCAGCGCCTGCTCCGCGGTGAGATACCGCGACTCATCTCCGGATTCGGTGAACCAGCTCTTCGGCAATTTCGCACGGCGTTTCCAGAAAGCCACACCGCGATCCGCATCGAGCCGATCAAAGCTGCCTGGCTCGGCATCGACCTCCAGGTTGTCATGCACCATGATCAGCGTGTTCGGCAGCGCCCGCCTCACCCCTGTGCCGGAAGCCAGGATGGTCGCTCCCGCCGAATAGGTGGATCCGGTCGCAATCGTGTTCACCGGGGATTTCAAGGACTCGATGACGCTGATGATGGCAAAAAGATCATCGTTCCACCCGCCATTCGTGCGCAGGTAGAGATCGATCGGCTTCCCCGGAGCCTCGCGGTCCAGCCGCAGCAGGGCAGTGATGAGATGATGCGCGGAATTCGCATTCACATCCCGCGCCAGAACGATGGTCCGGCTGCGGATCAGCGCGTCGTCATTGGAAACATGCGGCACCTGATTGCCGGAATCCGCCAGCAGATCCCACATTTCCTCATAGTCGGGCTCCACGGTCGTATGATCGACATTATCTAACAGGGCATGCAGGGCCGTGGCGGAAAGAGGCACGGCGACGAGGGCGGCAAGGATTTTTCGGTTCATCCCGGCCATGCCACGCGTTTCCCCATCGATCGTCAATCCCCCTCTCCCGCCGGCCGCTTTCTCATTGCCCCGCCGGTCTCTTTCACGCTTTGCTCCACCCCATGCAGGATGACCCCCGGGAAAGCTATCTCGATGCCGCCGTGGCCCGCTCCGGGGCAGATGCCGAGCAGGCACTTCACCTGCGATCCTCGCTGGAAAACCTGCTGCCCGAGGACATCCGTCATGAGGAACTCGCCACAGCCTCCCGCATTCTGAAGAAGCGTCCCTCCAAGGCCCTATGGCACCTCGGGCTGGTTCTCGTTTTCCTCCTCTCCTCGTCCATGGGCCTACGGCTCTTGTCACCCGGGCTCAGTGCCTACCTTGCCAAATTCAGCCTCGTCCCCGTCGGCATGACCCCAAAAATCGGCAATGCCTGGTCCACACCGATGAGCGATGAAGACCGGCTGTGGTGCTTCGGAGATGTCACCATGAAATCGGAGGTCGATCGCTGGCGTCCGGTTTGGGAAAATCATCCGGATCAGCCAGCTCTGATGATCCACCGTATTCTTGTAACCGAGGAAGAAACTTCCAGGGCCTTCATCGAGGATATCCGGGAAATCGGCAGGAAAGTCGATCCCGATAACGGTTGGTTCGCCCTGCGCGAAGCCATGCGGGATTCGAAACGTGTCGCAGAACTCGACGAGATCCCGCGTCGTGATCGGGAAGCCGGCATCGCCCAAGCGGTGACCTTGCTCGATGCCGCTGAACTGCATCGTCGTATCGAACTCTTTCATGAAGCCGCCGCGTCCTCATTCATCAGCACCCGGCAGAACGAGCTTCTTGCCAGCAGAGTCGCGAAACTCGGCCCGGCAAAAACCTCCATCGACCAGATTCAGGCCATCGTTCTTTCCAGCACCCAAAAGTGGGATTGGAATCTCTTCCCCTTCGCCGGCTTGGTCGCCGCAGAGGCTCAGCGCTGCGTTGCTGAAAACGATGCAGAAGCTCTTCGCCGGCTTCTGGATTCATGGGAAAAAGTCATGAGTCATCAGCTCAACGATGCCCCGGGCTTGATCGAAAATCTCATCCTCATGCAATACGCACGAATCTCCCTGGCCCACCTCCGCGATGCCAGCGCCGCGATGCGGATGGATGCGGAGAAATGGCAGAAACGCGAAAAGGCGGTGCGAAACCTGTCCCAGGAACGCCGCGATCGGCTGGACAACACGGGGCTTTCCGAGCTTCTTCTCCGTCACGGCAGCATGCTCGCGAGCTTGCACCTCCCCTCTCTGGAACGTACCTCAGGCACCAGGCTTTCCTGCACGGCAGCCGATCTTGAGCCCGGCTGCCGTGTCGATCATGCCATCCTCTCGCGCCTTGCATCGCTCGCCGTGTGGCTGCTGTTAGGCATGGCGGTGCTGATCCGTCTCTGCGGCTCGCGCACGCGACGGATCTTGGCGGGAAACAGCCTGCCATGGACGCGGGCGGACTTCGGCTTGGTGGTTCTCTTCGGCGTGTTTCTTCCTCTCCTCGCTTGGTGGGCTTTTCGCAGTTTCACCCCCTGGGGCAGGCTGGACATCAACCCATGGCGCAGCGCGTTCATCGGGCCTATCAGCCAAACGATCGGCCTCTTCGTCCTGCTCTGCGTCAGCCCTCTCGCCGTGGCCGCATGGCGTCTTGGCCGCAGTGCCAGGGTGATCGGCTTTGCTCCCCGGCCGCGGGTTCTTGTGGCCATGCTCCTCCTGCCCTGGCTGGGACTTTTCACGGCTGCCGCCGCCCTGCCGATTTCCCCAGCCAGTCTCGTCCTCGCCGGTCTGGCGCTGGTCTTTTTCGCGGCCGCCCTGATCCTCGGCTTTTTCCTTTTCCGCCGCTCCAGCGGTGACCGCGAGGGGGCCCGCTGGCGTCGCGCGGCCCTCGGAAAAGTCATGCGTCCCGCCTGGCTCGCCGGCATGGCTGCCCTCGCCCCACTCCTGCCTTGGTTCGAATACGAAGAACGGCACTGGATCCCCCGCGATACCCTTTTCCAGCTCACCCCCGCCGGTCTGAAATCCGAGGCCGAAGTCACCGCCATCATGACCCGCGAATTCACCGATCTGCTCGACCTGTCGTCGTCATTCTAGGGAAAGAGTCCTCCATCGACTCGTGAAAACCCGCATTTTGTCGCGGCTTTTCTTCGAAATCGCGGTCATCATCCCGGATATACGGGATAACAATTGTTTGCGATGCTCCGGGAATTTTCCTTATAGTATCAAGGTTCGATCGCCTAAGAACCCTTTCTTGTCGCATCTCTGTGCTTGAAATCCCCCAGGTGCCATACGATGTAATTACGGAAGAAGTTAGCGCACGACTTCGTGCATCGACCGAAAACCCAAACTCCAAGCCCGTGACCTCCTCCAACCCCGGGTGCTCCGTGCATCCCCATCCCAACCGCAGGCCCCTTCGTGATCCCCATGGCTTCTCGCTGGTGATCACGATTTCCATGATGGTTCTGCTCTCCCTCCTCGCCGTGGGCCTCATCAGCCTCGCCGGAGTTTCCCTGAGATCTTCCAAACAGGGAGACGCCATGGCCACGGCCCGCGCCAATGCACGGCTCTCGCTCGTGCTCGCCCTCGGCCAGCTCCAGAAACAGCTCGGACCCGATCGCAGGATCAATGCTCCGGCCGATCAATCCGCCAACACCGCGGCCGCTCACGGCCCTTGGGTGGGCGTTTACGACTCCTGGTCTGCCCAAAGCGGCCTCACCTCCCGGCCCAGCCCGGTCTTCCGGGAGTGGCTGGTCAGTTCGCCCTCCGAGCAAAGCCTCTCCAACCCCGGCCTGCCCAGCAGCACCTCCACCGGTGAGGTGCTCATGGCGGGCGAAGGCAGCCTCGGTCCCGTGGCCGATCTCCAGAAAGTCACCGTTCCCTTCGTTCCCGCCGTGGGTACCGGAGGAAACGGTCGCCTCGCCTGGTGGGTGGGCGATGAATCGAGCAAGGCCCACGTGGTCGCAGGCAACCCCCGCCCCGGCTTTGCCGACAGCGGTGAGGATTTCTTCGGCGCCAACTCCGGCATCACCGCCAATGCGGAAGTGCTCGATGCCCTCGGGGAAATCGGTCTCGATGACGAGAAACGGGCCTTCTACCTCAGCCCTCCCCAGCTCGGTTTGGTCAACCAGGCAGCCCCGACTCTTTTCCATGACGTCACCACCCAAAGCCGCGGACTCGCGGTCGATGTCACCCGCGGACGCTTCAAACTCGATTACTCCCTCCTCAGCCAACTCCCGCGCCGCTCGGTCTCAGGGCTGCCTCTCTACAAGGCGGATGGAGCCATCAACAATTTCACCGTGGCCAACGGCCGCATGGTCAACGATTCCGCCTTCCGCAGCATCGGCAGCAATCCCATCGCCGCATTCGGAAATGCCTCGAACCAGCCCGGCATCAACATGGAGGAATTGTGGATCTACTCCAACCTCTACCGCAATCTCACCTGGACCGGCGGCAACCCGGAACTCCGGCTCATGACCGGAGCAGAAAGTCCATCGGCAGCCGATTTCCGCCGTCGCGCCTTGTCCGATCCCTGGCTGAACTACTCGAAGCCGGTATTCGCCGCCATCCAGTTTGTCTTCTCCTTCGTTTCCAGACCGGACACCGCCAACCCCGGGAAATTCCGCATGCTGCTGCAAATGGATGTCCTCGTGAAAGTCTGGAATCCGAACAATGTCCGCGTCGTCATTCCCCAAGGCGCAAGCTTTGCGGTCCAATTGCTCGCCGTGCCCTTCAAGGTGCAATGGCTCATCAGCCCGGCAACCGGCACCGCCGCCGTCGCACGCCCGCAATCCGGCATCGGCGACAACACTTACTCCTTTGCTTACGGACCCTGGGCTTCTTCCACGAATCGCTTCGGTCAGCGCAGCTTCCAGTGGCTGCGCGGAAACATCGGCGGTCTCGCCCGCAGCGGTGTCTCCACCGGCTACACGCTTGAGCCCGGCGAATCCAAAATCTTCGGGCACGACCGAGACCAATCCAGCGCCAGTTGGAGCGGAGATCCGAACGTGAACCTTTCGCCCGGCTGGGGTCCGGGCCGCCAGGCACTCATCGTCGCCGATTTCGGTGCAAACAACCTCAATGCCAACGACACGATCGAGTTCATCGTCACTCCCGACAAAGACCCTCTCCCCTCCGGTGGCACCCGGACCTATTGCAACAAATGGATCGGCGAACGCGCCGCAGGTGCCGCGTCCAGCGGCGGCAACGGCGGCCTCGCCCTCGGTGGAAGCTCCTTGCCCACGACGATCGATTTCACCAATCCCGATCCGCTTTATTTCCCCAACGCGGCATCATCGCAACGCCTCACCGTTGCCCAATACGCCACTCCCAAGCCCTTCATGATTTTCGGCACCTATCTGAATGTCGAGCAGCCCTCTTCCGGAACGCAGGACGCCTTCCCCAGCGCCGCCCGTCTGCTCACGAATACCGGCATCAACTCCCGCCGCTTCCGCGATACCACTCCTGCTCAACTCACCTCCCAGCAGGAAATCTGGCGCGCCAACCCGCTCGCCGGGTCCTACGATTCCCCGCTCATCGACATCAACTCCCGCGACCAAGGCCGCTTCGGCGGCGGTCACAGCCCCTTCGTCGGCGTGACCCGCGCCGCCACCCGGCAGATCGATCCCGCACCGCCGCTTTCCCTCATGGCCCTCTCCCACGCCATGGCCAACGGCTTCGCCGACCGCTTCGGCCAGGTCAATGAAAGGGCCTCGGCAGGACTCGATACGCTCCAGTCGGATGGCCTCCAGGGTGCCTTCAAATTCGAGGCCGGTGACATCGCCTTCTCCGGCGTCACCTACGCCGCCCCGCAGGTGGAAAGGGCCATCGGAAACTCCTTCGCCTCGCCCTTGATCGCACCAGGCTCGGTGACCGGATCCGGCCCCTATCACGTGGTGAACAACTCAGTGCCGCTCTTTGATCACTCCTACCTCGCGAATGCCGCACTCTTCGATTCCTGGTTCTGCTCCAGCCTCCACGATGGCCGGCTTTTCCCGCGCAACTCGCCCTTCCAGGACAGCCGCTCCGGTCCCCAGGTGCTCGCGGATTTCATCGATAAATCCCGCTCCGACGAGGACTCCCGATTGCTCAACCCACGCGTCCAGCTCGCCAGCGATCCCACCCTTGCACGGCAACGCCTTCTCAACGGCGGAAATTTCCACGGTGAAGCCATCAGCCGCATGGGTGCCCACGTCTGGCTCGATGGAGCCTTCAACGTGAACTCCACCCGCAAAAACGCCTGGAAATCCCTGCTGGCCTCCGCCCGCGACCAGTCCCGCCGCAGCTCCACCGGGCAGCGCTATGACAACAACGGCAAAACCCCCGTCGGCTCCTCCGGTCTCGTCGCCGCCGGTCCTGCCTCGGCGACGGGAAACACCACGGAAATCGAACAATGGTCCGGCTTCCGCGCCCTCTCCGATCAGGATCTCGATGCCCTCGCCGAACGCATCGTCACCGAAGTTCGCAGCCGCGGACCTTTCCTCTCCCTCGCCGACTTCATCAACCGTCGCCCCCGCGCCCAGGGCGATGCCCAGTGGCTCGGCGCCGTCCAGGCCGCCATCGAAAACGCCGGTCTGAACGCCCAGCTCAAAAGCGGCAACCGCGGCCTGAGCCCCGCCCATTTCGGCTCCCTCCCCGGTGCCGGGGTCGCTTCCGCCGCCGGCGGCATGGGCCGCTCCGCCGGCATTCCGGGATACGTCATGCAGTCGGATGTCCTCGCCCCCGTCGCCAATGAACTCTCGCCCCGCAGCGATACCTTCCGCATCCGCGGATACGGCGCCGCCACCGATGCCGCAGGACGCGTCGTCGCCGAAGCCTGGTGCGAAGCCATCGTTCAGCGGCTGCCGGAATACATCGATCCCACCGAAGCCGCCGAGACCGCCGCTGATGCCCTGCAACGTCCCGTCAACCAACGTTTCGGTCGCCGCTTCACCCTGGTCTCTTTCCAATGGTTGCCTCGCGAAGCCATTTGATCTTTCCTGCTCCCATGACCCTCCGCTCCCTCCTCCTCGCCCTTCTCGCGGGATGCTCCTTGATCGCCACCGCTTCCAGCGAGGAGAAACCCAAGGCCGCCTTCCAACTTCGCCTGCTCTGCGTCGATGTCCCGGTCGGTGCCGAGCGCCTCGTGATCCTTGAGAAGACCGATGAAGGTTGGGCGCCCCGTTGGCGGCTGAAGATTTCTCCCAGCTTCATCACCGATCCCGTCGGCCTCTCCGGAAAACCTGTCGGTCTCGCCATCGATCCCACGCCCCCCGAAAAGGACAGCCCCTTCAATGGCCCGCCCGTCGCCGTCACCGAGCCCATCGAGGGTCTCAAACCCTTTCACGAACTCACCCTTCGCGAAAAGACCTCCACCCTCGTCCTCGTCGCCAATCCCAAGGAAAAAGCCAAGACCGAGCCCTACCGCGCCATCCTTTTCTCCACCGATACCACCCGCTTCGGAGCCGGAGACATCCTCATCCAGAACTTCGCCTCCACCTCCATCGCCGGCGTTCTCGGCGGCAAACGTGTCGGCATCTCCCCGGGCAAATCCGCCATCGTCGCGCCCGGTGCCGACCAACCCGCAGACATGGCCCAAATCACCCTGGCTTCCAACGTCGATGGTTCCCCTCAAGTCTTCTGCGACACCCGTTGGCCCGCCAAGACCGACTACCGCCGCTACCTCTTCATCCTGCCTCGCTCCGATGGCAGCCTCCACCCCTTCGTCTTCCCCGAACACCCTCCCTTTCCCTGATCTCCGATCAGGAAAGGCCCCCTCTCCGTTGTCAACGGCGTGCTCCTATCGGTGTTCCTTTCCAACATCCCCGGCTCGCTCTCCTGTCGCTTCGAACAAGACGCTTGCCATCCGCTACCTCACCCTTGGGAGGACACGCGACATCGTCCATTCATGCAACATGCCAGGAATCGGCTCCCAGCCCTCGCCACATTTCCGGGGCAGATCGTCGCTCAAGTCTCCGCCATCGATCCCAGGAAACTCCACCAGTGATTCGTCGCCTTGCTCCCTAACAGTCAGCTTGGCGGCATCAGGGTTTTCCGAAAACACGACCCGAGACATGCCTGCGACACCCACGGCGTCGCAGGCTGATCGGGATGGAATTCACAAAGGTTCCGGAGCAAATCAGCGGGGCATTCGACGGCGGCGCACGAAGAGAAGGCTAGAGCCGAGTCCAAGCAAGAGGGCACCGCTGGGTTCAGGGACGGCAGTTACCGAGATACTATCGATGAAACTCGCGTTGTCATCGAACCCGGATAGTCCATTAAGACTAAGCCGCGTTGTGGTTGAATCCGCCACGAAACTGTAGGACTTGAGAGTCCAATTGATGTTCGTGGAAGGTGATGTTGGAGTCAGGCTTTCGCCCAATAGTGCGGCTGAGCCCGTAAGATCGAATCGAATCGTAGCAGCCGGTGGAACTGAGTTGGATGCGCCAATGTAAAATGAAAGGTTGTAGGTAGTAGATGGAATTGTGGCAAAATCCTGATAGATCATCGATTGTGCGCCGGTGGCGCTCAAATCCAAATAATTCGATCCAGACTGGGCGAAATTGTAGGTAGAGTTGTTTGCGATACCCGCATCGGGAGCATGATGGACGATCGTGACGAATGGCCCCGGAATGTTCCAGCCTGTCAGCGTTGTAGAAAGAGGGAAGAACGCTTCGAATGTACCCGTGATGCTGGGATCTTCGAAGCTGCCGTTGACGATGATATTGGTAGCCGCATGACTCATGCAGGCGGTACCCAGGACTGACAATGGGACCATGATCGCCCGGCGGGCGGATTGTGACTTGAGGATCGGACGAATGTTTTTCATTGCTTTGTGTTAGATAAGTGGTCTTCGAAAAAAGGGCGGAATTGGCCCTGTCGCCCTTCTGTTCGGAATTCCGATCACCCTCCGGACAAAGTTTTCCCGATTTTCGGCAACTCCGACGCCCATCGTCATGAACTTCCCGGTCTGCCGCAGGAGCCATGTGACCCGACCCCCTGGAAATCGGGGTATGCGTCTCGAATCTCCCCGGGGGCCCATTGCCCCGAACGCACCCGTTCCATTTTTCTTTGTCCGGGCGGGCACACGGATTCCCAAAATAGGATTGAGATGCTCCCCATGAGACTTTCTAACAAACCATTCCCCGAATCCAAACCCATGTGTTGGCCATCATGAATGCTTCCCCTTCCATCATTACGGAAATCCTCGCGATTGAAGCCTCGCCGGGTTCTTCCTCGCACGGGGCCGGTTCCGATTGTGAGTGACACCGATCGCCCCTTCATTCAAAGGAAAGAGATTGATGCCCGGATCTAACATCACGCTTCCCTCCCGATGTCCGAAGTGTGGAGGGGCCCTGGACGCCAGCCTTTTGGGCGGAGGCTGTGCCGCCTGCCTGATGGAAGACCTGATGTCGGATGAAACGTCGGCTGCATCCGGAACGGAGGGTTTGCCGGTGGTTCCCGGGTTTGAGATTCTCGAAGAAATCGGTCGTGGCGGCATGGGAGTGGTGTTTCGAGCGCGGCAGGAATCGTCCGGGCGTCTGGTGGCCTTGAAAATGGTGTCTCCACAAACCATGCGCGAGCTGGAGGCACGGCAACGGTTTCTGATGGAGGTGGAAGCCATGGCGGCGGTGCAACATCCGGCGCTGATTCCGCTTTACGATGCCGGTGAAGACGCGCGCGGACGCCCATGGCTGGCGATGATGCATGCGGCAGGAGGTTCGCTCGCGGAACGCCTGCCGGGTTTCACACGACAGTGGCGGCGCAGCGCGGAATTGCTCGTCACGCTGGCGCGGGCGGTCGCGTATGCACACGAGCGCGGCCTGCTGCACCGGGACCTGAAGCCCGCCAATGTGCTTTTTGATGCTGCGGAGCATCCCTACATCGCGGACTTCGGTCTGGCGAAATGGGCGGATGAGGACGGCACGGTGACCCGGGCGGAGATCGTCTTGGGATCTCCCGCCTACCTCGCACCGGAAGCGGCGGAGGGCGGCTCCAAGGCCACCACGACGGTCAGTGATGTTTATGGGCTGGGCGCGATTCTTTACGAACTCCTCAGCGGGTCGAAGCCATACGAGGGAACCAGCGCGCCGGAAATCATCACCCGCATCATCGATCAAGCGCCCCAAGCCCTGCGCAGCCGCCTGCCGGAGATTCCAAGGGACCTGGAAATCATCGTGCACAAGGCCATGGCCCGCGAACCCGCACAACGATATGCCTCCGCCTCGGCCATGGCGGATGATCTCCAGCGCTGGCTGGACGGGGTGCCGATCCTCGCACGTCCGCTCGGGCCGCTGGGACGTCTCACGAGTTGGGCACGCAGGAAACCCGCCCTCGCATCCCTGTCCGCCCTGCTGGTCCTGAGCCTTCTGTTAGGCACCTTGCTGTTGTGGCGTGCGAACCGTCGGCTCCAGGCATCGTTGAACGATGCCGAGGCGCGGGTGGAGTTCATGACCCGCGAACTTCCCGCCACCCTCGCTCCGATGGGGCGTCTCGATCTCTTGGACAAGGTGTTTGCCAATGCGGCGGAACACTTCGAACAAAACCCGGGCAAACATCCGGACCAATGGGCAAGGCGGGCGGATTTCCTTTCCCAATGGTCCCAGATTCTCCTCCCGCGCGGGGACACCAAAGCGGCGATCGCCCGACTGGAGGAAGCCTTGGCGCAGGCGGAAACCGCCGTGTCCGGAACCGCCCGACCGGGCCTGCCCGCATCGCGCGCCCGGGTGCTGGCCGGATGGCGCATGGGCGAGGCCTTGATCAAGGACCGGCAATGGGAACGGGCCGAAATGGTTCTTTTGGAAACACGTCGATTTGCCGACAGGCAGAAGACAAAGGACCTGCAACTGCGGGTTCTCGTGGCGCAATTGGCTCTGGAACCGGCGTTCCTGGAACTCGGCAGGGGCCGTCCGGATGCCGCACTCGCCCCCGCCATGGAGTCCCTGGACTTGTGGGCGGATCTTTTGCCGGAGTTGGAACGCGATCCGGCATCGCCTCACCACCAGTTGGCGAGAATCACCGCCGCGCAGGCCCATTCGATCCTCGCGGAGGTGCACCGGGCGAGGAACGATCCGGCGGCTCAGGATGAGGCCCTGCGCGCTTCGTTGGAGTCATCCGCCCGATTGTTGGAGAGCGACCCGCAGCATCCCCTGTTTGTCTATCAGCGCGCCGAGACCCTGCTGGTGGCGGGCCAGTTCATGAGGTCCCCACCGGAAGAAACCCGCAGGATGGTGGAGGAGGCGGACCGGATGTTCTCTGCCCTGATGGAACAGGATTTTACGAACATCCGCTGGCGGAACGCGGCCATCGAATCCGCCATGAAACTCAACGCACTCGCCAAGGAACGCGGCGACGAAGCCGAGCGCAACCGCTGGGCCCTGCTGGCCGACGAACGGGTCCGACCCCTTTACCGCATGGCTCACACGGATCTGGAATACCTCCGTTCGCGGGCACGCTACGCATGGTTCTGTGGCAACTATCAATTCCGTCTCAAGAACTGGGACGATGTGCGACTGCACTGGACCGCCGCCTTGCGGGCGATGCGCCAGACCTACCGCCAGCAACCGAGGGAGGCCGACCTGATGGAAATGAACGCGAAGAAGGCCCGCGCGAAAGAATTGTTAGCCGCCGCGCTCGGTGAGGAAGCCGCCGAGGCATGGCTCCAGCAAGTCGACAAGGAGACACCATGATGGATGAGAACAACAACCAGGCCCCCCTCCGCTTGCCGGTCTTCCGGCACTTGCAGGATTACAACGGTTACTGCGGTCCAGCCTGCGCGCTGATGATCGCCGAGGCCGAGGGGCGTGCCACAGAACCCGCGGACTTCGCGCAAAACGAAATCTTCCGCGCCATCCGCAACCACGCCCGCGATCAAGGGGACCGCCGCCCGGTCAAGTCACCCGCAGAAAGCTTGCTGGCCCTTCTCAACCGTTCCGGACCCTCACCGCGTTGGAGCAAACACTTCGATGCCGAACCGCTGACCGTGGCTCAACGCATTCTGGATGCCTTGGAGAAGTTTCGTAAACCCTGCGTGCTGCTCGTCAGCAAGGGCATGCACTGGGTGGTGGCTTTCGGCCGCATGCGAAAAGAGGATGGCACGCCCGCCGGATTGCTCCTGCGCGATCCCGCATGGGCGGGAATGCCCAGATTTTTCGGGCTCTCGGTGTTTCCGGAAAAACCTGCCGTGATGCACACCTGCAGCGATGACCAGCACGCCTGTGCCTGCCTGTCCCAAGACCCGCAACCCGGCACCGTCCACGAACGCTACATCGCCATGGACGAACTGCTGAGCGAACGCGGCCTCCAAGGCTCTCCCGACTGGGAAGGCCGCGGTGCCCTCGCACTCCTGCCCATCGTCGATTCCACAGAAACCACTCCAAGCCATGTCTGAGACGGATCCCCGCACGGCCGCCCTGAGTCAGACCCGCGAGCACGGCTTGTGGGGGCGGGCCGACTCTCCGACCGAATGGCAGGCCGCACTGGATGGCGCCACCCCCGGAGATCCGGTCCTGGTGAAAAGCCCGGACGACCGCCGTGATGACTTCTTCCTTGTGCCGATGCAGCCACGCCATCCCGCCGCACGCACGGCTTGGGTGATCCTCGATCGGGTGACCCTCAAACTGCGCGAGGCTTCACTGTTGGATCATTGGCCTGTTCCTGCGTTTCCCGATGAGAAAGACCGCACACGTTTGAGCCAAATGTCGCTCATCCTTCCGGACGGCACCCCTGCCCGGTTCAGGGCGGATGATTTGCGGCCCAACCTCAAGAACCTCGTCTGGAAACCCACGGAAGCCGCCATCCTTCCCTATCGGCCGATCAAGGAATTCATCGCAGCCCACC
Source organism: Akkermansiaceae bacterium (assembly GCA_025457665.1). Classification (GTDB taxonomy): domain Bacteria; phylum Verrucomicrobiota; class Verrucomicrobiia; order Verrucomicrobiales; family Akkermansiaceae; genus Haloferula. Next base: position 14,055 of record JALOTY010000030.1, on the reverse strand, counting down.
CGCTCACCCGCGAACCCATTTCCCTCTACCTGACACAGGAGGGTGACGTCCTAACGGATTTCGATGGCGAACCGCAAGAAACCCAAGAAACCCCTCGCAGCAGCCGGAAGTCCTTTCTCAGCGCCGGGCTGATCACCGCACTCATCACTTCCGTGGCTCTCACCGCATGGATTCACCACCAGCGTAAGCAGGAGACGCCCGTCCCGCCCGCCCCAGTCGAAAAGGTCAAGGCGTTCGTGACCAACTCCAACGACTCCAACGACTCCAACGACCAAGACCACACAGATAAATCAAATGAAGACTTCTCTTCCGGAGACGATGGGAGTCGTCAACACGAGGACGAACAAAAATTGTGGAAGCAGATCGATGAATTCATCGACCTGCTGCCCCACGAGGGAGAGCGCGTGAAAATCCGCCGCGACATTCGTGCAGGGCTCGATTCCCTGCCTGCCGAAAAGAGTCGGGTGGGATACCTGCTCGACTGCCTGGCAAAGCTGCAAGCCTCCCGTCTCCATCCGCCCGACGCCGAACCCAAAGGGCCCAAGCCTTCCCATTGACTCGTCATGTCTTTGCTCCGTCGTTACTTTGATCGCATCGCTGTCATCTCATTGCCCTCCCGCAGTGATCGAAGGGACCGGGTGCGAGCGCATCTATCAGAATCCGGGCTGGCCACCGCGGAGGATCTCACCTGGGTGGATGCGGTCGATGGCAGGTCCGCTGAGATTCCCGCGTGGTGGACGTCCGGCCCGGGTGCCTGGGGGTGCCGGGCATCCCACTGGCAAACCATCGCAGCCGCCCAGCGCGATGGCATCGAGAACCTGCTCATTCTCGAAGACGATGTCGTGTTTCATCCCCGCACCGTGGAGTGGTTGCCGCAAGTGCATGCCTTGCTGCCTGGGGATTGGGATTTGTTTTTTCTGGGCGGCCAGCATTTGCAAGCCGTCGTGGCCACAGGAGATCCGCGCTTGGTGCGAGGAACATGCATCACGCGCACGCATGCCTGGGCGCTGCGGCGCAAGGTCTACGGCAGGCTGCTCATGGACCTGGGGAACGATGCCCGTTACCGCGCCCATCCCAAATGGCACATCGATCATCTCCTCGGAGACGGCCAAGCGAGCGGTAAGTGGATTGCCTACGCACCATCGTGGTGGTTCGCAGGCCAGGATGAAGGAGCCAGCAATATCTCGCGAAACCAGGACCGCCGCCGATGGTGGCAACTCGGCGAACACTACTGGCAGCTTCCCTTTATCGTCCCTCCCCCCGGTGCCGGATTCGATGCCTACTTGTGCACCGGCCGGTCCGCGCCACCGGAGGACCCCTTGCGTCTTGCCCTGTGGCTGCGGAACCTCGCCCGCGATGCATGGAGGGAAGGCCGCCTGCCCAGCTGCAATTTGCCTCCGCATTCCTACCAGCACCTGTGGTCCGCTGGGATCCGTCACCCACGGGATCTCACCGAACTTCGCCATCTCGCCGATTACCCGGCCAATGGCCTGTTTGCCCATCCATTCTTCCGCAAACAAGATCCCTCTCCCCACAAAACAACATGAACCGTACCCACATCTACTCCTTCGCCGGAGCCGCCGCCGCCGTCAAACTCACCCTCGACCGCGCCGGAGCCTCCGCGCCCGCCGCCGCTGTCTCTGCCAGTGGCTTGTTGGATTCCGTCAGCCAAGCCTTGCTCGATGCCACTCTCCGCAAAGCCTCCGATGAGGAACTCAGGGAACTCGTCGCCAGCCGCGTGGTCGATGTCGTCGAAGCTGTCGAAGCCCTGCGCGGCAGCGGCGCGGCCGAGTCCTTTGATGCCACGCTCAATGCGCTGCTGGAACAATACTATGCGGCAGCTGATACTCTGTTAGGGGGAGGCGGAAGCACCAGTCTCTCTTCCTCCTCGTCCGACTCATCCTCCGACTCGTCTTCATCCGACGAATCCAGCTCCGGTTGGCCGGACACCGAAGAATGAAATCCGAATGATTTCGACATTCCCGCAGGGATTTCACACACTGGTCCCGTTCCATGGCACGAAAAGAAGCAAACAGCGCCGCTGCGTTTCATTCCACCCAATGGAGCGTGATCCACACCCTGCGGGACGCGGACGAGGACACCTGCCTGGCCTTGCTTGGCGAGCTATGCCGATTGTATTGGTTTCCGCTTTACGCTTTTGCGAGGCATCGCGGCCTATCCGCCCATGATGCGGAGGACGCGGTGCAAAGTTTCTTCGCCGGCACCGGAGATGCCTGCTTCTTCCAAAAGGCGGACGCGGACAAGGGCCGTTTGAGGACTTTCATCCTCACGGCCTTCACCCGCCACCTCGGCGATCTCCGCGATCATGCCCGTGCCGCAAAACGCGGGGGGGGAGTTCCCCTTCTCTCGATCAATCACGATCACGTGGAGGAATGGTTGCTCGCAGATCCGAAATCGGAAGATGAATGCGGCACGCTGACCTTCGAGCGTCACTGGGCCAAGAACATCCTGCGCGCAGCCATCGCCAGCCTCGAAGGCTCGGTCGGCCACAAGGATGGCAAGGAACGCTTCCGCATCCTCAGTCGTTTCCTCAATCCTGAAAGCTGCGTCGGCTATTCCATTCGCGAAGCAGCCCTTGAAACGGGGATGACTCCGGCGGCATGCGAAAAGGCCGTCCAGCGCCTTCGCCAAAGCCTGCGAATCGCCGTCCGCGAACATGTTGCCGCCACCCTCGAATCCCCAAACGAAGCCACCATCCTCGAAGAAATGCGGGAACTTCAACGCGCCCTTGCCTCACCGGACCACTCCGCTTGATGACGTCGTTCGCCTTCCTCATTCCGCCGAACAAGGGCGAAGCTCTCCTAGAATCCGCTGCCGATCCGTTCTTGTTCCACGAGGCCCGATTGGACCTAACAGGCGAGCTGGCCCCGACTTGTTCTTGAAGCATCATGGAACTCCGCGATTTTCACCGGGCGATCCTTGAGTTTTTAGGCACGGGGGACGACCGAACATGGATCATCGATCCCCGCGTCTGGTGCGATGGGGGGCTCGATGGATTTCGGGCGGACTTCGAGAACTGCGATGCCGATTTTTTGGCCAGCTCGGTGCGGGGATATCACGAAGAGCCGCGCTGGACCTGGTGGAAAAGCCTTGAAGCGCCCGAGGGTTGCGATCCCTTGGAAACGGCTGTCGCCGCTTTGCTGCCCCTGGTCCGGCTGAGTCGAGCGGCGGCGCAAGCGATCCTTCATGGAATCGATGAGGGTTGGTGCGGCCATCCCGAAGCCTTGCTACCCACTTTGGTCAGGCGGGCCGGACTCAGCATCGAGGATATCGGTGGATCCGGAAGCTTCACCCCACCGGCACGAAAGGGACGATGGTATGATCATCGAACCTGGCATTGGCGAGGTCCGGTGCAGCACGTTCCCGGAAAGTTGCATTTTCCCGTGCCACTGCAAACCGCACCCTTGGCACCCGGTCGATTCCCAAAACACGCCCCAATCCTCGGAAACGATGCCTGCAAGATGCTCTATGTTTCTCCGGTGGGTGCCTCTGCTGCGGAACTCTTGCCCGAAGTCATCAAGACATTCCGGCGTGCCGGTGCGGACTGCTGGCTGTTGCAGTATGACGATGCGGAGTTCGATCTAACAACAAAAGTGAAGGTCATCCGGGACCAAGGATTCAAATGGCAGCTCGCCCTGAGACATCTTCATCCGGATGTCGTGGCGGACTACGATTTTCTCTTCTTCTGGGACGACGATCTGGAAGTGAACCATTTTGATCCCCTGCGATTTGCCGCAATCATGGAGGCAAACCGTCTGGAGATGGCCCAACCAGCCATCCGATCGCGCTACGGACTGTCGCATGCGATCACAAGACACCGACCTTGTCCGCCACCATGGCGGGATCCGGATGGTGTGACGGTTCATCGGGTCGTGGGCCGTTTGACGAATTTCGTGGAGATCATGGCTCCCGTGTTCACCCGCAGAGCATGGCGGGAGTTTTACAGCTATCTGGAGCCCGAAAATCAAAGCGGCTGGGGCTATGATTACATTCCTATCGGCAGAAAGGGAATCGTCGATGCGATCCCTGTGGTCCATACCCGCCCGGTTCAGTCCAACAGCAGCCAGTCCCAAGGAGAAATTCGCCGATTTCTCAACAACCAGGGCCTTTTCCGTCACGCTCATGCGGAACACGGATTTCTTTTCGAACACCACAGCCCACCATCGTCTTTTTCGGAGTCTGCCTGAATGAGCAATCGGCGCCGTGCTGAAAGGAGAGCGGTGCCATCGCCAGCGGACTCACGGGAAACCCCAATCGTCCTGCGGCAGAACGGGTCAGTCGGTCATCGAAACCGCTTGGGAACTCATGCGGTCCATGCCTTCCCAGCCGATGCCACGATCGAGTTCCTGCGCGCCTTCCTTGCCACAGACGCCGAGCCATCGATAACCCTGCCACTTGGCGAACCAACGGGTGATGTCGTCTTCCGAGGGCGTGGGTTCGGGGAGTTCATCGAACAGAACATCGAGCCGGATCCCGTCACGCAAGCGGGAAAGCAGCCGCACTTCTCCGGCCTCCAGGCGTTCCTGCCGACTTCGGCCGGACGGCTCGCGCCAGACTGCGATGTGGATGATCTCCGGCTCTATGCCTTCAGCTGGCGTGAAATCCTGCCATCCCCAACAAAGATCCACAGGATACGACAAACGTAGTAGTTGGACATGTTCCTGAAGCTCAATCTCCGAATCCCCGAGGTCAACCGCCTCAGGCAGGGCCGACTGCGCGCATTCGAAGCATTTCATGAAGGCATACTCGATCCGTGCGATCCCGCCAAACCACCGGCGACGGCTGTCGTCGAGGCACGGCGCGGCCTCAATGTGATCCGCGAAGGCCTCGCCAAGGTGGCGAAGGGTGAAACTTTGCGACGGACGCTCCAACAAGTAGGCCTCGATCAGTTCCCAGAACCGTTCGTCGCCCGCCATCCGCCGCAGGACGGGGAAGTCCTCGGCGAGCGAGTCGAGAATTCGAAACCAATACTGCCGGTGATACAGTTCCAGTCGCTCCGCCGCACTCAGCTCCGGACCGGGTTTGATGATCTCGTCGGCAATGCGGAAGAACTCCGGTGCATGGCCTTCATCGCTCGGGGTGAGTTCGGTGGATTTGCGACTGGACCCCCGCAAGGGCAGCAACAGCGCCTTGAAAAACTCCCGCTGCAACTGCTCAAGCCTCGACATGGCCGACCCCTTTCTGTTCGACGAGCCAGCGCCGCCAATCCTCGGACTTCTTCGCCTCACTCCAAACTTCCTCAAACGAAGGAATGCTGGAATCCCATTCAAGCAGGGTCGCCGTCGGCCCGCAGCGCTCGATGGCGCGGGCGTAGAGCCGCCACACGGGATCGATCACCGGGTGGTCGTGGGTGTCGATGATGAACCTTTGGTAACGCGAATGCCCGGCGATGTGGATCTGCGCGACGCGGTCGGGCGGGATGAAATCGACGTATTCCAGCGGGTCGAAGCCGTGGTTCACCGAGGAGACGTAGATGTTGTTCACGTCGAGCAGGATGCCCACGTCCGCGGCTTCCGTGACCTCGGCCAGAAACTGCCACTCGGTCATCTCATCGTCGTTGAATTCGGCGTAGCTGCTGACGTTTTCCATCGCCAGAGGGATCTCGAGAAAATCCTGGGCGATGCGGAGGTTTTCGGCCGTTTTCCTCGCGGCCTCGAAGGTGTACGGCAAGGGTAGTAGATCGTGGCTCATACGGCCGTCCACACTGCCCCAGCAGAGGTGATCGGAAATCCACGGCGTCTTCGTGCGCTTGATGAGCTCCTTCAAGCGGCGGAGGTGGTCCATGTCGAGCCCACCAGACCCGCCGGGGTAGAGGCCGACGCCATGCTGGACGACTTCATACTGGTCGAGGATGGCATCGAGCACGGCCAGGGGACGCCCCCCGCGAACCATGTAATTCTCGGATATGATTTCGAACCAACCGACAGCCGGTTTCTCGGCGAGAATATGATCGTAATGCGGCACTCGAAGCCCGATTCCGGTGCCAAGGAACCTGCCGCCGGTGAAGCGTGGATGGGCCATGAGTTCAGGAGCTGTGGTGTGGATCGTCTTTATCCGGGTCCCCGGCGACACGGGTGAGTTCCCGGCGGACGGCAAGCAGAAATTCCGGGTCAGGCTGTTCCGCTTCCCTCGAAGAAACCGACATGCGGACGAGTGCGGTGAGCGAAAGCATCTGCTTCTGGAAACCGCGACAGACGGAGCAGGCAAAGAAATGAAACCGCCTGCGCATCCTCTCCCTCACCGTCAGTCGTTCGTCCATGGACCTCAAGGTCAGTTCCGCAAAGTGCCGGCAAGATACCCCAAGGCGGTGCAAACATGGACCGAGCACCCGGTGCGCGCATACGTATTGGGGTTTGGGCGGTGGTAGGTTCCGGTTCATCGGATGAGGTTTTCTTGAAGGCATAGCCTGAGGGCCTGGCGGGCGCGGGTAAGCATCACGGCGGCGCTGCCCTCGGTGACGCCAGCCAATTTCGCCGCCTCAGGGACCGGAAGATCATCGACCTCCCGTGCAGTGAAAAGCAGGTGGAGCCGCGGCGGCAATTTTTCCATGCAGAGCGCGATCCATTTGCGCAGGTCGGCATTCTGCGCAGCCTTGGCGGGCGATTGCATCAGCGCCTGCATGCCGTGATTCGGATCAATCGCCCAGTCACCATGCTCGTTGAAAAGATCATCGTGCGTCGCCAAGTTTTCTCCGTCCGGGGCGGACGATAGATTCGGACGCCGGGAGCTGGTACGGTGATGGTCGAGGATCTTGTGTCGGAGGATGCCAGTCAGCCAGGTCAGCAGCGGCGACCCACCCTGATAGGTCGACCATGACTTCCACGCGGCGACCAATGCGTCCTGCACGAGGTCCTGCGCAAGGTGATGATCGCGCAAACGAGCGTAAGCGAAACCGTAGAGAGCGGGCGCGTGTTCCATGAGCGAGTCGATGGGGGGGGCTCCGGAGGGCGGATTCATGGTTCGGGTCTATGGTTCCCTTGGATTCTTTCAAACCATGGCTGGAGCAAGCGGTCGATGGAGAATTTTCCCGCACCGAAGGCGAACGTCACCAAAACGGCCATGAGAAAAGGGAAAGGCGCCTGGTCGGTGAAATCCGAAAGGGAAACGAAGGCTTCGTCGCGATGGGCAGTGAGATAAGCAACCCCCATCGTGAAAGCCAGGGGGACGGAAATGATGCGGGTTCCCAGGCCGGCAATCAGCAACACGCCGCCCACCGTTTCAGTACCACCTGCCAGCATCGCCTGGAGTTTCGGCAGAGGCAGTTCGAGCGAGTCGAAGTAGCGGGTGGTCCGCTCGAGATGGATGAGCTTGCCTTTGCCAGTGAGGAAAAAGCCCCAGCCCATGCTGACGCGAACCAGAAGAAGAACGCTGGATTGCAGGCTTGGCTCGAGCCCGGCCCAGGTGCTGATGAGTCGCTGGAGTTTCATCATGCGGGAAATCGATGGTGGAAAAGGAGGGAGCTGAGGCCCACCGCAGATTCGGCATCACGGCGGGCCTCCCGGACGACTCAGAGGATGGAGAGTTCCTTTTTCTCCTTCTCCTTGCCGTCGCAGCCGTCTTTCCCTTTGCAGCCGTCCTTGCCGGAGCAACCTTCCTTCTCCTCGGCGCTCACCGATCCGAAGGTCAGTTCCTTCTTCTCCTTGCCGTCACAACCGTCTTTGCCTTTGCAGCCATCCTTGCCGGAGCAGCCTTCCTTCTCCTCAGCCGCGATGTCGCGGCCATTGAAGGTGGCGGCAGAGGCGATGGAGCCTGCGGAGATGATTCCGAGGGCGGCGGCGGCGATCCATTTGCTGTGTTTCATATCAGTGGTTCTTGTTGGTCTGTTTTTCAGATGACCCGCATGATCGCGGAGACACTGGTGAGTCGCCGGAGAGAAGGAGGCCTTAACAAAAAAAAATCGGATTCCGCTCCACCTCGCGGAATTCCGGCGATCTCTTTCCCACATGCTGCCGTCCTCCAGCCCCCGGAATTGGAAAAATGAGGGGCTTTTGCCTACGGTTCGGTGAGCTGACTCCTCCATTCGGCTTCGCAAGGGATCGTGGGTCCCGAGCCAAAAAACCCAGGCCTTTCAAGAATCCAGAAGCCGACTTGCCAGAGTTTCTCGTTCGATAATTTTTTTGCCTTGATTGTCGAGCTGCTCTGCCGACGGATTTCCCCATTCCGACTTTGCCATGATCTTCAAGTTCGCCCTGACCCTGATGGGAGCCTTCGCCACCCACTCCCTTTCCCCAGCGGAAAACGCCACGGGCCGGTTTCCCTTTCATTCCATTCCGGTGATGATGGATGCCTCTGGAAAATTCATGCTGACCCAAGCCTCTGCCGGAGGAGAGCCCCTGCATCTTCTCATCGATTCCGGCGCGCACCTTGAGATCTCCGTATCAAAAGAATGGGCAAAGGCCCATGGCCTTGAAATGAAGAAGCTTGGCGACTCGGTCGGCATTGCCGGCAAGAACGAGACCTTCACCACCACCTTGTCGGACATTGAAATCGGTGAGGCCTTCAAGTTCCCGGAACTGACCGCCTATGTGATCGATCTGCCCGGGAAGATCCGTTTCGAGCCGAATGCCGATGGCACTCCTCAGGTTGAAGAAGGCCTGTTAGGCGGCACCTTCCTGATGAAATCCAACAGCATCGTCAGCTACCTGGACAAGCGCATGCTGGCCCCTGGTCCCAAGGTTCCGGCTGGAGCCTATCTGAGGGCGGCACAGGCCAAGGGCTCGATCATTGCCCCACTGGTGAAGACCTCCACCGGCGCTCCCTATGTCGAAGTGCAGCTCGGTGGAAAAAACTGGCTCTTCCTCGTCGATACCGCCGCCGGCTCAAACATCATCCTTCCGGAAATCGCCGAGGAACTCGGTCTGAAGGCGCTCGAGCTGGAACAAAAAGTCACCGGCGTCGGTGGCGAAACCACCGGAACCAAGGTGACCTTCGCAGAGAATTTCGAAATCGCGGGAAAACTGGTCCTGCCGAAGATGGATCTCCTCATCATGCCCTGCCCGAAGCTTCCAGGTTTCCCCGAGGGCAAACGCTTCGCCGGGATCATCGGCAATCCTCTTCTCTCCCAGCTTCAGGCCGAAATCGACTTCGGCACCTACCATCTGATCTTTCCCCCATTCATTGTTAGAAAAGCAGAGTCCCATACCGAGGTCCCCGAGGGTCTGCTTGAGGAATAGCCCAGGGGAGTCGGCGCATCCCTGTGAGAATGCCCACCGATCCTCAAAACGCTCAAAGAAACAGCCGCTGGGCGAAGTGATAGAGATTGCTGCCCCAGGTTTCGGCATCGTGTCCGTGATCGTCCACATTCCACAGGTGGGGCACATGATGATCCCGGAGATAGCGGTGCGTGCGTTGCGAAAAGTTGATCAGGCCATCCTTGTTTCCGCACGAGATGTAGAGAAGCCGGATCCGGACACGCGTGACCGCAGGCTCCGGCACAAGCTGCTCCGGCGACCGAGTGTTCGGAGCTGCGGAAAACGCACCCACCGAACCAAAGAACTCCGGGTGACCCAAACCGAAATTGAGGGACTGCCCACCACCCATCGAAAGCCCGGCCAGCGCACGGTGCTCACGATCCGTGAAGGTCGAAAATCTGCCTTCCACAGCGGGAATCAAATGATCGAGCAGATCCTTTTCAAACATCGCGAATCCAGCGGCTTTGTGCGGCTCAAAAGGGTTCGAGCCGGGAGAGTCGTCGGCAAGGGCACGCCCATTCGGAAACACCGTGATGAAGGGCACGGCTTTGCCTTCGCTCATGAGCCGGTCCAGAATGATGTGGGCCTTCATCAGACGCGTCCATTCCTGTTCATCGCCACCAATGCCATGCAACAGATAGAGGACCGGATACTTCTTCGCATCGGTGTATCCTGGCGGAAGATAAACCTGCGCCTTGCGTCGCGTTCCCGTCACGGCGGATGGGTAATCCAATGAATCGAGCCTCCCCTTCAGCCCGCCCCCTTGAGCTTCACGATAGTTGATCGGCGGTTCGGGAAAGAGCCTGACATCATCGGCCGCGAGCACAACGGGCCTGGCAAAATTCTCACGGGCTCGCTCGGGGGAAACCTCTTCCGGTCTCTCTTGCGCCAGAGCCAAGGTCAAACAGGAGAATATCGAAAGAAAAACGGTCTTCATCGGTGAGAATTGGTGAGTTGATCGGGTTATTAACGACGCGGATCAACGACTCTTGCGGGGATGACAGCGAAACAAGGCCATCTCGGCAACATATACGGTCCAGTTTGAAAATTCAACTTTCCCTCAGTGACTCCTACACAGCTCTTCTCCCATTTCTTTGGCATCTCAGTGTGCGCGAATCACAGACAGCCAGGCAACATGTTTTTGACATCTTTCTGCAAGAGTGCCAAAAGCAGGTCGCATCATGAATCTGACTTTCCGAGTTTCACTTCTCACCCTGTCCGCTTGTTCCCTCAGGGCCGCCCAGTTGAACATGAGTTCCGCGGAGTCATTCAGCGATTTCGGAACTGCAGCCGCAGTTGGCTCGAATCTCGGCCTGATCGGGGCACCCTTGCACGATCAGTCAGGCAACGCTGATCGCGGCGCGGCATTTCTTTTTCAGGGAATCAACTTTCTGAACGGCACCGTCACGCAGAATGCCCGCCTGATCGCTTCGGACGGATCAGCCGGAGATCTCTTCGGGGCTTCCGTAAGTGTCGATGGAACCAATGGTGTCTTGATCGGTGCTCCGGGTGACAGCACAGGGTCCGGGAACACCAACCATGGCTCCGCCTACCTTTTCCGTGAACCGGCGCTTGCCTCGGGAACCGTCACCCAAGGCCTGAAACTCATGGCAACATCTTCCGCCTCAGGAGACAATTTCGGAAGCTCAGTGGCCTTGCAAAACAACGTCGCCATCATCGGAAACCCCTTGGTCAATTTTTTCGGCACCAACGATCGCGGTGCCGTGTATCTCTTCAAGGACCTCAGTTCGGCCACCGGCACCATCAATGAGAGCAGTATCCTCTACGATACGACAGGAGAGGCATCGGATAGGATTGGTAGCTCGGTCGCATTGTGGAACGATACCGCCGCGGCCGGTTCGCCGGGAGATGACGTGGGAACCAACAGTAACCAGGGGTCCGCCTGCTACTTCCGCGGGCTCGCAGCGGCCGGGAGCATTCTCACCCAGGCGGTAAAGCTTACTGCCAGTGACGGTGCGGCTGGCGACTCCCTTGGAAGCGCCGTGGCACTTGGCGGGAACCTTTCCAGCGGCATTCGCTACCTCGTCGCTGGCGCCCCAGGAGACGATACCGCCAGCACCTCGGACAGCGGCTCCGCTTACCTCTACCGCATCAGCACCACCGCCACCGGCACGCTTACCCAATCGGCAAAACTGACCGTCGTTGGACCTGCCGATGGCGATCTGTTAGGCACAAGCGTGAGTGTCAGCGGGACCACTGCCGTGGTCGGGGCCCCGGCCTTGGAAAAAGTAGGATATGCATGCGTCTATCTGAATCTGAATTCGATCACCAGCACCGTGACCGAAACCTTGCGCATCTGGCCCACCGCAGGAACCACAGATGACAAATTCGGGAGTGCTGTGGCGATGGATGGCGACAATCTCGTCATCGGGGCCAGGCGGGGAAATGGCTCAACCGCCTTTTCAGGAACGAGTTTCAACACCCAACTCTCCAATCTTACAACCCTTGACTCTCCAGTCACCCGCACAATCGAACATCTCGGGTTCCGGAGCCGGACAAACTGGATCATTGGCAACACCGCAGACGGAGCAAGCCTCACGCTGGCAGCAACGGCAAGCGCCGAGGTTCCCGCCACCGGTACTTCCATCCGTATCGGGCAGGGACCCACTTCGGACAACAATCGCCTCATCGTTGAGGGAGATATCTCCAATACACTCCTGATTCAGGTGGGAGACAGCGTTAACACCGGCAACGAATTCCGGGTGAACGGGATCGTCACCGCGACGAACGTCAATGTTGCCCTAAACTCGATTTTGTCCGGAGGGGGAACGCTTGCGGCGGCTACCTCCATCAACGGTTCTTTGCGCCCGGGCACGGGCAACGTCGTTGCTTCTCTCCGGGTGGCCGGGAACTTCACTTGGAATTCCGGGACCCCCTGGCAATTCGACCTTGCGGCTGGCAATTCCTCAGACCGCCTTATCATTGACGGTGTTGGGAGCGGAGTGGACTTCAATTTCGTCAAAGGCACAGGAAGCACAACCCGTATCTTCGACTTCAAAGGCTCCAGCCGGCAGGGAACCTACACCCTTGTCACTTGGGATGGCACCACCACTTTCAGTCCGGCTGATTTCACCGCCACCAATGTGGGAGGAGGTTTATCTGCCACATTCGCCATCGTCGGCAAAGCCCTGACTGTAACCCTTGGGCCAAGTGTCACCCCTCTGGAACAATGGCGCCAAACCCATTTTGGCAGCAGTGCGAACAATGGTAATGGCGCTGATACCTTTGACTTCGACAAAGACGGGATACCCAATCTTGTGGAATACGCCCTTGGCACGCTCCCGACGAACGCCAACAGCACGGCCCGGCCCATCGCCGGAAAAAGCTCAAACCGATTGACTCTCCAATTCACACCCCAGATCACCCAAGGGCTAACCTACTCCATTCAGACATCGCCTGATCTCACCAACTGGACAACATCAACCCTCTCCGGTCTGACTGCGGGGGTTCCCTACACTTGGACAGATGCATTCACCATTCCATCCAACACCAAACGATTTGTGAGGCTCCGGGTCACCTATTGATTTGCGATCGATCCTCAGGCGGGAGCAATCATCGCCCGCTTCGATCAGCATTCCTTCCCACCTGACTCCGCCCGAACGGAGGGATTCCGAGGGAAACCCGCTTTTTGTAAACCGCTGAGTGGGCGATGTCGAGTTTCCGCGCAAGCTCGGCATCGGTCATGGTGCCAAGGAGCTTGATCTCGCTCTTCTTCCAATCCTTGAGAAATCGCGGCGGACGTTTTTCATCATTCGATTTCCCGAAAGGCGCGATCTTCAGCTTCGTCCTTTTCCATGTGACCGATGCCCGCTTCTGGCCGATTCTCTTGGCCACCTCGGCATCCGGCATCTTCCCCAGCAGGGCGATCTCCTTTTTCGTCCAGTAATGCCAGTGCTTCGATTTCCGGGCATAACAAAGGATGCCAAGCTCCGCTCTCTTTTTGACCACCGACAACAAGCTGATCTCATTCAGGCGGGCCACTTCTTTGTCGGGCAGCTTGCCGAGCATGCCGAGCATTTGTGGCGTCCATCGGATGATTCTGTTTGCAGGGCATTTAGAAATCCCGCAACTCTCGCGCTTCATCGCGACGTTCGCATAAGTCACTTTGAGAAGCCTCGCCAACTCCGGATCCGGCATGGTCCCCAAAAGCGCCAAATGCTTCTTGGTCCAGTGATACCGACCTCCACGTTTTTCCAATTTGCGAATCATGATGCGAAGAGTTGTGAAACCGACCGCGATAGCGGCTGGAAACAAACCTACTCGGAACCCATCGGGAAATCGAGCGGCAAATCCACGCACCAAGGCCCTGCGAACCGGAATCGTCCCATCCCTCGGACGATGAATCCTTGGAGCCTATTCCGATTCCATCTCCGCCGGGGATCCAATCAGACCGCGTGCACCCGACGGCGGCGGAGCAGGAGCCCGGCTCCAGCCAGAAGACTGAGTAGAGTCGTTGATGGCTCCGGCACCGATGAAGTCGTCAGCGTGAAGCTGCCCATCAAAATGGCAGAGTCGTAGATTTGAGGATTCACTCCTTGGATGGAGAACAAGTCCGTCAAGGTGAAGGAGACTTGGGAAAGATCCGTGCCCCAAGGCACAATGAGCGAGAACTGAGCCAGCGGCGGAGCGGTCGAGTATCCTGAAATGGCACTTGTGTTCGGATCCTTGACGTAATTTGTGGGACCATCCGCCCAGGTGACATCATGAATCGCTGAGAAGCTCCCGGTCTCCAATGTCAATCGGCCGTGCCAAAGCAAGGTCAAGCTACCCGTATCCGCATCGAAAGTTCCCAGCCAAATCATATCCTGAGCCGTCGCGAAGG
>JALOTY010000107.1 GCA_025457665.1 Akkermansiaceae bacterium | reverse complement strand
CCAGGTGGTGAGGTCGGCGCTGTGGGTGGAGAGATCGAGGGTGGCGGATTCCAACTGCGCGGCGGGGACGCTGCGGTAGGTGGAAAGGGTTTTCATGCGGCCCTCGAGGTCGTAGGTGCGGCTGGTGGGGTAGGTATGGGTGCCCCAGGTGGCCTTGACCTGGCCGTCGAGGTGGTAGCTGGTGAAGGTGGTGGCGATGAGGTTATTGGCGGCATCGAAGCTTTCCACCTTCACCGGGCGTGAGGCGGCATCGAGGGTGGTGAGGCTGGAGGTGCCATCGCTGAAGGTGGCTCTCAGCGGGCTGCCGCTTGCGGTGAAGTCGCTGTAGCTGGTGGTCAGCCCACGCTCGCCGGTCTGGCTGAGGTTACGGTCGAGGAGGTCGGAAATGCTGCTAGCGCTGGTGATGGTGGCTCCGGTGGTGGCTTTGTTCACCACGCTGCGGCTGACGGTGCCAGCGGCATTGAGGGTGACGGTGGAGACGCTTTGCAGGATTTCCGTGGGGCTGAGGTAGGTGGAGGTGGTGGAGGTGGCGCTACCGTTGAGGGGTTTGGAGGATACGGTTTCGGTCATGGCGCCATTGAGGGGAGTATTGCGGCTCCAGGTGCCATTGGTGGCGCTGAGTTGGAGGGCGAGGAGGATGTCGGTATTGGCATCCGTCCGGACCCACTGACGGCTACGGGCACATGTTCTGCCGCCCTCGGTAACGTAATCTCTTTCGCTGCGGGAAAGGCTGTCCCGAATGCCGTTCACGGCAGAGTTATTGAATTCGCCATCGCCATTGGAGTCGGTCCAGCTTTCGATGACTTCACCTTCGAGGTCGAGGACCATGCGGCTGGCGGGCTGGCCGGTGGAGCTGCGGCCGATGACGCGTCCGCGTTCGTCGAACTGGGTTTCGGAAACAAGAGTGGCACCGCTGTATCCAGGAGCCTCGCTGCGGAAGCTGCGACCGGCAAGATCGGTGAAGGAGGAACCGGTGGAGAGGGTGACCTCGGGGGTGGCAATGGTATCGATCTGGCTGACCGTTGTCTTGATCCCGCCGCCTTGGAGGGAGTGCAGCGAGTAATCGTAGCGGGTCTCCGGGCTCACCGGAGTGTTGCCGGCGCGGCGGATGGAGCTGAGCATTTGGCCATCGGCATAAGAGGTGCTCACCTGGGTGATGCCGTCCGGCCCGGTGGAGGTGCGGATCCGGTTGGTTTCATCATGGGTGTAAGTCATGACTTCCGGGTTGCCATCGCCATTTGAATCCGCGCTGCGGGAAAGAAGAGTCTGGCCGCGGAGGTTGGAGACGGACTCGGAAACCAGAACCGTGGCGGAATTTGCCCCGGCGGTGACAGTGCGGGTCACGCGAGTGCGCGGGAAAACATCGGCACCGATGTTTTCGGTATCGTAAACATAAGTGGTCGTGGTCTCACGCGAGCCGAGGGTGACGGTGGTGGTCGTGGGCCGTTCAAGGGCATCGCGCACGTACTGGGTCAACGAGCCATCGCGGGCACGGTGGGTATCGACCCCGCAGCAAGCATAAGTGTAGGTCTCGAAGTCGTCCGGGTCGCCATCGTGGACGATCTTCAACGGGCGTCCGAGCAGATCGGAATCGGTAGTGATGGACTGGCTCAGGATGAGACCGCTGGCGATATCGAAGACTTTTTCTTCGGTGATGATATCGAATCCATTGGTGACGATTTCCCGTCTGGTTCCTTGAAGGATCGCGGGAACAGGCCCGGTGGCGGAAGGGGCGAACTGAGCGGCATCGACCGCGCCATTTTCGATCGTTGTCTTCAATGCAGTGCCGACGGGTGCATAGGTGTAGCGTGTGAGGGTGCCATCGGCATGGCGGGTGTAGCGGATGCGGCCTTTGTTTGGCTCGGCGGCGCTGTCCGAGTGGTAGCCGTGTTCGGTGATGAGGGCAGCGCCGCTGCCGGTTTGGCGGGTTTCGCGAAGGGTGCGGGAGCCATCGGCGGCAATCGTCAGGGTCTCGTGGACATTGGAAACGATTTGTCCGGCGATTTTCTCGATGACCGTGCGGCTGCCTTCCTCGAGGGTGATGACGGTTTCGCGTGAGTTGGCGCGATCGCCGGGTGCGGAGTTTTTCCAAGCTGACCACTGGCGGGTGAGCATGATGCGGGTGCCGCCGTTGTACTCATACTCGTAGTCTTCCCAGTAGCCATCCGAGCGCCGGAGAGTGGCAAGGCGAGCACCGGTGAGGAGGTTTACCGTGCTGTTCGCTGCGGGTGGGGTGATGGGGTCATTGATGCCAATCACCGAGCTTCCCGTGATATCCGTGTAGGTGAATGTAGTGGTCACTGCCTCCGGGGTGCCCGGGGCTTCCGTGCGCTCGAAGATTCGCAGGGTGCCATTGCCGAGATCGCGGTATTTTTCGCGGGTGATGCTCTTGGTGATCAGGCTCCCGGCGGAGCCCGCCTCACGGATCGTGCGGGTGCGGACGATGATGGAACCGCCGGCTTCCGTGGTCTTGATGAGTTCGTTGGAAGCAATGACATTGTTCGCCGCCGGAGCGGCGCTGTGCCGGGTCATGGTCCAATCGGCATCCGGGCCCGTGCCTGACTTCACCCAACGAACCCCGCGAACCTTGGGGAAAGCAAGAGAAGATGAATGGTCCGAAAGAGTGATGTCCACCGTATCGAGAGCTCCCGACACCGGCCGGGAAATGACAACGGCGCGGAAAAGCTTGTCGGCTGCCGGAACCGGGTAGAGGCCGGTGCTCCCGTTGAGGGGCGCGAGGTCGGTTCGATAGTAAGTGCTGATCTTGAAAGAATCCGCGTTGATGACGGTGATGTCCGTCAGATACTGGTCGGAAAGAATCTGACGAAGCGCGCCATTGGCGTCTTTCTTGACCCAGGCTGCGCCAGCGTTGTCGCCGTATAACTGGATCGCAGCAGGTGTGAAGGTTGCATTTGTGATATCCTCTACCATGAGCCCCACCACCACAGGGCGAACCAACTTCATGCCCCATTCGGACGCCAAGCTCGAAGAAAAAGGAGATGAGTCCGTAGCAGGAGCGTTGTAGGCGGCATAGGCAGGAACCCGAAGCGCCAAATCTTCGGAAACAAAGTCGGCACCGGATTGGTAGGACGTATGTCCCAAGCCAAGTTCATAAAACACGGACTCCGTGCCTTTTACCTCCATTGTGCCAGTGGGACAATCCGGCTCTGGGGAACCTTCCAACCATTCCTTGGTTTCTTCCCCCTCACACGATTTGCACTTCTTTTTCTTATAGACAGGCAGTGGCGTTACGTTCGGCCCGACAGAAGTCTCATTTTGGTTTCCGCCCGACGTTTGCGGGCTGTTTTCAGTTTCCTGTGCTAGCCCCGGCAATAAGCAGAGGGGCAAGGTGAGAAGCGGGGCGAGGAGACGGAGTTTCATGAGAGATGAGGAAGGTGGGTTTGGAAAAGGAATGGATGCGTGAGGAAGCGATTTATTGCCGGGAGGATTCGCCTTGGCGCAAGGCGGAGGCGACGGCACCGAGGATCAGGGGATCAAGCTGGGATGAGCCACCGAGAGTTTGCAGGAGTTTCCGATCTTCCTCGGTGCCCATGGTGCCGAGCAGCGAGATCGCGGCGAGTCGGAGAATGGCTTCCTGTGATGCGTCTTGAGAGAGTTCCCTGGCGAGCGGCAAGGCCGCATTCATCTTCCTCCGTGCTGCAATCTGCAGGGCGGTGGCCCGCACTCCGCGATGGGCAGCCTCGTCACGGATATGAGACAGGAGGATTTCATCGAGCTTCGTGGGTTCCACCCGAACGGCTGCCGGAGCAGCACTGCCGGTCCATTCATCCAAGGCGAGCAAGGCGGTGCCGGTAGTGGTGGATTGCGGGTCGCAATCGGCATGACCGGGGGTGGCGGCATGGAGGAAAGCCTCGCGGATCAGCGCAAGCTTTTCGGGGCGTTCCTCGTGCATGCTGCGGGTGTCGCCATCGGCCACCCATTCCCGGAGTTGTTGGAGGGCGTAGTCCCTGAGAGTGGGGTCGAGATCACGATCATGCCAAAGCGCAAGAAGACGATCGGTGTAGATCGGGGTGGCAGGCTGTTGATTGCGCAGAGCTTGCAGGACATCATTCGCCAAGGTGAACCAATCATCCGGGCTGAGTCCGGGTGGCGGAGTGTTTCCGATCCAATCGAGGATGGCCTTGCGATCCGAATCGGGAAGTTTGGTTCCGATGGTGGAAAGGAAGGAGAGGCGATCGCGCAGGGGAATGGTATCGCGGGAAATGAGTCCAGCCACGCCTGGGCTGAGAATGGGCGCAGTAGGAGAAGCTGGACCCGCAGGTGATGATATCTGGGATATGTCCAAGGTTTCCCGGTCCTTGAACGCCTGCGCTCCCATCCAAACAGCGACACCGAGAGCGGCGCTGGCGGAAGTGATGACGAGGAGGCGTTTCATGGCACGGTGACAGTCAGAGCGTGGGGAGCTGCGGGATTCACATTTGCCCGATCAGGCTGCCATCGGCGGCATGGAGGTAGGTGCGGTGGCAAGTGGTGCCCGTGCCTGAGGAGAGAAGCATGCGCACCTTGGCGATGCCGTCCTCGCCGAAATCCGCTGCCGTGAGCATGATGCTGGTGGTTCCGGAAGGCAGGAAGAGGCGGCCGCCAAGCCAGATTTCCAAGCGCACATAACCGCCCGGCGGCAACTGGCTGGCGAAGACCGTCAATTCGACGATCCGGTCGCCATTCGGGTAGGTATGGACGACGGGCAGCTCGTAATTGCTCGAGTGGCTCAGCAGAATGCCTTCCACCTGCCCCGCGGCCACGACCGCTCCATCTTCCTGAGTTCTGGCCAAGACCGTATTGGTGCCGCGACGGGTGACGTCCACCGTGAAACGGCTTCCCGCCCCAAGGGTCGTGCGGCCGGAAAGAAGCACGGTGGAATCCATGGCCAGGGGGACGGCAGGAGGCAGTCCCGGGAGATCCCAGGTCCGGCTGCGGTTGAGATAAACCGGCAGGACAGGCCCCAGATTGGCCGCGACAACCTCGACCTGAACCGAGGCAGTCTGGGGGCCATTTCCATCATCATAACTCGCGGCGATGGTGAAAATCCCGGCTGTGGGAAACTCGGTGATGAGAGGCTCATCCGCCGCAGTGGAACCCAGGCTCTGGCCGTTACGAGTTAGGGAAACCGTCGATGTCCCCGGCGTGCCACCGGGAGTGTAAGCGGTGAGTCGAAGCCGATCGCCCACCCGGATTTTCAAGGGCAAACCCGAGGCCACATTGAAAGGTGTCCATTCGACGCCGTGTTCTTGAGAAAGCAATTGATTTTCGAAACGGATATCAAGTAGCACGCTCAGATCGGGATCCAAAGGGATGTCCAGATAC
The DNA here is from genome assembly GCA_025457665.1 of Akkermansiaceae bacterium. GTDB lineage: Bacteria > Verrucomicrobiota > Verrucomicrobiia > Verrucomicrobiales > Akkermansiaceae > Haloferula. The sequence continues at coordinate 7,072 of JALOTY010000107.1, read as the reverse complement.
CACCCGTTGCCGGTGCCCTTTGAAACCGGTTGGAAGGAGGACCAATTGATCGAAACCGCAGTTGTCGACCAATCGCGCGCAATACCTTCCAAACAGAAAGGGCTCGTGAAGGATGAGGTGGTGGTCGTGACCAGTGAGTTCTTCGACGAAAGCAGGTCATAGACCCAATCCGGCAAACCTGGATGGATGCTCGATGGGCCGGAGGGCAAAACGAGGCGCAAGGAATCCAACTGCAAGGTCCGGCGGGCGAGGAGGTTGGCATTCCACACGCGGATGGTGTGAGTGCCCGCTTCAAGCCAGCCCACAAATCCCGCCGCAAGGCCTTGCTGTCCCTGGAGGGAAGTCAGGACCGTATTCGCCACCTTGCGCGAGTCCACCCAGACATCGAGAGGGAAATCCTCGCGAGCCGTGATGTTCGATCCACGGGCACGTCCGACGATTTCGAAAAGATAGAAGCCATCTGCCGCAACATCGACCTCATAGTCGATCCATCCGCGGTTCTCCATCGATAAAATCCCTCCCTCTGCGGTTTCCACCCAGTTTCCGGAAGCCCCCACATGCTCGGTGATGGATGCCTCGCCGATCACCTGGGGATCTTCCAGCTCGGGAACGAGAGGATTGGTCCCAAGGAAAAAGACTTCCTGACCATCCGAGTATCCATCGCCATCGGTGTCCGCATTTCCCGGATGGGTTCCAAGCAACCACTCCACGCGATTGATCAGCGAGTCGCCATCCGGATCGCCATATTCGCCGAGATTGGGATTGACCCGGCCGTTGTCCGCAGAAGCTCCGGCCCCGAGATATTGATTCTCCCAGGTATCCGCCAGATAGTCATCATCCGAATCCGTGGCATCTCTCACATACGAAGTGAACTGGCCCGCTGGGATGACATCACGCATGGCGGCAAGAGGGCCATCGACACCATTCAGAGTGAGCGCCACCACTCCGTATCCGGCAGAACCGATAGGAGCACTGCTCGCTCCGGAAATGGTATCGAAATCAGCCCCAAGATGGTCGCCGGATTTGTATTTGGCATAGACCTGTCTCACGAAGGTTCCTTCCCACGTCTCCTCCATCTGAAGCTTCACCACTTTGGTATAACTCGCGTCCTTGAACTGAAGCTGGAAGGTGGCCACATTGGCATTATTGACAAAATGATAGGCTTGCGCAGGCGTGGTTGTGGGGATCCATCCGCCTTTCATCGCACCCGAGACACCGATCACATCGCCAAGCGCAAAGCTTGGACCTCCGCTCGGGGTGATGCTGGGGAAAATCAAGGTACCGGCGGATGCGGTCGAAATGTAGCCATCCGCAGGCAGGTTGCTGGCAAAGTTCCATGCGACCGAGCAATGATCGCTACCCGCGCTGTCCGAGTGGAGGATTTCGATGAAATACTCCTCACCGGCCACCAACTCGATCAACGATGAACGCTGACCGGGCACACGATCCCAATCGCGGAAACCCGCGTAATTCATGGCGATGTTGACATCATCAATCGTTGCGATCCTGCGTTTGCGGAACTTCCTGTCATCAATGGAAATCCACAACTCGGCTCCATCATCCCCGGTGATCCAGAAGCGATAGGGGCCGGTGATCGGCGCTTTGAAAGTGGCCCGAAGCCGCTGGCCGAAATTTTCACTCTGATTTTGGAACTCCTCCGGTGACGTCACCTGCCTGATCACATCCGGCTCGCGAAGCAGTCCATTTGCCCCCAGCATTGCGGGAACCCGACCACCTCCCACGGCAGCGAAAATTTCCTGGGTCCATTTTCCGGCCAATCCGGCGGCGGTCAGCGGGTGGCTGCCCTGACGATACTCCTCGAAATTCGTGATCCCATCCCCATCTGGATCACCATACTCCGAGTTTGCTACCGCAGAGTTCCCCGTGTTTCCGACGCTCAGCCCGTGAGCAAGCTCCCAGTCGTCGGGCAGCGAGTCGTTGTCGGTATCATTGTTCACTGTAGAGGAGCCGGTCACCTTCAACTCGAGCCCGCAGTTGGAGATTGCAGTAGACGGTAGCACTGTCGGCGAGGCAATCCCCGGTCCCGTCCAAGCCAATGAGGCATGATCTGAACCACCTTGTTCGACGTAAAGAATCTCAAAATACAACTTCTGGCCGACCGTCAGCGAATAAGCCTTGGATTTCTGATGCAAATGAGTCGTGAAGGAACGGTATCCTACGTTGGCATGACAATAGGCTGCCAAGGATTTGCCGAAACGAGAAACCCCTGAAGGATTGAGCATCAGGACGCCTGCATCATCGCTTGCGAGATAGAAATGATAAGTTCCTGTGGTGGGAATCGTGATGACCCCGCGAATCCTTCGACCAAAACCGTTGCCAGCATTTTGATCCGCTTCGGGAGTCGTGAAAAAACCGGAAAAGGCCGCTGTGTCTTGTGCGAACAATGGATGCCCGGTCAGGTTGGAGATTTTTCCCTGGTTTGAGCCGATCATGTAACTCCGCCATTCACAAAAACCTTGGTTGCCACCCACTTGAAGCGCAGAACCTCCCGTCAAGGATTCCACTCGATTGTCGAAGCTATCCGCATCGAGATCTCGCCAAGCATGATCCACTGCGCTGGCCGGATTGAGGCCTTGGGCAGTTTCCCAGGTGTCCGCATTTCCATCATCGTCGAGGTCGGCGGCATCTGGAGTCTCACTGGTCAGAACCACCGTCCCATTCGCGAGGCGACCGGGAATCACCTGAAGAGCCGTTGCGCCGGGCAAGGTCCAAGCCACAGAAAGATGATCGCCACTGGCACCCTCTTTCGAAAAAGCCTCGATGTAATAACTCTGGCCCGCAACAAGCGGAATCAAGGCGCTTTGCTGACCGGTCTGCGAAGTGTAGTTCCCCGGAGAAACCCAGGATGTCACTTGGCATATCTGGCGGGCCGAGAAACGACTCGCCGTCGTGCCAAGATAGAGCCGGGCCTGATCATCGGCCGAGATGTGGAAGCGGTAATTCCCTGTCACGGGTGCGGTCACCCACCCGCGAAGACGCAGGCCATAGTTGTCGCCTTGGTTGGGAGTGATGGTCGCGGAGGTCACAAAACCTCTCGTCGAGGGCGATTGAGGGAAGGCAGGCGCTGAAAAGAGACCGGAGAGGGGAGTTCCCGCAATCCCGTTCCAGCGTTCCATGCGAAGCGCACCCGGAACCCCATGCCAATCCGGAGTCCCAGCGACAGTCTCCGCGAGAGTCGGATTTCTTGTGGCACCCGCCTCTAGGATATTCGGCACCGTATCACCATCCGGGTCGCCCGATGCGTTCTGGCTCAAATTCCCGAAATACTGAACCTCCCAGGCATCATCGAGCCCATCGGCATCGCTATCGGCTCCCTGCGCCCAACTCGCTCCTCCGAGCAGAAGTGCCCAAAATCCCAATCGTTGAGAAAAACGGAGAAGAAAATGGCCCGGATGATTCATGGTTTATGGGTTTCTGTTGCGTAACCACACGCATGCTCGCAAGACTCAAGGGCCTTGGTCAAATTCTTTTGTGTGAAAAATGCGAGATTCGAATAAGCCTCTGACTTTCAGAGCGGTAGGCAGTCCATTCCGAAATCCTGCAATGTGGGACTCCGTCGGAATGATATTTCAATAAAATCATCGGGCGGCTGGCTTCGATTCAATCCCCCTATTTGCCGCTTTATCCAACTCCCACCAAACCATGTCTGGAAAACCTGGAATCAGAAATCTCGCTGGGATGAGACGTCGCCGACGTGGGGGTCGAATCCCCGCCCTTCCCGCCAATAACTCCGGCATTTCTGCCTACGTGGAGCCTTTTCTCAGAAACCTCACGGCGCTGCATCGCTCGCCCTCAAGCATCGACTCCCACCGCTGGGCGCTGCGGCACTTTTGCCAATGGGCCGCGACGCAAGGGCTCGGCGATCCGGCCGCCATCACTCGCCGCGACATGGAGGCTTATCAGTTTTTTCTTCACAGCCATCGGAGCCCGACCACCGGTGAGGTGCTGGCCATCACCACCCAGCTAGCGCGGATCGGCTGTGTGCGACGCTTCTTCGCTCGTCTCTGCCGGGATGGCATCATCCCCGCCAACCCGGCAGCCGACCTTGACCTTCCGCGCAAGCCCTCACGAAAGCTGCCCCGCTGCTTTTCGGCTGAACAAATCCGTGCTCTTCTGGCCATCCCTGACATCAGCAGCCCTTTCGGCCTGCGGGATCGGGCGATCCTCGAACTTTTCTATGCCACGGGAGTCCGACGCTTTGAAATGGCGGGCATTGATGTTGGCGACTACGACCCTGAGACCCGCACGCTCCATGTCCGAAAAGGCAAGTTCGGCAAGGCCCGCCTCCTGCCGACGGGCGAACGAGCCGCCGCGTGGCTGGATGCTTACTTGCAGCAGGCCCGTCCTCAATTTGACCATCTGCCCGGCGAATCGGCCTTGTTCCTCAGCGGATACGGCAAGGGGATGTCCTGCGGGTCCATTGGCAACTGGCTCAAAGGACTCATGAAACAATGCGGTATCCACATGCGAGGCTCTTGCCACCTCTTCCGCCACACCTGCGCGACCGACATGCACCGTGGCGGAGCGGACATCCGCTACGTGCAGGAAATGCTCGGGCACGAACGCCTCGAAACGACTCAAATCTACACCCACGTCCATATCGAGGCGCTGCGGGAAATCCATCTGAAATGCCATCCTCACGGGAGGCTGGATGTCCCGTTGGATTGCAGCATGCCACCCGCGATTGAAACACCACCACCCGAGGAAACATCTCCACCCATGATCGAAAAAGCTTCCCCTGCGCCACCGTCATTGGTAGGGCCGGAACCCGTGACCTGCCTGCTCGCTGCCAACCCGATCGTCTGCCCTAGCGGGCAAGCGGAACCCGTTGCAGCATCGGTCAAACCCGACCCGGGCGATGACCCACCAGCCTCCGAAGCCTCAATTCGCCCCAAAACGCCGAAAGGCCCCGGCAGCTCTCAAAATGCTCTAAAATCGTTGGTGGTAAGCAGCTTAAATCAGAGAGGCATACCACACGAAGAGGGCCGTGTGACACATTACGGTTACAGGTATTACGATCCGTTGACGGGCAGATGGCCGTCTAGGGATCCGATTGGGGAAGAGGGTGGGACTAACCTTTACGGTTTCGTCGGAAATGATGGGGTGAATAAGTGGGATTACCTTGGTCTTAAGGAATTAGAGCTTTGGTACGGCTCCGATCAAATTCAGCTTGGTGAATGCGGTTCGTTCCAATGGCGAATCTATTGGAAGGTATCTCCGAATTCTGGTGCCGACGGCGGACTTGTTTTGCAGGAAATGGACGTTTCCGGGTTTAGATCGAAACAGTGCAACAACTACAGGCAGTATATCGACGAAGATTACTACGAAGCATGGCGCGTCCGGCCTAATACTAAAGATGTTTCGGGAGGGGTGATGATCGTTAATGGTGCAGAGTCCGGCATAGGAGGGAGTTCTGATACTTGGTGGCTCGGAAGGGGAGGCACTTGGACTAATCCCCACCAAGACGGCTACTGCGGGTATGCCATTTACGAGGGCTGGGCAAGGTATAGGGACGGAGTTACCCTCAATGAAATGAACAAACAGATGCTCCCTGGTACAGTTGGGTGGGCCGGATCCCTTTGGTCTAGTCGAATTGCGCCAACATTCCCAGGCTCCAAGTCATCGTTGGTCTACCGAAAAATCAAAGTAAGCTGGTGCTGTATCAAGGGAGCATCCAAGATGGCAAGAAAGACCAAGGTTGAAGAACTAAAGCCTACGACCGATCAAGTGTATCTCCCAAAATAGGAAGAAAGCTGCCAATTTAAACAAAATGAAAACTTTAGATGTTCTGTGCGCGCTTCTAATTACTTTTTTTCAGTTTGCAGGCCCCGTGTTTGGAGGCATGCATGCAGACAAGGAAGTGGAAGATCTCTACTTGAGAATGACTTCCAAGTTGATATCTGTAGAGGACAATCTAAGTATTCAATCTGAGAAAAACTCTATTACCCTTAAAGATAGAAAGTGGATTGGACTTGGCTCAATCCTTCGAGAGTTAGAAATTGCGGAGTTTGATTCGCTGGAGGGCGTTTCGGGGAACGGCTGGGGTATTGAGAGGTATCGTGTCTCGAAATCCTATGACCTGATTATTGAGTTTGAGGTGTTGGAGCCTCTAGGAGAGGGAGTTGTCAGGATAAAGTCGCTCTTTGTGGCTCCTCATCAGGCGAGGAAGTATGGTGCCAAGCTTTTCAATAAACGTCGATGGTCGGAGATTCAACTCAAATGACTTTGGTGTTACGCGTAATGCTTTCAGTAGTTAGCATTCAACAGATAACTTCTTGCACGTGGAGCTACGATGCCCTTGGTCAAGTCACGGCGGAAAGCGATGCCAACAACACCGCCTACCATCGCGGTTTCGCTTACGATGCCATCGGCAACCGCCTTGCCAGCATCGAGGGAAATACCGATCCGACGCAACCGGGAGCGACGACCTACACGCCCACGGCGCTGAATCAATACTCCCAAATCTCCGTGCCATCCGTGGTCCCCACCTACGATGCCGACGGCAATCAACTGGCCTCGCAGATCCGCCCTCTTGGGGCTTCCAGTCTTGAGTCATGCCTCTTCGTGTGGGACGGTGAAAACCGTCTCATCGAAATCAAGGACGCCACAGGAGCCAACAGCCTGGCCAAATACACCTACGACTCCCAAAGCCGCCGCATCGCCCGCACGGTAGGGACGACTTCCCTCGTTACCCTCTACGATGGTTGGAATCCCGTCATCGACTTCACGACCCTGGACTTCTCGACCTTCGACCTTCAGACCGTGAATCTGTGGGGTCTGGATCTCAGCGGCAGCATGCAAGGAGCCGGAGGCGTCGGAGGCCTGCTTTCCGTCACCAGCACGGCCGGCACCTACTACCCGACCTACGACGGCAACGGCAACGTCAGCGAATACCTGGATGCCGCCGGAGCCACCGTGGCCCATTACGAATACGACGCCTTCGGCAACATCATCTTCAGCAGCGGCCCCTCCGCCTCCAGCTTCCGCCACCGCTTCAGCACCAAGCCACAAGATGCGGAAAGTGGTCTCTACTACTACGGTTACAGGTATT
>JALOTY010000106.1 GCA_025457665.1 Akkermansiaceae bacterium | reverse complement strand
GTATTTGAAGGCATCGGGATCGAGTTCGATGACTTCATGGCCGACTTCGGAATCGAAGTGGACCGACCACCCGGCGGCGGCGAGCTGGGGCGAGCCGGTGCTGCGGAGCCAGGGCCAGAACTGGTCGATGGTGCCGTGGGAGGGATTCGGAAACCAGAGGCCGGCGGCGGAGGCGGGAGCGGGGCCTTGGGGTTTGGCGGATTTGCTTTGATCGATGGCGAGGAGGAAACGGAACTGGGCGTTGGCGGTGAGGGAGGTGAGGCCGCTTTGCTGGAGCTGGAGGATGGCATTCATTTCCGCGGCGGGGTCACGGAGAAGGATGGTGCCGTCCGGCAACGGGTGTTCGCGCAGGCCGGGTTTGCCGGTGAGGGAAATACGATGAGTGCCGTAGATCACCTCGGGGCGGGCGACGACCCATTCGCCGGTATCCGCGATTTTCAGGGCCTGGAGGAGCAGGCGGACGACTTTCGAATCAGTGGCCTCGCGGGTGATGCGGAGGTGGAAGGTGGGGGCAGTGATCGGTGATCGGTGATCGGCGGGGCTTTGTGCCGCTGGCGCGGGGGTTTGTGCCACCACAGGCGAGACGCCTGTGCTCTCTTTGAGGAGCTCATCGATTTTCCCGGATTTCCCGGCGACGATGAGGGCGGCGGCGGCGTGGGGGCAGAAGGTGCGGGTGTCGCAGGGGCAGGTGCTTTCGAAATCCCAGCGCCCCGGGCTGTTCTGCCAGTGGATGATCTCGCAATCCTCACCGGCGACTTCGGCGCGGAGGATGAATTGGTCCTTTTCCCACTCGCCGCGGAGTGCGCGGACCTTGCCCTTGAGTTTTTGCGCGACGAGGAGGACCTCGTCCTCGAAGCGATCGCGCCAGCGGGCGTCGATGAAATGGTCGCGGATGTCGGGAAAGGCGGGCACGGGTGGGCCGGGGAGATAACGCGGGGCGAGGCGTGAGTCCAGCTTAGCCGATGCCCGGAGAGGACGCGTGGGCGGATCGTTCGAAGGATGATCGGATGGCCTTCACGATCCTGCCGATGTCATTTCTCCCAGCCTGCTTTGCAGCGGTGTGAGCCATTCGTCCGGGACACCGTTTGCCGCGCCGAGCAGCGAGCCGACGACGGCACCGCGGTGGCAGTTGTCCCCGCCGACAATCGCGTTGGCGCGGATTCCGGCCGTGAAATCATCATGATATTTCCACGCGAGGAAGAGGGCGGCGGGCATGGATTCGGCGATGTAGCAGGCGGGGCTGAAACGCTGGCCGATGATGTGCTCATCTGGCTGCGTGGCCCATTTTTCCGCTTTGGTGGTGGAAATCCAATCGCCTGCCTGAGCGCGGATGGCATCGCGCAGAGGTTCGCCTGTGATGATGGCATCGAGGATGCGCACCAGCGTGTCCGCGGCGCGGAGGACATTGGCGTGCGCATGGGTCAGGGCGACGTGCTGTTTCACCAGGCCGCGGCGGGTATCGAGCGGCAGATCGTCGAGAACAAAGAGCAGTGCCGGAACGCTGGCGAGGCCGCCGATGTGTTCGTCGCTGATGCCGCATTTCATCGGATCCCGGCCGCGGGCAAGGCGATCGAAGAAGGCGCGGTGGTATTCCTCGACGTAGGTGTCGCGATGCCAGCCGGGTGTGCGCATGACCTCGATGTAACGGCGGATCCAGGCATCGGCATCGTATCCGCCGTTTTCCGCGCAATGGCGCACGAGTTCGGTGGCGAGTTGGAAGTTCAGCGTGTTTTCCCCGGCAGCGAGCTGCTGGTGGTAATGGATCCCTCGCTGTCCCCAGAACTGTGCCTGATCGTGGAGGATGTCCGCCTCCGGGGAAACCGGTTCGTAATGCGAGCGCCAGAGGATCGAATCCGGATGCGGGTTGCGGGGAGCGGTGTAGCTCGGAAGATCGCCGTAGTCACGGCGCAAAGCACTACGATCGTAGTACCAATGAACCGGCATGGCGAGGGCATCGGCAACGAGTGAACCGAGGAAAGCGTGGCGGTGAACCTGCATGACGGAACATGGAGGGGATTTCCCGGGATGCAAATGAGGTGGTGGAACAAATCGGCCGATTCTAACTTAGGGGAGCTTATATCTGTCTCAAAAAGTCATCGAACATCTGCGCGCGCAGGGTCGGCCTTGGATCAAAGCTGCCTGTCAAAACGTGAGGTCTTGGAGGATTTACTGCGATTGGATGGTCACTGATGTTTCACATCCCAAGCCCGCCCTTCTGGTCTTGAGGGGCTTGAAGGGATTTCAAGAGGCGGCTGGCGGCGGCGGAGAGTTTCACATCGCGTTTTTTGAGGAGGTTGATCGAGCGGAAGAGGCCATCGCCAGCGAAGGGTCGATGCACCACACCGGGTCGAGCGAAATCGCGGGCGGCGAGTTTTGGTGCAAGGGTGATGCCCATGCCGGCGGCGACCATGGCGAGGGCGGTGGGGATCTGGTCGCATTGCAGTCGCGGGTTCGGCTGGCGGATGCGGCAGAGTTTCAGCGCGCGTTCGGCAAGGCAGTGGCCGCCGCTGAGGTGGATGAATTCCTCGGGATCGAGGTCGGCCGGGACCGGTGGTTCCTTGCGCAGGGCGAGTGGGTGGTTGGCAGGCGCGGCCAGCAGCAAGGGTTCGCGGAACAGCTCGGTGAGTTGTAGCGAGCCTTTGCGGCGTTCCTCTGCGGTGACATCGCTGAGGATGGCAAACTCGACCGCACCGGAGCAGACCTTGGCGATGAGGTCGCGGGTGCGGGCTTCATCGATGGCCAGTGTGACCCCCGGATGCTCGCGATGAAACGGTCCGAGCCACTGAGGGAGGAGGTAAGGTGCGATGGTGGGGATGATGCCGAAGGTGACCGCTCCGCTTTCCAACTCCCGCCGACCCTGGAAATCCCCGCGCAGCCGCTCTGCATGCGCCAGCAGGACGCGGGCGTGGGCAAGCAGGAGTTCGCCAGCGGCTGTGGGCTCCACCCCGCGGGGCCGACGTACCAGCAGGGCTTCGCCGAGTTCCTCCTCCAAGGCCTGAACCTGCTGGCTCAAGGCGGGCTGGGAAAGGTGACAACGGCGGGAAGCGGCGCTCAAGGAGCCATCCTCGACCACCGCCACGAAGGATTTCAGCAATCGCAGGTCCATGGGGTGTCCGGATGCTGCCATAAGCATTTCGAATGGCAAGAATTCGAAACATAGTCTTCTCAAATGCCCATTCCGAGGCATGATGAGGGTCCCAGATGAATGGAGAGCCTCCTTTGTCTTTGAGCAACTGAATCCAACCCCAACTCCAACTCCCAATGCACGGAACCGAATCCACCGGGGGCAAGTGCCCCTTCATGCACGGCGGGCATACCGCCGTCGGCCAGTCGAACATGGACTGGTGGCCCAATGCCCTGAACCTCGACATTCTCCACCAGCACGACACGAAGACGAATCCGCTGGGTGATTTCAATTACCGCGAAGAGGTCCGCAAACTCGATTTCAAGGCGGTGAAGGAAGACCTTCACAAGCTCATGACCGACAGCCAGGACTGGTGGCCGGCGGACTGGGGTCACTACGGCGGTCTGATGATCCGCATGGCCTGGCACGCGGCGGGTTCCTACCGCATGGCCGATGGTCGCGGCGGTGGCTGCACCGGCAATCAACGTTTCGCCCCGCTCAATTCCTGGCCGGACAACGTGAACCTCGACAAGGCGCGTCGGCTGCTTTGGCCGATCAAAAAGAAATACGGCAACAAGCTGAGCTGGGCCGACCTTCTGATCCTCGCGGGCAACGTGGCTTACGAGTCGATGGGCTTTCAAACCTTTGGTTTTGGCTTCGGCCGCGAGGACATCTGGCATCCCGAGAAGGATGTTTACTGGGGCAGCGAGAAGGAGTGGCTGGCTCCGAGCGATGGCCGCTACGGCGATCTCAACAACCCGGCGACCATGGAAAACCCACTGGCCGCGGTGCAGATGGGTCTCATCTATGTCAATCCCGAGGGCGTGAATGGCAACCCCGACCCCTTGAGGACGGCCGCTCACATCCGTGAAACTTTCGCCCGCATGGCAATGAACGACGAGGAGACGGTGGCACTCACCGCCGGGGGACACACCGTCGGGAAATGCCATGGCAACGGGCGGGCTGAGAACCTCGGCCCTGATCCGGAAGGCGCACCGCTGGAGGATCAGGGCCTGGGATGGCTCAACAAGACCACCCGGGGCGTCGGCCGCGACACCGTGAGCAGCGGCATCGAAGGCGCATGGACCACCAACCCCACGCAATGGGACAACGGTTATTTCCACCTGCTTCTCAATCACGACTGGGAACTCAAGAAGAGCCCCGCCGGCGCATGGCAGTGGGAGCCGATCAATATCAAGGAGGAAGACCGACCGGTGGATGTCGAGGACCCCTCGATCCGCTACAATCCGATCATGACCGATGCCGACATGGCGATGAAGATGGATCCGGTCTATCGCCAGATTGCCGAGCGCTTCTACAACGACTTCGAGTATTTCTCGAAAACCTTCGCCCGCGCCTGGTTCAAGCTGACCCACCGCGACATGGGCCCGAAGGTCCGCTACATCGGCCCCGAAGTCCCGGCCGAGGATCTCATCTGGCAGGATCCGGTTCCGGCCGGACCCACTGGATACAATGTCGCAGCCGTGAAAGCGAAAATCGCCGCCAGCGGTCTCAGCCTTGCGGAAATGGTTTCGACGGCATGGGACAGCGCGCGCACCTTCCGCGGCTCCGACCTTCGTGGCGGTGCGAATGGTGCCCGCATCCGTCTCGCTCCTCAGAAGGATTGGGAAGGCAACGAGCCGGCGCGTCTCGCCAAGGTGCTCGGGGTTTTGGAGCCGATCGCCAAAGAAGCGGGTGCCAGCCTTGCGGACGTCATCGTTCTCGCCGGCAATGTCGGCGTGGAACAGGCGGCGAAAGCGGCGGGCTTCGATGTCGAAGTCCCCTTCGCTCCCGGTCGCGGCGACGCCACCGATGAAATGACCGATGCCGAATCCTTCAACGTGCTCGAACCGGTGCATGATGGATACCGCAACTGGCTCAAGAAGGACTACGCCGTGAGTGCCGAGGAAATGATGCTCGACCGCACCCAGCTCATGGGCCTGACCGCGCCAGAGATGACTGTCCTCACGGGCGGCATGCGGGTCATGGGCACCAACCATGGGGGAAGTTCCCACGGAGTCTTCACCGATCGTGTGGGCGCGCTGACCACGGACTTCTTCGTCAACCTCACCGACATGGCCTACACTTGGAAGCCAGTGTCGAAAAACCTCTACGAAGTCCGCTGCCGCAAGACCGGCGTGGTGAAGTGGACGGCGACCCGCGTGGATCTTGTGTTCGGTTCGAACTCGATCCTCCGCGCCTACGCCGAGGTCTACGCGCAGGATGACAACCAGCGGAAATTCGTCGATGACTTCGTCGCCGCCTGGGTCAAGGTGATGAATGCCGATCGCTTCGATCTCCGCCCCTGATCAAGCCCCGTTTCCATTCCATGGCCTCGTCCGCATCTGCGGGCGAGGCCATTTTTTTGACTAAACAACCGAAGCGTTCTTCGCGACCCTCATTGGAATGATCTCCCCCTTTTATCCTCATCCGCCCCCCGACCATCATCCTGCCCATCTTCCCTATCCCGTCCATCCTGCAACTTCCCCTTGCGGCCGTCTTATTGTCGATCAACACACTATCCTGAAGACGAGGAAAGAGCGGAGATTCATGTGCGTCGCCCGAACAAAAGAAGCTCTCGACGCCCACGCGCTGCGTAATTATCTTTGGGACATGGAGAAGGTTGCGATCAAGAGGCCTCTTGAAACGGAGGGGATTCCTCCGCTTATCGACGATCCGCAGGAAGCGCTTGCGGTATTTGAGGAAATCCTGAAACGCGGCGCATTGTTCTACCCTGAATCCGATGAAACTTCACAAGGACGTCCGCGAGTTTATCGCATTGTGCCTCTCGCAGAAAGTTGAGTTTTGGACATCAGTTGTGCGGTAGTAGCCTCTTTATCTTAACCTTCTGAGACAGGCTTCAGTGTAAGATTCGCCTATCCACAGTCTCAGGCACTCAAGCAGAGGCAAAATAAATCCACAGTATCCACGAAGCATTCCTCCACCCCCAGCCGAGATCCCGCCCATCCTCCTTATCCCATCCATCCAGCGAATCCCCCTCAAGGCATTCTTTCTGTTAGATTGTGTTAGAATGGAAAAGGCATCGGTAGTCCATCGGTCTCGATGAAGGCACCGGTGACATCGGGATCGGCCGCAAGCCAGGGGGCGAGGAGGGCGATGGGCGAAAGCAGGAGGGCGGTGGACCAGGCGTCCGACACCGCGCCGCTGCGGGCGATGATCCAGGCGCGGCCCTCGGCCAGCGGGGCATCGGGGTCGGGATGAACGATGTGGCTGCCCTGGATCGCCGTGCCGGAGGAACTCAATGAGGCATTGCGCAACGCGACGCTGTGGCTGCCCGAAGTGGCGGAGAGCTCGATGGGCCAATCGCGGTCGCCAAAACCAAGGTGCGTGCTGGCCCCGGCCGAGAGCAGGCCTTCCGGCGCGTCCCAGGAAAGCAGCACTTCGCGGAGATGATCGAGGGCAAAGCCCTTGCCGATGCCACCGAGATCGAGTTCGCGGCCGGGTTCGAGGCAGGTGACCGCAGGATCGGCGGGGTGGATCATGAGCTTACCCGCGCTTTGCGGAAGAGGACCGCTTTCCCCGTCCTTGCGGTGGCGGATGGCGCGGCCGAGGGTGACGTCAAAGAGACCGCCGGTGCGCTCGTGGAGATCGAAGGCAAGACAAAGACAGCGATGCGTTTCCTCGCAGAGATAGATCGTCTCACCCGCCGCCAGTGAGTTGACGCGGGAGATATCCGAATCCTCGCGATAGCGTGACAGCTTGCCTTCCAGTCGATCGAGTTCCTCGAAACATTCCAGCGCCATGTCGGATGCATGACGGAGCCCCTCCGGCAAACGGAGATGGAAGGTGGTGTTCATGGCCTCGTGATGGCGGTGGAACATGGCGGCAAAAATCGGTTAGATTAAACGAGCGGATGGAAGCCCATGGAACCCGGGCTTTCGGAATGAGCAGTTGGCATCCATCCTCCGGGTGCAGAGGAGGATCATTCTTTCTCCACAACTTTCCGTGTATTCCGTGGTCGCCATTTCTGAATCGAGAATTAGGAACCGGAGCCGACGAAGCTTTGCCAGAAATCCTGTCTGACCCAAGCGGTGACCATCACCCCTGAACGCAGGCCACGCGGGATGGGGACGTGGGTGGCGGAGAGGACTTCGGTGAGATCGCTGGTGGCAAGAACCAGGGGCAGTCGCTCAAGAGAAGGCGGCGGCTCCACCCAGTAGCCCACGAGTTTGTATTTCCTCAGATACCACGGGAGCGGCCAGTAGTTTTCCGCGCCAATGACGCCGATGGGTTCGATGGAAAGCTCGGGTTGGCTGGCATCGAGCTCCGCGATCCAGGCATCGATGTCCTTCAGGTCCGGGCTGGTGGGGACGTAGGCGTAGCGATTGCGGTCTTCGGAAGGAAAGCGGAAGCAGGCGCGCCAGGATTGCAGGCCGAGCCAAGCGATGAGGACCGCGCTGGCGGTGCCAAGGATCCATGGGCCGCGGCTACCATGAAACACGCGGAGCGAGGCGGCAAAGCCTGCCAGCAGACAGACATGGGCCCAGGGAAGAAGCATCAGCCAAGGGGTCTTGTAGGCGAAGAGCGAGTAGATCAGCAGGTGGCCGGCGAAGGACAGGGCGAGGAAACGGACGGCATGGCGCGCTTTTTCCGGCATCGCATCGCGTCGAAAGGAACCGGCGAGTGCGACCACCGCCATGATGAGGATGCCACCTTCCCACCACCAGAGGCCACCGCGTTTCTCCGGGATTCCTAGTAGTTCGAAATGCCAGCCGAAGGGTTTGTCGTGGCCGTCCACGGTATCGTAAACGAAATAGGTTTTCACCGCATCGACCGCGCCTTGCCAGTGGCGGAAACCATCGGTGTAGAAAGCCATGGCCAAAACAATCCCGGCGAGGGTGGCGATGCCGAATTCCTTGCCATAGCGGCGGAAAATTTCCCGCACGGGCATGCGCCCGGGACCTGCGAGCGCCCAGGTGAGGACCGCTGCCGGAGCCCAGGCGAGCAGGGAGATCACAAAGCTTTCCTTGGTGGCGAACATCAGCCCGAGCCACAGCCCGGTGGGCCAGAAACGTTTCGACAGCACCGCCTGTGAAAGCGCGGCGAGACCGAAAAGCACGAGCAGGATTTCATGGATGAACATCCGGCTGTAGTAGGTCATCAGGGGCGACACTGCGAGCAGGGCAGCGGCGAGCCACATCGGACCATGGCCGAATTTCCTCACCCCCAGCAGGGGCAGCGCGCAAACGAGCAGCCCGGCCAAGGCGGTGACGGCTCGCAGTGGGCCGATTTCCAGAGTCCCCCAGTCGCTTGCCCCTGCTGCCATGGCGAAGACCTGGCCGCTGCGGTGGAGCGTGGGACCGTGGTAGTGGAGCGGATCGAAACGAAATTCGCCGGACTCCATCGCCTTCGCCGCGATGCGGGCACCGGTCGCTTCATCGGCATGCAGCGGGCGGCTGTCGAGATCGGCAAAACGAAACACCGCCGCCGCGAGCAGCAGGAGGATCCAGGCGATGAGGGGCAAGGTTTTCAAGGGTGGGGTCGATACGTTTGGGGTCGGGCGCGAAGTTTCAGGTCACGAATGACGATGGTCATTCGAAAGCGTGAAAGGCTGTTGTCGTGGCAGGCGTTGAGAGGAGGATGGCGCAAGGTGAGGACGAGGCAAACACCATCCTGGTGACGCCGGTGTGGAATGATTCGCGCCGGCTGGCGGGCTATGGCCCGGAACTCGCGGCGGTGCTTGCGAGGCACGAGGCGGCGGTGCGCTGGATTATTGCCGATGATGGCTCCGAGCCGACCGAGCACCCGAGGCTCATGGCCTTGCGCGAAGGTTTCGCCAGCGTTTATCCGCATGTCGATCTTCACCTCGCCGAGATCCATCGTGGCAAGGGCGGCGTGATCCTGGAGGCCTGGGACCTCGCGGGTCGTGCGGATTGGTATGCTTTCGTGGATGCGGATGGCAGCATCTCCGGGCCGGAAATGCTCCGGCTCATCGAACGGGCGAGAAAATCCGGGCGTAGCACCATCGGTGTGCGCAAGGCGACGGCCACCACCCGGGTGGAAGAGCGCTGGTGGCGTGGCTTGAGGCACCGCGGTTTCTTGCTTGCCTGCCGTCTCTTGCTGGGTCTGGACACCGAGGACACGCAGTGCGGTGCCAAGGTGATTCGTGGCGAGGACTACCGACGGATCCGCGGTCGATTGAAGGAAGTGGGCTTCGCCTTCGATGCCGAAATGCTGGGCATCATGAATGCCGAGGGCATCGAATGGGACGAAGTCCCGGTCAACTGGGTGGAAAAAGGCCAAAGCCGCCTGCGCCCCATGGATTCGTGGAGGATGCTCAAAGCCTTGTGGCGGATCCGTCAGCGGCTCTAACATCCATCTCCCGATCCGCCGCGTCCCATCCTTGGATTCGGGCCAATCGCGGTCACGGCGTCATCCATGTCGAGGCGGTGCCACACTGTCTCCCCCCACCCATTCGAGTTCAAAGTTTTTCCGGCCGATCGGCCGCAGGTCATTGTCCACCCAGGCTTGGAAATGCGCGAGTGCGGCCTTGATGGGATATCGCATCATCGTTGGGCGTGGGCGGAGATATTCGAGCAGTTTGTCATGATCCAAAAGAATCACCGATAAATCCCGCGGGATGCGCAATCCGTTGGCAAAACAATAACTGTAAAGCGAAAGCAGCAGACTGTCATCCCGCAAGACCACCGCCGTGGGCTTCAGCGATGCGAAGGACCTCCGCCAGATGACTTCCCAACCATCCGGATGGGTTTCGACAAACCGCGGGCAATAATCCTCCCAGGTGCCGACGGGTGGACGCTCGTCCCAATCGATCGAGAAACTCGCACAGAGCGTTCTCCAGAGAGGTTCATCGAAAGTGAGCGAAGGCATCAGGATGCGGCGATGTCCGATCTGCCTGAGATGTTTGATGGCCCGCAGACTGTCATCGCTGAGGCGGCTTGCGCCGAAGGATCCCTCGATCTCGTTCTCCCGAGCACCGCCCGCCTGGTAGGTGGGAACCCGTTTCAATGCTTCGGGACACCAGTTTCTCCAGCACATGTGGAGCATGATCGCCGATGCGGAGTGGCGTTGGATGAGCTTGTCGAGAAAGGGCCCGGGACGGCGGTATCGAGGGTAATCGACTCCGACCCACAGGGCATTTCCGTGGCTTTTGGACCAGATCTCACCCATCTTTCGAAACAACTGCACGTCCTCAAGATTCAGCGCGGCATCCGCCTGATGCAGGATCAAAAGGGTGCGGCTCGATTTGGCCTTTCTGCCGGCTGGTTTCCGCCGCATCAGGATGGCTCTCTCCCTTCCCGCCTGCCCTTTGCCAATGCACCCACGGCGCTCAAGCAACTCGAGAGCGGACGCACAGGTCTTGATGTTCACGCCGAATCGCTTGGCGAGGGTGCGCTTTCCCGGGATCCGGTCCACCCAGGTCCCGATCTCGATTTCCCGATAGATGCTTTCCGCCAACTGCGAAGCGATGGTCCTGCGTTCGATGCCCTCTCCCATTTTTCCTCAAAGTGGCTTCGGCAGGTAGGGCCGTCCAGACGGAAATGGTCCCTTCCCGGGATCATTGAAAACGAAGTGAGTCCACTTCTCAGGAAGGCGGAGAGCAGGATCATGCGGCAGCATCGCCAATCGAATTCGGGCGAAGCGGCCCGAACTCCTCCAGCCCCATTCCCGCAGGGTTTCAATAGTCCGTCAAAGGGACCATTAAAAGCGATCCAGGATTCGCGGCGGCGGCGTGAATCCCGCTACATCTTGCCGCTGAATTTACCAAAGACCAACGACCATGAGTTCCCGAAACCTACCTCACCACTCCTGGCTGATGATTGCTGCCGGCCTTGTCCTCGGAGGTGTTTCCGGCACGGCCGCGACCTTGAACTGGGATACCAGCGGGGGCGATGGTGCCACCATCACCGGCGGCGGCGGCACTTGGGACACCAGCAACACGAATTGGAACAATGGCACTGGCAACATCTCATGGGTGAATGCGAATCGTGATCTTGCGGTTTTTTCCGGCACGGTAGGCACCGTCACCCTCGGCTCGAACATCACGGCATCCGGCATCACGTTTTCCAGTGGCTACACCATCGCGGGTGGCGGGAATACTCTCACCCTCGACAACGGTGCCAGCGCCGCCGTGATCACCAAGAATGCCTCGGGCACCATCAGCGCGAATCTGGCTTCGAGCGGAGTGGTTACCATCACTGGTGGGTCGAATTTATCCCTCAGCGGAAACAACACCGGCCTCACGGGCACAGTGAACATGGGTGGTTCGAACACCGTGACCTTGGGCAATGCCAATGCTCTCGGTACGGCGGCCGTCACGATCACCGCCTCCAATCAACCCGCCGTCGCTTTCGGCAGTGCCTTCACCTTGAACAACGAGCTGAGCTTGGGCAGCAATTCGGCCCTCTGGACTGCCGGTTCCAATGCTCTGACCTTCGGGAACAGCGTCACTCTTGCCGGGAATGCCGGCATCACGCTCTGGCTGCAGAACGCCCGCATCAACGGCACTCTGGCGTTGGGCGCGAACACCTTGACAGTGGCTCAATCCGGCACCGGCACCCAGTCCCTGACCGTGGCCGGCCCGATCACGGGGACAGGGGGCATCACCATGAATGCCGCCAATAAAACGCTCACCCTCGCCAATACAGCCTCTGCCAACACTTTCGCCGGCGGCATGACCATCAGCTCTGGCGTGGTCTCCGTGGGCAGTGGAGGAACCGTCGCCGATACCGCCCACGTCGGATCTCTCGGCAGCGGATCGGTGTCCATCAACAGCGGCGGCACCCTCCGCCTGTGGATCCGGAACAATGCTTCTTTTACCATCGCGAACAACCTTTCGATCAACGGCGGCACGCTTCGCAACGAAGATGGAAACCACACCATGAGCGGGACGGTTTCGGTCGGGGCCAACGGAGCCATCTTTCAGGCGGTTTATTCCGGCAAAAACCTCGCGCTGACAAACACGATTTCCGGTTCCGGTCCGGTCACAGTGCAGGGAAATGGCGGTCAGGTCCGCTTCCTCGGGGCGAATACCTACACCGGGGCCACCACGGTGAGCAATGGAACCCTCGTCCTGAGCAACGCCAATGCCTCCTCAGGCTTCTCGGTCGCGAATGGTGCCACCCTCGCCCTGCGCACGATCACCCTCGGCGCCACGCAAAACATCACGGGAGCCGGTTCGGTGACCAAGGACATCTCCACTTTCGGAGCATCCACGATCAACGGCAACAACAACACCTACAGCGGGGCGACAACCGTGAACATCGACCGCTTCACCGTGGGTAGCAGCGGCGTGATCAAC
>JALOTY010000105.1 GCA_025457665.1 Akkermansiaceae bacterium | reverse complement strand
GCTGGTGGTTCTAACCACTTTCCCTGACGATGCCAAGGCCCGGCAAACTGCCGTGGAACTGGTGGAAAGGCAAGTGGCGGCCTGTGTGAACCTTTTGCCCGGGGTAAGGTCGATTTACCGTTGGCAGGGCCAGGTGGTGCAAGGAGAAGAGATCCTCGCGGTGATGAAAACGACACGCGGGCGATACGGGGCACTTGAGAAGGCGCTCCTGGAGCTGCACCCCTATGAAACCCCGGAACTGCTGGCCATGCCGGTGGAGGCGGGAGCGGAGGCCTATCTGCGCTGGGTGACGGACTCGGTGAAATAAGGGAGCAAGGGGGCTCAGCCGGTGATCGTGAAGCCTTTCACGCCATCGAGCGGCGGGATGTTTTTCACGTGCATGCCCTTGATGTTGTGGGCCATGGGGCTTTCCGAGGCGATTTCCTGGATGAAGTCTTCGACTTCGGCGGCTTCGCCCATGACTTCGAGTTCGACGGTGCCCTCGGGCAAATTGCGGACCGTGCCGACGACTTCGAAGCCCTTGGCGAGGTCCTTGCAGGTGTAGCGGAAGCCGACGCCTTGGACGCGGCCTTCGAAGATGACGCGGCGGGCGATCATGGCAGAAAAAGGGGCTTGAGGTGGGGTGGGATGGATGACGGGCTCATTCCGGAGCGAGATGGGTGAAGCGGACGGAAGTGGCATCCGGCATTTCCACGAGCAGGCGGCGGCCCTCGGTGGTGACGATGATTTGGCCGAGCTCGGGGTCCTTCTCCGCCTCGGCCAGCATGCCGGCCATGGCGCGGGCGGTTTCGGAGATCGCCAGGGCGGCTTCCGGCGTGGCGAGCTGGATCTGCCAGACGAGGTCGAGGGCGATATCCGAGCGGGCGCTGAGACGGTAGAGATCGCCGCGCCAGGCATCGGCCGGGGTGAGCGATTCGGGATTTTCCGGGTCCAGCGTGGCCAGCCAGAGGCGGAGTCCGAGCATGCCGGCGGATTCCTCAAGGACCACGTTGCCTTGGGAGTCGGGGAGGGTGGGGGTGGCAGGGGCCTCAAATGAGTCCTGATAGAGGGCGGCACTGAAGGCGGGGGGATTGTGGAGGATTTCGAGGAGCTTGGATTGATCCAACCATTTTTCCGCGCGCGGCATGCCGGAGCGGGAGGGGAAAGTGGCCAGGCCCTGGATGAAAACCGGCAGGCTGGCGAGGAGATCGCCGGCGTCGTTGTTGCGGTTCTGGGTGCCGGTGAAACCGACCCCAAGTGCCTGGCGGGCAAGGTAGCGGTTCTCGACCGTGAGCGCCGCGCCATGGTGGATCGCTTCGCGGCTGCGGTCGGCATCGTCGCCCGGATAGCCCGGCCGTGGCGGATAGTGCTGGTGAAGAAGAATGCGGACGAGAACACGCAGCAGGGCACCTTGATCGGGGATGCTGCTGGGCTCGAAACGATCGGTCACCCAGCCTTCGCCGCTCTGGTCATCGAACCACGATCGCGCGCCGAGGCTGCGGGTGGCGGCGAGCTGGGGGGCGTAGAGGTCATCGGGCGCCAGCAGGCCCATGGCACGCCAAGCTTGCTGGCGGTGGTCGAGTGAGTTGGGCGGAAATCGGCTTTCGATCGATGCCACGACGCGGTCGCGGAGTTCTTCGAAAGCGATGCGGTGGACGACGGGGGAACTGCGGAAATCGAGGCCGATGGCGGTTTCGACGAATTGCTGGAGTTCCGGGCTGACTTGGACCTCACCACCGCCCTGGGCGAGGGAGCGGAGGCTCTGGTTTTCGGTTTGGAGGGTGGCGATTTCGTTTTCGAGGGCGGTGATCTGGCCGCGGAGTTCCTCGCTATTGGTCTCGCTGGCGGCATTTCGCCAATGAAGACCTTGGAGGATCCCGCCGGCACCGACCGCCCCGCCGAGAAGGATGGGGAGAAGGACCCTGGGCTGCATGGGAAAAATCAGCGCTGGAGTGGCCGGGCGTTGGGATTGGCAGGGTCTTCGAGTTCTTTCAGATTCGGCAGGGTCTGGGACTCGATCTTGCCGCCGAAGATTTCCTCAGCGGTCTTCCCCTCGACGGTGGAAATCCCGATGGGCAGCTCCGGCGAACCGTCCGGCTTGTAGCGGTAAATGAAAACGTGAACGGGCTTCGGTTCGCGGGTGCCGGCGAAAAACCGCGGCACGAGGACGTCGTAGAGGCGCTCCTGGACGAGCTTGCCATAGGTCGGCCCGGGCACTTTCGAATAACCGAATTGGGTCTTGTAGAGCTTGGTGCCTTGGCCATCGAACATCTCGCACTTCAGAGGGTTTCCG
Source organism: Akkermansiaceae bacterium (assembly GCA_025457665.1). Taxonomy (GTDB): domain Bacteria; phylum Verrucomicrobiota; class Verrucomicrobiia; order Verrucomicrobiales; family Akkermansiaceae; genus Haloferula. Next base: position 10,209 of record JALOTY010000105.1, on the reverse strand, counting down.
GCGGCATCGAGGCGGTAGATGGTTTTCAGCGTGAGGTGGCCGGCCGCGGTGTAAGTGGCCTTGGTGAGGGTGCGTTCGTCCTGACCGCGCTCGAAGACGGTCTTCGAGCCGTCTTCATTGCGTTTCACTCGGACGAAGGGGCCCTCGATATCCACGCCGGGGACTCCCTGTCCCGAGCAGGGCAGGAGAAAGACGAGCGAAAGCATGGCCACGAAATGACGCAGGTTCATGGGCGCGGACATTAGGGCTTGGCGGGCGGCAGGGCAAGGGGGCATTTCCGGGGCGGCATGTGGTGGCAAACCGGCAGAAAGCGATGGGATCTGAGGGAGCAGGCGCGGGTCATGGGGATTCTCAATGTCACGCCGGATTCTTTTTCCGATGGCGGCATTCATGAAAGCCCGGTGGCTGCGCTGGAGCATGCGCGACGGATGATCGGCGAAGGCGCGGACCTCATCGATGTGGGCGGGGAATCGACCCGTCCCGGCGCGGAACCGGTCTCGGTGGATGAGGAAATCCGCCGGGTGGTGCCCGTGATCCGCGCGCTGAGGGCGGAATGGGAGGGATCGATTTCCGTCGATACCATGAAACCGGAAGTCGCGGCGGCGGCGATCGATGCCGGGGCGGATGTGGTCAATGACGTTTCCGGTCTGAGAGTGCGCGCGATGGTCGATCTTTGTCGCGAACGGCGGGTGGGGGTGGTGGTGATGCACATGCAAGGGCTGCCGCGGACCATGCAGCTCTCACCGGAATACGACGACGTGGTCGAGGAGGTCCGGAGCTTTCTGGCGCAGCGGCATGAGGAATTGACGGGCGCAGGCATCGATCCGGAGTGCTTGGTGTATGATCCCGGAATCGGCTTCGGGAAAACCCTCGAGCACAATCTCGCCTTGCTGCGAGCGGGTGTGCAGCTTGCTCCCCAGGGACGTCCGCTGCTCATCGGGCTGTCGCGGAAACGATTCATCGGCAGCCTGCTGGGCGTGGAGGCGGTGGAAAGTCGATCCTGGCCCACCGTCGCACTGACGGCCTGGACCCGCGAGCGTGGGGCGATGATCCACCGGGTCCACGAAGTGAGGCCAAATCGCGAGGCCCTGACCATGGTGGAAGCGATCCGCGGTGGTCCGGCCGCGGGGATTTCCTAACAGTCCAAGTGGAAGTGCCGGGCGATGAGCTTGGAAACGGTCGAGAAATCGGCCCCGGCCACCAAAGGCGGGCTGTGGAGAGTGAGGAGCGGAACTTGTTCGCGGGTGTGATCCGTGCCCGGATGATAGGGATCATTGCCGTGGTCCGCGGTGATGATGAGCAGCTCGTCTGCGGCGATTTTCGGCAGCAGGGTGCCAAGCCATGAATCAAACTCCATGAGGCAGCGCGCATAGCCTTCGGGGTCGCGGCGATGGCCGAAAAGGGAATCGAAATCGACGAGATTGGCGAAAATCAGACCGTCGGCGACCTCGTTCCAGAGCCGGTCGATGCATTGCATGCCATCGGCATTCGACGAGGTGGGATGGCTGTGGGTGATCCCCGAACCGGCAAAGATGTCGTGGATTTTCCCGACCCCGTGGACGGGAATCCCGGCGTTTTGCAATCGATCCAGAACCGTTTCCGGGGGCGTGAGGGAGTAGTCATGGCGGTTCGGCGTGCGCCGGAAGCCACCGGCGGTGCTGCCGATGAAAGGTCGGGCGATGACCCGGCCGATGCGGATGCCGCGTGCATCGAGGATTGTCCGGGCACGGGCGCAGAGGTCATGGAGTCGATCCAAGCCAAAGATCGCCGGGTCCTCATGGGCGGCGATTTGCAGCACGGAGTCGGCGCTGGTGTAGAGAATCGGATGGCCGGTCGCGACGTGCAGGGGGCCGAGGCGATCGATGATTTCCGTCCCGGATGCCGCCTCGTTTCCGAGGAAACGGGTGCCAGCGGCGATTTCGAGTTCGGAAACGAGTTCGGGCGGGAAGAATTCGAAGGTGGCGAAGGGCTCCGTGATCCTGGCTCCCATCAATTCCCAATGCCCGGTGGTGGTGTCTTTTCCGGCGGAAAGCTCGGTGAGTCGGGTCGCCTGGGACCCGGGGAAAGCTTGCGTGTCCTGAGGAATCCCGGCGGCATCCTTTTCCCGCAGAAGCTGGTAAAGCCCGAGGGATGCGAGGTGGGGCAGGGCGAAGCCGGGGCGCTTGGCAAAGAGATGGCCCAAGGTGTTGCTGCCGGAGTCGCCGAAGTCGGCGGCGTCCGGGGCGTGGCCGCAGCCGACGGAATCGAGAACAATGCAAAGGGCTCGCATGGGTCTAAGGAAGCCATTCCCCGGGTTCTGCCAAGCGGGAAGAAGGACTTCGCCGGGAAGGAAAGGCCGGTCGGAAATCTCCCGGCCGGGGGTCCCGGATGGGACGCGTGGCTGAAATTCAGGAAATAACGCGCATTTTGGCTTGCAATGGGGTGGGGATGGGATATTCCCCGCGCCCCGAATTATGGCTAAGAAAAGCTGGATTGCCCGCAACGCACGAAAGGCCCGCACCGTCGCGAAATACGCCGACCTGCGCCGCAAGCTCAAGGATGAGAAGGATTACGTGGGTCTGACCATGTTGCCCCGTGATGCCAGCCCGACCCGGCTCGTGAATCGTTGCGAGTATTCCGGCCGTCGCCGCGCTTTCCTCCGCCGTTTCCGCCTTTCCCGGATCAGTTTCCGCGAATTGGCCTCGCACGGGATGATTCCCGGTGTGACGAAGTCGAGCTGGTGATTCCCGCCCGCTTGGCCTAGTTTTTGCGGGAGAGTGTTCATTCCTCTCCCGCGACATCATGCCCATTTACGAATACATTTCCGAAAATCCGGACGATCCCGAGCGATCGTGCCGGATTTGTCGTCGGGGCTTTGAACTCCGGCGCCCTATCGATCGGGCGCCCCTCTTGGCCTGCCTTGCCTGCAGGCACCCGGTCAAAAAGGTGATCTCCAAGGTGAATACCCCGAAGGTGGCCAAGCCGCTTTCGGTGAGCGACGCGAAGTCGGCCGGATTCACCATCCTGGAGAGACGGGACAAGGGAGTTTACGAGAAGCTGTGAGCCCGCGATGAGTGTTCTATCCTACTTCGACTGGCTGGCGGTCACGCACGATGTCTCGACGCACTATCCGCCGCCGCTGATCATTCTGGCTTACGTGGCGGGGATCATCTTTTTCCTGCTGCTCAATGCCTTCTTCGTGGCGTCCGAGTTCGCCATCGTCAAAGTGCGGCCAAGCCAACTGGAGACGGTGGAAGAGGAACATCCGGGGCGCGCCACGCGGGCGATCCACATCGTCAGCCGTCTCGATGGCTATCTCTCCGCCAACCAACTTGGCATCACGATCGCCTCGCTGATGCTCGGTTTCCTGGGCGAGCCATTCATCAGTGGTCTGGTATCGCCCTCGCTCTACAAGATGGGGGTGCCCATGGAAGTCCGCGTCGCCGGAGTCTCCTTCGAGTTGGTGAAATGGGCTTCACTGATCTTTGCCATCGTCGCCTTCACTTTCCTGCACGTGGTGATCGGCGAGTTGCTGCCGAAGTCCATCGCCATCCGCAAAGCCCTCGCGACCACGCTGGTGCTGGCGAAACCGCTGCATGTTTTCTACCGCTCTTTCCACTGGGCGATCCGCCTCCTGAATGGCACGGCGAATTTCCTGCTGAAGAAGCTCTTCCGCATCGATCCCGTGAGCGAGGGCGAACACATCCACTCGGCGGAAGAGTTGGTATTGCTGGTTTCCCAGAGTGGCGAGGCGCTGGAGGTGACGGAGACGGAGCAGGAAATCGCGATCAATGCGCTGGAGCTGAACGAACTCTGGGTGCGGGACATCATGACGCCGCGCCAGAATGTGGTGGTGCTCGATGTGGACCAACCCTTCGAGCAGGCGCTGGAGGTCGCCCGACGGACCAAGCACACCCGTTTCCCTCTGGTGAAGGGCGGGCATCTCGACAACCACATCGGCCAGATTCACATCAAGGACGTGCTCAACCTCGTCGGCCAGCCGGACCCGGATCTGATGCGGATCAAGCGGGTCCTCAAGATGGTCCCGGACACGATGCCACTGGACGTTTTGCTCAAGTTTTTCCTCAAGGAGCGGGCTCACCTGGCGCTGGTGGTCGATGAGTTCGGCACGCCTGTGGGGATCGTTTTCCTCGACAATGTCATTGAGGAAATCGTCGGTGATATCCAGGACGAGTTCGACAACGAGCGCCCCGACTTCGTGCGGATCGGCGACGATGAGTTTGTGGTCGATGGCACTCTGACCCTGAACGACCTGTCGGAAATCGAAGAGGATCTGGAGCTGGAAAGCGGTGAGGTCACCACCATCGGCGGCTATATCACGCAGCAGCTCGGACGTTTCCCGGAGGTGGGGGAAACCGTGGAGATCGAGGGATGGGAAGCCCGGGTGACGAGTACGAACGGTCGCCGCGTCGGCCAAATCCATTTCCGTCGCCTGGAACCGGCCCACGCAGCCGCAGAGGGCGCGGGGACGGACGAGCAGGAGTGAGGGGCTTATTCCGCCTTGATTGCTCCGAGGCAGGAACGGATTTGCTCCTGAACCGCATCGAGGCTCTGGGAGGCATCGACAAGGTGGGCAAAAGGCTCAGCGGTCAGGCTCAGGAAGATTTCCCGGCATTTTTGCAGGGCTTCGCGTTTCTCGAATTCGTTGGCCGTGTCGCCCCGGGCGCCGATGCGGGCGAGGGCGGTATCGACATCGAGATCCAGGATGAAGAGATGGTCGGGCTTCGGCGCAAAGGCTTCGTTGCGGGCGCGGATGTCGTGGATATCGATCCCCCGCGCTCCCTGATAGGCCATGGTGGAGAAGTAGTAGCGATCGAGAATGACCACTTTTCCGGCTTCCAAGGAGGGACGGATGAGTTGCTCGACGTGTTCGCGGCGATCCTTGAGGAAAAGCTCCAGTTCCTCGTCTGGCGAGAGTCGGCCGGAAGATGCCGACTCACGGAGCTTGTTTCCCCATGGCCCGCGGGTGGGCTCGAAGCTGGTGACGGCTTCGCGTCCTTGGTTGCGGAACCACTCGGCAAGACGGGCGACGTGAGTGGATTTCCCGGTGCCGTCGATGCCCTCCAAAACAATGAACATGCCCGAGCCTCCCGAAGCGGCGGCCCCATCGCCAAGCGGGAAATCGGTTTCCGGCACATCAAGCGTCACAAAGTCGTCGCCTTCCCTGAGCCGGCGAATGTGATTGAAGGTGAGCAATGCGAGGAAACCGAGGAGGCCGATGGCTCCCTCCATGATGAGCGGAGTGCTCAGCATCCCGGCGATTTTGCCGAAGAACTCACCGGCAAATCCCGGGAGCTGGCGCAGCAGGGCGAGGGCGATGATCAGGGCACCACAAACGACAATGATGCCAGTGCCGATGACAACCTGGCGGACTCTTGAGGACTCGGGCAGCACGTGGGAGACGATGGGGGAAGGGAGCGGATCAGGGTTGGATGGCATCGATGGCCTTGAGAATCTCACGGCGCATCTCCACGGCGTCGAGGCGACCAGTGTGACGCCAGAGGACTTTGCCATCGTGAGAAATCAGGACGTTGTGAGGCAGGGCGCCGCTCCACTCCGGATCGATGGCCTCGGCCAGATGGTCCGGGTTTTCTCCGGCGAAACGGTAGTGCATGGCGCTGCGATTTTCCTTTTTCAGGCCTTCCGCGTATGAATTCGGGATGGCCGCGTGGTTCTTTTTCAATAGATCCGCCGCAGCTTCGGCGCGGTCGGCCGGGTCGAGGCTGATCGTGACGACATCGAAAGGACGTGATTGAAAGCGGCGGTAGGTTTCGACCAACTCGGGAAACTCCGCCACGCACGGCGCGCAGGTGGTGGACCAGAAATGAATGAGCCTCGCCTTGCCGCTGGGATTCGCGCGGATGGCTTTGGCGAGTTCGACATCAAGGTCCTCCAAGTTTTCCTCCCTCGCTTCCCATGCGGCTTGGTCTTTGGCGACGTCGTCTTTCTTCCACAGCCATTTTGTGGAGCATCCAAAGGAACGGGTAACCGGGGTTTCGATTTCACCACCGTCGAGCACGGCATCAATGGCGTCTCGAACAAAGCTCTTTTCCACCGGATCCGCCGAGCGCCCGGCATCGTCCATGCGGCCGTTGTAGCGAAGCTTGCGGTCGGCATCGAAAACGAACACATGAGGGGTCGACTGCGCCCCGCAGGCTTCGGCGAAGGACTGGGTCTCTCCATCGTAAAGGTAAGGGAAGGTCCAGCCGGCTTCTTCGGCGAAAGGCTTCATTTCCTCGAAGGAATCTCCGTAGGGCGAGTATCCCAGCTCATCCGGGCGCAGGCCGATCGGGTTGTTGGCATTGATGGCGACAATGGCGACGCCGCGATCCTTGTAGTCGGCATGGAGCGCGCGGGTCCGCTCGCGGGCCGCGACGGCATCCGGGCAGTGATTGCAGGTGAAAATCAGGACCAGGGCCTTGGCGTCCTTGAAATCGGCGAGGGTCCAGGTTTTGCCATCGATCCCCGGCAGCTTGAAGTCCGGAACCTGTGCCCCGGTGGGCATGACGGGCGGTGGCTGGGCGGCCATGGATGCGGTAGCAAGGACCAGCGAGAGAAGAAGTGATTTCATGGATGGAAAAACGTGGGACGAGGTGGAATTCATTCGAATTTCCGCCGTCAAACTACGTCCAAGCCGGGAATGAAAACAACCGCGATTTGTCTCTCGTGTGCCCTTTGGTGGATGCAGCCCTCAATCGCAGCGTCTCAGGACATCCCGCTGGCGGAGCAGGATGCGCTGGCGCTCGTGGCTCTGGCCGATGAAGTCCGCGCGGACTCCATGCAAGTGGTTTCCATCCGCGAGGGCACGGTGCGCTCCGGAGATTTCGAGGAACCCGGAGTGGTGAGGGTCACCGTGCTGCGGCTCAACAGCGGTCGTGAGGGGCAACGGGTGAAGACGCTGGTCTGCCGGGATTTCCGCTGGAGCGAGAAATACGGGTGGTATCTCGAAAAGACCTCGGAGGGTCGATTCGGGACTCAGGTGCACATCTTCAGCCAGACCCTTGGGGAAGTGATCATCCGTTGACGCGTGAGTTTCCCGGGGGTCGATTTCCCCTAGAATCAGGCAGGGATGAGCTTGTAGGGGTGGGTTTTGTTGGAAGCCCAGTGGGCAACGAAGAGGTTTCCTTCGGCATCCAGGCAGACGTCGTGGCAGTTCAGGAATGGCTTGGGATCAAGGTTCCGGTAAAGCGCAGCTTCTCCCTCGGCGCCAGCGGTCGGCGCTTGGCCGCCAATGAGAGAGACTGGCTCGTTGTTGCGATCCAACACCATCACGAATCCGCGGAAGTCGCTACCCCACTCCCGTCTTCCGGAATTGATCACTGCGAAAAACACATGTTCACCATGAATCACCGGCCGGCAAATCCATGCCCCTGGGAAATCCTTGTGGCCCAGATTTTCTCCATCGAGTGAGAGGGTGAAGAGTTTGTTCGCCGCGCGGGAGGTCACCAGCAGTCGGGGATTGGCCGCGTCCCGCGCATCGTAAGCCACACCGTGGATGCACTGAAACCCCTCGTGCTTGTAAGCGTTCTTCAGCTCTCCCTTGGCATTGTAGTGGAGCAGGAAATCGCTGCCGTAACCATCGGCGACATAAACATCACCGTTCACCGGATTCACCGCGGTCTCCGTGGGGCAAAAACGGTTCTCTGCCTCATACTTGCCCGAGTCCTTCGGCCAGCCGAGCGTGAGGATCTCCTTCCCCTTCATGTCCATCTTTATCACAATGCGGCGGTTGGTATCGGTGATCCACAGAAACTCCTCGCCGTTCTCTTCGGAAAGAGTGAGGCCATGAATTCCGGGATAGGTGGTGCCGAAAGTCCGCAGGACTCGTCCGTCCGGTGAGAATTCGATCAGGTTGTTTGCCGTGTTGGTGGTGCAGAGAATCAAGCTGCCCGATCGGGTGCGGACAAATTCATGACAGTCCGCGACTTCCACCGCGCTGCCATCCCGCTTGAAGCTCCAGTCTTTTTCCCGCTTGAAGCGGAATTTTCCCTGACCCATGACTTCCGGATCCTCATCCGCTGCACGCCCAAGACCCATACCCAAGGGGCTCATGGCAGCGACGGTGCCGACAGTTTGCCCGAGGAAACGACGACGGTTCATGGACGTTGGAATCATGGCGAGGATTCTTCCGCGTCTGCCCCGCGCGTCAATCTTCCGTTCGTCTTTCCGGCGGAGGATGACAAAAATTGTGATTTCTCACTCCCCGCTCGGATTGCGCCGCCGGATTCTCGGAAGGATGACTCCCGCGCCGACCAAACCCAGGGCGATCATGGTGCACACAGGACCCACAAGCCATCCCCCGCGCTGATAGACCGTTGTGTGATGAGATGGAGAAATTCGGGTTTCGAGAAGGCCGGGTGCGAACAAGGGCAGGGAGTCGATCCTGCGGCCCCGGTCATCGATGGCCTGCGTCAGGCCCGATGTCGCGGCGACCACGAGGTAGCGCCCGTTCTCCGCTGCCCGATGCCGGAACAACTCACCATGCTGGAGATGCTGGGTCGCCGTCCAATGGGCGGCATCCATGCTCGGAATGAGTAGAAAGCTTGCGCCATTCGCTACCGCCCGCCTCTGGACGGCGGCGTAATCGTTGTCGAAACAGATCGGCATCGAAAAGATCCCAAGTGGCGAGGAAATCGCAGGGGCCTCGGTGCCAGCTTCACCGTCATCGAAAAAATGAACCGGCCGATTCTTCACATGGGTGCCGAGCACGCCTTGCCGACCGATCGCGAAAGCGGTGTTTTGCCAGCGCTTGGGCTCAAGATCCACCCGACCTCCCAGCACCAGGACCTCGGCGTGTTTCGCAATCAAAAGCTCCTGCACCCGAGCCATGAATTCGGGGTTGTGACGCGGATCGAAATCGATCGCGTATTCCGGCCAGATGATGGCATCGGCGCGATCAATCCGATCCGATAGATCAAAGAGTCGATTCGCCGACATTTCCTCCGACTGCACGGCGGCGACTTGCAGTTGACCCGGTTCTGAGAGTCTCGGAGGCCGATGGCAGGAAAGAAGGGTCAGAAGGAGGAGGGTGAATCCCGCCCAACGTTGCCTGCCACCCATGCTGAGAAAGGCGCAGCCCGTGGCGATCACCAGACTGATGCCATAGACGCCGATCAGCGGCGTCAGTGCCCCGGGCGGAAGTCCGGTTCCCGGGGTGATCCAGGCAAATCGGAGCGTGAACCACTCGGACCGGAAATGCTCGATGCCAGCCCAAAGGATACCGACGATCCATGGCCACACCCATGGTTTCGCAAACCTCTTTTCCAACCCAGCCAGCGCACCGGCGAAGATCGCCGGAAACAGGGCGAGAATGAAATGCAGCAGCAGGGCGAAGGGGCCAAAGACCGCAAGCAGCCAGTGCAAGGTGCCACAAAACAGGGCCAACCCATGGACGAGTCCCAGAAGCACTGCGGTTTCGGGCTTGGCACCGCGGATGGCCAGAAAGAAGGGGAGAAGATAGACCAAAGCCAGTCCATGCCAATGCACCGGAGGAAATGCCAGAACTCCGAGTCCCGCAGAAAGCAGGACAAGCACGAGACGCAGAAGAGTGTTTCTCGAAATCATAAAGACCGGCGCTCAAGGAAACGATCAACAACCCTGCCCCTGCCGATGGCACAGCGGGCTTCAGTCGATGTCTTCGCATCCTTTACGCAGCGTCATCGAACCCTGAAAGCTCCAATTCATGGGGCCTGGAGAACATCACGAATCGTCCCTCCAAATAAAGGCACAGGAGTCAAAAAGCCTCGGCGTAACAATATCGCACATCTGAGATATGCGATATTGTTCCTCTCGTCGGATACTCGGATTTGGCAGGGGCAAGCGAGGACAACCCAAGGGACGAAAACCCTAGCCATGTCTCGCAGGAATCTCGATCAGAAGTTCTCGATGCCCTGATCAGTTGGAATCCATTGGGCCTCGTGGATCTGAATTGAACATCTCAGATGTGCGATTTAGCAACGCGGCTCATTGAGGGGATGCCCGGCAAGATGGCGGTTGAAGCTGAGGCGCAGAAGAGAAGTGAAGAGAAGAGGAGGTCGATCCCGCCGCATAACGCAAGGCAAGGCGAGGGGAGGCGAGGGGAGGCGAGGGGAGGCGAGGGGAGGCAAAGGGAGGCAAGGCAAGGCAAGGCAAGGCAAGGCAAGGCAAGGCAAGGCAAGGCAAGGCAAGGCAAGGCAAGGCAAGGCAAGGCAAGGCAAGGCAAGGCAAGGC
>JALOTY010000104.1 GCA_025457665.1 Akkermansiaceae bacterium | reverse complement strand
CCTGCGCCTCCCCACCGTCGAGGAACTCCCCGGCCGCCCCATCGGCCCGACCACCGCCACCCTGCCCGATGGCAGCCAGTGGGTGTTCAAGTTCGTCAAAGTCGCCTGCAACGTCGCCTCACCGCTCGGCAGCGAGGAAAACCAGATCCTCCCGCTCCTCCGCGGCTGGTTCGGCGAAAACGCCGGAGCCCCCGGCACCAACTACCAGGTCGCCTTCACCCGGACCGACTCCGGCTGGTCCGTCGAGCCCGTCGCCGTCGCCACCCCCTTGCGAGTCTTGGACGCCAGCTCCGACACCGGGAAAAGCGACGAACTCGCCACCCACGACCTCCCCGGCTTCACCGAGGCCCCCGCTGCCAAGGACAAGTTCACCCGCCTCGTCCCCGTTTACAGCCTCGAAGCGGCCGCCGGCCTCTGGGGACCGGAGACCACCCCCGAGGATATCGGCTGGGCCGCCCCTGCCGGAACCGCTATCAAACCCGGCATGTTCATCGCCCGCGTCCGCGGCCACTCGATGGAGCCCAAGATCCGCGACGGCTCCTGGAACCTCTTCCGAGAGCGCCCGCAAGGCTCCCGCGATGGCAAGATCGTCCTCGTGCAATTCAAGTCCCGCGGCGATCTCGAAAACGGCGGGCGTTTCACCGTCAAAAGGTATCATTCGGTCAAGCGCGTCACCGAGGATGAATGGGGCCACGAACACATCGAACTTCTCCCGCTGAACCGCGACTACGATCCCATCATCGTCACTCCCCACGAAGCTCCCGAGATGGTCGTCGTCGGCGAGTGGGTTGCCACCATCGACTGAATCATGAACCCGAGTTCCGACGACCTGGACATCATCCGCAGCGAGGCCGGCCTGGCCGCCGACGTGCGCGCGATGATCGAGCAAACCCGCGAGGCCGTCGCCCGGACGGTCAATGCAGGCATGACCTTGCTCTACTGGCGCGTCGGCCGGCGGATTCAGGTGGAAATCCTTGGAAATGAGCGGGCCGACTATGGCGGCAAGATTGTCTCTACGCTGTCGAGACAATTGACCGGGGAGTTTGGAGCAGGGTTCTCGGAGAAGAACCTCCGGCACATGGTGAAATTTGCGGAAACGTTCTCGGAAGCTCAGATTGTCTCTACACTGTCGCGACAATTGGGCTGGTCCCATTTCAAGGAGATTCTCTACATCAAAGACGACCTCCAGCGCGATTTCTACGCCGAAATGTGCCGGGTCGAGCGCTGGAGCGTCCGCACCCTGCGCACCAAGATCGATTCCATGCTCTTCGAGCGCACCGCCATCTCGAAGCAACCCGAGGAGCTTGCCAGGGCGGAACTGGCCGCCCTCCGTGGCGAGGACAAGCTCACGCCCGACCTCGTCTTCCGCGATCCCTACCTCCTCGACTTTCTCGGACTCAAGGACCGCTATCTCGAGAAAGACCTCGAGGACGCCATCCTGCGCGAACTCGAAACCTTCCTCCTCGAACTCGGCGGCGGCTTCGCCTTCCTCGGCCGCCAGACCCGCATCCAGATCGATTCCGACGACTTCTACCTCGACCTTCTCTTCTACCATCGCCGGCTCAGACGACTCATCGCCATCGATCTCAAACTCGGCGACTTCAAGGCGGAATACAAAGGCCAGATGGAGCTCTACCTCCGCTGGCTTGCCAAGCACGAGCAGCAGCCGGGAGAAGGCCCGCCCCTGGGCCTCATCCTCTGTGCGGGAAAGAAGACCGAGCAGATCGAACTTCTCGAACTCGACCAAAGCGGCATTCATGTTGCCGAATACCTCACCGCCTTACCGTGCCGCGAACTCCTGCAACGGAAACTCCACGCAGCCATCGAGATTTCACGGGCAAGGCTGGAAGCGAAGAAAGGAGAATCACCCTGATGCTCCTCCTTTCGTCCACAAGAAACGGAACTCGCCACGGCGAAGCGCAGCGAAGTCGGGTGGGCGATCCGGTGCCACTTCTTCTGCGATTTCTTCCACTGATCACTGCTCACTGCCCACAATGGAGGAACGACATGGAGGGACTGACTCAAATTCAAAACCTCCCTCAAATCACTTCTTCCTCTCAGCACGACCGCATCGAACTTCTGCCCCTGAACCCGGACTACGATCCCATCCCCATCGCCCCCCACGAAGGCCCGGAAATGGTGGTGGTCGGCGAATGGGTGGCCTCAATCGACTGGACCATGCACCGGAACCAAAAACAAATTTTAGGCATTCTGATTCCTCAAGTCCTTTGGGCTTTCCTCACCATGCCTGTCAGCTAGACTCCTAACTAATTCATGCAATTTCATATATCCACCAACTTCAGCCTGTATTTCACAAAATTCGTGACCGTTAATTATGAGTAAACTCGTCGAACTCGGTGGCTTCACTCTCGATATGCGAATGGTCGTGAGGCAGCTCAAGCAAGATCTTCGCGACGACTGGTATCCAGATCCTCTTAATTACGAAGACTTGCTTACTCCAGAAGTGGCTGGTGGAATACTGGAGAACTCGTTTGAGACGCATCATGGAATCTTTGTTCCAGAGGAACGATTGGAGTTAAATATTCCAAAGCGCGGATTCGTGCTCCGCTATTCACTAGAAATGAGTCCACAAGACCGTCTATACTATCAAGCGCTAGCTGGTTATCTCGTTCCCTACTTTGATCCGCTTCTGCCGAATCAAGTTTTGAATCACAGGCTCGCGGTTGGTGGTCGTCGCGCTGGTCGATACCTGTTTAAGCAGCCAATCGAGCAATGGGAGCATTTTCAAAGCTACATCCGCGAAGAAACAAAAACTCGTCCGGTTGTGCTCATAACAGATGTGCAAAACTACTATGAGAATATCTCCGTAGAAAAAGTAATTCAGGTTCTCGAATGCAACGTCCGCAATGTCCAGGCGGAGGGTTCTGAAAAAGCACGTATCCGAAGAATCATAGAGGAACTAAAGCGATGTCTAAAAAAATGGTGCTATACCTCCGCGCATGGGTTACCTCAGAATCGTGATGCATCCTCATTCTTGGCTAATCTTGTGATGATGCCGGTTGATCAGGCAATGCTTGGTCGAGGATACGGCTATTATCGCTACATGGACGATATACGGATAGCCACCGGTTCGCGATACGAGGCGCGTGCCGCACTGCAGCACCTGACTATGGAACTGCGTAAGCTTGGCCTCAATGTGAATGGTCAAAAGACTAAAATTTGGGAACCAGATGAGAAGGGCTACAAAGAGGCGCTCGGCAAAGATACGCCGCTTCTTGCACAGATCGACAGCATGTGGAGATCAAAGTCACTTCCCGTCATACGCCGTTCGTTCAAGCCGCTTCAAGAACTAGCACAGCAACTGATTCAGAGAGGAGAAACTCAGGAGCGAGCGTTCAGATTCTGTATGAAGCGTTTTGAGAATCTCGCCCTCTGCCCGGAACTCGGGGTTCCAAAGTCATTTTTCGATCCTCTCGCAGACCTTTGTATTCAACAACTTGATGCCCAGCCTTTTAGTTCCGACCAAATCGTCCGATTCTTAAAAGCTGTTCCCACCTCCACCGACCAGATGTCATTTGTAGCCGCGCTTTTGGCAGACGAAAAACGTGCGGTTTATGACTGGCAGAAGTATCTGCTATGGCAGTTGCTTGTGCACAAGAAATACAGCGATCCTGATTTGTTGGCTACGGCAAAGCGTCGAATGCAATACACCACGCAGGAAGCTGATCGCGCAGGCGCAGTTCTATACCTTGGGGCGATGGGTAATCAAGATGACAGAAAAGGCATTACTAAGGTGTTTAAGGGATTTCGCAACCATTTGGTTCAGAGGAACGCACTAATTGCAGTTCACGAAGTAAACTATTCCGAAGGGATAAAGCAGAATGTCGTCAATCATGTGCTTCCTAGCCTGAAGGGCACCTACCAACGTGTCAGGGACGGATTTATGTCCCAATATTTCAGACCTTTGCCGACAATTTCTGCACTCAATATTTACGACGAGATGAGCGCCTATGACTAGTATCGAAAACTGCCTGTTCTTGTTCCATTACACGCCACCGATCGACTTTGGGGTGGAACCGACTCTTCTTGTGTCCGATGCCAACGGCAAGGTGGAACGATGGTCCCTTGACAAACTTGCGGCCTGTCGAAATCAGATAGTCACTCACTCGTTTTCTCTCCTCGTCGATTGGTTTCGCCAACGCGACCTGCCACTGCCAAAGATTGTTATAGATCTCGAAGTGGCTTCTAAACTTATTACTGGTCGACCAAAATCTGATTTTGATAATGAGCGTCCATGGGACATGGCGAGCGTTTTACGACCATTAATTCCACGTAATCGTGAAGAGCGACTGTTGCGTGCGACAATGGCTACCCACCTTGCCAAACCAGATTTAAGCGATTTCGGCAACCTCCGGTGGATGACGGCGATCGCAAAGGGCCTTCCGTCGCTTTGGGAGACAACAATTGGGAGACTAAAAGAGGAAGGTGAGTATGAGCGTTTCCTCAAGGTGGAAGTCCCCGCCTACGGCGCAATGCTTGCCACCCAATACAAGGGGATTCAATTGGACGAAACAATCCGGGACAGATTCCTTGGGGAGATCGAGAAAGAGTATCGCCAGGCTCATTACACGCTTGCGATCTTGAAGAAAATCGATGTCGAACGAGCACTGGGAGATGCCGAGTATCTTTTGTTCGTCCTTGGCCTTCCGAGTCGGAAAGGAGGCGATCTTCCCGAGATTCAAGATTTGATCGCAGCGAGAGAGGACTTTGACGAGACTTGCCGATTGCTAGGCGATGTGCTCAGCGCACGCCGAAATAAGGGAATTCTGCTGAGAAGTTTTGGTGCTGAAAATGGGATTTGCTATCCATATTTCGATTCGATGGGAACTGTTACCGGGCGCATACTAACAATTGACCCGCAGCTTCAGCATCTGGCGAAGAAATACCGCGCCATTATTCGACCGAGGCCGAATCACCGTCTTAGATACGTTGATTACTCGCAATTTGAGCCAAATATAATGGCGTGTATTTGCAATGATCCTCAATTACTGGAGCTGTGCAGAGAAGGCGATCTTTACGAAAAATTGTCGACGGAACTCTTTGGGTCAAATGAGCACAGAAAGGTCTGCAAGTTGATGTTTCTTGCGTATTCTTACGGTAAGCAAGTTTCAACGCTTTCCAACTTTGTCCATGGACTATTTCCTTCAAAGAAGGCCGCTGATTATGCGATAAATGCCAAGTTTGCGCCTCTTTTTGTTGGGGTTGAGAAGTGGAAAGCCACAGTCCATGTAACGTTGAAGAATGATGGGAAGATTGGGACGCTCCTGGGGAACTGCCGCTATCGAACAAAGGATGGCGACCTCGATAATAAGGAGAAGCGATGGGCTATTAGTCAGGTTATTCAAGGCACAGGTTCTCTAATTTTAAAGCTCCTTATAAATCGAGTTACGTCCGAACTACCTCACGTTGCTGTGCTTCTTCCGATGCATGACGCTCTCTTGGTTGAAGTGCCGGAGGAGGGCTCGGAAGATTCGCTACATGCGCTCACAGAACTCTGCCGCACCGTGTTTCTCGAATTGTGCGTGGCACTCGAACCGGCTATCAGCCAGAAACCATTTTTTGAGAAATGATCGACTCAATCACAAATGTATTTTATTTATGTTCCTTTAGAGGAAATCTGTCAGTGAAGGAAGTTGACGGCATTTGCTCTACTTGTCGCACAATGAATATCAGCGGATCATGAGCAAGCGCCGAGACGATTTTTCAGAAACAACAAAGCGAAGACTTGCCGAGCGCGTTGCTTACCGATGCTCAAGCCCTAGTTGTGGAAAGCAAACGACTGGGCCTCACTCGAATCCCGAGAAGTCAATTCGGATCGGAAAGGCTGCTCATATTTTCGCCGCCGCGCCCGGTGGGCCGAGATATTCTTCCGTTCAATTATCGGAAGAGAGATGCTCGATCCAGAACGGCATCTGGCTTTGCTCTAACTGCGCGGATCTGATTGACAAAGATGCGGACGCATTTTCAGTCGATTTGCTTCGTGACTGGAAAGCCAATGCTGAAGCTGCGGCACTGAAAGAACTTGAGTTCTCTTATACAACACCTGTTCCGTCTGAAGTTCGAGTTCGAATTTCAAAATTGCTATACGAAGCGTTTGATCTCCTAGCTGGAAACGAAGGTGCGAAGCGAATCACTGGAATTCGTTTAAGTGCTCGGGAGCTTGAAAGAGTGAGAAGGATTATTGAAGAATGCTCAATTGAAGCGCCTTCTCTAGAAAAAGTTAAGTGGTTGGAGGCGTGTTATTTTATGGCTATTGGAGAGATTGGGAAAGCCTATGACTTGGCGGCAACTTGTCCTGATAGAGAGGAGCCGGAACGGTTGTTGGTCCAATCTCATTGTTTGCATAGGCTGGGTAGAGCGAAGGAGGCTATTCCGCTATTACTTCAAGTTATGGGCACCAAAGATTTAGAGGCAACAGCGTGTTACAATCTGGGTTTGGCATACGATGATTGTGGAGAGGTTTCTGAAGCGAAGGCGTATTACGATAGATCTCTCGTTGCTGATCCTGCCTATGCATATCCCCATAGTAGACTGGCGAAAATTGCTTATGATTCAGGGGACTTAGATTCGGCGGTGCGTCATTCACGGGCGGCATGTAATCTCGAGCCCAAAGATTCACTGCTATGGTTTCGACTAGTGCTTGTGCTTTTGGAGCAACATCAAGTAAATGAGGCGATTAGTGTCCTCGAAGCAGCACTGGAGCGTTTTCCTGCTGACGCAGATTTGAATGGCTTAAAGGGGCGGGCGCTTGGGCAGATCGGTCTTCTGGATGAAGCCGAAAGCGCGCTTCGCTATTCAATCACTCTAGATGCACGAAATGCCACAGGTTGGTATAACCTGGGCTTTTGTTTGATGTTAAAAGGGCGATTCGATGAGGGCAGAATTGCAATGCTGAGAGCGCTTGAATACGGTTATCCGGACGAAGACTTGCTTGGGCAGTTGCGTGAAATGGAAGCGCAGTATTCTAATCACGATGGTGCTGGGGGAGATGACCCCGACGATGACGCTTTTGGTAGTCCTGCCTGCCATTAGAAAAGTGTTAAATCGGTTCACGGCTCCACGATTCCCGCCGTACTGAGCGAAGGATAGACTCAGCCCACGTGCTAGGCCACGGCGCAAACAGGTCCAGTCATGCCAGCCAACCTTTCGGTAAACTCATTCCTCCCCGAAGCGGTGATCAGCAGCCTTTCCTTCGCCCGGGTCATGCCGACGTAGAGAAGCTTCATGTTCTGCGCGGCCTGGGTTTCCGAGGTTTCGATTTGCCCGAGGCCGATTAAGATCACGGAGCGGAACTCAAGGCCCTTGCTGCTTTGCACGGAGAGGATGTTGACCTGGGGTTTCCGGGGGTCGTAGGCCCGCTTGCCGCTGCGGTTGGCCATGAGCAGATGGGGGATACCGAGGGCTTGGAGTTGGTTGCGGTTCAATCCTCGCGCCGATTTGGTCTCCTACCGCGAAAAATTCGGCTTTCTTTTCCGACCGATACAGCCTGAAATGTGGGTGGAAGTTCGTGAGCGTTTTGACGATCAGGCACCGCTGCGAGATGGTCATTTGCTCCGTCGTTTCTTCCGGATAATCCTGAGCTTTTTAGATGCGCTTCTGGTGGGTAAATCACAAGCAGACGTTCCGCCATGAGGTGGAGAACGGCTACATTTGGTGTCCCAAGGTGAAGAGAAACGGCGTTCGTAACCATTACTACGAGACCTTGCGCGAAGTGCGGCAGGGCGACTTGATTTTCTCATTTGCGTTCGCCCATCTGCAGGCGGTAGGCCCTGCGAGGCTGGCGTGCTATTCCTGCCCAAAACCGAACGAATTTGGGAAGGTGGGTGATGCGTGGAACGATCTGGGGTGGCGGGTAGACGTGGGCTTTCGAAAATTCCGAACGCCTTTGCGGATCAAGGACGTGATAGCCAAGATCGCTCGCCTCCTGCCAGGTCAATACTCCCCAATCCAAGAGAATGGCCACGGCAATCAGGTTGCTTATCTATCCGAAATTCCTCGGGCACTCGCAACGGCGCTCATTGACCTGGCTGAACCTGCTCTCCATCCGCTTTTGAATCAGTCGCCTTTCGTTGGAGACGAATCGCCTACCATTGTACCCGAGCCCGCCATTCTGTTTGATTGGGAGGAGCAAATTCAAGCGAAGATTCTTGATCGACTGGATCTAACGGAGACTACGAGGAAGGCGCTGATCGCGGCCCGGCGTGGTCAGGGGCGTTTTCGTAATGATGTGCACCGTATCGAAAGGGAATGCCGGATCACCCGCGTGAGTAACAGTGAGCACTTGATTGCAAGCCACATCAAACCGTGGCGGGAGTCAAATGATGAGGAGCGACTCTGCGGAGCCAACGGACTGTTACTGACTCCGTCGATCGATCACTTGTTTGATCGAGGATTCATTTCGTTCGGTGACGAAGGAGAGGTGCTGGTTTCTCCGATTGCTGACGGCGATTCGGTTTCAAAGATGGGAGTTGCTTTAGACCGTCCGCTCTTTGCTGGGAAGTTCAACGATGAGCAGAAACATTTCTTGGACTATCATCGGAAGCAGGTTTTCTTAAAGGCAGCGATATAATAGGTGCTCAGCCACCGATCACGGCCGGGGGAACCTCAGATGGGGTTTGATTTTTTCGATCGTCCCTTGTGGCATTTGTTCCACCCTGAGAAGATCCTCCGCTTTGAGGAAAGGAGCCTTTTTGCGTTCTTCGATGATGCGACCAGCCAAGATCTCTCCGATTCCATCGAGATCCATCAGTTCTTCTTTTGTGGCTTTGTTCGGATCGATTTTGAAATCAGCGCCAGGACCATTCAGTTCTTCCGCGATTTTAGCTTCTGCGTTTTCCCTTCGCTGGAGCCTTCGTTCCTCAGGGAGAGTTTCCCAGTTCGTTTTTGCCCAGATACCACGATCCTTTTTTAGCGCTTGAATCTCCAGATCATCAAGCATGCCACGCACCTCCACCACTGACGTTCCGTCCGGCATGGTGGATACGACCCCTTGGGCTCTTGCCAGACCCTGCTGCACGAGTAGAGCGCCGAGATCCTTCCCATCGGAAAGCGTGATGTAGCCGTAGATGCGTTTGAAATCTGGGTCGCCTCCCCCATCGGCAAACCGAGTGTGAAGGGTGAAAGGCTGTTGAAGCTTTTCGGCAGTGAATTTGGCGGCCTGCTTGGCCAGATCGAGGGCGATTCGGATCGACTCTTTGTCGTCCTTCCCTGCTTCGCTGATGCCGAAGTAGCGGCGCTGTTCGCGAAGACGGTCGAGATTGCGTTCATTGTCTTCGACGTGGAGTTCGAGGCAATCGACGCCGTAGAGACGGATGGTGTGTTCGTCTCCGGCTGCTGTCTTCACGCGGAAGCTGTCTCCATCCGCCCAGCGAACAGCGAGAAAGGTACAGCCCTCGAACTTCTCAAGCGGCTTGGGCGCGGCAGCGGCCGAGAGAAGACAGCTGAACCAGAGAGCGAGCGAAAGGAAGATCCGCATGCCGCGAAGGTGCTTGCAAGCTGGCTGCAAGGTCAATGCGGGATGCTTCAGAACCGATGCCTCGCCCGATGCCAAGCCAGATACTCGGGATCGGGGCGGTGGGTGGAGAGTGGGAGTTTTTCCAGCGTCTGGCCATCCTTGGGTTTGAGGAGAAGCCCGAGGTCGCCGGTTTCGTGGAAGTGCTGTTGTTTGACGAGGACGTGGAGCTCGTCGGAGAGCGACCAGAATCCGCGATCGAAGAGCCGGGAGAAGACGCAAGATTTCAAGACCCAAGACCCAAGACCGGAGGCCGCTGCGGAAGTGCCAAGTTCCAAGGGCCAAGTGCCAAAGAACAGCCAGGAGAAGACGCAAGATTTCAAGACGCAAGACACAAGACCGGAGGAACGGCCGGGCTCCGCGCGGTTCACGGGCTAACCATGGGCACCGGGCCAGCAGGCTGGCTCCGGGAAAGCGGCAGCAGGCTGCACGCAGTCCAAGGGGAGCCTGCCGCCCACGATCTACTTTTTCGTCCCTTTCGATCTTTTCGTTGTTAGAAAACCTCATCAACCTTTCCGTGCCTTCCGTGTAATCCGTGGTCCCCTCTTCCGGGAAGCAGGGAGCAAAAGCATGCCAAAGCACCGCGCGAAGCATATCCCATCCCATCAATCCCATCCATCCTGGTCCAAACTCCAGGCTGTTCCTTTCGTCCCTTTCGCCCATTTCGTTGTTCCTCACTCACCGAACTTCGCGCCCTTCGCGCCTTTGCGGTGAACTCGCCTTCCGATCACCGATCACCGCCCACCATCTGGCCATCCATCATCTTCCATCCTCCATCTGCCATCGGCGGTTCCTTCCGTGTTTTCCGTGTCATCCGTGGTCCCCTCTTCCGGGTAGCGGGAAGCGGGCAAAGCAGGAAGGTCGCACGAAGCATCCACCCTCAAAGTCCAAGGGCGTCGGACCACGAAAGCCAACGATTTTCCAATCCGTGGCGCTGCAAGATTTCATTGAATTTTTCCCGATCAAACGAGGGCAACGCCACCAGATAGACCAGCCTTGCCCGGTCCTTGGGCCGTCCCACGCTTAGGGCGATGGCAGCCAGGTGCTCCGGAGACATGACCCGTGCTCGGTGGCCGTCCCATTCGAGAACCATGGCCTGCTCCACCGCCTCGGTTTCCAGTCCAGGCGAAGCGGCCAGAAACTGCACGGGAAAACCGTGAACCAGCAGCCCCTCTTCATCGAACTCATCGAATCCCATGGTCTGCAGTTTTTTGTAGACGGGATCCAGGGTGACGAGAAGTCGGCCGGGTTCCGGGTCCAGGAAGACAAAAACGTCGATGTCACGGGTAGCCAGAGGCTCGCCATGGAAACCGGCCGCGGTAGCTCCGCCGATGGCGTAGCGAGAGATTGAAGCTTCGTTCAGGAGGCTTTCGAGGACGTCGCAGACGGCTTCCATGTCTTCTTGATGGCTTCGAATTGCCGGGTCTCCTGAATCAAGCGCCCGATGAGATGGACTTTCTCACGAAGGGGCAGGGTACGCTGCCTCTCCCGCCAGCGGGGCATTCCTCGCTGGATTTCGGGGAGACCGTCGGATTCCATGGAGGGAACCTAAGGCAGGGAAAGTCGTGGATTCAAGCACCGATCTGGCATGGGCTTCGAAGGCGAAGCGGGAGCCGCTGCGCGGAAGGGCCAGAGAGAAGCAGCGAGAAGCGAGACGCGAGCAACAGCCGAGCCGCTGCGCGGAAGGGCCAATTTCCAAGGGCCAAGTGCCAAAGAACAGTCCGGAAGAGACGCAAGATTTCAAGACGCAAGACGCAAGACGCAAGACCGGAGGCCGCTGCGCGGAAGTGCCAATTTCCAGGTGCCAAGTGCCAAAGAAAGGCAAGGCGCTTGGGAAGAGCGGGGCGCGGATCAAGCGCGGGGTTCATTGGCTGGACATGGTCCACGGGTTTCACCCGTGGCTACATGCCTTCGCCCCTCTGGGGCTGGAGACAAGCGATCCATCCTCCTATCCCATCGATCCCATCCATCCTGGTCCAAACTCCAGGCTGTTTCCTTTCGTCCCTTTCGCCCATTTCGTTGTTCCTCACTCACCGAACTTCGCGCCCTTCGCGCCTCACCGATCACCGATCACCGATCACCGATCACCGCCCACCATCCATCATCTTCCATCCTCCATCTGCCATCGGCTGTTCCTTCCGTGTTTTCCGTGTCATCCGTGGTCCCCTTTTCCGGGAAGCGGGCAGCAAGGAGCAAGAAACCGCCGGGCTCCGCGCGGGGCATCGGTCACCGTCCGCTGCTTTCGCGCCCATGAACTGGCTGGCGAAGTTGCAGGCGAACGGGAGAATCTCGCGGGTGGGGAATCCGAGGTTGATCCGACGTCGGAATGATGGCAGCTTCCCTCCGTGAGCTCGGCGATTCTGCCATCCCCTGTCGTCCTTAGGTCCCTTTGCGTCAATCGGGGGATCCGTCGATTGAGTTTGTTCGGATCGGCGTCAAGAGAGGACTTCGATCCCGCCCGAAGCGATGTGGACCTGCTGGTGGAGTATGAAGCGGGAAAGCATCCGGGGCTGGATCATTTCCGCATTGCGGAGGAACTTTCGGAACTCTTCGGCCGCAAGGTGGACTTGAACACCCCTGCGATGTTGGGTCGGTATTTGGCTGAAGTTTCCAAGGACGCAAAAGTACTTTATGCCAAAGCGTGATGTATTGGAGACGCTGCGGCAGATGCGCGGGTTCGCGGCAGAAGCGTGTGAGTTGGCCGGAAAGGGAAGCCGGGAAGACCTCGACCTCGCTTTAGGATATCGCCGCCATGCCGAGCGTGTCGCAGAATTGATCGGCGAAGCCGCGACGCGTTTGCCAGATGAATTGAGGGAGGCATGGCCCGCTGTCCCGTGGCGGCAGATCATCAGCATGCGCAACTGGCTGATTCATGGCTATGATGGAATCGATGCGGATATTCTGTGGGATGTTCTGGATGTCAGAGCGAAGGAGTTGGCCGGACAGCTTGATGAGATCATTGCGGATCGAGAGAGATCCGCTGGAACCGATTCTTGAGCACCTCACAGGTCTCCGGAAACGGGTGCCTGGCCGCGATACGGAAGGGCCAATTTCCAGGGGCCAAGCCCCGCTGGTGCGGGGAAGTTCCAATTTCCAAGGGCCAAGTTCAAAAGAAAGTCAAACGGCCGCGCTTGGGAAGAGCGGAGCGCTAATCAAGCGTGGGGTTCATCGGCTGGACATGGTCCACGGGTTTCACCCGTGGCTACATGCCTTCGCCCCTCCGGGGCTGGAGACAAGCGATGCATCCTCTCATCCCATCCATCCTGGTCCAAACTCCAGGCTGTTCCTTTTCGTCCCTTTCGATCCTTTCGTTGTTAGAAAAACTCATCAACCTTTCCGTGCCTTCCGTGTCATCCGTGGTCCCCTTAACAGCCGGGGGAAGACGCAAGATTTCAAGACGCAAGACACAAGACCGGAGGCCGCTGCGCGGAAGGGCGAAGGACAAAGGACAAAGTTCAAGAACAACCGGGAGAAGACGCAAGATTTCAAGACGCAAGACCGGAAAAACAGCCGGGCTCCGCGCGGGGCATGGGTCACCTTTCGTCCAGGCAGGGGCTGTGAAGAGTGGGAGCGGGACGCTCCCCCAACGGTCTGTGGCGGGACGCCCCAGCCACGTTTTCAGCTCCGCGCCTCACCGATCACCGATCACCGCCCACTGCTCACCATCGGCAGTTCCTTTTCGTCCTTTTCGATGATTTCGTTGTTCCAAAACCATCATCCCCTTCCTACTCCGCGGCCTCGGCAAGTTGTCTGAGGGATTCGCGGTAGGTTTCGAGGGATCCGCCCGGACGGCGCTTCAGGGCCTCGTCCACCGCCTTCAGTGCCGCGCCATAGCGGGCTTCGCTTACCCGAAGGCGGGCGAGTTCCACCCAGGCATCGGCCGCGCTTTCCTCGACCGCGGTTGCCCGTTCCAAGAGCAGCTCACCCTCTCCGGCCTTGCCACGGGAAATCTCGTACTTGGCCAGCTCCAGCAGGGCCATGCCATCGGTCGGATCCTCATCGATGAGCTTTTTCATCGACTCCGCACCGGCCTCGACGTCCTCGCCGGAATCGATCGCCAGTTTCGCCCCGGCAAAGACAAAGGCCCGAGGCAAGGGACCCTCGCGACCCTCACCGGCCTTTTCCAACAACAGCCTGGCCACCGTCCATTCGCGGACGGCACAGGCGTATCCGAGCACGGAAAGCACGCGTTCATCGGCAGGCTTCTCGCTTGTCGCAAAGGCTTCTTTCACGATCTCCAGCGCCTCGTTCGGCCGCAGCGCCCGCAGGTTCAACTCGGCGAGCAGCAGCAGGCCATTGCCATCCAATCGACCCAGCCTGCGCGGGAGTTCGAGGACTTTGATGGCATCGTCCTGCCTCGCCAGTTCGATGAGCAGTCCGGCTTGGAGCAAGGCATACCCTGCCTCTTCCGGGCGACGGCGGATGACTTCATCGAGCAAGGCCACGGCCTCATCCTTTGCCTCCAGGGCCTGCAAGCATTGAGCCACGCCGGCCTTCCATTCCACCGCCTCGGGATCGGCCACCTGGGCCATGCGATAGGCTTGCAGGGCGCTGGCAAACTCTCCCTGCTGCAAGCGCCCGTAACCTAACAGCCCGTAGGTCGCGCCATCGGAATCCCCAAGTCGGACCGCCTCCACCAGGTGTTTCATCGCGTCCTCGATCTTGTCGAGACGGACGAGCACCACGCCGAGATTCCGATGCGCGCGGCGGAACGAGGGGTAATCGGCGATCGCCTTGCGGTAGGCCTTTTCCGCTTCTTCGAGATCGCCTTCCTCGAAGTAAAGGTTGCCGAGATTGAAGGTCAGGGCGGCGGATTTCGCGGTGAGGCTGCTGCCCTTGAGTTTCGCCAGGGCGTCCTTGCGTTTGCCCGCCTGCATCAGGTTCTGGACCTCCACCAGCAGACCGCGTTCCTCGGTGGAAACATTCGGTTCGATCCGCGCCTCGATGCGGTAGCTGCCATTGAAGGATTTGAGAAATGCCTCATCGCGCCAGAACGAGGTCGAGAGCGGAAGCGGTTCCGCCGCTGCGACGAACCCGGCAAGGGCGCTCAGCAAAACGATGGGGCGGTGAATTCTCATGATGCTGTTAGAAAAAATATTCTCATCGGCGAATGACGATGGGCCAGGACATGATCGCCTTGACCCGCTGGCCGTTTTTCGTCGGTGCCGTGAAGCGTGAGCCATTGGCGACACGTTTGGCGGAATCGATGAGTTCCGGATGGGTCGCGGAAACCACACCAAGCACGGAAACACCCCCACTGGTGCTGAGTTCGACACGCAGGGTCACCGTCCCTTGGTTCACGCCTTTGCGGGCGAGGGAGGGCGGGAAGCTGGCGCGTCCATGGCGGAGAAGGCGGGGCCGGGAGTCCAACTCACCCACCCCGTAGCTCGATTTCATCGCCGGTGGCGGCACCGGGCGCGGTGCGGTCCGTGGACCGGGATTGGTGGCTGGGCGCGGAGTAGCGCGGGCCACGGGTCGCGGGGCCTCGCGCACCACCGGCAGCGGTGCCGGGGCGACATCGGTGAAAAATGGATCCACCGGCATCGTCACATCCATCGGCACCAGCGCCTTGGGAATGGGCACCAGCGCGGGGTCGGGGACTTCGGTAAGCTCGGTCAAAGCCGGCGGCGGCGGCGGGGCATCCGGCGGCGGCTCCTCAAGCGGCGGCGGTGGGGGTGGCTCGGGATCGGTAACGATTTCGATTTCCCGCACCTCGACATCCGCCACTTTCCCCTCCGGCACCAGCAGTCGGGACAGCCCTAACAGCGCGAGCAGCATCGCCGCGACCAACATCCCCACGAGCGTGCCTGAAAACTTCATTTTTCAGTGGCTAGTGCTACGGATTCCGCGCCGGCGAGTTTGGCGCCATCGATGACTTTCACGGTCGCTTCCGTGGGTGTGTTGGCGTCCGCCCGGATGATTACCGGGAGTTGACCGTCTTCCTCGATCATCGCCGCGACGACAGCGCGCACGCCATCCATGCCGATCTCGCGTCCGCCATGCCAGACGCGGCCTTCGGACGTCACGGCGATGAGCACCGCGCGCTTTTCCAGATCCTGCGAACTCGCCGCCCGGGGTTTCGAGACTTCGACCCCGGTTTCCTTCACGAACACCGTGGTCACGATGAAGAAAATCAGCAGCAGGAAGACGACATCGATGAGCGGTGAAATGTCCACCGTGCTGGTGGTTTCCCCGGCGGAGCTATGGCGGAACCTTCTCATGCCGCGCCTCCTTTCAGCGCCTCATGAAGCTGCCGCTGCAATTCCAGGTGCGTGACCTCGGCCTGTCGTTGCAGCAAGGCGAGCAGGAAGGCGGCCGGGATGGCGATGACCAAACCCGCCTGCGTGGTCACCAGCGCCTTGGAAATCCCGGCGGAAATGGTATCGATGGGAGCCACCGCCGCCCCCTCCGCCATGCCCGCGAAGCTGGCGAGCATCCCTGCCACCGTGCCTAACAGCCCGAGCAGCGGTGCCGCGCCGATGAGGACTCCGAGGAAAGGCAGTCGGCGTTCCACCCAGGCGATTTCCTCCAACTCGAAGCCTGCAAAGCGTCGCGTCCACTCGCGTTCTCCGGGCGCGTCTTTTTGCCAGGGCAGGGCGCGCTCGACCACCGGGGCTTTCTTCCAATCGCCCGCCAGCACCCGCTTCCTCACCCGCAGGCCGTGCCACCAGACGGAAAAGACCATGGCATAGATCATCACCGCCAGCACCAGCAGGGCCCACAAGGTGAGCCCGCCTTCGTTCAGGGTGGTGAGGATCGCGTTTTTCATTTCGCCCGCTGTGCGTTCACAAAGGCCAGGCCGAGCCGCTCGGTGGTCTGCACGATCCCCTGGCCGCGGCGGGCTAGGAAGGCATGCAGGATCAGCGCCGGAATCGCCACCACCAGGCCGAACAAGGTCGTGATGAGTGCCTCGGAAATCCCGCCGGCCAGCGGTTTCGGATCACCGGAACCGAAGACCGTGATGAGATTGAAAGTCTGGATCATGCCCGAGACCGTGCCTAACAGCCCGAGCAGCGGCGAAGTGGCCGCCGTGATGGCGATGACGGGCAGCAGTGAGGAAACCCGGCTCTGCACGCCCATGAGCTGTTCATAAAGGGTTTCTTCTACGACGTCCGCCGTATTTCCCGAGAGCCCCACCAGCTTGGCCATCACGGCTGCGGCCGGATGCCTGACCGATGCCGCGAGATCACCCGCCTTGGCGGCATCGCCCGTCCGCAGTGCCGCCAGAATCGCATTCACCCAAGCCTCGCCCGGCTCGCGGTAGCCGAGGAATTGAATGAGCTTCAGCACCGCCAGCACCAGACTGAGCAGGGCCAGCAGCATGATGGGCCAGACCCACAAGCCGCCCTTGCGGACCAGATCGACAAATCCGCCGCCGGCCTCCTCCAGCTCGCGCGCCTTGCCGCCGGTGACATCCAAACCTAACAGAACCTCACCCCCCTCCAGCAGCGCGCCCAGATCCTCGCGTCCGACCACCCGCGGCAGTCCCCCGCCCTTTTCCGCCACAACGGGTCCCGAAACCCCATCGGCCGCAAACCACGACAAGGGCCCCACCGCAGCAAAGCGCCCGTCCACGACCTCACCGCCCGTCGCGGCGGCCTTGCCTGCGGACTGGGTTCCACCGAAAAGCTGCTCCAGTCGATCCAGCGACGCACCGACCACCGCAAGCCGCGCCTCAAGAGCTTCGGCCGGGTCGGTGGCATCGGCCGCCAGCACTTCGTCCTTCACCGCCAGCGGCGGCTGACCCGGAGCCGACAGCGTGGAAACTTTCAGCGCGTGATCCTTCAGCAATCCCGCCAGATAGGCCGCATCCTGTTCCCGCACCGTGCGATCGCGCTCAAGCTGGCGCATCGCCAGTTCCCGATCCGCCACCGCCGTGCGCGCGATCCTCACCTGACGACGTTTTTCGGCCAACTCCTGCTCGACCTCGCCGAACTCCGCCGCCATCGCCGGTTTCTCCTTGCCGATATCCTCCCGGGTTTTCTCCAAGCTGCTGAGCGCTTCTGTTAGATCCTGTTTTGCCTTTTCCAGGGCCTGCGGGACCGTGACCTCCGCCGCGGAGGCCGAAACGAGCAGCGACATCGCCGCGAACAAGCGCATCCCTCGTGATTTCATCGTTCCCCTCCTTCTTCCACGATCTTCACCGGCAGCTTGACCAGCTCCGGCGGACGGCGTCGGTCGAGTTCCTCGAAAGCCTTCAGGACCTCGCCCGCCAGCTCGGGCCGTGATTCCCATTTCCATCCTGCTGCTCCGGGAAACCCGACACCGGCATTCCCGCTACGATCCGCATAGTAGCCCACGGCGAGGCCGATGTAGAGCACCTCGACCTCGCGTCCCTCGCGCAGTTCGCGCGCGCGGGTGATGCGTCGATTGAATTGTTCCGCCTTTGCCACCAGCCCGAGAATCGCCTGCAAACCATCGCGCGGTTCATCGCCCGCCTTCCAGGCCCGCAGGGTGGTCAGTTCCAGCTCCACCTCCTTTGCCAGAGCTTGGGGAAAAAGCCCGGCCAGCGAAATCGCCCGCTCGCGGTTCGCCGCCACCGTTTCCGCCGCCGCACGCCGCGCGGATTTCAGCGCCTCCAGTTCCTTTTCGGCCGCCAGCCGCTTGTCATCCTCGTCGGGAACCGAGGTCCCGGACTTTTCCAATTCCTCATCTAACAGCGCCAGCTCCTTGCGATGGAGTTCAAGCAAGGCCGCCATCTCCGCCTTGCGCCCTTCCCATTCCAGGCGCTCGGCCGAGGCCTGCGATTTCACGTCCACGATCTTCGCGATCGTTTCCCGCAACTCGACCACCGCCGCATCCGGCGCGCTCTCCGCACCATGGGCAAGTCCACACACCAGCATGGCGGAAATCCAGCATCGCATGGCCCTCCCATAGGCCCATCTCCCCCCACTGGCAACGACAGAACCGCCCCTGCCTGTCAGGCGGGGGCGGCTCACCATGTCGCAGCAAATCCGGCAATACACCATCCTCAGAAAGTCAGTTCCATGCCCGTGAACCACATCCGCGGCGCGTTGGCACGCGGTCCTTCGGGGATGCGGCTCACAATGCCCTGGTTGTCGAAAATGTTCTGCACCCCACCCACCAGTTTCACGTTCTCCGTGACCTGATAGTGACCGGTGAGGTCGAAGAGCAGCAGGGCATCGATCTTGCCATCGCGGCTGGTCGGCACGCCCTCGTTCACGGCCGTGGCCGGGATATCGACCCGCGGGGTGCCATTCCATCCGGTGCCCCAGGCGGTGCTGGTGTAGGTCATGTCGAAATTGACCCCCCATTTCTCACCGGCAACCCCGATGCCCGCAGCCAGCTTCCACTCGGGCACGTAGGGGATTTCATTGCCATCGCGCCCCCCGGCATAGACGGCATCGCCGCCACCGGCGACCGCCGCAGTGGTGTTCTTGAACTCAGCGCTGGTCCACGTGGCACTGACATACATCGGCAGCCCCACGCCCCAGTCCAGCGATTCGCCGGCATCGTATTCAACCAGCGATTCCAGACCGATCACATCCGCCTCACCCGCATTCTGGCTCGGTGCGCCAAAACCGAAACCGGCATCGGTCGAGATCAGTTGATCGAAATCGGTGTAGAAGCCGACCAGCTCCGCCTTGAAGGCATCGCGACGATGGCGGTAGCCGATTTCATAACCGAGGCTTTCCTCGTTCTCCGTCCCGGCCGTGAGATAGGCCTGCGGGCTCGGCGAGGCCACACCCTGATAGATGCCACCGAAGAGGGTGTGGTTCTCATTGAACTCGTAGTTTCCTCCGATGCCCGCGGCGAAGAGGCTTTCGTCCCCGGAAGATTGCACGCGGTTGGAAGCGGTGAACTCCAGATCCAGCATTTCATAACGCAAGCCCGGACGCAGCGTGAGTTTGCCGACCTTGATCTCATCCTCGATGTAGATCGCCGTGGCAAAGGCCTCGTTGATGCCGTTGAAAGCGATCGGGCCCGGCTGGCCGGGGTTGAGGGTGAATCCACCGAGGCCGTTTCCGGTCATCGCCGTGCGCTGCTGCATGGCATCGACACGGTCGTAGTGGAAACGCAGACCGATCGCCAGATCGTGCGCGACCGAACCGGTATCGAACTGGATGTTCGCCTGGTTCTGCCAGCCGTAGGCCTGGTGATCGCGGAGGTTGCCGGTCAGACGGATTCCGCCCGCCGCCGTGCCGTTGAGGATATTGACCAAGGCAGGATTCAGCAGCGCCTGATGCAGGGCAGTGCCACCGACCTGGTCGAGCTTGTTCCAATTCCGGCTGAACTCGTTGTAATACACCGCACTTTCAAAACGCAGCGCATCCGTGGGCTCGGCGATCCATTTGACATAACTCCGCCATTGCTCGGAGGTGAATTGATCGAAGGCCGTTGCCGCATAGCGACGGTTCGGCGTGGCACGCACGTCGGCTTCCGTGAGACCCATGTAGGTTTCATCGGCATCAAAGGTCGTGTAGCCGACCTTCATTTCGATCCGCTGCTTCAGCGCCGTGTCGGGCTCCCAGAAGAGCTTGAGCATCGGCTCGACCATGTCGAAGCCACTGTCGCCCCCGCCATCGATTTCCCGGAAGCCATCGCCGGTGTGCGAATGCAGTTCGAGCAGGTAGCCAAACACCCCGGCCTCGGTTTCCACCGTATTTCCATACCAGGTGTGATTGAAGAAGGTATTGTCGCTGCCGTAAGTGGTCCGCGAGAAGAAGGCCCTTTCCTCGGGGATTTCCGTGGAGAGGAAATTGATCACGCCACCCGTGGTGTGCGGACCGTATCGAACCTGCGAGGAGCCCTTGAGCACTTCCAGTCCCGACATGCGCGCGACCTTCGGCGAATAATACGCCGCCGGTGCCGAGTAAGGCGATGGCGCCGTGAGGATGCCATCCTCCATCATCGTCAGCTTCTCATTCCGAGTGCCGTCCGCCCCGCGCAGGGAGATGTTCGGGAAATGGCTGAAACCGTCCTCGTCCCGCACATAGACCCCGGGCACCCGCGCCAGCACCTGACCCAGATTCGTCAGACCCCGCTCGCGGAACTCCTCCGCATCGACATAGGCGCCCGAACCCGGCAGCTCCCACACACTCTCCAAGCTCCCCACCACCGTCAGCGGCTCCAGCGTATCGAGGCTTTCCACGAAATCCTGCGCCCGCACCGACCCCACCAATCCCACCACCGGCACCACCACGGACGCCAGCCTCTGAATGTTATTGCGATTGATTCTCATTAGAAGTTGCGCGGCTTTTCCCCTCTGTCGGACCCGGGGTCAACGAGAAAAAATCGGGAATGCCCCCGACTTCCGGATTTCGACCCTCCCGCAGGCTTGTGGCAGCGGGTCCGGCAGCGCAGAGTTCCCCTTGTCATGCACATCCCCACCCTCATTTCCCGCAAACGCGACGGGGAAACGCTTTCGGAAAAGGAAATCCGCCACCTCGTCGATGGCTACGTCGCCGGTTCCGTCCCGGATTACCAGATGTCGGCCTTCGCCATGGCGGTCTATTTCCGCGGCATGGATGCCGTCGAAACCGCCGCGCTGACCCGGGCGATGCTGGAAAGTGGCGACCGCTTCGAACACCCGCCCGGCCTGCCGGTGATCGACAAACATTCCACCGGCGGCATCGGCGACAAGGTCTCCCTGCCCCTCGCCCCCCTGCTCGCCTGCGC
>JALOTY010000103.1 GCA_025457665.1 Akkermansiaceae bacterium | reverse complement strand
GAGGGCTGGGTTTGCCTGGACATCGGGGCATCGACGGGAGGTTTCACCGATTGCCTGCTGCAGCGGGGAGCCGCGCGGGTGCATGCGGTGGACGTGGGCACGAATCAACTGGCCTGGAAAATCCGCAGTGACCCGCGCGTGGTGGTGAAAGAGCAATTCAATGCCCGCACCCTGACCGAGGCCGACCTTGGGGAGCGGGTGAAGCTGGTGGTGATCGATGTTTCCTTCATTTCTCTCACCAAAATCCTGCCAGCGGCTTTCGGGGTGTTAGAGGACGGCGGTAGCATCGTCTGCCTGATCAAGCCGCAGTTCGAACTCGACCGCGACGACATCGGCAAAGGCGGGATCGTCCGTGATCCGGCCTTGCATGAAAGGGCGGTGACGAAGATTCGCGATTTTGTGGCGGCGCAGGGCCGGGGGTGGAAGGGGTTGATCGATTCCCCCATCACCGGGACGGATGGGAACCGCGAGTTTCTCGCTTGGTTGGAGTGAGTTTCCGCGAAAGCGCCGGGTGGGAAAGCGCGCGCATTCCGTTTCCGGATTTGCGAGAATGTCGATAACTTATGCGAATCTGACAAGGCGGCCGGGAAGAGAGTGTGACAAAAACGTCACGTTCAACCCCGCACCTGCGGGGCTGCCACCCTGGAAAAACCCATGAAGAAGAGTGTTTGGCTGCTGCCGCTGACTTGTTTGTGCTTTCTGATGCTCCAAGCCGTGGGAGGTCCGGGGATGAGCGGGCCCTTCGAGGGGCGGCGGGTGCTGTTTATCGGCATCGATGGTCTCCGCAATGATGCCCTGAAGCGGGCGATGGCGACGGGTGCCGCTCCGCATTTGCGGGAGTTGGTGGACGGTGGGATGGTGACCTGGAATGCCTTTGCGGGTGGGCCATTGAACGGGGATGGCCAGCAGCCGACCATGAGCGGGCCGGGCTGGGCATCCTTTTACACCGGGACCTGGACGGACCGTCACCATGTCATTGGCAACAGCACGCCGCCCTACGATGAACCGGCGACGCTCGGCAGCTATCTCGTTTCGCAGGCTCCGGCATTTGCGACCTTGCTGAAGAGCGTGGAGCCGCAGGCGACGGTGGCGAGCATTGTCAGTTGGTCGTGGATCGAGGACTACCTTGTGGCGGCCCAGCCGGGGGCATTTGATTATCATGTGAAGGGCACGGGATCGAGCTATGCGGCGCGGGATGCATCAGTGGAATCCCTGGCCGTGAACTACCTCGGGGCGGCGGATCCGGATGTGTTGATGCTGCATTTCGACCAAGTGGACGGAGCCGGCCACGCGAGCGGGTTTTCGGCATCGAATGCCGCCTACTTGCAGGCGATTTCCAACGTGGACCAGCATGTGGGTGAGGTCATGGCCGCAGTGCGGGCGAGGCCGGAGTATGAGGATGAAAACTGGCTGGTGGTGGTGAGCACGGACCATGGCGGGCTGGGATTGAGTCATGGTGGGCAATCGCAAGAGGAGCGAAACATCATGATGGTGCTTCACGGACCGGACATTCCGGCGGGCGTGGTGAGCCGGGAATCCGTGGGGCAGCCGGCGCTGGCACCGACGATATTCAAGCATCTGGGAGTGGCGGTGAATCCGGCGTGGCAATGGGCGGAGGATGCCTTCGGGGTGGCACCATCGGCCGTGGTGACCGGCGCGGGAAACCGGGCTTCCATCCGGATTCTCCAGCCTGCCGGCGGGCAGCTTGCGGGCTGCACGGGCATTGAGCTTTATCGGGATTCGGTGCTGGTCGGGACCTATCCTCCGGATGCAGTGGATTTGATGGATGCGCCGACCTTGCCGCCCTTGGGGCGGGTGGAGATTTCCTATGAGGTCCGCTTTCTCGGGACCACGGTGCCGCCGGTGATTGCGACGGTGGAATTGGCGAATGCCGAGGGTGAGGATCTGGTAACGGACTTGGTGGCGGATTTGCGATTTGACGGCAGCGCGGATGATTTCTCCGGCCGGGGCAATCATGCCGTGGTGACAGGATCGGCGGGCTATGACACGGGCGTGCAGGGTCAGGGTTTGCGGGTGAATGCCACGCAGTTCGCGAGTTTTCCGGCGACGCTGGCGGATTTGCAGTTCGGGGCGGATACGGATTTCACGGTGGCCTTCTGGATCCGCTGTCCGAACCAGTGGTCGGGGGATCCGGTCCTGCTCTCTAACAAAAACTGGAATTCGGGCAGCAATACCGGCTGGGCCATCGCCGGGCAAAGCAGTGCGGCGAACCGGAATACCTGGCAGTGGAATTTCAAGGGTGCGGCCGCGAGCAGGAGGGACTTCGATGCCGGCGGAGGGATCGTGGATGGGGCCAACTGGCACCACGTGGCGATCGCTCATGACCGGGATGGCAATGCCAGCTTTTATGCCGATGGGGTGCTGATCGGACAGGTATCGATTGCCGGATCGGGAACGGTGGATACCGGCTTGCCGTTGCAGTTGGGTCGGGATGGAAACGGGGGGAATGCGATGAATGTGGAGGTGGTGGTGGATGAGCTGAAGATTTGGCGGCGGGCGCTGGATGCCGATGAGGTGAGGACTCTGGTGCCCGAGCCCGCGGCGGATCTTCAAAGCGGGCTGGTGCTGGACCTGCCCTTTGATGGCGATGCCAATGATCTTTCCGGAAGAAACAATCATGGCACGCTGGTGGGGGCGACGGCCGTCTTTGAGCCTGGCAGGACGGGATCTGCCGTGAGGCTGGATCCGTCCCAGTATGTCACCTTGGGCCAGGCGACGGATTTGCAGTTTGGTGCTTCGGTGGACTTCACCGTCTCCTGCTGGGTCAAGGCGGACCTTGCCTGGACCGCAGACCCGGCGCTCATTTCTAACAAGAACTGGGCATCGGGGGCGAATACCGGATGGTTTCTCGGCGGGCAGGATGATGGCTCAACCTTCCAATGGAATTTCCGTGGCGCCTCGGCGAGCCGGAGGGACTTCGACAATGGCAACCGGATCCGGGACGGGGCATGGCATCATCTGGCAGTGGCTCATCGCCGCAACGGCAATGCCGACATCTATCAGGATGGCGTGCAAGTGGGCTCGATTTTCATCGGCGGCTCCGGGTCCGTGGATACCGGTCTGCCGGTGAACATCGGCCGTGATGGCAGTGGCAATTCGCCGTGGAGTGGAGGGATTCTGATGGATGATCTCAAAGTGTGGCGGCGCGCGCTGGGAGCGGCGGATGTGGCGGCGATCTGCCCGCCGGCTCACCGCGACTGGCAGGCCTGGAGGCTGGAGTCTTTCAACGATGCGGAGTTGGCGGATCCTGCGATCAGCTCCGAGGAGGCGGATCCGGATGGCGACGGGCTTGCGAACTTCGATGAGTTTGCCTTCGGCGGTGATCCGCGGATGGCCGATGTTTCGCTGATCCGGCCGATGGATGGCGGGCGCGGGGTGGTGTTCCTGATTCCTCCGGGCGGCAGTGGGGATGTTGCCGGCGACTATCATGCCCGGGGTTTGATCTACCGCATCCAGCGTTCGGAAGACATGCAGACCTGGGAGCCTGCACTCGGGCACAGTGTGATGCTTTCCACCGGTCCGGGAGGCTGGCTTCAGGCCACCTTGGTGGGGGCATCAGTCGAGAGCCCGATCTTCTACCGGCAGCAGGTGGTGAAATAAAAAAGACCGGAGCAGAGATGCTCCGGTCCGTGAGGAAGGATCGATGCCGCGACGGTCGTGTGCTCAAACGGAAGCGGGAACCCGTTTCCAGTAGAGGGACGATGCGATGGCTTCGATGAGGCGATCGATGTCCTGAGGGAAGACATGACCAATGGTGCCGATGCGGAAGCTGTCGATGCCGGTGACTTTTCCCGGATAGATCACGAAGCCTTTTTCCTTCAGCAGTTCGTAGAAATCGAGAAAGCGATAGTCTTTGGAATCCGGATTGTGGAAACCGGTAATGATGGGGCTGTGGAGCGAGTGGGGCAGGATGCAGCGGAAGCCGAGCTTTTCCATGCCGGCGACGAGGCGGCGCTGGTTTTCCGAATAGCGGGCAAAGCGGG
Organism: Akkermansiaceae bacterium; assembly: GCA_025457665.1. Lineage (GTDB taxonomy): Bacteria > Verrucomicrobiota > Verrucomicrobiia > Verrucomicrobiales > Akkermansiaceae > Haloferula. Next base: position 9,075 of record JALOTY010000103.1, on the reverse strand, counting down.
CGGGGACGCCGCCTTCCTCGTCGAGTTCCTTCATCGCCTGGGCGAAGGCACGGACGACGTGGGTGGGCGAGGTAAAGCGCCATTTCCCGTGGCCTTGCTCCATGCCCTGCCATTGTTCGTAGGCGTCGAGCGAGACCGAACGCGAGTTGCCCTTGCATCTTGCCAGCATGGAGATGCGGGCGATGATGAAACCGAAGCCGGGCACGCCTTGAATGCACTTGTTGGCCGAGGAGACGAGGAAGTCGATGCCGAGTTCTGCCACATCGAGCGGGATGCCTCCGAAGGCGCTCATGGAGTCCACCATGAACACCCGCTCATGGCGTTTGACGATGCGGGCGATGGCTTCCAACGGATTGAGCATGCCGGTGGTGGTCTCGTTGTGAACGACGACGACATGCGAGATCGATTTGTCGTCGGCCAGCTTGGCGTCCAGTCTGCCGAGATCCGGCGGTGCGAGTTCGCCGGAATCGTGGATGACGGTCTCGATGCCGAGGGTGATGGCGATGCGGCCGAGGCGGTTGCCGTATTCGCCATTGGCGAGGACGAGGAGTTTCCCGCCACGCGGAACGGCGGTGCCGATCATGGCTTCCACGGAGAAGGTGCCGCTGCCTTGCATGAGGACGGCGGTGTAATCTTGGGGACGACTGGCGCTGGCGAGTTTCACAAGACCCTCACGGATGGGCGTGACGACACCGAGATTGTAGTCATCGTCCCAGGTGCACCAGTCGCGAAGCATGGCGGCGCGGACGGTGGGCGAGGTGGAGAGCGGGCCGGGAGTGAGGAGAATGTAGGGATTGTCGAGATTCATGGGAAAAGGGTGTTGGAAGATTACCAGGGCAGGGAAAAGGTCTTCACGTGGGTGAAAAATTTCATGGCTTCGGTGACGCCTTCCTTGATGCCGAGGCCGGAATCGCGGACGCCGCCGAAGGGCGTGTGTTCGAGACGGTATCCCGGCACTTCATTGATGTTGGTGGTGCCGGTCTTGAGTTCCTTGGCGGCCTTCATGGCGGCGGCGAGGTCGTTCGTGACCACGGCGCTGCTGAGGCCGAATCTACCAGAGTTGTAGTATTGAATGGCGTCGTCGAGGTCCTTGACGGTGACGATGGGTGCGAGCGGGCCGAAGCTTTCCTCATCCACCACCTCCGCGTGGCGGGGGACATCGGTGAGGATGGTGGGTTCCAGCAGGGCTCCCTTGCGGCCGCCACCCAGCAAAAGCTTCGCGCCCAAGGCCACGGCATCGTGGACGCGGCGTTCGAGCAGTTTGGCCGAGTCCTCGGTGATGACGGTGCCGACGACGGTTGCTTCATTTTCCGGATCGCCGGAGAGATAGGTTCTGGCGAGTTCGACAAACTTCGCGGTGAATGCCTCCTGGATTTCCGGGACGACAAGGATGCGTTTGACGGCAGTGCAGCGCTGGCCGGAATTGCGGAAGGAACCTTCACAGGCGAGTTTCGCGGCGAGGTCGAGATCCGCATCGGCAAGGACGATGAGGGGGGAGTTTCCACCGAGTTCGAGGCAGAGTTTTTTGTAGCCCGCGCGTTTGGCGATGGCCTTGCCGATTTCCACCGAGCCGGTGAAGGTGACGACCTCGGTGCGCGGGTCCTCGATCATCGGGTTGATGACCTCATCGAGGGAGCCGAGGAACATGGAGAGCATCCAGCCTGGCAGGCCGGCTTCGTAGAGCAGGGAGGCGAAGCGCAGGGCTGTTAGAGGCGTGCGTTCGGAGGGTTTGAGGATCACGGGTGCTCCGGCGGCGATGGCGGGGGCGAGCTTGTGGGCGACCTGGTTGAGCGGGTGGTTGAAGGGGGTGATGGCGGCGATGAGGCTGACCGGGTAGCGGGTGGTGAAGATGCGGCGGGCCTTGCCCATGGGGCTGATGTCGCAGGAGTAGATCTGGCCGTCATCGCGCAGGGCTTCCATGGCGGCGAATTCGAGGACATCGGAACTACGGCCGGTCTCGTAGATCGCCTCGCGCATGCAGAGGCCGGTTTCGCGGGTGATGAGGCGGGCGAACTCATCGCGCCGCTCGGCGAGGAGTGAGGCGGCCTTGCGCAGGATGGTGGCGCGCTCGTGGCGGCTGAGAGTGCGGTTGGCGGGGTTGAGGGCGGCGCTGATGGCGGATTCCAGTTCCGTGGTGCCGACCATGGTCGCGGTGCCGGTCAGGGAGCCATCGTAGGGATAGCGGACTTCGATGCATTTTCCGGTATCGACCGGATTTCCGGCGATGAGGGCGGGGCAGTGGATGGGTGACCAGTTCATGGGAAGGGGATTCAGGCGGGGAGGGGAAAGTAGGTGGATTCATTTCTGCCGTCCGGATGAATGCGGACGATGGCATATCCGGCGGGGGTGCGTTTGTAGCTGCCATCGCCAGCCTCTCCAGGTTCCCACCAGTAACCGCTCAAGGCACCGTTGCAGTGGAGTTGGAGGTTCCAGATCGATTCGCTGCTTTGGAGATGGATGTGACCGCTGAGGCAGAGCACGGGGGCCTGGCGGGTGGCGAGTTTGTCGATGGCGGGTTTGGCATCGCCCATGTTGCCGCCATCGTATTGTCCGGCGAGCGAGAGGATGGGCAGGTGGGAGGCGATGAGGATGGGGAGTTTCGCAGGCAGGGAATCGAGGTGGCGGAATAGCCAGTTCTGCTGCTCGGGACCGAGTTTGCCGTTCGAGTTATCGAGCGTGATGATCTCCCAGCCGGCGCGGCGTGAGGCGGCGTAGGGGGCGGAGATGCCAAGGCGTTTGCAGACGTAGGGGATGCCGTGCATCTCGTCCTTTTCCTTTTCCGGAGCGGCCCACCAGGGGTCGTGATTGCCGATGCAATGGACGCTGGGGATGCCGTTGAGGGATTTGACGACGACTTCATCCCAGATGGCCCACTGTTCGAGCATGCGTTCGCGGGTGATGTTGGCGTAGTCTGCGGCGTAGATGCTGTCACCGGTATTGACGACGAGGCCGATTTCCGGGTGGCGTCGGCGGATTTCCGCAAGGGCACGGGCGCAGCGTTCGGGGGCGCGGTGTTCGGGACGGATGTGAATATCCGTGAGGTGGAGGATGGTGAGGGGATCCCCGGCAGGCGCTGGAGGTGATGGAGGCGGAGAAGCGGCCGCCGCCACTCCGGGCAGAGAGGCGGTGACGGTGGTGATGAAGCGCCGGCGGTGCATGGGTGCAGGGGCGTCAGGCGTTGCAGGCGAAGCTGAAGACATCGAAATTCCGCGGATCCCCTTCGGCAAGGCGGCGGAGTTCGGCGGTGAGGGGCTTGGAGAGGACCAGGGGGACCATTTCCTCGTAACGCCCGCCGTGGGAACGGAGACCGCCGTGGAGGACGCTGAGGTCATGGTGTTCGGGAGACTTTCCAACGACCCAATCGCGGCCGGAAAGGACCACGAGATCGCCGATGCGGTCAGGCGCGAGTTCAAGTTTCAGCACGGCTTGTTCGCGGGTGAGGACCTCGGTGATACCATCGAGGCCGAAAAGGTATTCGGCGACTTGCGGGCGGATCGAGGGATCTTCGAGGTGCACCATGACGAGCGAGCCGAGGGCACCGTGGTGGACGACGTAGGGATCGGTGATGGGGCAGATGACGCGGAGGGCGGTGCCGAATTGTTGATGGAGGAGGGATTCGACGAAGATGACCTGGGGCTCGCCGTCCGCCGTGTTTTTGGCGTTCATGCCGTGATCGGCGGTGAGGGCGACGGTGCAGCCGGCATCTAACAGGCGACCGATGGCGGCATCGATGCGGGCATGGAAATCGAGGATTTCCGGTGCTTCCGGGCCGAACTTGTGCTGCATGAAATCGGTGGTGGAAAGATAGAGGAAGTCGGCAATGCCTTGTTCGGCCAGAGCGGCACCGGCTTCGAGGACATAGATCGAGGCGTCGCCGGAGTAGATTTCCGGGCGGGGTTTGCCGATGATGGCGGTGGCGTTGTCGATGCCATGGGTTTCCTTGCGGGCTTCATCGACTTTCTCCGAGGAGAACACGATCCCGCCGCGCTCGACGACACCATCGCCGAGGACGGTGCGGAGTTTTTCCTTGGCGGTGATGAAGGCGACCTTGCGTCCGGCGTCGGCAGCGGCTGTTAGAATGGTGCCGCAGCGGCGGAACTCGGGGCCATTCATCATGACCTCCTCGCCGGTCTCCGGATTGAGGAAGAAATTTCCGCAGATGCCGTGGGTGCATGGGGGCACGCCGGTGACGATGCTGGTGTTGTTGACGTTGGTGAAAGAGGGCAGGGCTCCGCGGACCATGCCGCGCCAGCCATCCCGGGCCATGGCGGCCAGGCGGGGCATCTTGCCGCGGGCGATGGCGGTGGAAAGGTATTCATCGGCGCAGCCATCCAGACAGATGACGGCGACGGGATGGGCAGGGCAGTGGTATTCGCGGTGGTTGACGATGAAGGAAGGCATGGGAGGCATCAGGCAGGAGTGGGAGTGGAAAGGAGAAAGTCCTCGGCAAGGCCGAAGGAGAGGGTCATGCCCGAGCCGCCGGTGCCGGTGGCGATGTGGATGCCGGGCAAGGGTTCGGCGCGGAAGATGGGTGCCGTGGGATGCTTCGCGTAGATGCCATGCCAGCGTTCGGCGATGGACCAGTCCGGGAAATCGAACAGCTTGCGAAGCTCGCGGAGGATGAGGGAATCGATGATCGATTTATCAAACACCTCGATATCGCCGCCGTATTCGTGCGAGTCGCCGAGGACAAGCGCGCCATCCCGGTCTTGCGAGGCCATGACGTGGATGCCGTATTGATCGAGTTCCGGCGAATCACGGGCGATGCGGGATTTCACCGCAGCGATCGTGGGGCAGATGGAAAAGGAATCGTAGTGGCGCAGCGTGAGTCCGCTGGAAAGCATGGGCCCGAGACTCCATCCTGAAGGTTGTCGCACGGTTCGCATCATTTGCAGTTTGCATAGGCGCAGGGGGGATGCGGCGAGGACTTCGGGGAAAAGGGTTTCAAGGTCGTGACCGGAGCAGATGAAGACCCGGTCGAAGCGGTGCCTGCTGCCGCCGGCAGTCTGGAGTTTGCCGGGAACGACTTGGGTCACGGGGCAGCGCCAGTGGAAGCGGACGTCGAATTTTTCGCTGAGATAAAGAGGCAGCGCGGCGAGGGCTTCGCGGGGATCGAGGTTTGTTTCCGTAGGGCTGAAAAGGGCGGCCTTAGCCACGCCCGGGCGCACTCCGGGGCAGCGGGTCTCGGTTTTTTCCCGGGTCCAAAGTTCGCAGGAGTATCCAAGGTCGGGAGCATGGCGGGAAAACTCCTCAAGGACTGCGGCTTCGTCATCGTGATCGACCACACAGACCGACCCACAAGGGCGTGCGGTGATGCGCAGGGCGGAGCTGAGTTCGCGCCAAAGTTCGCCACTGCGGAGGGCGGTAGCGAGGTTTGGTGGAGTTTGGCCGATGGGCCAGAACATCCCGAAATTCCTGACCGATGCCCCGCGTGCCTTGTCGCTGCGTTCGAAGACGGTCACCTGATCGCCTGCCCGCGCGGCGGCCCAGGCGTGGGCGAGGCCGACGATGCCACTGCCGATGATGGCGGTGCTGCGGGGTGAGGGATTCATGATCGTTCGTCGAAAGCTGGGTTCAAATATGAACGGGGTTCCGGCGGCGGGTCGATTGCAGAAGCGCAAAACCCATTGGCAATCGTGCCAAATCAGCCTTTTGGTCGGGTGACGGCTTGGAAATACCATGCCCCGGCGGCGGCGAGGACGATCCCGCCGATGCCGAGGGCGAGGGAGAAATGGGAGAAGAAGGCGAGGTGGGTTCCGGAGGGGTTTCCGAGGTCCTTGAAAAGTTGGATGGCGGCGGAGCCGGTGTAGCCGATGGAATCTGCGAGCTGGATGCCGAATACCGCCGTGCCGGCACTGCCGGTGGCGGCCATCAGGCGCTCGAAGAGGACGGCATTGATGGGGGTGTAGGCGAGGTAAGCTCCGAGGCCGGTGGCGATCATCCAGGGAATGGCGCCGAGATGGCCGCTTTGGTGGGCGAGGGTGGAGGCGGCGAGGATGAGCATGCCGAGGATCATGAAGCCGTAGGAGAACAGCAGGGCGCGGCGATTGTCGCGGATGAGATTCAGCATGGCGAGGGCGCTGAGGGAGGCGACAGCCACAGGGATTTCCGTGCGGGTGAAAAGCCCGGTATCCTCGCTGCCGAATCCGAGGTGGAGGAAGATTTCGACGCCGAAGTTATCGCGGAAATCGCGGAAGGCGGTGAGGAAGAAATAGAAGACGAAGAGCAAGGTGAGCCCGGGGGCGTAGCGGCGGAGGAAGGCGTGGCGTGACTTTTTGTCCATGGTTTGCCGCGGCTTGCGGGCAGCGAGATCCCGGGCATCCGGGGCGGGCAGCGAGGAAAGCAGGAAGACGGCAAAGCCGAACACCGGCAGAAAGAGCAGGCCGGTGGCCGCCGGCATCCATGTTTCCGGGATGTGCCAGCCAGTCATCAACCAGCGCCCCACGTCCTTCACGCTGGCACTGGCAACGATGAAGGACCCGCAAAGGGCGGCCATGACGAAATCCGAGCAGCGCCGGCCTTCGAGATAGGCGACCACCAGACCCCAGACCATGCCGAGTGGAAGGCCGTTGAGAAACATCGCGGCGACTTTCCATGAGCCGGGCAGCAAGCCGAAAAGAAGCAGCGAGAACTGCGCGGCGAGGATCAGGGCGATCAGCATCTGCGTGCGTTTCGCGGCGGTGGTTTCCGAGCAGATTTTGACGCCGATGTATTTCGAGAGCGTGTAGCCGATGATTTGGCTGAGGACGAGCGAGGTCTTGAGGGTGACTCCGCTATCGAGGAAGGAAAGGCCTTCAAAGGATGCCGCGGTGAAGGGGCGGCGGAAGGCATACATCGAGAAATAGCAGGCAAATGCCGCCATGGCCGCAAAGAGCGCGAAGGCCGGAGCCGGGAGCGAGGAGAGCCGGCGGGTCAAGGCGGATGGGGGGCGGAAAGACACGCGGAAAGGCTTAGGGCAAGAAGGCGGGGGCTGTCGATGGCATGAGCGGCAGGATGGCTGGCTGAAGGCAAAGAGGGGGTGACGCTTTCGTCACGCCCGAAGCGCTCAGTGTGACCCGATGCTGAGGGTGTCCCACCCGGAAACAATGGCATGATTGCCAAATGTGCTGACAAAAAGGCCAAGCGTGATATTTCCGCAGACATGCCGCGCGCCGAAAAGCAGTCGGAGGGTCGCCCGCCGTTGAGAAAGAGGTGGAGGATCGGCGTGCGCTTGCTGGACTGGTCTCAAGGTTTCTGTTATCGACTGTTTCCCGGCATCCTGGAAGTGGCGAGGTCCGGGCATGACATCGATCTCGTCTTCGAGCAGCCGAGCGGCGGCGACATCGCGCCGGTGGGCATCGATGAAGACTGGGAGGGCGACGGATTGCTGGTTTACCGCTACAGCGGGAAAGAGGCTGCATGCTGGCGCAAAAAGGGCATCAAGGTGGTGAACCTGAGTGCCGAACAGCCGACACGCGGGCCTCATTTTCCGAGGGTCACGCTGGACAACGAAGCGGTGGGTGCCATGGCGGCCCGGCATCTTCTGACGCTGGGTTTGAAGAACTTTGCTTACTGGCATGATCCTTATCGTCGGTACTCCATGGAGCGGCTTGCGGGCTACCGCGCGGAACTTGCCAAGGAAGGCCATGAACCGCAGGTCATCGAAGTGCCGGCATCGCGCTACACGGATGACGAACGTGCGGCGAAAGTGGCGGAGATTTCGTGGCGTCTGTTAGGCGGACTGCGGACGCCCACCGGGCTCTTTGCCAAAGATGATATCTCCGCCGTGTGCGCGGTGAAGGCGCTGTCCGTGCTGGGCCTGCGCTGCCCGGAGGATGTGCCGGTGGTGGGCGTGGCGGACGATGTGGTGTATTGCCATACCACGCGGCCGGCGCTGAGCAGTGTGAGATTTCCCGGTCGCTTGCTCGGGGCGAAGGCCATGCAATTGCTGATCGATGAATTGAGTGGAAATCCCTCGGGCGATGATTTCCGGATCAAAGTGAAGCCGTCCCAACTCGTGGTGCGTGAAAGCAGCGGTCACGTGGAACTTCCCGATGCGGTGGTCACCCGGGCCATTTCCTTCATCCGCCGGCACGTGACGAGCCGGGCGGTGGGTGCCGATGAAGTGGGCAAGGCTGCGGGCGTTTCGCGCGAACTTCTGCGTCAACGATTTCAGGCGACCTTGGGTCGGTCCCCCAAGGAGGAGATCGATCGTCAAAGGGCCGAAGCCGTCTGCGAATGCCTGAGGACGACGACGTGGAAGATGGATCGAATCGCGGAGGAGATGGGCTTCGGTGCGGCCGATGAGCTGTGCCGGTTTTTCAAGCGGGTTCAGGGGACCACACCGGGGGAATTTCGCAAGGAAGCGATCCGGAGCGGAACGCGTTGAGGAAGGGGGAGGCTCGTCAGGCGGGAAAGCGCGTTGCGGGCGGCGCAGGCTGTGTTAGAGAGAGGGCATGAAGGTCGGAGTGATCGCAAATCCAGGCAAACAAGGGGCGCTGTTGGCTTTCGCCCAGTTGCGCGATGCTCTGGCGGCCCATGGGATCGGCGTGGTGCTGGATACGGAGAGCGCGGATTTCCTCGGAGAAAAAGGTGGCCTGCCCGGACCGGAACTCGCGGCGCAGGTCGGTCTGGTGGCGGTTCTGGGGGGCGATGGCACGATGCTGCACGCCATGGCGAAGCTCGGCGGAGCGGATGTGCCGGTGGCGGGAATCAATATCGGCAATCTCGGATTCCTGACGAGCTGCACGGACGGGGAAATCCCGGAATTCGCGATCGACTGTTTTATATTTTCAACCGCATTGACGAAACTTGGTACAATACGCAACTGCGACAGCGCTTGGACAATCTAATTGCTTCCGATTTTCGGGATACGGCGAGGGTTTATAAAACTAGCGGATTGTTGGGATTTTACGGGAGTTTAATTAAAGGAACAACAGGGCGCGATCGATTTGGTTTAGATACCGTATTTGCCGCCAGCCGCGATCGAATTGATTCAAGTGATGGCGCGATCGCAAACAGTGAAGAAACACCGCAATTCGTCAGCGAATTCAACCGCTACTGCGCGAATTCCGGGAAACTCGCGCCCAGCAAATT
>JALOTY010000029.1 GCA_025457665.1 Akkermansiaceae bacterium | reverse complement strand
TGTCATTACGGTTCATGCTGACTATGATCAGGACAATCTGACTTTGGGTATTATCGAGGGAGATAGAAGGACCGCGATTGGCACGCTATCGAAGATCGCTCCAAATGGCCAACAAGATTAGATGAGAAGCCAGTGACTGGCGGCGGAGCAACCGCGTGCTGGATCACTACTGCCATGAATCCCACCCTACCAAGGATCACCCTCGGGATCGATCTGGGCGACAAGAGGCACGCCATCTGTATCCTCAACCAAACGGGCGAGGTCATTGAGGAGCGTTTCATGAGCCTTGACCGCGATTCCAGCCGAAGACTCTCCCAGAGCTTCCCTGGTGTCTGCATCGTCATGGAAGTCGGGGGCAGCTCCGAAAATCGAGGGTTGGGGATGTCGGAAACGTGAGGGGTGGCGGTGGTTTTGAATGAGGGCACCTTTGACATCGCTTGACCGCATCATGGCTTGGGCTTGGCAGACAGGGGCGGGTGGCAGGGATCGAAGTCCGATGGGCGCTGTGGCTCCCGGCGGAACTTGACACTTCCCGATCGATCCCTTTTCCCCTCCACTCCGCCCGTGTCCGATTCCGCCCGCTCTCCGATTTCCGGCTGCACGATCATGATCGTGGCCGTGCTGGTTTTGGTTTTTCTCGTCGGTTTTTCGCTTTGGGTTCCCTTCCGTCAGGCGGGGGAGATCGAGAAATTCACCCAAGCGGCGGCCGCTCCGGTTCCCCAGTCGAGGGTCACACCCACCGATCCCGCAGCGATTGAACTGACGGAAAGGCTCGAAGCCTTTGAAAAACAACTGACCCAGCCTGATCAGGAGGCGACCTTGGAACTCAGCAAGGATGACTTGAATCACGCGATCGCTCTCTTTCCCCAGCTTGCGGAGCTACGCGGCACCTTCCATGTCACGGAGGTCGCGGCCGATGGCATCCATGCCGACATCTGTTACACCCTGAATGGCCGCCCCCGTCTGGCCCGTGATGACGAACCCGGTCCCATCGCCGCGGACCCGCGTTATCTGATCGGCAAGATCCGGCTTTCCCCCCTGCTCGGGAAACGGGAGTTGGCCTTCCGCGTCGAGGCTTTGGAGGTCCCGGGATCGACCGTTCCTGAGGGCTTCATGGGACACTTTTCGACCCTGCGGATCTTTGAAAAATCCCTTGCCGATGCCCGGATCGGCCCGGTCATGGCGCAGTTGACCCAAGCACGCTTGGAATCCGGTCGAATGGTTCTCGCCCGGATTCCCGGACAAGCGGTCCCGGAGGTTGTCACCGATGAGCAGATCCAAGCGGGCGGCAGCAAGGTGGCCCTCTTCATCGGTGCCGCGATGCTCGGCTTCCTGCTGATTGCCGGAACCCTGCTTTTCATGGGCTATCGGGCGCAGTTGCGAAAAATCGAGGCGGAAGAGAAGGCAAAATCGGCGACGGATGACGCTTGAGGGCGGGCGGTGGAAAGGACCGCTCCAGGTCGGCGTATGTTCCCACCTGTTTAACCTCTGATTCCATGAAGTCCTCCATCACCCGATCCGCCATTCTCGGTCTCGCCCTCTGTCTTCCCCTCCTTGCCCAGGAGGCAGCTCCCGCCGATCCCGCCAAAGCTGCGGCAGAGACCCCCAAGGAAAATCCCGAAGAGGCCAAGCTCAAGGAAGAGCAAGCCCGACTCGCTTTGGAAAACGCTCTCATCGATGAGCGAGTGAAGCGCGAGACCGCCGAGATGCGGGCTGAAATCGCCCGCCTCAAGGTCGAGAAAGAACTCATCGCCGAGCGCATCGCGATGAGCAATGCCAAGCGGCAGGCGGAAAGTGAGGAAGAAATGGCGAAGATCGCCGCCGAGCGCGACCGGATCACCCGCGAAGGCGAAATCGCCAAGGCCGAGGCTGCCACCCTCACGCACCGCTTGAAGGCCGTGCAAACCGCTTCGGCGATTGAAATCACCCGGCTTCAGGGGGAAATCCAAACCCGGGAGACCCGGGAAAAGCGTGCGAACTATGCCGACTCCGAGCCCGTTTACCTCGAAAACCCGCTCCGTGAGGACGGGACGCTGGTGATTTCCGACCGCCGCATCCCCCTGAACGGCCCGATCACCATGGAGACGGCGGATTTCATCACCGACCGCATCGATTACTACAACAACAAGGACCGCAAGTTCCCCATCTTCATCGTCATCGATGACTCCCCCGGCGGCTCTGTGATGGCGGGATACCGCATTTTGAAGTCGATGGAGGCCAGCGACGCACCGGTGTACGTCGTGGTGAAATCCTTTGCCGCCTCCATGGCCGCGACGATCGCCACCCTTGCCAAGGAGTCCTATGCCTATCCCAACTCGTTGATCCTCCATCACCAGATCAGTTTCGGCGGCATGGGTCGCTTGAACCTGACCCAGCAGCGGGAACTCGTCGAGGAAGGCAACCGTTGGTGGGCCCGATTCGGCACGCCGATCGCCCAGAAGATGGGCATCACGACCGACGAACTCATCAAACGCATGTATGAGCATGCCAGCAGCGGCGATTGGACCGAGTTCGGCGAAGAGGCGCAGAAGCTGAAGTGGGTCAATCATGTCGTTTCCGGCATCGAGGAAAGCTCCTTCCGCGTGAATCCCGACATGACCGAGCGACCGGAAGTCCGGGTGGTGATGCCGGAGGGCGGAGCCCCTGTCCCGGACCTCACGGAGTCCATCGATGAGGAAGGCCGGCCCTTCATGTATCTGCCGCGGACCAACCCGAAAGACGTCTACTTCATCTACAACCCGGACGCCTACTACCGCCTCCGCTGATCGGCCCGCCTTACCAAACCCCTTGGAATTCATGGCACAAGCCATGGAATCCCGCTTGACCAGCAAGCCACGGAATCGTCATATTTCACGCCCTCCCCCGGAAACGCCCGGAGGAGGGCTTTTTGCTCCGTGCCGCCATTCCCGATGACCGGCCCGCAGCGCGATCGCTTTCCCCAATTTATCCACCTTTCTCTTTCAACACCAACATGTTGTCTCGACTTTTCGGAAACTTCTTCTCCAACGACATCGGCATCGATCTCGGCACCGCCAATACCCTCGTCAACGTCAAGGACCAAGGAATCGTCCTCCGTGAACCCTCCGTCGTCGCCGTCAAAGCCGGCACGAACGAAGTTCTCGCCGTGGGGGATGATGCCAAGCGCATGCTCGGCCGGACCCCCGGGAACATCGTCGCCATCCGCCCCCTCAAGGACGGTGTGATCGCCGATTTCCAGGTCACCGAGGCCATGCTCCGGCACTTCATCCGCAAGGCCAGCCCCCGCCGCCGGACGAATACCCGGGTCGTCATCGCCGTGCCCTCCGGCATCACCGAAGTCGAGCGCCGCGCCGTCTCCGAATCCGCCGAACAGGCCGGGGCGAAGTGGGTCCACATCGTCGAGGAACCCATGGCCGCCGCCATCGGAGTCGGCCTGCCCGTCATGGACGCCTCGGGAAACATGATCGTCGATATCGGCGGTGGCACCACCGAAGTGGCCCTCATTTCCCTCGGCGGCATCGTTTATGCCCGCTCCGTCCGCACCGCCGGTGATGAGCTGGACGAGGCCATCGTCTCCTACATGAAGCGGAACTACAACCTGATGATCGGCGAGCGCACGGCCGAGGACATCAAGATCCGCCTCGGCTCCGCCGCCCCGCTTTCCAAGGAACTCACCATGGATGTGAAAGGGCGCGACCTCGTCGCCGGGCTACCGAAAACGATCACCATCACCTCCCAGGAAATCCGGGAAGCCATGGCCGACCCCCTCGGCACCATCGTGGACGCGGTCCGCACCACTCTCGAACGCTGTCCCCCGGAACTCGCCGCCGACCTTGTCGATCGCGGTATCGTCCTCGCTGGAGGCGGCGCCCTGCTGCGCGGCCTCGACAAGCTGCTCCGCGAGGAAACAGGCCTGCCGGTTCACATCGCCGAGGATCCCCTCAGCGCCGTCGCCGAAGGCACCGGGAAAATGCTTCAGGAACTTGATGTCCTGAAGCGGGTCAGCCACCCGTCCAACTGAGCCCCACCCAGACACGGGCATGAGGCCGCTCAACCTGCTGGCACTCCTCCTTTTCCTCGCCGGGATCACCTGGGCGATGACTCGTAGTCCACGCTCGGTCCGCACCATGCAGGCCACGTACTACCGAACCATTTCCCCTTTCCTCACCACCGGCTCGAACCTCGAACTCCACGCCCGGGCCTTTCTCGATGAGGTGGAACAGTCCCGCAAACTCCAGGCCGAGGTCGATGCCATGCGTGAGGATTTCGGCAGGCTGAAACTCATCGAAGCCCAGTACCACAAGGTCGAGGCGGAAAATGACAGCCTGCGACGGGCTCTCGATTTCAAGGAACGCACGAAGTTTGAAGTGGTCGCCGCCCAGGTCACCCGCCGCCAACCCACGTCGTGGTGGCAGACCATGGAGATCGATCGCGGGCAAATGACCGGCATCGCCACCTCGGGAATCGTCATCACCGACCGCGGACTTGTCGGTCGGCTCGATGGCATCGGCAATCACCACTCCACTGTCCTCCTGCTCACCGATGAGGCCTGCCAGGTGCACGCCAAGGTCGAAGGCAGCCCGGAAACCGGGATTCTTCAGGGCCAGCGCGAGCAGTTCGGCAGCGCGCCCATGCTGCGCCTCCGTTTTCTCACTGCCAATGCCCGCCTGAGCGAAGGGATGCGTGTCTTTTCGACCGGTGCGGGAGGGGTTTTCCCTGCCGACATCCTCCTTGGCGAAATCGTCAATGTCGAGCCCGGGCCCTTGAGCTCTGAGGCCGTCGTCCGCCCTTCCGTTGACTTCCAAAACCTGTCGACGGTCTTCGTTTTCAACCTGCCGAAATAGAAGCCTCCATGTTCCGCTATTTCGGTTCCATCCTTCTTCTGGTGCTGCTCGCCATCATCCTCCAGCAGTTCCTTCCTGCCATCACCCCACTGGCCAGCGCGCGCGTGCTGCCGGTTGCCCTCGTCTTTCTTTGTACGGCAGTCACCGTACCTGCACCGGTCATGCTGCTGCTCGCCTTCTGTTGCGGCTTCATCACGGATTTGGAGAACGCGGTCGGCCCCCATGGCGGTGACGCGCTGATTTATTCCAGCCCGGTCGAACAACTGCCTTTCGGTTACTCGATCGTCCTCTACCCCTTCTCGCCGGCATCTCGCTCTTCATTTACCTCCTCATCGAGTTCCTCCTCATCAATTTCGTCCGCGGTGACTTCAGCTTCGGTCGCCACACTCTCATGAAGATCGCCCTCAGCTCGGCTTTGACAACGGTCTTCTCACCCATCGTTTTCTGGATCCTCTTCGCCCTCGCCCACCGTTTCGAGTTCACCATTCGCGACGAACCCCCACGCAAACGCCGCCCTGCGTGGTGAGTGCCCTCCGCCCATGAGCTTCTTCGGCCAAGGACTTCGCATCTTTCTCCTGACCTTCCTCGTGCTGGTCGGGTTTTCTGCGCTTGTCCACCGGCTCTACGAGTTTCAAATCGAACGTCGCGCCTATTACCAATCCCTGGTCCCCGGCGATCGGGAAGTCACCGTTCGCGAACCCGGCATCCGCGGCCGCATCCTCGATCGCAATGGCGTGGAACTCGCCCGCAACCGACGCACCTACGAGGTCTATTTCGATCTTGAGGAAATCCACCGCTCGTACCGTGCCCAGAACGAAAAGGACCCGACACGCGACGTCCTCACCCGCGAGCAGGGCATGCCCCGCGTCGGCGAGGAAACCGACATCGTTCAGATCGTGAACTCCTGGATCATTCCGGAACTCACCAAACTCGGCGTCGCCCGCAACTACAGCGCCACAAAACTCCGCACCCATTTCATCACCCACCGCGGGCTGGTGCCGTTTTCCTACACCACGGAGATCGATGATGACCAGTTCGCCCGCCTCGCCGAACGCAGCATCGAAATCCCCGGAGTTTACCTCAATGTCCGCCCTCTCCGCGAGTATCCCTACGGGGCCGTGGCCAGTCACATTCTCGGCTACACCCGACCTTGGAAAACCGGCGATATCCCCGAGGATCAGAAGCGCCGCTTCGACCACTACATCGGCGATGAACAAGGCATCGCCGGCGTGGAGGCCTCTTTCGATGACATCCTCCGCGGACCCGAGGGAAACAAGACCCTCGTGAAAAACGAAAAGGGCAAGATCACCGGTATGATCGACTACCGCCCGCCCGCCGTCGGCGCGGATGTGCGGCTCACCATCGATGCCCGCGTGCAATACCTCCTCACCAACGTCCTGCGCCGCACCGGCCGGGCTGCGGGTGTCGTGATGGATGTGCGCACCGGCGGCATCGTCGCCATGGCATCGGTTCCCGATTACGATCCGAACAACTTCATCCCCAGTATCAACGAGAAAATTTACCAAGCCTACCTCGCCAATCCCTGTGCGCCGTTCACAGACCGATGCATCTCCGGCTTCGTCCCCGGTTCAACCTTCAAGCTCGGCACCGCCCTGGCAGGCGTGATGCATGGCATGGGCGATCGTGCCTACCACTGCGCCGGCTTTGTTTCCTACGGCACCTACAAGCCGAAGTGTTGGAACCATTCCGGCCATGGCACCCTCGCTCTTTCCCAAGCGATCCAGAAATCCTGCAATCCCTATTTCTACCGCCTCGGAAATGCCCTCGGTGAGGAAAAACTCGTGGAAAGCCTCGCGCTCTTCGGCTTCGGCTCGCGGACCGGCATCGAACTCCCCGGCGAATCCGGTGGAAACCTCCCGGGCTCCCGCGCCTGGCGCGCCGCCAACCGCGGAGCACGACTGAACCCCGGGGACATCGCCCAGGTTTCCATCGGCCAGTTCCAAACCCTCGCCTCTCCGTTGCAACTCTGCGCGATGGTCACCTGCATTGCCAATGGCGGCCGCTACTACACCCCACGCCTGTTAGAAGCCACCTCCCTGCCGGATGGCCAGGTCCTGCGGCAGGAGCCGAAGCTCAAGTTCGACCTCATCCGCGACTACGGGGTGAAACCCGAACAACTCGAACGCATCCGCAAGGGCATGTGGATGGCGGTCAACGTCCCCGGCGGCACCGCCGGACGCGCGAAAATTCCCGGTGTCGATGTCGCCGCAAAAACCGGCACCGCCCAGGTCGATAAAATCCGCAACCTTCACAACGCCTGGACCGTCGCCTTCGCGCCCTTCGATGACCCGAAATACGCCATTGCCATCCTCGTCGAAGACGGCAAGGCCGGTGGCGGAGTCGGCGCGCCCCTCGTCCACCTCGTCCTGCGTGGCATCCTCGCCCGCGACGAAGGCATGCGCCTGCCCCTTTCCAGACTCGATCCGGTCGAAGGAAACAAGGACCCCGTGGAAGCCATCGAGCTTCCGGACGATGTCCTGGCCGCCATCGATGCCACCGAAATGGGCGAAACCGGAGACGAGGCGCTCGACCTCGTCGAAGTCCGCCCCGCCGTCACTCTCCCAACAGAGAACCCCGTCACACCGGAACCCGCGATCACACCCGAAGTCGATGAAGAAGGCTCGGTCGTGCCTGACACCGGACCCGGAACCAACCCCTGAAACCTTGATCTTGCCACTCATTCCCATGATCCAGCGCATCAAACGCTTCCTCGGTATCGGCCGCCCGAATCCGAAGGAAGGACACACCATCATTGTCAACGTCGAGAAACTCGAACGTCGCGTCGCCCTGCTCGACGACGGAGTCCTCGAGGAATACACGGTCGAACGCGAAGGCGATCAAAACATCGTCGGCGGAATCTTCAAAGGCCGCGTCCGCAACATCGAGCCCGGCCTCAAGGCGATGTTTGTCGATATCGGTCTGGAGAAAAACGCCTTCCTCCACTTCTGGGATGCCATCCCTGCCGCCCTCGATTCCGGGCTGGAGGAAATCCAACGCGGCGACCGGCCGAAAAAACAACAGAAGAAGGTCACTTCGAAGGACATCCCCAGCATCTATCCGGTCGGCTCGGAAATCATGATCCAGGTGTCCAAGGGCCCCATCGGCACCAAGGGACCCCGCGTCACCACGAACATTTCCCTCGCCGGACGTTACCTCGTCCTCATGCCTTACACCGAGCAGTTCGGCATTTCGCGGAAGATCGATGATCCCAAGGAACGCGCCCGCCTGCGCAAGATCATGCAGCGCCTCTCCGTGCCGGACGGCATGGGCATCATCATGCGCACCGTGGCCCAAGGCACCCGCGCCCGCCACTTCGTGCGCGATCTCGCCATGCTCCTCGAACAATGGCGCGAAGTCGAAGGCCGCCGCGACACTTCCCCCGCGCCGGTCTGTGTGTTCCAGGAGCCCGGCCTCATCGAGCGCACCGCCCGCGACTTCCTCACCGATGAGGTCGATCAGGTCATCTGCGACGATGCCGAAACCACCGAGTTCATCCGCGAAGTCGCCGGCCGGATTTCCCGCCGTGCCCGCCGCCGCATCCACCACCTCGCCACACCCCAACCGATCTTCGAGGCCCTCAACCTCCAGAAGCAAATCGATGAGGCCTTCTCCCGTCAGGTCTGGCTGAAATGCGGCGGATACATCGTGATCGATGAAACCGAGGCGCTTATTTCCATCGACGTCAACACCGGCCGCAACCGCGGCGCGAAGGATGTCGAAAAGATGATCGTCCAAACGAACATCGAAGCCGCCGAAGAAGTCGCCCGCCAACTCCGACTGCGCAACATCGGCGGTCTAGTCGTGGTCGACTTCATCGACATGCGTCACCGCAAGGACCAGCAGGCGGTTTACAAGGCGATGAAGGACCGCCTCCGCAAGGACAAGGCCAAGACCCAGGTCCTGCAGATTTCCGCCATCGGCCTCATGGAAATGACCCGCCAGCGCCTCAACGAATCGCTGCGCGACACCATGTTCGAGCCCTGCCCCTATTGCCAGGGTCGCGGACGGGTGAAGACCACCATGACCATGAGCGTGGAAATCCAGCGCAAGCTCGTTTCCGTCATCAACAACCGTCGCGAACAAGGCGGAGACCTCATGGTCGTCGTCAATCCCGATGTCCTCAACCGCTTCAAGACCGCGGACAGCAAGATTCTCATGGACCTCGAGCGCCAGCATTCGGGCCGACTCATCTTCCGCTCGGACCCGGCACTCCATCGCGAGCGCTTCATGGTCGTCGATGCCGCCACGGAAAAAGTCATCGAGCAGGTCTGAATCCCTCCATGAAGCCGATCTCCATTCTCCTCGCAGTTCTGGCGACTTTCTCGCTGTCCTCCGCGGCCCCGCTCATCCGGATTGAAACGACGATCTCTGGCAAAGAAGTCGACGGCGAACCTCTCATCCTCGCTGCCCCCGGGGTCGTGGTTGAAGACGGCAAGGAAGCGATCATCCGCTTCGGTGTTCTCGAGTACGCACTGACACCCAGGATCCTCAAGAATGGAAGCGTTCAAATCGAGACCGTCATCACCGATCGAACCAAGAAGGACAGCAAGGTTTTGGCCAAGCCGAAAACCGTCGTCGATTTGGGGAAATCGGCAGAGATCACAACCGGGAATCTGACTCTCACCCTCCTCCCTACCCGATTGAAAAAAGAGAACTGATCGGCGCTTCCAAAGATTTGTTAGATCATCCAATGCCCATCCGCGGACGAGCTTCTCGTCCGCGGATTTTCTTTTCCCCGGGCCCTCAGACCGCCGCCAGACTCGCTGCGGCCACCGCCTGACCGTGGCGTTTGGTTTTCTCGTCGGGCACCACCAGCCGGATCGACAGTTCGGGAAACTCACCCGCAAGGACCTTCTCGGCCTCTTCGATGATCACCGATCCCCCCTCGCCCGAGGTCACTCGACCCAGAATCAACAAACTGGAAACCTCGTAGAACTCGGCGTAGTGGGCGATGGCGTAGCCGAAACAGGTGCCGATGGTCTGATAGATTTTTCGCGCCCTCTCATCTCCCGTTTTCATGGCTTCCTGCACTTTCACCAACTGCTCCGGAAAGGGCATGCTGCCGAAATCAAAGCCCGCCGCCGGAGCAAGCCGCGCCACCGCTTGTTGGGAGAAATACTGCGCGCCGCAGCCTTCATCGCCGCTCCATTCGTCACGCGGTCCCATTTCCCGGTAGTCCACCGGGGCGAAGGCCAGTTCGTTCAACCACGGCCGGATGTGGCCACCTTGATCGACATAGCCGGCCGCCTCGCTCGTTCCCATCGCCACTCCCAGCACGGAGTTCTCCCCGAGAGCCATGGAACCGGCGAGCGCCGTGACCTCGCCATCGTTCACGACCTCAAACGGCACTCCGCCCCAGCGCTCCTTGAGCGTGAAGAAGACTCCGCGGATGTGTTTTTCGAAATCCTCCTCGCTCACCCCGCGGAAAAGCGAGGCCGCGCGGACTTCGTTGTTCACATAAACTCCTGCGGAACTGCCGCCGATCGCATCCACCCTCGGCAAATGGGCCGCCGCACGCTTGAGGGAATCGTGAATGCCTTCGATGTGATACTGCGGATCGCTCTGGAAATAGGGATCCCACACCACCTCCTCGGAAAAGACCACTTCGCCATCGATCACCGCCGCACACTTGCGGTCGGAGCCGCCGAGATCGAAACCGATCCGGCAGCCGTCCAGATGCCTGCCCAGCGGCATGGCTTCGTCATTGGCCTCCGGAAGTTCCGCCGCATCCACGGCCTTCACCTCGATCGCTTCGCCGAAGATCTTGCGGCCGATGAAATCCCAATCGAAGGCCCGCTCGCCATCGGCCGAATAGATCTTTGCCAGTCCTGCCGCCACCTCCGGTGCCCCGGCGATGAGAATGCGGCTGCCACCTTTTTGCCAAAGGAGGAATTTCACCACCCGCTCGATGTATCTCATCGTCCGCGCCGCGTGATCGGGATGATCCGGCAGAACCGGCGATGACCAGCGGAATGCCGTGCCATCCTTGCGAACCATCGCCAAATCGAGATGCCTCACGCCCGGCGTGGCCTCGGCATCTTTTCGGTAGGACCGATTCCACAGCACCGCCGGCACAAAACCCGGGTCGAGGACAGGGACAAACTTCACGGCTTCGGGGCTGGCAAGGCAGGCGTTCATGGTTGCGGAAAATGGTGACTTCGGAAGATCTAAGTCATCCATCGACCGAAAACCAATGCCTATTTGCGAATTTCAACACGGAAAACACGAAGAGACCTCCCTTTCTTACGAGTCCCAGCGATTTCCCTCCCCGAGTGAAAATTTCCAATTGCAACCGTGTCTCAATTACGGGACTCTTCTGGCGATGTCGCACGCGCTTGCCGAGGACCTTGAAACGGACAGCTTGCTGAGCCTTTCCCAAGCCAGCGTGGGCTGCGATTTCCGCATCCGTTTCCTCTCCGGTCCGGCCTGTGACCAGCTACGACGTCTCGGCTTTTGCGAGACCATGCAGGTCCGCAAGCTCGCCAACGGACGGAATCTGATCTGCTCCGTCTGCGGCACCCGCATGGCCCTCAGCCGATCGCTTGCCGATCACGTGATGGTCGCTCCAATCTGATCCCCGCGGACGCATGGAAAAAGGGATCGAAACGGTGATGCTCGTGGGCCACCCGAATGTCGGGAAAACCACGCTCTTCAATGCCCTCACCGGCCGCAATGCCCAGGTCGGCAATGTCGCCGGCGTCACCGTGGACCTCAAAACCGGCCACACCCGCACCCCGCACGGCCGCAAGGTGACGGTCATCGACCTCCCCGGCTGCTACGATCTTCATGGTAGTTCGCCCGATCAGGAAGTCACCCGTCGCGCTCTCACCGGAGAAATGCCGGGCATCGATGCTCCCGATCTCGCCGTCTGCGTGATCGATGCCACCGCCATCGAACGCCAACTCCCCCTTGCCCTCGAAGTCATCGAGCGCGGCCTGCCAGTGGTCGTGGTCCTGAACATGATCGATGCCGCCGAGCAATCCGGCCTGCGGCTCGATCCCGTGAAACTTGCCGAAGAACTGAAGGTGCCGGTCCTGCCCATGCAGGCACGCAGCGGCCGTGGAATCATCCCCTTCAAGCAAGTTCTCGCCCGCCCCCTGCCTCCGCCAAGCACCGATTTCCCCTGGCAAAGCGGCTCGCTCGAATCCCGGCAGGCGTTCGCCATGGAAATCTCTAACAGCGTCGTCCGCCGACCGGATGAGGCGACCCTGAATCGCACCGACCGCATCGATGCCGTCCTGCTCCACCCTGTCTTCGGCTGGGTTTCCTTTGTGGGGATCATGTTCCTCGTCTTCTGGTCGATCTTCTCCCTCGCGGAAGTTCCCATGGGGTGGATCGAGGCCGCACAAGGGGGGATTTCCTCAGCGATCGAAGCGTCCATGCCGGAAGGGGATCTGCGGGACTTGATCATCGATGGCATCATCGGCGGAGTCGGCTCGGTGGTCATCTTCCTGCCGCAGATTCTGTTGCTGTTCTTCTTCATCGGTCTGTTGGAAAGCAGTGGCTACCTCGCCCGCGCCGCCTTTCTCATGGATGGCGCGATGTCCCGCGTGGGTTTGAGCGGCAAGGCATTCCTTCCGCTGCTGAGTTCCTACGCCTGCGCCATTCCGGGAATCATGGCCACCCGGACCATCGATTCCCCCAAGGAACGACTCGTGACAATCTTTGTCGCCCCCTGGATGAGCTGCACTGCGCGGCTTCCGGTTTACATGCTGCTCATCCCCATGCTCATGGCTTCGGGGGAAGGCACCTGGAAAATGGCGGCCACCTTGGTGGGGGTTTATGCCATCGGCACGCTCAGCGCTTTCATCGTCGCACGCATTCTCCGCGGCAAGCTCGGCCCGGATGAGGCACCCAGCCATTTCTTCCTCGAACTCCCGCCCTATCGCACTCCGCAGTGGTCCTACATCTTCCGCCATCTCTTCGATCGTGGTTGGGCCTTTGTGCGCAAGGCAGGCACCATCATCCTTGCCATCTCCATCATTCTCTGGGCCTTGAGCACCTATCCGAAATCCGCCAGCGAAGACCCCGCCGAGCAGCTCGCCCATTCCGCCATCGGCCGCATCAGCGCCGCGATCGAACCCGTCGTCCGCCCGCTCGGCTTCGATGGTCGTACCGGCACCGCAGTGCTTACCTCCTTCGCTGCTCGCGAGGTGTTCAACAGCTCGATGTTCCAGCTTTTCCACATCGAGGAAGACGCCGACGACGAGGTCGGCAGCCGCGAACGTCTCCGCAATCAACTCGCCAGTGAAACCTGGGAAGACGGCACCCCGATGTTCCGCCCGCTGGCCGTGCTCTCCATCCTGCTTTTTTACATCTACGCCCTCCAGTGCCTGCCCACCAGCGCCGTGGTCGCACGGGAAGCCGGCTCATGGAAATGGGCCGCCGGGCAGTTTGCCGTGATGTCCTTCACGGCATTCCTCGCCTCCCTCATCGTCTATCAGGTCGGTACGGCACTCGGGTTCTAACAACCCGGCAAGGTTTCACCCGCATCAGCCCAAAAGCTCGCCAAGGGCGGATTCGAGGGTCGGAAAACGGAATTCATATCCATCGGCCACAAGCTTCTCCGGCACCGCCCGCTGGCTGGCCAGCAAGGCCCCGGCGAATTCGCCCAAGGCCAGGCGCAGCCCCCATGCCGGCGCCGGCAGGATCGCCGGGCGACGCAGCGCCGCTGCCAGCTTCCGCGTGAAATCCGCATTCCGCTCCACTTTCGGCGCGCTGCCGTTCACCGGCCCGGAAATTCCCGAGTCCAGGGCATGCAGCATCCCACACGCGAGGTCATCGACGTGGATCCACGGCATCCACTGACGTCCGTCCCCAAATCGTCCGCCCGCTCCCCATTGGAAGACCGTCCGCATTTTTCCCCAGGCCGCCCCACCCTTGCCGAGCACGATCCCCGTCCGCCAGCAAAGAACCCGCACCCCGGCAGCCACTGCGGCCGCTTCCCACTCCCGACAAAGCTCCGCCAGATAGCCTTCCCCAGCCTGGGCTTCTTCGGTGAGGATCTCATCCCCGCGATCTCCATAAATCCCCACCGCGCTCCCATTGATCCACACCCGGGGAGCCCCCTCACGCGCCATTTCGCGAGCCAAAAGCTGCGTCACCCCCACCCGGCTCTGATGAAACTTCCTTTTTGCCTCCGCCGTCCATCGCTGGTCCACCGGTTCGCCCGCGAGGTTCACCAGGGCATCGAGCCCTCCCAGATCCACACTCTCCCCCCAAGTCCGCCATTCGGCGACCGCGCCCACCGCCGCTTGCTTCGAGCGACTGAAGCCCACCACCTTCCACCCCGCCTCCTTCGCCCGCGAGGACAGGCAGGAACCGATAAATCCCGTGGCACCCACGATTCCTAGCACCCTCTGCTGCTGATTCTCAACCATCTTGCAACGACCATCCGCCCTTTCCCCGCCCGCGCAATCGCTTTCCACCTTTACTTGCCGCCCCGGCCCAAGTCAGATCCGTGCCGATGAGGCTGCTCTCCGTTCTCTTCCTTTCCCTTCTGCCACTCGCCGCCCAAGGCCAGGAGCCTGCCGCTCCAGCCGCGGAAAGCCCCGAGCCCGCCCCCATCGCCCCGGTCACCCCCGTCCCCCTCCCCACGGATGCCGATCTCGCTGCCGCGGCCGATGTCGCTCCGGCGCAACCCAGCTCCGTGAGCCTCGATCTCGCCGACGGGGCCGACTACGTCAAAGCCACCGAAACCCTCACTTTCCGAGGGTCCGTGAATGCCACCGCTGATACCGGCATGACCCTCGCCGCCCGCGGCGGACGATACGAAGGTATCGAAAAGAAAATGTATCTCGATGGCCCGGTGAAACTCCGCACGGAAACCGGCGTCGAAATCTTCGCCAATCAGGCCGTGCTCGATGACACCACCCGCACGGTGACCCTCATCGGTGATATCTCCATCTATCAGAACCAAACCCTCCAGCGCGGCCAGCGGATCGTTTACTTCATCGATACCGGCCTTCTCGACACCACCGGCCTGCGCACCGGGGTCGATCCCCTGCTGTTAGAGGCCGATGGCTTCGTGATGGAAGAAAGAAACGGCAAGCGGGTCTTCGTCGGTCGCGATGCCGGCATCACCACCCACGATGTCGAAGACCCGGATTTCTGGATCCGCGCCTCGGAAACCACGGTCTATCCGGAAGACCGCGTGACCTTCCGCAATCTGAAGCTTTACGCCGGGGATACTCCCATCTTCTGGCTGCCTTATTTCTCGCAACCGCTCGATGCCCAGCTTGGCTACCACATCATCCCCGGTGCCCGCAGCAACTGGGGCCCCTACCTGCTGAACAGCTACGGCATCATGCTCGGCGAGGGCGACAGCCCATGGCTGCTCTCCCGCTGGAATCTCGACCTCCGGGGCAGACGCGGCGTCGGCGTCGGCGTCGATCTCATCGACCGTCGGCAAAAGGAAAACGAAGCCCTGACCGGCCTCTCGCTCTACTACGCCAACGACCTTGATCCGACCATTTCCCGGACCGGCTTGCCCCGCGGTATCGTCAATGAAGACCGCTGGCGCGCCGCACTCCAATACCGCATCCCCCTTTCGCTTGAAGGTGGGGACAAATGGCGCGCGGACTACAATCTGAATTTCCTCAGCGACAATTTCTACCTGGAAGACTTCGACCCCCGCCTCTTCCGCACCGATCCCGCTCCGGACAATACCATCGGCCTCATCCGCCGCGACGATCACTCGCTTTTCAGCATCATCGCCCGCCTCAGCCCGAACGATTTCTACCGCTCCGACACCCGGCTCCCGGAAATCGCCTATGACCAATCGCGCCGCTCGATTTTCGGCACGCCGATTTTCCACGAAGGCAGCACCTCCTTCACCATCGCCGACGAGGAAATCGGCAGCTTCACCCAAGGCACGGCCCAGGCCGCCATTGCCCTCCCGCCCGGCAGTCCGCTGCTGCCGAATCTCCTCAACCAGCTTCCCACTTACGAGCGACTCCTCGTCCAGCGTATCCGCGCCCTCCCTCCAGGCAGCCCGCTTCTCCCGGCACTCACCACCCAGTTGCTCGATCCCGGATACAACCGTTTCCACACGCTCCACCAGTTCTCCGCGCCGATGAAACTTGGCGGGTGGCTGAATTTCACCCCGGAGGTCGGCTTCGGTTTCACCCAATACAATGGCGTCAGCGGTCCGGCCGATGCCCTAAGCCGCACCCACCTTTTCGCCGGGGCCGAAGCGTCCGTGAAATTCGCCCGGGACTTCGCCGATCACCAGAACCGTTTCTGGGGGCTCGATGGTCTGATTCACGTCTTCCAGCCCTACGCCCGCTTCTCCTACCTGACCACCGACGACCTCGACTCGCTCTTCCCGGCGATCGACCGCGATACCTTCACCATCCGCCCGCGCAGCCTCAGCCCCACGCGTTTCACCGCGATCGACTCCCTCCGCGATTGGTCGATCTTCCGCTTCGGCATGCGCAATGAACTCATCACCAAACGCGATGGCCAAAGCTATCAATGGATGCGCATGGACACCTATCTCGATGCCTACATGGAAGACCCGGATGGCCTCAACCGCAGCGTTTCAAACCTCTACAACGACTTCACCTGGCGTCCCCTGCCCTGGCTGGACCTGCTGTTGGAAACTCAGTTTCCCATCATCGATGACGGTTCGGGATTCTCGGAAGTCGCCGCCGCCGTCCGCTTCATGCCGAATGAGAACCTGGAGATCACCATTGCCAACCAATTCCTCAACAACCACCCGGTCATCACGGATTCCAACCGCATCAACGTCCGCACCTACGGCCGCCTCAACGACCGCTGGGGTGTTGGGGCCACGCATGTTTGGGAACTCGATGACGGCACGCTCGAATTCCAACAATACACCGTCCATCGTGACTTCAACCACTGGGTCGCCTCGCTCGGTCTGACCGCACGGGACAACCGGATCGAAAACGAATACGGCCTTTTCCTCGCCTTCACCCTGAAGGATTTCCCCGGGGCCACCCTGCCGCTGAATCTTGACGCCCAGTGATTCCTGCGCAGGGTGCAGGCATGTCGCCGCAAGAACTCATCGCCGCCCTCCGGAAACGCTACGCCACGAAACATTTCGACCCCGACAAGTCGGTCGATCCCGATGCCTTCCAAGCCCTGCTCGAAGGCCTTGTGCTGACCCCTTCCTCCTTCGGCCTCCAACCGTGGAAATTCATTGTCGTGCGTGACCCGGAACTCCGCGCGAAACTGCGCGGGGCCTCGTGGAACCAACCGCAGTTGACCGATGCCTCCGAACTCGTCGTCTTCACCGCGCGCACCAACCTTGACGATGCCGATATCGATCGCTGGCTCGATTGCCTCGCCACGACGCAAGGCCAGTCCCTCGAAGCCCTTGCTCCCATGCGCGGCATGATGGAGGGATTCATCGGCCGCCTCTCCGATGAAGAACGCCACTCCTGGAACGTCCGTCAGTGCTACATCGCCCTCGGCCAGTTCATGGGAGCAGCCGCCGCCCTTGGCATCGATACCTGCCCGCTCGAAGGGATCGATCCCACCGCCTACGATGTCATCCTCGGCTTGGGCGACAGCGGCTACGCGACCTGCGTCGCCTGTGCGGTCGGTTTCCGATCGGACTCCGACCACACCGCTGCCCGACCCAAGGCACGCTTTGATTTCGAAGAAGTCATCGAGTTCCGCTGACCTGCCCGAGTCCGCTCCCGGTCCGAAACCGAGGCCCGGGAGCACTCCCGTGAATCCGGGAAATTTGTCCTACAACTTTCCGGATTTCTGCGATAATCCCTGCGGCCGTCACGTATGAGCCGCATGCGCATCGCCGTCTCTCTCCTTCTTCTTGCCCTGCCACTTTCCGCCCAGCAGGGAAACCGCCAGGGTCACGACAACATGTCGCCGGTGGTTCCCGCCGAGGAAATCCCGCCCGCCCCGGTCCTCGAAGCCCCTCAAGCCCTGCGCAGCTATGCCGCCGCCAATGGCTTCAAGCTCGAAACCGTCGCTGCCGAACCCATCGTCGAGAAACCCGTCTGCCTCGACTTCGATTCCAGCGGACGCCTGTGGGTCTGCGAGATGAATGGCTACATGCCGGACATCGATGGCAAACTCGAGTCCGTGCCGCGCGGCAGCATTGTGGTCTTGGAAGACAGCAATCGCGACGGCACGCTCGATCGCCGCACGATTTTCCACGAAAAAATCCTCCTGCCCCGCGCCATTGCGGTCTTCGAGGATGGCATCCTTTTCCTCGATGAACACCGCCTCTGCTGGACACCGCGCGAGGGAGTCAAACCCCGTGGGGAGACGAAAGTGATCGATGCCAAGTTCGCGGCCGGTGGCAACGTGGAACACAAGCCCAACGGGCTCCTCCGCAATCTCGACAATTGGCTCTATCTCGCGAAATCCGACAAGAGGATCCGCCGCGACGGCGATGGCTGGAAGATCGAATCCACCGCCTTCCGTGGTCAATGGGGCATCGCCCGCGATGACTGGGGCCGACTCTATCACAACAACAACTCCACCTTTCTCTTCGGCGATCTCCTGGTGCCCAATCTCCTCCAGGGAAATCCCGGCGTGCGGATGAAATACCGCGATTTCACCCAACTCGGCTCGAACCGCGTGTGGCCCATCCGTGTGAACCCCGGCATCAACCGCGCCTACATGGACCGCCGCAACGGTTACTCCGAGCAAACCCTCGACCCCCAAACCCACAAACTCATCTCCGCCACCGCCGCCGCCGGCATGGCCATCTACCGCGGCACGAATTTCCCCGCTTCCTGGCGCGGCACCGCCTTCGTCACCGAACCCAGCGTCAATCTCGTCAAGGCCATCCGCATCGATCAAAAGGACGGCCAAACCACCGGCACCCATGTCTTCCCGGATTCGGAAGTCCTCGCGTCCACCGATGAACGCGCCCGACCGGTGAACGTTTACAATGCTCCCGATGGCTCCCTGCTGGTGCTCGACATGTATCACGGCATCATCCAGCACAAGACCTTCATGACCTCCTACCTGCGCGAGCAAACCCTTGCGCGGAAACTCGATCAACCCGGATACGGCCATGGGCGGATCTATCGCCTCCGTTCGACCTCTGGAAAGCTCGAACCCGCCGTGGACCTGACCACGCTCGAGCCCCTGCCGCTGGTGAAAATGCTCATGCATGAAAACGCCTGGCACCGGGAAATGGCGCAGCGCTTGATGGTCGATCGCAAGGACGCCGCCGTCGTCCCTTTCCTCGTGAAACTCACCGCCGCCGGTCCTGCCCGCGCCCGCGCCCATGCGATCTGGACTCTTGAAGGCATGGGCATGCTCGAAGCCGCCCATCTCGTCTCTGCCATCCGCGGTGGCGATGTCGATCTTCAAGCCTCCGCCCTCTGGGCCGCCACCAGGCTTCCTGCGGCGGAACTCACCAAGCTCACTCCCGTGCTCATCCAGGCAAATGTCGATCCCGCCAATCTCCCCTATCATGCCCGCGTCCTCGCCGCCACCGGTGATGCCAAGGCTTTCGCGGTGATCAAGGATCTGTTAGATAAACATCCGAAGGCTCCCTTCCTCCGCCAAGCCGTGGTTTCCGGGCTGGATCATCATGAAAAGGATTTCATCGCCGCGGCCATGAAGGACTCGAAGGACAAGGAACTGCTCGGCTGGCTGGAGCAGGCCGCCGCGGAAGCTGGTGCGAAACCCAGCGGCCCCGCCCTCAGCGGTGCGGAGCTTGCCGCTTACGGTCGGGGCAAGGTGCTCTACCATGGCGAGGCCGCCTGCTTCGGTTGCCACGGGGCCGATGGTGCCGGCCTGCCCAATCTCGGTCCGCCCCTGGCCGAGTCCGAATGGGTCACCGGGAAACCCGAAATCCTCATCCGCATCCTCCTCCATGGCATGAGCGGACCGGTCGAAGTCGCCGGGGAACTTTACACTCCCCCCACCGACATGCCCGGCCTGTCCTTCAATCCCGCCATGACCGATACCCGCATCGCTGATATCGCCACCTACATTCGCAACGAATGGGGCAACAAGGCCCCGGCCGTGAGCGATGCCTTCGTCGCCAAGGAACGCGCCGCCACCAAGGAACGCAGCGGCCGCCCATGGAAAGCCGAGGAATTGAAATAAATCCCCGGGCAAGCGCTCAACGCACGTTCGACCACATCCTCGATGGCGGCGGATCCAGCGGACGGCAGATCACCATGCCCGCATGCTTGCTTGAGCCATTGAGGTAGTCGGTGATGGGTCGGTCGATCACCGTCATCCGCCCCTTGTCGCGATCCGAGGTCGCGTGCATGAAATACGCCCGATCCCGCACCCGGATGATCAGTCCCACATGCGAGGTGTAGCCATATTTCCAATTTGTGGTGATCGCACAGACATCACCGTCGCGAAGATGATTCTCCGCCGCACGCGCGGCAGCCTTCGGAACGTGATACACCGGAAGTTGGGACACCCGCTGCTCGATCTTTGCCATCTCCGGAATCAGCGCGCGATTGTTGCGCAGATAGCGATAGCTTTTCCACGCCACGGTCATTTCCCGGATCTCCCGTCGCAGCCTCTGCGCCCCCGGAAGTTGCGGGGTGATGTTCTGCGCCAAACCGCGCCGCTGGTTGCAGTGAAACACTTCCTCCAGATGATGCATCCGGCTCAGATAACTTCCCGTGCAGCGCCCATCCCGATAGCGCTCCAACTCGATCATGTGGAGCAGATCCTCAGGTCGATACGGCCCGGGCTTGTAGCGCAGCATCCGCGCGAAGCCCAAGGCGTTCTCGTAAAATGTCCAGCAGTCCATCCCGTCCAGATTCACCACGGGATTTTCGATTCGATCGTGCACCTCCAAGGTGTAGTTCACATAGGGAACCCCGATCATCGCCCGCGCCACCCGCACCGTCCTGGTCCCCAGATGCAGCCTCAGCCACTGCTCTTTCTTCGCTTGGGCAATCAGCGCCTGAAAGCGGGCCTCGCCCTTGAATACCGTTTTCAACGGCAAGCGCAGCGGACTCGGCGGCGGCACGGTATGCAAACTCCGACCCGGCTCCGCACCCAAACGCAGGGGCACCGAGGCAAGCATGGCCGCAATCATGAAATCCCGACGCAACATCGGCCCAAGCCCTTAGCCGATTCCCTTCGCCATCAAAAGGAAAAGAATGCGGGCCACCCAGGGCCACCAGGACTCACGCCCTCCCCTCCACCGCCCGGAGGATTTCTCCAAAGACCTCCTCGGCCTTTGCGACTTCACCCAAGGCCCCGAGGATGACAGGCCGCAGGCCGGGATCGACCTTGTCCCTGCCATGGGAACCCTTCACCAACCCCGCATCCAGCGGGATGACTTCTAACAGCCCCCGCAGCCCGAGCTTTTTCTTGAGGAGAAATTTCGCCACCTCCCACTTCGGGAAGCCGATCGCGGGGTCGATGAACAATTCCGCCGGATCATAGCCGGGCTTGCGATGGATATCCACCGTCCGCGCGAAGTCCGGGGCCTTCGCCTCATCCTCCCAGTAGTAATAGGTGAACCACGCGTCCTCGTCCGCCACGACAACGAAATCCCCGCTGCGATCGCCATCCAACGACTCCCGCACTTCCGCCACGCCCTCGATTCCCTCAAGAAACTCTCTCAGCTCCGCCGTCGGCCCCTGAGTGGAATAAACATGCGCCACCTGATGGTCCGCCACCGCAAAAACCTGCGAACCGAAAACATCCAGCGTCTCCCGGCCCAATTCATCTTTCACCTGCAACCAACCCCGTTCGCGGAAATGACGGTTCAGATGGACGGGCCGTTTCACCGCTCCGATCCCGTATTCGGAAAGCACGATCACTTTGATCCCCCGGCGCTCGTAAAATTCGATCAGGTCCCCAGCCACCGTATCGATTTCTAACAACTCCGCCGCCACCTCCGGCACCCCGGGGCCGAACTTCTGCAGGCAGTAGTCGAGGTGCGGGAGATAAACGAGCGACAGCGTGGGTGAGCATTTCTCCTCGGTCCACCGCGCGGCATCGGCAATCCATTTCGATGCCCCGATCCCCGCCGCCGGACCCCAGAAAGCCGGGAAGGGAAAATCTCCGAGCGCGCCCTTGACCTCCTCCCGCCAGCCCATCGGTTGGGTGTGGATATCGAAAACCTTGCGCCCGTCCGCCGGATAGAGCGGACGCGGCGTCATCGCGAAATCCACCGTGGTCGCCATGTTGTACCACCAGAAAAGGTTCGCACAGGTGAAGCCCGCATGCCGCTCCTTGAGCAGATCCCAAATCTTTCGCCCCCTCACCAGCCGATTGCTCTGTTTCCAGAACCGCACTTCGGCCGACTCCCGATCATACCACCCGTTCGCCACGATCCCGTGCCCGGAGGCATCGAGACCGGTGAGCATCGATGACTGCGCCGTGCAGGTCAGCGCCGGAAACGCCGGCTCGATGACCTGCAAACCCGCCCGCTCGGCAAAGGCCGACAGCCGGGGCATCGAAGGCCCCAGCAAGGACGACGAAAGCCCCACCACATTGATCACCGCCACCCGCTGCATGCCCACAGCTTCCCCCCTCCCGCGCGGTCCGACGAGGGGAAATATTTGTTCAAAATAAAATGAACGGTGAGCAAAAACGACCAGGAGACAAACTCTCAGGAAGACAATTGGGGTTGCCTCGTTCAAAAATTTATGAACACTAGCCGCCATGAAGCTTTTCGGCACCGATGGCATCCGTGGACGGGCCAACGAATTTCCCATCACCCCCGAGGTCGCCCTCCGTGTCGGCCAGGCGGTCGCCCAGGTCCTGCGCGCCCAAGGCGAGCGGGGAAATCGCGTGGTGGTCGGCAAGGACACCCGCATTTCCGGTTACATGCTGGAAACCGCCCTCACCGCCGGCCTCGTTTCCTCGGGGATGGACGTTTACCTCCCCGGCCCCCTGCCCACCCCGGCCATCGCCCACCTCACGAAATCGATGGGCTGCGCCGCCGGCATCATGCTCACCGCTTCCCACAATCCCTTCGAGGACAACGGCCTGAAAATCTTCGGTCCCGACGGCTTCAAACTCACCGATGACCTCGAAGCCCAGATCGAACGCCACATCCTCGGCGAGGAGGGCGATGCCCCCGCCGTCCCTCCGGCGAAAATCGGCAAGGCCCACCGCATCGATGACGCCCGCGGCCGCTACATCGAATTCGCCAAACACACCGCCGACAACATCCCCCTCCACGGCCTGAAGATCGTCGTCGATTGCGGCCACGGCGCCGCCTGGTTCATTGCACCGCTGATTTTCCGCGAACTCGGGGCCGAGGTGATCAAGACCGGCTGCACGCCCGATGGCATCAATATCAACGACGGCTGCGGCGCCCTCCATCCGGAGCACGCCGGCCAGCTCGTCCGCGCGCACGGGGCGGACCTCGGGATTTCTTTCGATGGCGATGCCGACCGGGTGATTTTCACCGATGCCACCGGCACTCCCGTTTCCGGCGACCGCATCCTCGCCCTCAGCGCCCTCGCCCTCAAGGAGCAGGGGAAACTCCGCGGAAATGCCATCGCGGTCACGGTGATGAGCAACCTCGGCCTGCATGAAGCCATGCGGCAAAATGGCATCAAGGTCCTGACCACCGCCGTCGGCGACCGACATATCATCGAGGCTCTTCGCGAGAACCATCACTCCTTCGGGGGGGAAAATTCCGGTCACCTCATCTTCGCCGATCATGCCACCACCGGCGACGGCATTCTCTCGGCTCTCCAGGTGCTCGGCATGATGAAACGTCGCAAGGCCAGCCTCGCCGAACTCGCCAATTGCATGAACGAGTTTCCGCAAAAACTCATCAATCTCCCGGTGGCCTCGAAACCACCCATCGCCACCCTGCCGGAACTGAACAAAGCCTTGGCGGAAGCCGATGCCGCCTTCGGTCAGGATGGCCGACAGCTCATCCGCTACTCCGGCACGGAAAACAAGATCCGCATCCTCGTTGAGCACCGCGATGCCGCCACGGTCGAGGAATGGATCGGCCGTTTCATCCGCGTGGTCCAACAGGAGCTGGGTGCCGCCTGAAATCTCCCCCACCCCATTTTCCACCATGCCCGTCCTCCACACCCGCAGCATCCCGGATTTCCCCATCGGCAACCTGCCCTTGCGCGATCACCACGCCGCCGTGGCCGGGAAATGGACAATCCACCCCCACGCCTGGATCGCTCCGGGCGACATCGATCTACTAGAAACATCGGAGAAATCCACCCTCGCCGCCGCCGATGGCAGCCCGCTGGCCTGGCTGGGCACGGAACCCGGCGCCGATGCCCTCGTCAGCGAAGATTCCTTCCTCATCCGCCACGCCTGGGACTTCCTGCGGGCCAATGAATCCTACGTCGGGGCCCTGAAGGTTTCCACGATCCTCGGCGAAGTCAATGCGCTTGCCGTCATCGATGGCATCGTCGAAATCGGCCCGGGCACCCGCCTGCTGCCAGGCGTCGTGATCGAGGGCAATGTGGTCATCGGCGCGAACTGCAAGATCGGACCGAATTGCTACATCCGCGGCAACACTTCCATCGGCGACCGCTGCCACATCGGCAACGCCGTCGAAATCAAGAACTCCATCCTGCTTTCCGCCACCAATGTCGGCCACCTGTCCTACGTCGGCGATTCCATCCTCGGCTCCAAGGTGAACTTCGGCGCGGGGACCATCACTTCGAACCTCCGCCACGATGGCGCAAACCATTTCACGCTCGTCGATGGCAAGTTGATCGATACCGGCCGACGCAAGTTCGGCACCATCGTCGGCGATGGCGTCCATACCGGCATCCACACCTCCATCTACCCCGGCCGCAAGCTCGGCGCGGGATCTTCCACCCGGCCGGGCGATGTCGTCCGCACCGACCTCCCTTCGCTTATCTAACAGAAATTTTCCCCTATCTTCATCATGTGCGGCATCGTCGGCTACATCGGCAAGGCTTCGGCCCCATCCATCCTCATCAGCGGCCTCAAGCGCCTGGAATACCGTGGCTATGACTCGGCCGGCATGGCGGTGATCGAGGACGGCAAGGTCGTCATCACCAAAGCCCCGGGAAAAGTCGCGGCCTTGAATGAAAGGGCCCGCAACGAATGGCCTGCCTCACGTTTCACCGATAGCCGCGCCGGCATCGCCCACACCCGTTGGGCCACCCACGGGCCACCCACGGAGGCCAATGCCCACCCCCATGCCGACCAGAGCGGTGGCATTGCGCTGGTTCACAATGGCATCATCGAAAACTACCGCCCGCTCCGCACCCGCCTGGAGGCGAAGGGACATCTTTTCCTTTCGGAAACGGATACCGAGGTGCTCTCCCACCTCGTCGGCGATTGTTATCAAGGCGACCTCTTCCAAGCGGTCTGCGATGCCCTGCATCAGGTCGAGGGCACTTTTGGCATCGCCGTGATCTCTGCCACCGAACCCGGTCGCATCATCACCGCCCGCCGCGGCAGCCCCATCGTGATCGGCGTGGGCGATGGCGAATCGATCATCGCGTCCGATGCCTCCGCCATCATCTCCCACACCCGCCAGGTGATCTATCTGGAGGACAATGACATCGCGATCGTCACCGCCGACCACGTCGAGATCCGCGATCTCAACCGCGTGCCGGTCACCCGCGAGGTCGCGGAACTCGGCTTCGATGCCGAGGCCGCGGAAAAAGGCGGCTTCGAACATTTCATGCTCAAGGAAATCCACGAGCAACCCGATGCCCTGCGCAATGCCATCCGCGGCCGTCTCGATTTCAATCTCGGCACCAGCGTGCTCTCCGGCATGGGCACCTCGCCACGCGATCTGGCCGAAGTCCAGCGCGTCATTCTGTTAGGCTGCGGCACCTCGCTGCACGCGGGACTTGTCGGCGAATACGCCTTCGAAGACCTCGCCGACACCCACGCCGAGGTCCATCAGGCCGCCGAATTCCGTTACCGCAATCCGCTGGTGAATCGCAGCGACCTCGTCGTCGCCATTTCCCAGTCCGGGGAAACCGCCGACACACTCGCCGCCGTCCGCGAGGCCAATCAGAAGGGCGCATTTGTCATGGGTCTCTGCAATGTCGTCGGCTCCACCATCGCCCGCGAAACCGGCCGCGGTGTTTATCTCCACGCCGGCCCGGAGATCTCCGTGGCCTCGACCAAAGCCTTCACCTGCCAGGTCGCCGTCTTGCTGATGATGGCGCTCAAGCTCGGACGCGGCCGACGTTTCTCCCGCGATGAAGGCATGCGCCTCGCCCGCGAAATCGAAGCCATCCCCACGCTCGTCGAGCAAGTGGTCGCGCAGAGCGATGCCATTTCACGCATCGCCAAGAGTTATGCCGACAACGAACACGCCTTCTTCATCGGCCGCGGCTATCTTTA
Organism: Akkermansiaceae bacterium; assembly: GCA_025457665.1. Classification (GTDB taxonomy): domain Bacteria; phylum Verrucomicrobiota; class Verrucomicrobiia; order Verrucomicrobiales; family Akkermansiaceae; genus Haloferula. Next base: position 21,148 of record JALOTY010000029.1, on the reverse strand, counting down.
TCCCGTCGCTCTTGAAGGCGCGCTCAAGCTCAAGGAGATTTCCTACATCCATGCCGAGGGTTATCACGCTGCGGAATTGAAACACGGACCCATCGCGCTGTTGGTCGATGGCACCCCGGTCATCGCTCTCGCCAACGATGTGCCCGGCAAGGACAAGACCCTTGGCAACGTCGAGGAATGCCGCGCCCGCGGTGCCCGCATCCTCGGCATCATCACCAGCGGTGATCACGAAGCCGCAGCGGCGATGGACGATGTCATCGAAGTCCCCGCCTGCCACCCCTTGGTTGCGACCATTCCCACCGCCGTCGCCCTCCAGCTCCTCGCCTACCACATCGCCCGCCACCGCGGCTGCGAAATCGACCAACCCCGCAACCTCGCGAAGTCGGTCACGGTCGAGTGAGGGTGAGATCCGCTTCTTTCGATGACCCCAAACATCGGCAGATCTGTTGGAGCAGCTTTGAGCCGACTGATTCATCGTTGGTAAAGACCCAGGCTTGATTCGGGCTTCCCATCGCCATCGATGGTCCATACCTTCGGCACTCCATGGAACCCATTGTTGTCATCCTCATCTTCTTCGGAATCATGGCAGGACTGCTTTTCTGCGCGGCAATGTCAGAGTCGAAAAAGACACGGCTGCTTTCAGGATTGGCGGCATTTGGCTGGTCATGTCTGATGTTCCTGGCTGCGAATATGGCCGAGTCATTCGAACTGAATGTTTGGTATAGCTCAGCCGCCGATAATCTCCTTGAATCATCAATCGAGGCGATTGATGCGGGTCAAGCCAATCATGTCTCAACCGAGCTTTCCGCCATGCGGGATAAGTTGGAAGTCACTTACGAGCATCGAGGCAACTTCAATGAACTAGCCTTGGCTACGGCAAAACGGATTCGTTCCGGCACCGCCCGAAGCGACGAGTCAGGAATCCAGGTCGAATCGCAGAATTTGGAGATTCCAATCCCCGCCCCGCCCACCGACGACGCTACAGATCCGTCTGCAGAGTCCAGCCCGGAACACTAATGCGAAGCCGCCCGGTCAGGTCTGCCGGATGGAGATGAATCCAACAACTGAACAAGGGAAAAATCCACGCGATCATGCGGTCTCATCCCATGCCGACAAACCGCAGATTTGATTTCGGGCTTCCTTTCCCGCCACGCATGGCCCAGGCACCCTACCTTCAAATAAAAATCTTCGTCTCGATGTTCTTGATGGGGGTTTTCTTTCAAGTTGCGTAACTTCCCAGAGGTTCTCGACGGATTCCGAATACAACTATGGCCGTGTCTTCGGCAAGATGCAGAGCCCGACACCGAGAATCCTGAATAGTCGTCTGGAACTTTGCACGGAGCAATTCGCCGGAATTCAGAGTGCAACAGGTGGCGATGACACGCCGAGGAGTTCGTTGAATCCAGTTTAGACCGTCAGATATCAATCACATAACCCCCGCCATTGCTGACGGCCTCGGCTTCTTCCACGTGGGCCCAGCAGCAGTCCAAGCGCTTCTATCAATTTTGCCTATTGTCTCCGGATCTTCCGCCGGGGTGATCCCCGGCGGATTCATCTCGTGAAACTCAGGGAGCGTGGATATCAAACTGAATCGTGATCGTGACGCGGCGAAGCTTCAGCGTCAGGGTGACTGGGATCGTGATCGCCTGCGGTCCACCTCCCTTTACCGTGCGCCCGAAGACCCAATCCGGGATGCAGCCTTCCCCCCAGCACTTCATCAGCTTGGGGTTCCGGAGGAGAGCCTTGGGCTCACCCTTTTCCGCAGCAGCTACCACCGCCGTCATCAGTTCCTCGTCACTGGCAATCGCATCCAAAGCCGCTTGGGCGGAAGACGCCAACAGCTTGTGATCGGCGGCATCCTTTTTGGCATTCTCCATCGCTGCACGGGGCCAACCCGGCGGCTTCTTGGGACCCACCGCCCGGGCTTTGTCCGCGGGGACGGCTTCGTCCGCCTTACGGGCTGGCTCAGGGGCGACAGTCTCTTCGGCGCGGAGTCCACAAACGGACAGAAGTCCGAATCCCAAGGCAATCATCGCGGCTGCCTTCCTTCGCATGAGTCGTCGATCGTTCATATCTTTTTTGTGTATTCGTTGTGTTTGATGAAGCCCTCTCCACGACGGTGGGAATGCGCCTCATTCTTCTTTTGGGAAACCCCACCGAAGGCGGACAAAAAATCCGCTTTTTCATCATCGCCCAGCACGCCTGGCCGGTCTTCGGCATCCGCCCCATGGAAATAGGCACTTCCCACCCTAACAGATTTTGGCACTTCGGCGCAGCGATTCGATGCCGGGAGCATCCAGGCTTTTCACCGGTGATTGAACCCTCAAAAGCGGTGGCACGACCGGATCCATCGAGCCCGTTTCCCAGCGGAGGTCGAAGATCGACTAGCCGCAGGTGAAAGGGCTTGCTTGATGAACGGGATCCAAAGGATGGACCGGATAAGGCAAGGATTCCGAGTTTTCAAACGGTTGGTTTTGCTGGCCACCGAACCCACTGCTCTCAGATATCAATCACATAACTACCGCCATTGCTGACGGCCTCGGCTTCTTCGACGTGGATCCAGCGGATGGTGTAGTTTGGCCCCCAGGAATCGCTGACGGCGAGTTCGCGGCTGACCTCGTTGTAGCCGATGATCATGCACAGGTGATAGTTGTCCTTCTCTTCGAGGCGCGGCGCATTTTTCTTGGCCTCGCCTGCAATCTTTTCGGCATAGGCCGCGAAATCCTTCACTCCCGCCCTCTCTCGCGTCCGGGCATTGGCGGTTTCGTTGTAGAGCCCCAGACTGCACATTTCCCACATCACCGGCACACCCTTGTCGATGTATCGACGGATCTTCGATGGTTCCAGTGAACGAAGTTCGATCCTCCGCGCAGTCCTTCCGCCCTTGCTGCGGGTGGTGAAAGCCACTTCCTCGTAAAGTCGACCGGTGTTCGTGCCGCCGCCGCCATCGGTCGCCAGAGTCGCGAGAAGATACATGTCCGCCGCGACCCCCGCATGCCGCATGGCCCGCTCAAAGGTCGCCGGGGCGCAGTATCCCTTCGGCCCCTGATCGACCATGGGGATATCCTTGATGAAAACATCGCCATTTTCCTCCCTGACCACACTGGCCTTGAGTCGCTCCCTCATCTCGGCATCGCTCACACGGGCGAAGCGGCCTCCTCCATCGGCGAAATCCGCGCGGACGACTTGCAATCCCACATACTCGCCCTCCACGCGGGTCAGCAAAAAGGAATGGCCATTCCAATCCCATCGTCGTGCCGGATGGCTGCGATTCCCCTGCCCCAGCATCCGCTGTTCGCTTGGCTCGCCGAGCACGGCGGACAAGGTCCCACTGACCTTTTCGAAGTCATAGGTCATCGCCCCATCGAGGGTGCTGCGATCGACTTCCTTGCCATTCTCGATGAAATGATCCTCACCGGAACCGACCGTGCTGAGGGAGTCGCCCTTGTTCGAATAGATCACGGAGATCGACAGCGTGCGCCCGAGATGATCGCCATAAGCAACCACTGTTTTCGGCCCCGCGCCGGCGAAACGGTGCCCCTCGCGGGCATACATCCGGTAGCTGCTGGTGAATGGGGTCTCCGATTCACGCGGCAGCCCGAGTCGGGCGGCGACATCGCGCACGGGTTCGTTCCAGATGTTTCCATGACTGGCAAACAGCTCATGCCCCAAGGCCTTGTTGAGCGGTCCCAGGGTCTGATCGAGCATCTTCCGATGCTTTTCCCAGGTCGCCCGGATTTCCTCCCGCGATGCCGGGGCGAGGTAAGCCAGTGGTGTGGAAAATTCCTGCCCATCCGCCCTCCGCAGCAAGGCGACATCGTCCTCCATACGCAGCAGTTCGACCTTGATCTTGTCCGTCCCGTCCGCCTCCTGCAGGGTGATCAGCGGCTCGGCATGCAAGACCATCACGCCCCCGAGACACATCGATCCGAGGATCGCGGTCCGTATCACGCCGGGAACGGAGCATCGCTTTTGCGGTTTCATTGGGTTTTTCCGATTCATCGACTCACTCATCTCCCACCCTTGCGGGCAGCATGGGGTGCCCTCCAAGAAACGAGCGCCCGGGCCGATGGCAAGGAAAAGCGCGTGGCGGACACAAGACAGGCAAGGATTGACAGGATCGCCGCGCTGCCGCGTTTTATCTCCATGTCGCAGCACACCGAACTTTGGAAAACCCTGCGCCTCATCGTGATTCTCGCCGCGATCATCACGGTCGGCTGGTTCGGCTTCCGGATGGTGGAAAAGGCCCTCGCCGGCACCGCGGGTGGGCTGCATCGCGGGCTCGACAAGGTCCTGGCTGCCCTGACTCATTCCGATACCCGCATCGTCGCCGGACGTGCCGAAGTGGTATCGAAGCACGAAATCCAGGAACTCGCACTGGTCGAACTGCGGATGAACGCCACCCGCGACTACGCCAACGAAGGCTTTTTCCTGAAGTATCTCCCCGCCGGCACGAAGCGCATCATCGTCCGCGGCGAATACCGGGTCACGGCAGGATATCGACTCGAAAACGGCACTTCCCTGCGGATCGAAAACGGCGTGCCCGTCGCGACCTTCCCGGAGGCGGACGTGCTGGCGGTGGAACTCATCGATTTCCAGATCCTCGATGAAAAAGACGGCTGGGCGAACAGCATCACCGCCGAAGACCGCGCGACAATCCTGCGGGAACTGCGCATGCAAATGCGGGCCGAAGCGAAACGATCGGGCATTCTCGATGTCGTCGAAGCCAGCATGCGCACACGGCTTCGCGACCTGCTCGGCGTCGAGGAAGTCCGCATCGAGAAAGCGAAGCCCACCGCCGCCGAATAAAGCCAGCCCCCACTTTCCCCTCTCATCTCCCATGCAACCGCACTCGGTTTACGATGCCCTGCAACTCGCCGTGAGCCCGGTGATCCTCATCTCCGCTTACGGGCTGCTTTTGCTCAGCATGACGAATCGTCTCGGCCGGGCGATCGATCGCGGTCGCCTGCTCCGCCGCGAGCCGAGTCCCACCCAGGCTTTGCAACTTCAGATCATCACGAAACGCGCGAAATGGATCCGCTCGGCCATCCTCTTCATGGGCCTTGCCATCCTTTTCACCGCCCTGCTGGTCCTCGCGCTGTTTCTTTCCGTCGTCCTCGACTTCGACATCCGCCTTCTCGTCACCGCCCTCTTCCTTCTCAGCATCTCCGGTCTGACGATTTCCCTGTGGTTCTTCATCGCCGATATCTTCGGCTCGCTCAAGGCGCTGGAAGCGGACCTCGATCAACTCCGCTGACAGCCGACTCGGCGCGCGAAATCATGCCGTTCATTTCGCCAGGACCATGGGCAGGCTCAGATTGCCATAGCGATCCACCCCGCTCACGGAAATCGCCTCGGGCGCGGCGCGACCTTGCAGATTGAGATCCACCCCACCGGCACCGGCAGCCCGGACGGCAAGCATGCGCCAGGTCCGTCCCGTCCGGCCCATCACGGCGACTTTCGCCACCGATCGATCCGCCTGCCAGCGGATCTGGAGTTTATCGCCGCCGGCTGATGCCTGCGCGGCGGGACGTGAAACATCCTTTTTCCCCATCCATGGCATCGGGGGGACCAGCACGGGCTCGCCATACATCGATGACGAAAGCGCATTGGCCACGCCGCCGCGGTTGTCCATCAGCCCCTTCATGCTCCACTGCAAATGACCGGCGTAGTTGCGTCTGCCCACGCTGCGGCTCAGGCCCACCTGTTTGACGATTTCCGATGCCGGCCGACCTGGGTCATCGGTGCTTTGCACGCGGGAAACGGCGATGCCGGGCCATACCGGCCGCGTGCCTTGGGCGCGCCACCACTCGAGCAGGGCGGAAAAGGACTGCTTGCGCGGCTGGTCGCGCCAGTAAAGCTGCGGCGCGAGGTAATCGACCCATCCATTCGCCAACCATTTCCGCGCATCGCAGCCGAGTTGTTCGTAGGCATCCAAGCCGGCTTCAATGCCATCCGGCACTCCCGGACGCCAGATGCCGAAAGGCGAAATCCCCACCCGCACCCACGGCTTCGCCCCCTTGACCTGCGAGTAGAGGTCTTTCACGAAACCATCCACAATCGCCCGCCGCTGAGCGGGACTGCGACCGTCGGGAAAAGTCCGGCCCGCTTCGGGATAGGGGTAGAAATAGTCATCGAGGTGGACGCCATCGACATCATATCTTCTCACCACATCAAGCATCGCCGACATCGCGCGTTGGCGGGTTTCGGGATGACCGGGATCGCACCACAACAAGCTGCCGAATCGCTTCGTGATGTGTGGCGCCGAGCGGCTGACGTGATTGGCCGATGCCGCATGGGCGACATTCGAAAGCGCGCGGAAGGGATTGAACCACGCATGCACCTCGATCCCGCGGCGGTGGGCTTCCTTGATCCAGTATTCGAGCGGATCGTATCCGGGCGATTTCCCCATGGTCCCCGTCAACCACGGGCTCCACGGCTCGCGCGAGGAGGCGTAAACGGCATCGGCATGCGGCCGCACCTGCAGGATCACGGCATTCATGTTCAGCGAGGCCATGCGATCGAGAATCGCCCGCGCCTGCGCCTGCTGGCTGCTCGCGCTGAGGCCTTTGGCGCTGGGCCAGTCGATATTGTGCACCACCGCCACCCAGGCTCCACGGAATTCCCGGGGCGGCATCGGCGGGCGCTCGCCACTCGGCTGGTAACGCTGACCGAGGGCCGCCAGGGCCATGCCGATCCAGAGGAGCAGAAATCGTTTCGCCATGCCCGCTTCCATGCCTGTGAAATCCCCGCGAATCAAGCCCACCCTTCCCCGAAACTTCTGCTCCCCAAGCTGCGTAGAATCCTCTTGGATCTTCCCGAAACATGAAAACCCCGCCTCACTCCTCGTCCCGTCGCGATTTCCTCCGCTCCTCCCTGGCCTTCGGCGCCGTGAGCATCCTGCCATCGAATCTCGTGCTCGGTGCCAATTCATCGAATGGCCGCGCGCCCTCCGACCTCGTCAACCTCGCCGTCATCGGCATCGGCAACCAGGGCTACAGCGACCTCAGCACCATGCTCGGCTCGGGCCATTGCCGTATTGTCGCGCTCTGCGATGTGGACATGGAAGGCGGCCACACCCATGCGGCACGCTACCGCTGCGGACTCACCGACAAGCCCCCCGGCAAGGACGCGCCTCCGGTGGAGAAACACAAGGCCAAGGCCTACACGGATTTCCGCAAGATGTTCGATGAAATGGCGGATGAGATCGATGCCGTCCTCATCGCCACGCCCGATCACTCCCATTTCGCCGCCACGATGCTGGCGATGTCTCTGGGCAAGCATGTCTATGTCGAAAAACCGCTGGCCCACACCTATGGCCAGACTGCCCGACTCATGGCGATGGCCGAAAAATCCAAGGTCGTCACGCAGATGGGCAACCAGGGGCATTCCGGGGCGAACTATTTCCAATTCAAGGCCTGGACCGAGGCTGGCATCATCAAGGATGTCACCCGCATCACCGCCCACATGAACGAACGCCGCCGCTGGCATGGCTGGGGGGCAACGGTGAAGGAATATCCCAAGGATCCGATGCCCGCAGGCATGCAGTGGGACCAGTGGATCGATGTCGTGGCCGCCGAGCACCCCTTCAGCCGCAAGCTCCACCCGCAGGAATGGCGGAGTTGGTATGACTACGGCAGCGGCGCCTTCGGCGACTGGGGTCCGCACCTATTAGATACCTGCCATCGCTTCCTGGAACTCGGTCTTCCTTCGAAGGTCGCGGTGTTGCGTCGCGACGGAGCGAATCCGCTGGTTTTCCCTCAGGCATCGACGATTCGTTTCGATTTCCCCGAGCGCGGCAGCATGCCGGCCTGCGAGGTGACCTGGTATGACGGCACCGAAAACCGTCCGACTCTGGAAGCCGAATACGGTTCGAAGATCGGCGGCCCCGGAAAGGTGATTTACGGCAAGGACCTCACCTTCCAAGGCGGCAGTCATGGCAGCCCGCTGTATATCATTCCCAGGGAGAAATTCATGGAGATGCGCGCCACGCTGCCGAAGTTCCCGCAAAAGAACTCGAACCACTACGCCAACTTCCTGCTGGCCTGCAAAGGCGAGGAAGAAGCCCGCTCGCCCTTCTCGGTCAGCGGTCCGCTGACCCAGGTCTTCAACCTCGGCGTCATCGCCCAGCGCCTCGGTGTCGATCTTGAATTCGATCGCGAAAAGGCCACCGTCACCAACAGCGAAGCCGCCCTCGCCCTCATGGACCCGGCCCCGCGCAAGGGCTGGGAGCAGTTCTACAAGCTCTGAGAAGAAGCGAGGAGCAAGAAGGAGCTGAAATGAAACAGCCGGGCCCCATCACGGAGCCCGGCTTTTTTGTTAGAGCCTCATCGATCGCCCTCGCTGCGCTCACGCCATGCCAATTTGACTTCGCGGGGAGGTAAAGGTCGCTACAGCTCCCGCTGCATTCAGCCTTTCAGCCTTTCAGCCTTTCAGCTTTTCAGCATCTCAGCCTTTCAGCTTTTCAGCTTTTCAAATCACCTTCCCCACTTGGCGAGGAGAGTGGTGGCCATGTCGGATGGGGTTTCCGCGACGGCGATGCCACACTCGGCAAGGATGCGCTTTTTCGCCTGCGCGGTGTCTTCCTCACCACCCACGATGGCTCCGGCGTGGCCCATGCGGCGTCCGGGAGGGGCGGTGGCTCCGGCAATGAATCCGGCGATGGGCTTCTTGCAATGCTCCGCAGCCCAGCGGGCGGCTTCGACTTCCGCGGTCCCGCCGATTTCACCAATCATGATGATCGCTTCGGTCTCAGGGTCTTCGTTGAACATCTTCAGCACATCGAGGTGGGAGGTGCCATTGATGGGATCGCCACCGATGCCCACGCAGGTGCTCTGGCCGTATCCCAGCGAGGTGAGTTGGAAAACCGCCTCGTAGGTGAGCGTGCCGGAACGCGAGACCACGCCGACATTGCCGCGTTTGTGAATGTAGCCCGGCGCGATGCCGATGCGGCAGCCGCCATGGGATTTCTCGCCCAAACCGGGGGTCACGATGCCTGGGCAGTTGGGGCCCACCAGTCGGGACTTCGAGCCTTTCATCGCCTCCTTCACCCGCATCATGTCCATGACCGGGATGCCCTCGGTGATCGCCACCACGAGTTCCACCCCGGCATCGACCGCCTCAAGGATGGCATCGGCCGCAAACGGAGGCGGCACGAAAATCGCCGAAGCCGTGGCTCCGGTTTCCGCGACAGCCTGCGAGACGGTATCGAAGATCGGCACAGTGTCCTCGAACTTCTGACCGCCTTTGCCCGGAGTCACGCCGGCCACCAGCTTGGTGCCATAGGCAAGGGAAAGCGAGGCGTGGCGCGCTCCGAAACTGCCGGTGATGCCCTGCACGAGGAGCTTGGTGTTTTCGTCAACAAGAATGGCCATGGTCGTATGTTAGATAGAAGTGATGGGAGGAAAATCAGGGATTCAGTTTGGCAAGAACCTCGGGAGGAATGCGATCCGACAACTCGGGATGGGTTTCTAACAGCCTTCCGATATCGAGCAGGTCCTTGAGCTTTTTCATCGGTCTCCGGCCTTCATCGGAATACGCCGCCAACTTCCCGCTGAGGGTGTCTTCCAACGAGGCCACCCGCATGAGGATTCCGTGGACATTGGCAGGAACCGATCTCGATGGAAAATCCAGATAGGCCGCATCCGTGGTGATTTGGATGGAAACGGTGGATTCACCCTTGAGATTGATGGACCAGTCGTGCCGGGTTTCGACGAAACCCAAATCCTTGAGCGCGACACAGGCTTCGTCGACCTTCGAAGATACGATCACGATCTCCACGTCCGCGGTCGCCATCGGTTCGAGAGCCCAATGGTTGACGGCCAGACCGCCAATCATGCACCACGGAATTTCCCGCTCTTCCAACGCAGCCACCAACCGGGAGACGTCTTTCGCGCCTCCCAGGGTCTGCCAGTCGAAGAATTGCCGAGCGGTCACGGGGTCCGAATGAGATTTTTTCGATAGGATCAAGACACGAGCGCGACGATCTTCTTCGCCGCATCGGCCATGGTGTCACCGGAGGTGATGTCGAGCCCGCTGGCCGCCAGGGTGGCCTTGCCGGCCTCGACGTTGTTGCCTTCGAGCCGGACCACCAAGGGAATGGGCAGGCCGGTTTCCTTGGCGGCAGCGATCACGCCTTCGGCGATGACGTTGCAGTCCATGATGCCACCGAAGATGTTGATCAGGATGCCTTTCACGTTCGGGTCACCCAGAATGATCTTGAAGGCTGCCGTGACTTGCTCACGCGAGGCACCGCCGCCGACATCGAGGAAATTCGCCGGGTCGCCGCCGTAGTGTTTGATGATGTCCATGGTCGCCATGGCAAGGCCGGCACCATTGACGAGACAAGCGATGTTGCCATCGAGGCCGATGTAGTTGAGATCATACTCGGAAGCAGCCACCTCGCGCGGGTCCTCCTCCTCGGTATCGCGCATGGCGACGATTTCCGGGTGGCGGTAGAGCGCATTGTCATCGAAACCGAACTTCGCATCCAGCGCCAGCACGCGACCATCCGGCGTGGTGACCAGCGGATTGATTTCGAGCATCGAGCAATCGAGCGAAACAAAGAGCTTGTAGAGATTCTTCAGCAAGGTGCCGAACTGCTTGGCAAGGTCGCCACTCAGACCCAGGGCGGCGGAAAGCTTGCGGATCTCGTATCCTTGCAGGCCGAGCAGCGGGTGGATGTACTGGCGGAGGATTTTCTCCGGAGTGTTGTGGGCCACGTCCTCGATGCTCATGCCGCCTTCGGTGGAGGCGACGATGACCGGACGGCAGGTGGCGCGGTCCATGAGGATGGAGAGGTAGTATTCGTGAGTGATGTCCACCGCCTCGGCGATCATCACCTTGCGGACGACCTTGCCTTCCTCGCCGGTCTGCACCGTCACGAGGGTTTCGTGGAGCATCTTCCCGGCAAACTCGGCGGCCTGCTCTGGGGATTCGATGAGATGGACGCCGCCCTTGAAACCATTCTTGAAATGCCCTTTCCCGCGACCTCCCGCGTGGACCTGGGCCTTGATGACCAGCTTCGATCCCGCGAATTCACTCGCAGCGGCGGCGGCTTCCTCGGGGGTCGATGCCACACGGCCCTTGGGACTCGGGACTCCAAATTGGTCAAACAGCTCCTTGGCCTGATATTCGTGGATGTTCATGACGCGGAAAAAATTTCGCGCGACGCTGGTTTGCCCATCCCCACGGGTCAAGGAAAACGCCGGACTTTGATCGCTTCCCCATCGATCAGCCCGCTTCCGAAGCCCCGCCAAGGTCCCGCAGGGCATGAGCCAGCATCTTCAGATACCGGGCCCGCGGCACTTCGATCCCGCCCATCGTCCTCAGGTGCGGCGTCATCCACTGCGTGTCCAACAGCTCGAATCCCCCACCCCGCAGCCACTCGACAAGGTGAACCAGGGCGATCTTCGAGGCATCGGTTTTCCTCGAAAACATGCTCTCCCCGAAAAAGGCCCGGCCCAGGGAAACCCCATAGAGTCCGCCCTGAAGCCCCTCCTCGTCCCAGCACTCGACCGAATGCGCGAATCCCAGTTCAAAGAGCCGAAGATAACTGGCCACGATCGCTTCATCGATCCACGTTTCCTCACGCTCCGCACAACCCCGCATCACCGCCTCGAACGCCGTATCCATGCGGATTTCGAAGGGCTTTTTCCTCATCGCCCTCCTCAGACCATGCGTAACGTGAAAGCCCTCATCCAGCGGGATGATCCCACGCTTCGTCGGCGAAAACCACAGAATCTCACCCTCCTCGGCCATGGGGAAAACACCCTGCGCGTAGGCTCCCAGAAGAATCTGCGGCGGAATCTCTTCGATCATGCAAAGCCTGCCAGCCCAAGCCAGCCAACGACCCCTTCAAGCCACAAGTTCGCCCGGCTGGAAAGCCCTCATCCGCCCCATCTCCGTTTTCCAGTTGAAGCCCCTCCGGCGGACGGCGGCCGATCGCCTTGACCCTTCGGAAATCCAAACTAAACTCTTCGCCCACCTCCCATGATCCACAAGATCCTCCTCGTCTTCCTGACAGCCAGCCTGGTTTCCTGCTTTCCGCAAGGTCAGAGCCAGAGCCGCTATCTCGCGGCCTACGGGCCGAAGCCCGAGCAGCAACGCGCCAAGACCGACCCCGGCGCCGCCCTGCCCGACGATGTCTCTTACTGGGCAGGCGACGGCGTGACCGGGCCGCCCTCGATCCGGATCAATCTCCGCCAGCAAAAGGCCTTTTTCTACAAGGGCAGCCAGCTCGTCGGCGTGTCGAAGATCTCCACCGGAAAGGAAGGCCACGACACCCCGCCGGGAACTTACAAAATCACTCAGAAAAACCGCTGGCACCGCTCGAACCTCTACGGGATTTTCGAGGAAATCGGCACGGGTCGCGTGGTCAATGACGATGTCGACATGGAGAAAGACAAGATCCCGCCCGGCTGCAAATTCGTCGGCGCGCCGATGTGGAATTTCATGCGCTTCAATGGCGGCATCGGCATGCACACCGGCTACCTCCCCGGATACAATGCCTCCCACGGCTGCGTTCGCATGCCCGACCACATGGCCCGCACGTATTTCGACAATGTCGAGGTCGGCACACCCGTCATCGTCGAATGAACTCTCTTCCCGATCCCTCAAGCACCGAGGAAATCCCGCCATCTTCCGTCGCCGCCCTGGCGGATGACATCGCCGCTGGCAAGGTCGTCCTCGTGGACTGCCGGGAGACCGATGAATGGTCGATCTGCCATCTCCCCGGAGCCCGCTTGGTTCCTTTATCCGAATTCCCCGGGTCGGCCCTGTCGTTGATCGAGTCCGGCGTCCCCTGCGTGGTTTATTGCCATCATGGCATGCGCTCCCTGCGGGCTACCCGATGGCTCCGTGCCCAAGGGCTCCATGCCTGCTTCTCCATGAGTGGCGGTATCGACCGCTGGTCAGTGGAAATCGATCCCGATCTGCCCCGCTACTGATCATGCGGGCCGTCGTCCAGCGCGTGGGCCATGCCCGGGTGGAAATCGATGGCCACTGCGTCGCGGAAATCGGTCGTGGCATCCTCGTGCTGTTAGGCATCGAGGAAACCGACGGCGAGGAAGATCTCACCTGGCTCCTCGGCAAGGTCGCCCGCATGCGAATTCATGCCGATGACGCCGGGCTGATGAATTCCGCGCTTCAGGACATTGGTGGTGAGGTCATCGTCGTCAGCCAGTTCACCCTCCATGCCTCCACAAAAAAAGGCAACCGCCCCTCCTTCCTCCGCGCCGCCCGCCCCGAACACGCCGAACCACTCTATCAGCGCTTCTGCGACCTGTTGGAAAAAGAACTCGGCCACCCCATCGGCCGAGGAGTCTTCGGCGCCGACATGAAAGTCACCCTCATGAACGATGGCCCCGTCACTATCCTCATCGATTCCAAGCAACGCGAATAAGTCAAATCCCCCAGCAACTCCAGAAAAGGGGACCACGGAATTCTCGGCAGGAACAGCCGATGGTAGATGGTAGATGGGTCGAAAACGTGGCTGGGGCGTCCCGCCGCAGTCCGTTGTGGGTGCATCTTGCAGCCACACCTCCTAAGCCAAAGAATCCACCCAAGACCCCGCGCGGAGCAGTGGCTGTTACTCATGTCTTATGTCTGTCGTCTTCCAGTCTGTCGTCTCCCGAGAAACAACGAGATCCGCGAAAGGGACGAAAAGGAACAGCCGGGAAATCGGACCAGGATGGATAGGTTGGAACTTGGACTTTACCGCCGCCACTGCCTCTCCACTCGATCAAACTCCCTGCCATTCGCCTCCTTGGCCACCGCCGTCCAGCCACGTTCATCAAGCACCACCGTGAAGAGATGGTTCTTGGCTTCCGCCTTCTCCAGCCATGGACGGATTTTCAAAACGTTGGCAGGAACTTCCCGCACGTTCACCCCCCAGGCTCCCGCACCGAGATAGGGGATGCCACGCTTCTCATCCACCTTGCCTCCACGGAGTGGCTTGCTGCGGGAGTAAACATGATGATCATTCTCGAAAACGCCGTCCACCCGATATCGATCGAACAACGGACACCATAACTTCTGAATATCCACCGCATCTTCTTTCGCACCACATCCCCATGCGGGTCGATGGTAACACACAAACATCCCGCGAACCTCGCCACGCTCCTTCAGGGTCTTTTCCAGCCATGCAGTCTGGCTTGCCAGATTGGCCGAGTGCCCGGAATCCAGCAGGACCAGGGAAAATCCGCTGGCAAAGTCGATGACTTGTCGCGCCTGCCCCTCTTCCTGCATCTTGAACAGACTGAAAAACTCATCCGCATCCTTTGGACCCGGTGCATCGTGCGGTCGATATCCCGCACCCACCACCTCGTGATTGCCGATCGCCACCACCATGGGCACCACCCTCCCGTCAGGAGTCCTCGCCTTCTGATCCCAAGACTCTAACAGATCACACCAGCGTCCCGGATTCTCATTGTTCGAGTAGGCCAAGTCCCCACCTAACAGCGCGAAAACCGGATCCTCGAGCCCCGCCCGACGGTTCATCGCATCCATCAGCGGGATCGTGTGATACATGTCCCCACCGGTCACAAATCTCAGGGTCTCCGCCTTTTCCGGAGCCGTCCGGAAAACCCGGATCTCCTCCCCAAGACGGATTTCGATATCCTTTCCCGCTGGCAGACCCCGCAAATCCGCGGAACCAACCTTGAGAGAGGATTTCCCGAAGGGAGTTCTCCGAACTTCCACTGCGCGCCATCGCTCAGCCCCTTTTTCACGATACCCGAAAGCCAGGTCGGAGGACCTCTCGCGCTTCGTTCCGGTTTCCCCTTTCCAGCCCGGATCCGGATCCGCTCCCGCCAGGTATTCCCACTCGGATCCCTCCTTCACCACCACCTGCTCCCCACCCTCCCAACGCACCACGACTTCCAGATCCAAACTGAAATCCGAGCTTTGCCGACCATCGTTCAAGCCCAAAACCGCCAACACGCCGCCGTCGACCAAAGGCCCGGGAAGGTCGAACTCCTCCCACTTCTCCGCTTCGTGCTTTTGAATCACCTGCTCACGTCCGTCCACGATGCGGGCATTGATCCGGGCCACCTCCTTGCCCTCCGAATAAACCACCAGCGCATCATCAAAGCGTGCCCGCAACACCCATTTCGCCCCGGCGGGAATCCCTTTGGGCAGACGGATCCGCTGCCGCAAATGCACGCGGTCAAATCTCCCCTCCATCCCGGAAATCACCGTGCGGTCGTCATCATCCCCATAGCCAAATCCCGCCCGCCCCTTCTGCCACCCACCCGTCGGCCCGGCAGCTTCCAGCCAGCGGACGGAGGCCTCGCTCTCCGGCCGCGCCGACCATTGCACCACCGGCCCATAAACGGCCGCCTTCGCCCACGAAACTCCTACGAAAAAGAAAAACCCGACCATCCACCGCAGCTCAGACATCACCCCCGACTCTAGAAATCCCGCCACCCCGATGTCGAATCCCGAATTCGCGCTTCGCACCCGCCGCCCGCCACCTACACTCCCGCCCATGTCGTCCAGCTTCGGCCACATTTTCCGCATCAGCACCTTCGGCGAATCCCACGGCGGCGGCATTGGCGTCGTCATCGATGGCTGCCCGCCCCGCATCCCCGTGACCGAGGAAATCATCCAGCACGAACTCGACCGCCGCCGCCCCGGCCAGTCGGAGATCGTCACTCCCCGCAAGGAGTCCGATACCGCCAGCATCCTCTCCGGCGTCCAGGACGGCCTCAGCCTTGGCACGCCCATCGCCATCCTTGTCCGCAACGAAGACCAGCGCCCCGGATCCTACGATGAAATGGCCGTGAAATACCGGCCCTCCCATGCCGACTACACCTACGATGCGAAATACGGCATCCGCGCCCTCTCCGGCGGCGGACGCGCCTCGGCCCGCGAAACCATCGGCCGCGTCGCCGCCGGTGCCGTCGCCCGACAAATCATCGCCCACCTCGCCCCGGAAATCGAAATCCTCGCGTGGGTGAAATCGATCCATGATATCGATGCCCACGTCGATCCCGACACCGTCACGCTCGATCAAATCGAATCCAACATTATCCGCACCGGCGACCCGGTGGCGGCAGAAAAAATGATCGAACGCATCAAGGAAATCCGCAGTCAGGGAAATTCCGTCGGCGGTGTTGTCGAATGCGTCATCCGCGGCTGCCCGCCCGGACTCGGCGAGCCGGTCTTCGATAAACTCGAAGCCGAACTGGCCAAAGCCATGATGTCCCTCCCCGCCACCAAGGGCTTCGAAATCGGCTCCGGTTTCGCCGGTTCCCGCATGACCGGCAGCGAGCACAACGACCCTTACCGCATGATCGATGGCCGCGTCCGCACCACCAGCAACCGCTCCGGCGGCATTCAGGGCGGCATTTCCAACGGCGAAAACATCCTCTTCCGCGTCGCCTTCAAACCCACCGCCACCATCATGACCCCCCAGGAAACGGTCACCAGCAGCGGCGAAAACACCGAACTCAAAGGCAAAGGCCGCCACGATGCCTGCGTCCTCCCCCGCGCCGTCCCCATGGTCGATAACATGGCCGCCCTCGTCCTCTGCGACCACCTGCTCCGCCAGAAAACAAAATCCTGAACCCCTCAGCATTTCAGCCTTTCCACCTCTCCCTCCTCTCAATTTCAGCTTTTCAGCTTTTCAGCTTTTCAGCTTTTCAGCTTTTCCCATGGACTCCATCCCGCAGATCAGCCTTGGCACCGCCGCGTTGGTGATCTTCGCGGCCTGCGCCGGGTTCGTGATGCTCCGCGGGCTCACCCGCATGCTCATCGGGACCGCCGTGCTCGCTGTCAGTGCGTGGATCGGCTTCGAAGTCTGGCAAAAGGCCCCCGCAATTTCCTTCGATTGGTTCGGAAAATCCATCGCCCCCATCACGGTCGGCCTCCCCCTCGCCGCCTTCCTGTCCACCTTTTTCCTCATCCGGAAAATCGCCAAAATCATCGCCAGCCCCTACGGCCAGAAGGCCTCCGACGAGACCCCCTCGGGCAGTTTGCCCATCCGACTCGGCCTCCGCCTCCTCCTCGCCCTCATCCCCACCTCCGCGATCTGGTTTTTCGGTGCCACCTTCCTCCGCCACGCCGGATCCCTCGCCGAAATCCGCAATTTCGTCGAATCCCCCAACCTCCCCGACCACACCCCCTTCCTCGCCCAGATCAAGGAAAGCATCGATCAAGCCCTGCCCAAGGATTGGTTCACCACCATCGATCCCCTCACCGCCGATTCCCGTCTGAACCTCGTGAAACTCATTGCCACCGCCGATGACCCGCCACCCAAGGCCGTCGCCGTGCTGGAGGAATCCCAGATCCGCGACATCATCCTCTCCGACCCCCAACTCCGCGAACTCGCCCTCCAAGGCCGCTATTCCGAAATCCTCCGCGACCCGAAACTCGACCGCCTGCTCGAAAACGATAACCTCCGCGAAGTCCTCGCCCAAGCCGACCTCTAACCGCCCCTCCACTCCCCCCAATCTCAGCCCTTCAGCCCTTCAGCCCTTTCAGCATTTCAGCATTTCAGCATTTCAGCCTTTCAGCTTTTCAGCTTTTCCACCCATGTCCTTCCTCGTCACCATCGGTCTCGAAGTCCACTGCCAGGTCAAAACCCGCACCAAGATGTTCTGCGCCTGCGAAACCTCCTTCGCGGATGAGCCGAACACCCACACCTGCCCGGTCTGCCTCGGCCTCCCCGGAGCGCTTCCCGTGCTCAACCAGCACGCGATTGAAAAGACTCTTCTTGCCGGACTCTTGCTCGATTGCGGCTCACCCGAAATCTCGCATTGGGACCGGAAGAATTACTTTTATCCGGACATGCCGAAAAACTATCAGACCACCCAGATGGACCGCCCGCTCTGCCTCGGCGGCCTGGTCCCGGTGTATGATTTCAATTATCCCACCGACGTCCGCAAAAACATCGCCCGCCCGGGCCTCAAGGTCCGCCTCAACCGCATCCACCTCGAGGAAGACGTCGCCAAATCCACCCACCTCGGCACCTCGTCGATCATCGATTTCAACCGCGCCGGCACACCCCTCATGGAAATCGTCTCCGAGCCTGATCTCCAGTCCTCCGCCGAGGCCTTCGCCTTCCTGCGTTCCCTCCAGATGATCCTCCAGCAAGGCGGCGTGTCCGATGCCGATATGGAAAAAGGCCAACTCCGTTGCGATGTGAACATCTCCATCCGCCGCAAGGAATCCGATCCCTACGGCAACCGCATCGAACTGAAAAACCTCAACTCCATCTCCGCCGTCCGCCGCGCCATCGATTTTGAAATCGCCCGCCAGTCCGAGGAACTCGCCATGGGCATCGAACAAATCCAGTCCACCCGCCGCTGGGATGACGACCGCGGGGAATCCCAGCTCCTCCGGACCAAGGAAGACGCCCACGACTACCGCTATTTCCCCTGCCCCGACCTCCTGCCCATCCACACCGCCCCCCTGCTGGAAAAAGTCCGACCCCTCGTCGTCGAGCGCCCGCACGAACGCGCCGCGCGATACGAATCGGACTTCGGCATCACCGCTTACGATGCCTCCGTGCTCGCGGCCGATCTACCATTGGCATCGTACTTCGAAACCCTCGCCGCCGATCCCCGCATCCCGGGGAAAAAAGCCGCGAACTTCCTGCTCAACACCCTCCTCGGTCTCCTCAACGAACGCGCCATCGCCATCGCCGACTGCCCCGTTGCCGCCGAAAAAACCGCCTCACTCCTCACGCTTGTCGAGTCCGGCCAACTTGCCCTGAATCAGGCGAAAGAGGTTCTCCTCGCGCTCTTCGAAAACCCCAACCTCGACCCCGCCGCTGTCGCGCGTGACATGGGCTTCGAACCCGCCGATGCCTCCGACCTCGAAGCCTTCTGCGACGAAGCCATCACCGCCAATCCCAAGGAAGTGGCCGACATCCAGGCCGGCAATGCCAAACTCATCAACTTCCTCACCGGCCAGGTGATGAAACTCTCCAAAGGCAAAGCCAACCCCAAACAAATCACCGAGATCCTTCAGAAAAAACTGCTGGGGTGAGACAATCCGGATGCCCGGAACGAAATCCGTCGTCTGAGATAAACGTTCCAGCTCTCAAGCGACCCGACCTTGTGGATCACCCGCCCACGCCCAGCAGCGGCTTCGATGCCGATGAGGAATGGGTTTGCGAATTCATCGCCACTTTCCACCGGTCCTGATCGGACCTTCTCCTCCATGTCTCCCCGCGAATCCGCCACTGATCTCGCCCTCCGCTTGAAAACGGCCGGCCACACCGCCCTCTTTGCGGGCGGTTGCGTGCGCGACACCATCCTCGGAGTCGAGCCCAAGGACTTCGATATCGCCACCTCGGCCACTCCCGCCGAACTCGTCCAACTCTTCCCCGGTGCCAATGAAGTCGGTGCCCACTTCGGCGTCGTCATCGTCCGCCATCACCATCACGCCACGGAGATCGCCACCTTCCGCACGGATGGTTCCTATCACGATGGCCGCCGCCCGGAGTCCGTCACTTTTTCCACCCCGTCCGAAGACGCCGCCCGCCGCGACTTCACCATCAACGCCCTTTTCCAAGACCCGGTCACCGGTGAAATCATCGATCACACCGGTGGCCTCACCGACCTCCGCGCAGGCATCCTGCGCACCGTCGGAAATCCCTCGGAACGTTTTCGCGAAGATGGCCTGCGCCTCCTTCGCGCCATCCGCTTCGCCACCCGCCTCGGCTTTGAAATCCATCCGGACACCTGGGCTGCCATCGTCGCACTCGCACCCACGCTCTCCCGCATCTCCATCGAGAGGATCCGCGATGAATTCTCCCGCATCCTCACCGGTCCCCGCCGCGGCCTGGGACTTTCCCTGCTCACGGATGCCGGACTCATCGATGTCTTCCTGCCCGAAATCCGCGCCCTCATCGGCTGCGACCAGCCTCCCCAATGGCATCCCGAGGGCGATGTCTTCATCCACACCCGCATCATGCTCGATCTCCTCGATCCCGATGCGCCCCTTCCCCTTTGCCTCGCCGTCCTCCTTCACGATATCGCCAAGCCCCCCACTCGCAGCATCGATGAAACCGGCCGCATCCGTTTCAACGGCCACGATGCCCTCGGTGCCGAAATGACCACCGAGATCCTCCGCCGCCTGAAGTATCCGAATCAAGTCATCGAAGACGCCACCTTCATGGTCTCGCGCCACATGAAGTTCATGCACGTCCAGGAGATGCGCCTGGCCCGCTTGAAACAATTCATGGCCGCGCCGACCTTTCCTCACGAACTCGAACTCCACCGGGTCGATTGCGCTTCATCGAACGGCTTCACCGACAACTACGATTTCCTTCGTAGCAAACAGGAAGAGTTCTCCCACGCCCCCATCATTCCGCAGCCCTTCCTCAGTGGCCGTGACCTTATCGACCGCGGCCTCACACCCGGACCGGGCTTTCGGGACATCCTCGATGCCGCGCAAACCGAACAGCTTGAAGGCCGCCTCACCGATCGCGACGCCGCCCTCGACTGGCTTGAAAAGCACCTTCAAGGCGGGGCCTGAAATCCTCGCTCAGGCGGACTCGGTCACATCATCCGTGATCCGGTCCGCCTCGATCGCGATCCGGCTGTAAATCGCATGCGTCTCCTGCGGGCTGATGCCCAGCTCCTTTTCCGCCTCCTTCAAAGTCGCGACCAGGTGCCCCGTGAACCGTCGCAAGTCCTCCTTGCGGATCCCCCGGCCGGCATGCACCTGGCGCAGCGATCGACCCGTGTAATACAAGGGGCCGCCCACTGCTTCGCTGAAAAATTCCTTCTGCATCATCTTCAGCCGTCCCATGGGAACATGCTCGAAGAAAGGTGCCAGATGCTCATCCGCCTGCACCCGCTCATAAAACCGGCCCACCAGACGCTCGATGCCGATCTCGCCACCAAGCCTCTCATACAAATGGCTGCTGCTGGATTCCATGCTGACCATGTTGCACCTGCCTCCCTTTCCCGGCTTCGCATCCTCTCGCCAAAATCCCGCGGAAATTCCCACCATTTCGGCATGGCGCGCCCCTCTCACCCCCACTAGTTTCCCCCCATGCAAACCGTGCCCGTCGAGCATTCTGATCCCATCAACGCCCGCATTCTCGCTGTTTCCGAGGACCTCGTCGCCGGTTTCCATCAACATCCTTTCCACGTCATCGCCGAGCAATCCGGGGTCGATCTCCCCATCGTCC
>JALOTY010000102.1 GCA_025457665.1 Akkermansiaceae bacterium | reverse complement strand
CAAGCAGGTCGCCGAGAAGAAGATCGTGTTCGGCGGGGACTGCTACAATTACGGCCTTGTCGCCAGCGGGCATGTCGACGTGGTGATCGAGGCGGGCCTGAAGCTCTACGACTACGCCGCGCTGGTCCCGGTGGTCGAAGGCGCGGGCGGGATGATGAGCGACTGGCAGGGCAACCCCCTCGACGCCGGAAGCGACGGCACCGTGATTGCCCTCGGCGATCCGGCGCGGCTGGAAGATGTGCTGGAGGCGATGGGGTAGGGCGCCGCAAGTGCGGCCAAAAGCGGACAAAGCGGACACGCTGTCCGCTTTGTCAAAACGATTATTTATCATGAATTACAAGGATCAAGCCCTGTCAGGGCCAGGCGGACGGACAGGGGGACGGGGCCTCTTTTGGCGCTCTTGAGAGCAGACGGCCTCGCAGGCCGGACATAACGATGGGAAAGAGCCGGGGCGGATCGTAGCGGCCTGCCCGGGTGTAGGAAATGTCGCCCATCGCTGGGCGTCCGCCGAAGCCTGCCATTTGAGTAGCGGACCCAAGTTGAACATAGCCCTTCATCGTCGCCCCGTGCTTGACACGGGGCTTGGCTATTTTTGCGCGAGGGTGAAATCCAAGAAAGCCAAGCCCCGTGTCAAGCATGGGGCGACGGTTGGGGTTGTGGCAAATTCCACCTACACCGGGCCATGCGCGGGGCCAGTGCCCCGTCCCGAAAGCGGCATGGCGGCTTTGCCCCAGTTCTGAAAAATTCCTGCCGTTCCGTTATCGACCCCATTGCCGCCCTTCGGCTGAAGTGCCAATCTTGGGCGATGTGGACGCGTCTATGTGCTTTTGCTCTGCTTACCGGTTGCGCCGAAGACAGCCCGCCGAATGTATGCGGCGAGACGTTCTGCATGACAGCGGACGCTGAATTGATCGGCAGGCAGCAGGTAGCCGACTTCAACCTATATCAGGTGCGTTTCGAGGACAGGACCTCACGTGAGACCCGGGTGAAGTTCATGACCGATGGCATCCTGCTTGCGGAAAGCCAGGGAGATCCGGAATTGCGGAGGTATGACGCGATCATCATCGATGAAGCGCACGAGCGGTCGCTGAACATCGACTTTCTGTTAGGTTATCTCAAGCGGCTGCTGGAGCGTCGATCCGACCTCAAGGTGGTCATTTCCTCGGCCACGCTGGATGCGGGGGCCTTTGCGGCATTTTTCGGTGAAAAGGTCGAGGTGCCGGTGATCGAGGCCGAGGGGCGGACCTATCCGGTGGAAGAAGTGTTTCTTCCCGGAGAAGAGGAGGAGGATCTGGCGGACGGGGTCTTGCGGGCCGTGGATTTTCTCACAAGTGCCGGCGAGCGCGGGGATGTCTTGGTTTTCCTGCCGGGGGAGCGTGAGATCCGCGATGCGGCTGAGGCCTTGGAAGGCAGGCGCTATCCCGGGACCGAGGTGCTGCCGCTTTATGCGCGGCAAGGACTGGGCGAACAGCAGCGGGTGTTTCATCCGGGATCGATGCGGCGGATCGTGCTGGCGACGAATGTCGCGGAGACCTCGCTGACCATCCCGCGGATCGCCTGTGTGGTGGATACCGGGGTGGCGCGGGTGAGCCGCTGGAGTCCGGCGCGGGGTGTCCAGAGATTGCAGCTTGAGGAAGTGAGCCAGGCGAGCGCGCGACAGCGGAAGGGGCGCTGCGGGCGGGTGCGGGAAGGGGTGTGTGTGAGATTGTATGATGAGGAAAACCTGCGGCAGCGGCCGGATTTCACCGACCCGGAGATACGCCGGAGTTCGCTGGCGGGGGTGATTCTGCGGATGAAATCCCTGGGCCTGCCGGAGATCGAGGAGTTTCCCTTCATGGATCCTCCCGCGCCGAAAGCGATCTCCGAGGGTTATCGTACTTTGCGCGAGGTGGGGGCGCTGGATCGTGACAAGCAACTGACGGCGGCGGGGCGGCGGATGGCGGCGATGCCGGTGGATCCGCGACTGGCGAGGATGCTGTTAGAAGCCGAGCAGGAAGGGGTGCTGGCCGAGGTCCTGCCGGTGGTGGCGGGGCTGGAGACCCAGGATCCGCGGGAGCGGCCGCAGGACAAGCAGAAGGAGGCGGACAAGGTGCACGCGCGCTGGCGGCATGAGGAGAGTGATTTCATGGGCATGGTGCGGCTGTGGCAGGTCCTGCAGGAATTCCGCAAGGGGCGGGGTTGGCAGGCGAACCGGCTGCGGAAGTTCTGCAAGGAGCACTTCCTGAGTTTTCGACGGGTGCTGGAATGGGCAAACGTGCACGACGAGCTGGACGATCTGGTGCGCCGCGGGCTGGGCATGAAACTTGCGCCGCGTGAGGCCGGCAAAGCGCCGGAATACGCGCCGTTTCATCGGGCCCTGCTGGCGGGCGTGCCGCGGCAATTCGGGTTGTGGGATCGTGAGGAGAAGGCTTACCGATCCGCAGCGGGCGGGCATTTTGCGGTGTTTCCGGGTTCCGGGCTTTTTGGCGGGAAACGCTGGGAGTGGGTGATGGCGATGGAGTTGGTGGAGACCAGCCGACTCTATGCGCGGCGGCTGGCGAGGATCGATTCCGAATGGGTCGAGCAGGTGGCGCCGCATCTTTGCCAGAAGCGTCATTCCGATGGGCATTGGGATGAAGGTCAGGGGGCGGTGTATGCCAAGGAGACCGTGGTGTGCGGGGGCTTGCCGGTGGTGAGCGGGAGGCGGGTGCACTTTGGGAGGATCGATCCCAAGGGCGCGCGGCGGATCTTCATTCGCGAGGGCCTGATGCAGGGCGGGGTGAAGGGGAAATCGGCCATTGTCGAGCGGTTGCGGGAATTGCGGGAAGAGATCCGCATGATCGAGCACAAGCTGCGTCGGCGTGATGGCTTGTGGAGTGAGGAGGCGGTGCTGGAGTTTTATGAATCGCGTCTGCCGGATGGCATGAGCACGGCGAAAGCCTTCCACCGCTGGCGTGAGGATCACGAAGAGGCGAACCTTCCGGGAACCGGAGATGTGGTGCTGGAGGACCTGGACGGGATGGATCTGGAAGGGTTTCCCGACTGGGTCACGCATGGAGGGGAGAGCTATGCCATCTACTATCATTGCGAACCCGGGGCGAGGGACGATGGGGTGAGTTTCGGGGTTCACATCGACCAACTCGCGGCCTTTCCCGAGTGGCTGCCGCGCTGGGGAGTGGATGGGGATCTGGCCTTGAGGACCGAATGGTGGATCCGGTCACTGCCCAAGGATTTCCGACTTGCCTGCCAGCCGGTGGCGGAAAGGGCGGCGGATTTTGCCGACGAATGGCGGGGTCGTGAGAAGGAGGGGCCGCTGGAAATACTATTGGCGCAGTATCTCAGCAGGGTCACGGGCCGCCGGATCAGTGCCGACATGTTTGATGGATCCCGCATGCCTGCCGAGTGGGTGGCGAAAGTCTGGGTGGGTGGCGATGATGGCGAGGAAATCGCTTTCGGTGAAGATGTGGCGGCCTTGAAGAACTCTCTAACAGGTGTGGTGGCGGCGCGGATCGAAGCGACGGCGAATGCCGAGTGGGAAAGCACGGGGCATCCGGATTGGCCGGACTTCGAGCTGCCGGTGGAGGCGATGGCGGGCGGCGTGAAAGTGTTTCCCGCGCTGGTGGATGAGCGGAAAAGTGTGGGCACGCGGGCCTTCACCCGGGAGGCGGAAGCGGCGGAGTCGCATCGAGCCGGTCTGGTGAGGCTGATGCTTCTCCGGCAGGCTGAGCAGGCGGCCTATGTGCGGAAGAAATCGCCCCTGGGCTGGGCCACGAAGGTGGAATGGCCGCGACATGGGGGCGATCTTGAGGAGTTGGTGGCCTTGGCGGCCGAGGGGGCGCTGGGTGGCGGGGCGATCCGCGATGCGGAAAGTTTCGCCAAGGCGGCGGAGAGAGGTCGGGGCGAATGGTGGAACTGCGCCCGCAAGGTGGGCGATGCCTTGGATGAGGTTTTCCGGCTGCTGCCTGAGATTCGCGAGAGGATCCAGCCGATGAAGGGGCATCGGGTGCTGGATGAAGTGGCGGTGGATGTGGAGGAGCAGCTCCAGTGGTTGCTGAGGCGTGGGTTTGCGTGGAAGGCGGGGTATCCGAGGATGGCGGGCTATGGGCGCTTTTTCCGTGGGATTCTCTCCCGACTGGGGAGACTGGAGAGTTTGCCGATTCAGAAGGATCTTGAGAAAATGGACCGGGTCCGCGAATTCTGGGATCCGTGGTTGGCGGCATGGACGGCGAGGCCGGAGGATGCGGAGTTATGGGCTTACGGTTGGCAAATCGAGGAATACCGCATCTCGCTCTTCGCGCCCGATGTGCCGGTGGTGGGCAAGGTGAGTGAAAAGCGTTTGCGCGAAGACTTGCCGAACGGGCGCTGAGGATTCCTGCCAGACCGGGCTGCCAGTTTCCTGTGAGCCTTCAGGATTCTTCAGGCAGGACGATGACGGTGCCACAAGAGCGGCAAAATTGAGCGGGCCTGCGCTCCTTGCGGAGGGTGATCTTGAATGACCGCGCGCCGAAGACCTGAAGACCGCCGAGGAGGGTGTCACGGAGGGATTCCCTGGCTTCATGCCAGAAGAGATTTCCGCTGACTTCTCCGCTGGCAAGCGGGCTCCCGCAAGCAGGGCAATCGGACCTGCTTCCGAAGGTGGGAATCGGATCGGAGGCGGGTGATTGATAGGGGTCCATGATCGCCATCAAAGGTGGTCTAACAGGTTCACTGCCGAATCAGGGTCCCTCAAGAGTTTGCGAGGGCCTTTTCCCAGCGGGCGATTTCCTGGCGGACGTTTTCGATAGACGGTGCGCCGGGGTTGGTGCGGGCGGCGAGGGCACGATCGAGGGAAAAGACCTGGGCGGCATCAGAGGTGTAGGCGGCGTCGATCTTGGTGAGGTCGAGCTGGTCGAGCGGGATGCCGCTGCGGACCGATTCGGCCACCGCTTTGCCGACGAGTTCGTGGGCGTGACGGAAGGGGATGCCTTGTTTGACCAGCCAATCGGCAAGGTCGGTGGCGAGCAGCATGGGATCCGATGCGGCGGTGCGGCAGCGGTCTTCGCGCATTTCCATGGCGGCGATCATCTCGGCATTGACCGCGAGGGTGAGTTTGAGGGTATCGATGGAATCGAAGAGCGGTTCCTTGTCCTCCTGGAGATCGCGGTTGTAGGTGAGGGGGAGGCCCTTGATGGCGGTGAGGATGGCAACGAGATTGCCTAACAGACGACCGGCCTTGCCGCGGGTGAGTTCGCAGACATCGGGGTTTTTCTTCTGCGGCATCAGGGAGGATCCGGTGGTGTGGGCATCGGAAAGCGTGACGAAGCCGAACTCGGCGGAGGTCCAGAGGATGAGGTCTTCGGCAAGGCGGGAAAGGTGGACGCCACAGAGGCCGATGACGAAGATGAGTTCGGCGATGTAGTCGCGGTCGGCCACGGCATCCATCGAGTTCGTGGTGACCGAATCGAAGCCGAGTTCGGCGGCGATGGCGCGGCGGTCGAGGTTGATCGTGGAGCCGGCGAGCGCGCCGGAGCCGAGGGGGGAGACGTTGAGGCGTTTGCGGCAATCGGCGAGGCGGGAGCGGTCGCGGCCGAGCATTTCGACGTAGGCGAGGAGGTGGTGGCCGACGGTGACGGGTTGGCCGCGCTGGAGGTGGGTGTAGGCGGGGAGGACGGTGGCGGCGTATTTCGCGGCACGATCGAGGAGGGCGCGCTGGAGGTCGGCGATGGCGGCATCGAGGACATCGATTTCCGCGCGGCAGTAGAGTCTGGTGTCGGTGGCGACCTGGTCGTTACGGGAGCGGGCGGTGTGGAGCTTGGCTCCGGCGGGGCCGATGCGGCGGGTGAGTTCCGCCTCGATGTTCATGTGGATGTCTTCGAGGGCAATGGTGAACTCGAAGCGGCCGGCATCGATATCGGCCTCGATTTCCCGGAGTCCGGATTCGATTTGGGCGAACTCGTCCGCTGTTAGAAGGCCGGCCTGGACCTGGGCGCGGGCGTGGGCGATGGAGCCGGCGATGTCATGGCGGTAGAGTCGCCAATCGTAGCTGATCGATTCGCCAAACTGTTGGACGAGTTTGGCGGTTTCCTGGGCAAAGCGGCCTTTCCACATGGGCGGGAGTCTTGTGGGCCGGGCGGCCGGTGCCAAGGGCGATTTCAGGGCCCGGTGGGTGATGGCGGGCAGGTGGGGCCTGTCGCAGGATGGATGGGATAGGAAGGATGGGCGGGATGGACGATGGCACCACCAAGGCCCGAAGTTCGCGAAGGGTGATCGGTGAGGCTTCGCGGGATGCCCTGCTTTTCTTTGTCCTTGAATGGGAAGCAGCCGATGGGACGGCTGCTTGGAATCACAGATGCCGCGAGATCTTCTCGATCGCGCTATCGACGGTGAGGCCGTGTTTGGCGCGGAGGGTGTCGATCTTGCCGTGTTCGATCCATTCATCCGGCCAGCCGATGCGTTCGACGGGCGTTTGGATGCCGGCCTGGTGGAGGTGTTCGATGACGCCGGTGCCGAAGCCGTTCATGAGGACGTGGTCCTCAAAGGTGCAGACGACCTTGGCGCTGCGGGCGACTTTCTCGAGGAGGGCGCCGTCGAGCGGCTTGATGAAACGGGGGTTGACGAGCGAAACCGAGAGACCGCGGGCTTCGAGGCGGGCCTTGGTTTCCACGGCCATGCCGAAAAGCGTGCCGAGGCCGATGAGGGCCACGTCGGTGCCTTCCGAAATGAGTTCGCCCTTGCCGAGTTCGATCGGGGTGCAGGGGGCATCGACAGGAGTGCCGGCGATGGGGCCACGGGGGTAGCGGATGGCGGTGGGGCCGGCATCGTAGGCGGCCATCCATTTCAGCATGGCGACGAATTCGGCTTCGTCCTTGGGCTGCATGTGGATGATGCCCGGGACGGGGCGGAGGTAGCCGATATCGAAGAGGCCGTGGTGGGTGGGGCCGTCGTCGCCCGAGAGGCTGCCGCGGTCCATGCACATCCGGACGGGCAGGTTCTGGAGGGCGATGTCATGCAGGATCATGTCATAGGCCCGCTGCATGAAGGTCGAGTAGATCGCGAGGAAGGGTCGGATGCCACGGGTGGTGAGACCGGCGGCGAAGAGGGCGGCGTGTTCCTCGGCGATGCCGACATCGTAGTAACGTGAGGGGATTTCCTTTTTGAAGATTTCCAGCTTGGTGCCGCCGGGCATGGCGCCGGTGATGGCGACGATTTTCTCATCGGCTTTGGCGAGATCCGTGACGGTGCGGCCGAAGATGTCCGACGCGGTGGGCGTGGCGGAGATATCGGTGGAGCCGTCCTCGATCTTGTAGGTGCCGAGGCCGTGGAATTTCCCGGGGTTCTCGATGGCGGGCTGGTAGCCGCGGCCTTTTTCCGTGATCACGTGGAGGACGACCGGTTCGTTCAGCGTCTTCAGGTAGTCGAAAGTTTTGACCAGCAGGGGGATGTTGTGGCCATCGATGGGGCCGAAGTAGCGAATCCCGAATTTCTCGAAGAGGACGTTGGGGAAAAGGAGGTTCTTGGCGCCCTCTTCGACCTTGTGGGCGAGTTTGCGGGCTGCTTTTCCGCCGATCCATTCGACGAAGTCCGCGGCCTTGTTGCGAACCGAGGAATAGGTTGAATGGGTTTGGAGGGCGTTGAAGTAGCGTGCGATGGCACCGACGTTTTTATCGATGGACCATTCGTTGTCGTTGAGGACGACGATGAATTTCTTGGTCGTTTCCGCGATGTTGTTGAGGGCTTCGAGGGTGGGGCCGCAGGTGAATGCGGCGTCACCGGCGAGGGCGACGATGTGGGAATCGTCCTTGTTCAGATCCCGGGCGGCGGCCATGCCGAGGGCGGCGGAGAGGGCAGTGCCGGCGTGGCCTGCGCCATAGCTGTCGTGCTCCGACTCGCTGCGGAGGAGGAAACCGTTGAGGCCTTCGTAGGTGCGGATCGTGTGGATGCGATCGGCGCGGCCGGTGAGCATTTTGTGGACGTAGCCTTGGTGGGCGACATCGAAAACAAAGCTGTCCTTGGGAGTGGAGAAGACGCGGTGGAGGGCGATGGTGAGTTCGACCACGCCGAGATTCGGGCCGAGGTGGCCGCCGGTCTTCGACAGATTCGTGATGAGGGCGTCACGGATTTCCTGGGCGAGCTTGGGAAGATCCGCCTCGGGCAGGGCCTTGAGGTCCTCGGGCGAGTGCAGGCTGGCAAGAAGGGGGCCGAGGTAGGGAGGCTCAGAAGAGGCGGATGTCGTCATCGGAATCGTCGTTGGCAGGTCCGGTGCTTGCGGATTCGGCCGGGGTCAAGGGATTTTCGGGCGAATCGCCCGGCTGGATGGTGCGGAGTTTCTCTTTCGCGGAGGCGAGGATCTTCTGGCAGCGATCGAGGAGATGGACACCTTTTTCGTATCGCGAGACCAAATCTTCGAGAGGAAGCTGTTCTTCCTCCATGGCGGTGACGATGTCCTCAAGCTCAGCAAGAGAGTCTTCAAAGCCGGGAGCGCCGGCGTCATCGGTGGATTTCTTGCGGGCCATCAATCCTCCTCCTCGTTGTCGCGCAGGCGGCCTTCGCTGTAATAAACCATATCCTGGCCGATCAGCGGGTAGCGGTTCGGGAAACGGTTGTGAATGGCAGAGATCCGCGGGGCTTTGTCCCAGATGGGGAAACCGGGTTGAGTCACGGTGGGGCCGGTGACGGCTGCGGTCAGACCATCGAAGATCAATGGGGCGAAGTCCGGATTGTCCATGGAGACCACGCTGGATTCGGCCGCATCGCGGGAGGCGGGAGTGATCAAAATGCCCGTCAGGCGGGTGCCTTGGTCGGTGGCTTTCTGGTCGAGTGTGGTGAAATCGGCCATGGTCTTGGGCAGCCAGAGGGCGTAGCGGTCGGCATACCAAGCGACGGCCCAAGGTTGGTCGGTGACGACGATTTCAGGCGACTTCGGATCATTTCCGACCCATCCGGAGAGGCCGCGGTTGAGAACGAGGGGATAGTAGGGGGGCCACTGGGGCCAGCCGCCTTTATCGACCACGTGCATGTACATCTTCACGTTCTTGGGCAGCGTGAGCATCATGGGAGCGGCGGAGAGCGCCATGATGGCGTAGTAGTGGGCGTTGCGCAGGAAGGGGATGTTGTTGGCGAATTCGAGCCGGCTCCAGAGGATGGAAAGGAAGGCCAGGCCGTAGGCGGCCATGACGGGGGCGAAGAGGATGTGGATCTGGTTGGGGTGAAGGGCATCGGTGCTGTTGATGCCGAAGATGGCCATGCCGACGGCGGCGCAGAGCCACATGAGGGCGATGAGCCAGCGGAAACGGGCGATGGCGAGGCGCTTGAAGGGGTGGAGGAGGGCGACGAAGAAGATCGGCGCGGCGAGGATCCCACCGAGGAAAGGAATGAGGTTGGAAGCCTGAACGAGGGTGGTGCCGAGGATTTTCAACAGCAGGCCATCGAGCAACAGCGGGGCGGAGCCCAGATCCAGCGTGCGCATGATGGCGGCTTCCGAGCCGGAAGAGAGGCCGTTGTAGAACACGAACCGGGCGGAGCCGAAGGGCTGGCCGGTGATGTCCGCCATGCGGAGAAGCGGCCAGATCACGGCGGCGAAGAGGATGCCGAGAGAGGAAAGAGCGATGAGCCCGCGAGGCCGGAAGGCGATGGCGGCGAAGATGATGAAGCCGAAGAAAATCCAGGCGGTGATCCAGTGGGTGAGGACCATCAGGCTGAAGAACAGGGCGGCGAGAAGCGGCTGGACGAAGGAGGATTTTCCTTCCTCCTGATTCTCGATGGTGCGGAAGGAGAAGTAGAGGCCGCAGGTGAAAAGGAGCAGCAGGAGCATCTGTGGCAGGCCGCTTTGGGAGAACTGCCAGAAGAGGTCGCATAAAAGCATGAGCGCGGCGGTGAAGCCGGCGATCTTGCCATCGAAGATCCGTGAGACGAGCAGGTAGGTCACGCCGATGGCCATCATGAAGAAGACCGTGGAGACGAGGGCGACGACCCGATCGAGCGGGTAGATGAGCTGTTTTTTGGGGATTTTCCAGGAGTCTTCCTGATCCGCGCCGACGAGCTTGAAGACCGACCCGAGGACGAGGGGATTGAGCGGGGAGTGGTAGGTGTCACGAAGGCCGACAAGGGCGACATCCGAGCCTTCCTGGTTTTCGGCGAGGTGGAGTTCGAGCGGTTTGATCACCTTGGTCTGGAAACCTTCGCCGCGGGCGACCTGACGACCCAACTGAGCCTGTTCCATGGCTTGGGGCGTGCCAAGGCCGCGGAAGAGGACGAGCAGGTGGATGAGGGTGAGGGCGATGAGGACGACGAAGAACAGCAGCCAGCGGACAATGGTGGCTCCGTCGAAGGTCGCGGTGTTGGGTTGGCTCATGGAGAAATGGGAAAAGCGGCATCAATCCTCAGGTTCCTTGAGTTTCCTCTGAAGGGTCCTGCGGCTGATGCCAAGGAGTTCGGCAGCACGGGTCCGGTGGCCCCCGGCAAGGGCGAGGGCGTCGCGGATGGTCTGCATTTCGAGGGCATGCAAGTTGAATTCCCGGGGGGCGGCAAGGGGGATTTTCCCGGGCTCCGGCGCGGAGGGGATCGGCGAGGGCTCCATGAGGCTCGCAGGGAGGTGCCGAAGGTCGATCACCGGATCATTCGACATGACGACGCCGTGTTCGATGACGGTGCGCAGTTCCCGCACATTTCCCGGCCACGAGTGGCGGCGGAGGGCCTCCATGGCGGCATCGCTGAGGGGTTTGACGGGGCGGCCGTTTTCCTCGGCGAACTCGCGGAGGAAGTTTCCAGCGAGCAGGACGACGTCCTCTGCGCGCTCCCGCAAGGGGGGCATGGCGATGCGGACAACGTTCAGGCGGAAATACAGATCCTCGCGGAAATCCCCGCGGGCGACCATGCCGGCGAGGTTTTTGTTGGTGGCGGCGATGACGCGGACATCGACCTTGATCGAGGAGTTTGAGCCGACGCGTTCGATGGTCCTTTCCGAGAGGGCGCGGAGAAGTTTGACCTGGGTGGCGGCATCAATTTCGCCGATTTCATCGAGAAACAGGGTGCCACCATCTGCCTGTTCGAAGCGGCCGATGCGGCGTTGGGCGGCGCCGGTGAAAGCGCCTTTTTCGTGGCCGAAGAGTTCGGACTCGAGCAACTGGGCGGAGAGGGCGGCGCAGTGGACGATGACGAGTTTTTCCGGCGGACGTCCGGAGAGGGAGTGGATGGCGTGGGCGACGACCTCCTTGCCGGTGCCGCTCTCGCCCTCGACGAGGACGGTGGCGCGGGTGGGGGCGACTTGTTTGACCGTTTCGATCACCCGCTGGATGGCGGGCGACTTGCCGGTGAGGCGGCCGATGCCGCCGGGGTCGGGCACCTGCTGGCGGAGTTGGCGGTTTTCGACCTCCAGGCGCTGGCTGCGCAGGGCTCGCTTGAGGAGCATTTCGACCTCGTCGAGATTCAGGGGCTTGGTGACGAAATGCCAGGCTCCGCGGCGCATGGCCTCCACGGCGGTATCGACCGAGCCATAGGCGGTCATCATGATGGCGACCGGTGGCTTGGGCAGGGCCAGGGCGTCATCGAGGACTTCCATGCCGGAGTCTCCGCCGAGCCGGAGATCGGTCAGCATCAGGTCGGGCGATTCTGCCTTGAGAATGGCGGCGGCTTCGGTGCGGTTCGATGCGGTGAAGACATCGAACTCCTCCTCCAGCGCGGATCGCAGGCCGTCGCGGGTGGCTTTCTCGTCATCGACAATCAGAAGGGTGGGAAGCATGGGGAAAAGCTGAAAAGCTGAAAGGCTGAAAGGCTGAAAGGCTGAAAGGCTGAAAGGCTGAAAGGCTGAAACCGGGATGGCTCCTTTTGGGGGTTCAGGAGATATCGATGATTTCGGGATTCATTTCTAACAGGCGGACGGGTTTGGGGCCGCGGGGGAGGTGGATGTGGATGGTGGTGCCGTGGTCGGGCTGGCTTTCGATTTCGATTTCGCCGCCGTGTTCGCGGAGCACGCGTCGGACGATGAGGAGACCGAGTCCGGTGCCGGAGGACTTGGTGGTGCGGTAGGGTTCGAAAAGCGAGCCCATGTGCTCGGGGGAGATCCCGCTGCCATTGTCGCGGATGGAAATACGGCAATCATAGTCGCTCGCAAGGGAGCTGATCCGGATGATCCCATTGGCCCCGCGGATGGCCTGATAGGCATTGCGGAGGAGGTTGAAGAAGACCTGCTGGAATTGCGAGGGGTCGAGCTGGAGGGTGGGGAAGGAATCGTCGAGGTCGAGTTCCACGCGGATGTCGCGTGAGGCGAGTTCGGGTTCGAGGAGGCGCAGGGTATCGTGGAGGACGTCGTGAAGTTGGCAGCGCTCGCGCGAGGGCTGGGTGGGGCGGATGGCTTGGAGGAATTGGCGCAGGATGGTATCGAGCCGCTGGATTTCCCGGCGTGCGGTATCGAGGTGTTCTTCGAGCGGCTTGCGATCCCCGGGAGGGAGTTTGCGGAGCTTGCGGGCGAGGAGCTGGAGGTGGATGTCGAGCGAGTTCAGCGGATTGCCGATTTCATGGGCGACTCCGGCGGCGAGGAGGGTGAGGGCATTGAGCCGTTCGGATTCGAGGTGGCTTTCCGCCTCGGCCCGGCTGGCGGTTTGATCACGGACGAGCATGACCCAGCCGAAGCTTTCTCCGCCGAGGGCGGAGGCGATGGGGGAGACGTAGAAATTCAGGAAGCGGTTTTCCGGGTAGAAGACCTCGATGTCGCGGGAAACGGTCTTGCCGGGTTTGGCGATGTCATCCCACTCCAGTCCGGGAAGGCTCTCGGTGATGGAGCGGCCGAGGATGTCGTGATGGATGCCGAAAAACCTTTGTGCGGCACCATTGATGAAGGTGACGAGACCGTCTTCATCGAGGACGATGACCCCTTCATGCAGGGCCTCGAAGACCTGCTCAAGAAAGCCTTTTTCGCGGATCAGCCGGGACAGCAACTGCTGGGCTTCGGCGGGATCGATCCGGTCGAGGCGGGCGAGGAGTTTTTCGAGGAAACCGGATTTCATGAGTGGCGATGAAACACGGGGTGAGAGGTCCCGACCTTATTCCTGCAAAGCAGGAAGGGAGGGCAATCGGGGATCGACGCTATGGAACGGTGCGCTATCAAGTGGGCATGGATGAGGACGCTGGTGGTTCTAACCACTTTCCCTGACGATGCCAAGGCCCGGCAAACTGCCGTGGAACTGGTGGAAAGGCAAGTGGCGGCCTGTGTGAACCTTTTGCCGGGAGTGAGATCCATCTACCGCTGGCAGGGTCAGGTGGAGCAAGGCGAAGAGATCCTCGCAGTGATGAAGACGACACGCGGGCGATACGGAGCACTTGAGAAGGCGCTCCTCGAGCTGCACCCCTATGAAACCCCGGAACTGCTGGCCATGCCGGTGGAGGCGGGGGCGGAGGCCTACCTGCGCTGGGTGAAGGACTCGGTGAAATGAGGCGGCAAGGGGTGGCTCAGCCCGTGATCGTGAAGCCTTTCACGCCATCGAGCGGCGGGATGTTTTTCACATGCATGCCCTTGATATTGTGGGCCATGGGGCTTTCTGAGGCGATTTCCTGAATGAAGTCTTCGACTTCGCTGGCCTCGCCCATGACTTCGAGTTCGACAGTGCCTTCGGGCAGATTGCGGACCGTGCCGACGACTTCGAAGCCCTTGGCGAGGTCCTTGCAGGTGTAGCGGAAGCCGACGCCTTGGACGCGGCCTTCGAAGATGAC
>JALOTY010000101.1 GCA_025457665.1 Akkermansiaceae bacterium | reverse complement strand
TTACCCCCCATGCTAAGCTCCCCTTGTGCAAGGGGAGCAGCTATTCCTGGTATGGGAGACTGAGTTTGTGCCGGCTGGGCCGAACCAGGCTGCGATGGTCCGTGCCAAGCGGCCGCTCAGCACGATGCACATTCCCCAGGCGGCAAAGATCCTCGGGGTTTCCGAGGACACGGTGAGTGAGCTGTATCGGGCCGGGCTGATCGATGGCTACAAACCCGGTGCGCGCAAGATCCGGCGCGATGGACGGGCGAGCAACGCAAGGCTCGTGCTTCACAGTGAGAGCGTGCTGCGCTACAAGGCTGAGCGCGAAGCGCAATCCCGCAAAGAGCGGGGTTTCTAAGGCTGTGCAAGCGGCTTGCATGAGGTGGTCCGGAGCGGAACAACCGTGATCTGTGGCGAGGAAAAGGCACCTAAGTGTCGGATGTGCCGGAGGTGAGATAGAGGGTCTGAGCGATGACGTGGCAAGGTGAGGGCCGATCAAGCAACCGCTCAATGAACCTCTGAAACCACCTCGCCCGATGAACACCAAAACGATTTTCACTTCGAAGACTTTCTGGATCCAAGTGCTCGCGATTCTGTGTGCGCTCTTCCCGCCGGTGAATGCTTTCATGCGGGATAACCCGGTGGAGTTCGTGGCGATGCTTGCGGCGGTGAATGTGCTGGTCCGCTTCTTCACGAAGGGTGAAGTGACGATTTTCCCAGTGGAGGGTAATAATGGTGGCAGTTCCGGGGGGACTACTGGACTGCCACTGATGGTCATGGCGGCAGCAGGCTTCAGCATGGCTGGTGTCTGCCTGCTGCCGTCATGCACTGCGATCGGCTCTGCGATCACCGGCGATCCTCTGCGTGCCTCCGAGGTGGCGAGGGTGGATGACCCGACCAGTGAGCCGGTGCTGATTGCGACACGCGACTTGCTCGATGCCGAGGATGCGGCCGAACACGCGAGGGAGACCGGCAGCACGCCCGCCATTTACGGGCTCTATGATGCGGGCCGCGCGGCCGAGTGGACGCGGCAGGTGGTTGAGGCCGTGAAGTGATTTTCCGCCGGCCGCCGGAGCAAGTGCCTGTGACGGGGCCACGCTGTGATGGGGCCGGTAGCCATTCCTAACAACACACGATGACGGGGATCGGCCGGCGAAAGTCGGGACACCCGAAGAGGAAGACCAGGGCGGACCGACCGATCCGGCCCGCCCTGGCAAGAGGGGGGGAACCCGCAATCGCAACACACGATGACTCCGAAGCAGATCGAAGAATTTGACGCCTGGGTGGAGAGCCTGGAGCTGAAACATTTCCGGCCTCACGAGGTGAGGTTCCTGGGCAACTCGCACTACTCGTCCGGCAAGGCGCAGGGCCTGAATACGCTGCCGCCGAAGGCACTGCGAGCCCGACTGATCCCTGTGTTGCGGGCCGCAGATGAAGCGCGCGAAAGGCTCGGCACGACGATCGTCATCCTGAGCGGCTATCGCGCCCCGGCCTACAACCGAGCGATCGGAGGAGCGAAGTTTTCACGGCACATGGAGTGCGATGCCTTGGATATCGCCGCCCCGAAGATTCCGACCTCGAAACTGCGCGCCTGTCTGAAGCAGCTCCGCAAGGAGGGATGGTTCAAAGGCGGTCTGGGCCTGAAATACCCGTCATTTGTCCATCTCGATAACCGAGGCACGAACGTGGATTTCTGATGGGTGAGGGAGCCAAAATCTTCAGCGATATCTGCCACTCGGGAGATCCGGCCAGGGCGATCGAAGAGCTGAATGCGATCGATCTGATGGCTGTCTATCACTACAGCGAAAACCTGCCAGAGGCAGGAATCCCCGGAGTGGTCCGCGCCCAGATCGTAACAGAGCAGGCGCGCCGTTACCGCATCTACAAAGGAGGTCAGCCATGATCTTGCTGGCTGAAGTCGTAAACGGCATCGCTCCGGAGACGGTCGGGATTCTCATCGGCAGTACGATTGCTGCGCTGATTGGCGGAGGATTCATCGGTAAGAAGGTGAGCGACTCAACGAAGGTCTCCACGACCATCGACGGCCAACCGCTGATGGTGCGGATGCAGGATGAGTTTGTGACGCGGCGGGAGTTCGAGGGGCTGGAGGCCCGCATGGCATCCGACATTCGCGAAATGAAAGGACTGTTTCGCGAGGCCATCAACAAGATCGATGAACGAGACAAGGCTCTGACGGCCGCGATCAAAGAGACGGCTGAGAACGCTTACAACGGCCGAGGGAAGCTCTGGGACAAAGTCAACGATCACGGAGCCCGGCTGAAGAGCGTGGAAGATCGGGTGCCGAAGAAACCAGGCACCGGCAGCTAACAGATTTCATGGCAGGCAAACCAACAGTTCCGAATGGCATCGGCCGCGCGAAGATCCGCGAGGTTCTCAACATGGCTCCCGGCTACGGCAAGACGGAGGACATGCTGCACGAGCGCGTGGGCATCTTGTGCGGCGGCGGCGTCAGCATCGAGCAGATCCGCGAGTGGCTCGAATGGAACCTGGCCGAGGACTACGTGCGCCGGGAGGAGAACAAGGACACCGATGAGATCGAGTGGTTCATCACGGAACACGGACAAGCGAAGGAACGCATCAAGTGAATGGAGAATCCCGACAAACCGCCGCGGGCCGAGGCCAAGCTCAAGAACCTGGACGAGGATCAACTCCAGGTGCTGTGGGATCTGCGCTACAAGGACAGCGGAAAGATCAACAAGACGCTCCGCGCCATTACGCTCTCGCGCTTCTATACCTGGCTGCGCTTGAAGCGGGAGTGGGAGGAGGATGCGGCGATCGCAGACCAGGCGAAGAACGAGTGGCTGCAGGAGCGGCCGGACGCGACGGCCGAGGATCTCATGCGGGTGGGGCAACTCAAATTCACCGCGCAATCGATCAAGCGTGGGGACGACAAAGCTTTCGTGCGACTCATGCGAGCCATCACCGCACGGGAGAAGGCAGCGACGGATCGCGAGAAGGCAGCGGACGCGAGGCTTACCAAAGTGGAGGCGGGTCTCGATGCCCTCTATCAGGAGATTCAAGGCAATGCGGCCGCACTCAAGGCCTATCACGCGATGAAGGAGGCGCTGAAGCAATGAAGCGGGTCAATGCCATCGAGCGTCTCGATTCCAAGCTGGATTCCTCACCCGTGGTCGGCCCGGTCACGGCTGGTAGCCTGAAGGAATTCCTCCTCAACGGCTGGTAGCCTGAAGGAATTCCTCCTCACTCATGCCCGGGTGAAAACCTCCGGCGGTGCCTACGTGCCGTATGGGTTCGAAGGGCGGCCGGTGCTTGAGCACATCGTTGACCGGTTCGACATGATCCTGGGCAACCACGGCGGCGAGCCGCTGACCGATGCGACCTTCGACATCTGTGGCGGTGCTCAATGGGGCAAGACGATCTTCGCGCTCAACTTCGGCGTCTACCTCACGTCCTGCAAGTTCTACAACTGGGGCTACTACCTCCCCGACGACGATCTCGTCCAGGGCATCGTCGATACCAAGCTTCGCCCAGACGTGGTCGAGCAGATCGACGGACTCGCTGGCATGATGGAGTTGGGTGCCACGGTCGATAAACGTGGGCGCAAGGTGGTCAATCGCAAGGGGGCCTTCATGGTCACCGATGGCACGCGCAAAGCCTTCGCGATGATTCGCGGCATGGGCAAGATCCCGACCTCGTTCAGCATGGACTGTGCGATGGAGGACGAGAAAGACGACATCCCGGAGCGGATGGCGAAGTTCCTCACCGGCCGGATGACTGCGTCCGATTTGCGCTTGTCGTCTTCGATCGGCACGCAGCGGAAACATGGGAAGGGCCAGCATGCGAAGTTCATGGCTGGCACCCAAGAGGTGCAGATGTTTCCGGTGCCTGGCACAGATCGCCTGGTCAACATCGAGGAGAGCTGGCCCCAGGTTTGCCGCCTGGCTGTGGACGGCACGCCGAAGCCCACCGATCCGCAACTGACCTACGCTGGCAATTTCAAGGATGCCGCTGGCCAGGTCTGGGACTATGACCCCAGCGGAGTCTTTTATGTGGCAGATCCGGAGACGGGTGCTCCGCTGGACCGCAACAAGCCGGTTTTCGTCGAGCGCCGGCCGGAGCGGGCGAAGCTGCGCAAGTGGTCGATCCGCGTGGCCCAGGTGGCAGTGGCGGCGATTTCCCTGAGCCAACCGGTGAGTCGCTGGCAGGATGCCGTGCGAGATCCCGAGAGCATGGAGGTGTTTTACTGCGATGTCCTGGCATTGCCGAAGAACAGCAGCCAGGCACTGACTCCGGAGATCATCACCCGCGCCCGTTCGATCGAGCAGCCGTTCGATCTGCGACTGAGCCTGAAACCGGGCTGCAAGAGCTTTGCAGGCGTGGACACTGGCAACAGGTGCTGGTTCTTTGCGCGGGAGGTGGAGAGCGAATGGGTGAAGCGCTCGCTGTGGGCCGAACAGATCCCCTTGGGTGACCTCGTTCGCCGCGTGGTGCATCTGGCGCGGACGCTGGATGTCGGCTGTCTTATGGTCGATGCCCATCCGGCCGTGGATCAGGCGCGGGCGATCGCCTATGCCCTCAATAACCTGGAGGATATCCAGTGGCCGGAAATCAAAGACCCGGACAAGACGCGGATCGTCTTCCCTGGAGGGCTCACCTGGGACGGCCCTAACAGTCGCTGGGAGAATCTCAGGGCCGCTGTGGTGCAGTTCACGAAAGGCAGTGGATCCGGCACGACACAGAAGATCGGCAAGGAAGAAGAAGGCGGACGCACGAAATACTACCCGATCATCCAGGTAAGCCGCTTCGATCTGATCAACCGTGCGGTGAATGAATTCCTCGGCCCGAAGGAGCAGGTCTCGCGAGTGCGCGATGGCAAGGTGGTCGAAGAGCCTGTGATGCGGCTCTGCCAGAAGGTGCCCGGATCTCCGGCAATCGTGGAGACCCTGGAGGCCCACCTGGTGACCGGATCGGAGAAAGATGCCAAGGGTGACTTCGTCGACGAGTGCGAGAACCACCTCCTGCTCGCTGACGGGTATTCCGCCCTGGCCGAGCACCTGGGACAGGCGGGTTTTGAGACTGGGTCAGTGGAGTTCGAATCGGTCCGCGAGGATGAGGGTGAATTGATCAGCCGTGGGAGGCGGTTTCCGGGTTAAAATGAAAACAGCCATAAAATCGCGAATTTCCGCAAAAACGGTCCTTAGCCCAAAGATGGAGCTGAGCGTCACTGCGACGCGCCACAGGGCCATTTCACGCGCTGCACGCCCCATGCGGCTTGGAAAGGAGAGCAGCCGATGAGCAACGAGCCGGTCATCGTCAGTTTGGAGGCTCTCCGCGTCCTCCGGCAGAACAAATACAATCCTCTTCGGACCTTCACACCCGAGCGCCTCGTCAACATCCTCGAATCCTGGGAAATTGGCAATCTCCGAGATGGCGCGATGCTGTTCGAAACCATTGCGGACCGGGACGACACGATCAAGAGCGTGAAACCGAAGCGAGAAAAGGAGGTCTCGCAGCTCGACCGGCAGTTTGTCGCCCTCCCTGGGAGTGGTGA
Organism: Akkermansiaceae bacterium; assembly: GCA_025457665.1. Classification (GTDB taxonomy): domain Bacteria; phylum Verrucomicrobiota; class Verrucomicrobiia; order Verrucomicrobiales; family Akkermansiaceae; genus Haloferula. The sequence goes on along the minus strand of JALOTY010000101.1, from coordinate 23,842 downwards.
AGAAGGCGATGCCCACCGGAAGGTACTCGAAGACTTCTGGACCAATGTGCGGACCGTCAACGCCTACGACAGGAATGAGCGTGGTGGGTTCCGGCGACTCGTGAAGCAGATGATGACGAGCGTGTCCTATCGTTACGCGGCCCACCACATCGTTTGGCGGCCTGCTGGCCGGACCCGGGGGTCTCTTCGCGCGACTTTTGAATTCGTGCCCTTGTGGCTCTTCGAAAACCGGACCGGAACCCTCCGCTACCTCAGAAACCCTTGGGCTCAGGAAGGTGAGCTACTTGATCCGTCCGAGTGGATGATTACTCACGGTGATGGGCTGATGATCGCGTGCAGCATTGGCTACCTTGCCAAGCGTAGTGCATTCAACGATTGGCTGGTGTTTTCCGAGAAGTTCTCTGTTCCCGGAGTGCTCGGGCGGACAAGTGCAAAAAAGGACAGCGAAGAAGGCCGAGCAATGAGGGATGCCGTCGTGTCATTCGGTCACGACTGGAAGGGAGTCATCTATGGTGACGACGGCACGCACGAGAAGCCCATCGAAATCATTCAGGCTGCTGGCAACCCAAGCGGCATGCCTATGCCCGCAGTAGTGGAACGCGTCGACCGAAAGTTCGCCGCACTTTACCGAGGTGCGGATCTGAGCAGCATGAGCAGCGGGCCGAGCGGTGAAGGTGCCGGGGCATCACTCCAGGGCAAGGAGAAGGATATCCTTCTTGCGGACGATGCGGAAACCATCAATGAGACCTTGGCCGAGGTAAGCCGCATGGTCCTGGAATGGCATTTCGGCCGCGGCGTGGAGCCACTGGCAAAGGTCGAGCTGATCGTGCCCGGCGACGAAGACGACAAGTTCTACCTGGATAGCGTGACTGCGCTGCAGAAGCTGGGCGTGAGACTATCCAAGGATGCGGTGCTCGACCGGCTCGGCCTGCAGGAGGCAGCAGAGGACGAGGCCGCCCTTGGCGATGCCACGGATCCAGAGCCCCCGGCCGGTGAAGAGACGAGCAACGCCATGGATAACTGGGCGCTTTCCGAGTGGATCCACGACTTCCGCAAGGCGCTTTCAGCCGAGGTGCAGCCTCTGGGCAACGCGATGATGACGGCGTTGGAGTCCCGCGATCTCGATGCTCTGCAGGCCGCGCTCAGGAAGATCTCCGAGCAAATGCCCGACATGGCCGACCAGGCGGACGACTTGAGTAAGGTCCTGACCAATGTGTTAGTCGCGGCGATCAGTGGAGACGATGGTGACGAGGAGGTCGAGAACGCCGGAAACTCTGAGGGTGCCAGAAAGGGATGGGAAACCCGACGAGCGAACGGGTGGACCTCGAAGCGCGCTGCCGCCGCGATTGCAAAAGGCACGGATTCGATGCGGAAGGCGATAGCCAATCAATCCGATGTCCTTGGAGCGATGGATGTTCCTGGCTTAGGTCAGGTGGATTTCCGCTGGGGCACTCCCAAGGGCGGAATCCGACACATCGTCGAGAAGCACGGCGAGGCGGATGCGATGCAGGTGCCTTCGATGCTCTTTGCTGGCGAGCTGGTCAAAGGGAAGAACCGGGCCTGGGTCAGCACCGATCAATCCTACGTGCTGCTCACGAACAATCTGAATGGGAAACCAACCCACCATTGGGTGATCACCGGCTACTTCCGAAGTGAGGAAGTGGAGGGCGACGCCTGAAGGAAGGATCATGACTCCCAGCAAGCTACGCACCGGCGGTTACACCTATTCACCAACCAGTGGGAGCGCACCCAAGAAATTGATAACCATGAAACGAAACTTCCTCAACTCTATTTTCGAGCCTTTGGTGGCGCGATTCCATAGCCGCGAAGTCGTGGCAAATGAAGAGCCGCGCGAGGATGCGATCTGCAACTCCGAGATCGGCACGACGGATGAAGAGGGATGGGTCAAGATCGCGGCCTACGGTGTCCATCCTGGATCGGTGCAAGGGCGTGATCAGCATTTCTTCGAAGAGGATGCCAATGCGGTGGTCGCGGAATTCAATTCGCTCCGTGGTCGCTTGGGCCGGATGTTTCGCGGGATCCCGATTTACATCGGCCACCCTGACAGCCGCCCGGATCTCTACACCGACCACCGCCGCCTGGGCAAATACACTGACCTGCAGGCGAGGCCCGATGGCCTGTGGGCAAAGGAGGAGCTGAACTCTCTGGGTCTGGAAAACAAACGCGAAGGATTCTGGATGTATCCCAGCCCCAGGTGGGACGCGCCAGCCGGCCGCCCCCTCTTCCGCCCGACCCGCCTGATTTCCGTGGGTCTCACCAATTCGCCAAGACTGCTCAATAGCGAGCCGGTCGCCAACAGCACTCTCGATGCCGAGAAACCAACCGAAACCACCACCATCATGGACCGCAAATTGTTATGCGAAAAGCTGGGCCTCGACGTCACCGCGACGGATGAGGAAATCCTCGCCAAGATCACCAACCTTCAGACGGCCCACGACGAGGCTGTCACGAAGATGAAGGAAAAGGAGACCGAACTCGAAACGACTGCAAACTCGGTAGTCGCCATCCGCGCGGATCTCGCCAACGCGACGGGTCAGATTGCCACGCTGCAGAGCAGCCTGGCCACGGCCCGGGAAACGATCGCGAACGGTCTGCTCGATGCAGCCGAGGCGGACGGTCGCATCACTCATGCGGATCGCGCTACCTGGTTTCCTCGCCTTACCGGCGAGGCCCGAGAGACCGAGGCCAACGCTCTCGCGACGCTTGCTCCCAAGTTCAACACCAAGCCGCTGGATGTCACCAACAGCCGCATTGAAATCGGCGATGAGAAGGCCCGCCGGGAAATCATCTCCAATGCCGTCGAGGCCATCATGCGCGAGCAGGGCGTCGATTACGACGCCGCATGGGTCCTGGCGAAGAAGGACCCCAAGCTCAAGCCGGTGTGGGAGGCAATGAAGACTGAGGGCTGAACCCATCTGCTGAAAGAGAACCAAACCACCCCATCTGATTATGGAAAAGAAAGAACCAACCATCCAGGAGATCGCCAACAAGGAAGTGGCCGATCTGCAATCCACCAAAGCCCCGAAAGGCATCAAAGAAGAGGACATCGCCGCAAAGGTGGCTGTTGGCCTCACCAGGGACCAGGCCATCGAAGTGCTGGAACGCCAGGCCGCCGAAGATGCGGCAGCCGCCAAGACCGCCAAAGGGGGAAAGGCCGACGGCAAGTAACGGATTTCCAACTCTGCGGGCACCCGCCTGCCGAAGAGGGACACAAAGACAAACACCACCGAAATACCGAATGAAACTGACCTACTGCCTGAGCATGCTGCTGCTCGCTATCGTCTCGGTGTTCCGCTTCCGCGCGGAACGCGAGGAACATGCCAACGCCATCTCGCCAACGCCGAATCCAAGCGGCATCGCGACAGTCACGTTGGAAGCCGCCGTGAGCACTCGTCACCTCTTGCTGGCAAAGGGCACGGCATCCGCGTCAGCCATCCTCTGCACCGCTGCGCTGCCTCCCCTGGGGCCGACCGGTGACGAAGGGGCCATCGGCGACCGCGTGTCCGTCTCTCTCCTGGGTGCGGTGCCTGGCACCATGACGATGATCGCGTCCAAAGCGATCGCGGAGAACACGAACGTCTATGCGACGGCCGGGGGCAAAGTCACCGACGCCGTGGTCACAGGGGCCTACTGGGTCGGCAAGACGGCTCCTGGGGCTGTGGCGGCGGCCGATGGTGACCCCATCGAGATCATCCCACGGTTCCCCCGCGTGAACCCGTAACACTCATCTCAACCTCAGATCTCCATCTAACATGAAATCACGTTTCCACATCATCAGCTCCCTCCTCGCCGTCTCCTCTGCAATGCTCTACGGCCGTCGCGAGGAAGTCAGCAACTCGGCAGCGGCCTCGAAGCCGTCTCCCCGGCTCACCCAGAAGCGCGAAGCAATCGAAAACGCGATGCGCGAGATTGATGGCTTCCAGTTCGACCCAGTCCACTCGGGTCGGTTCGAACACGACCGCGTGGAAGAGGCCAACGCCTCGGTGTTTGACAGCACGAATCTCAGCGAGCCGTTGACCAATTATGCGGTCGGATGGCGCGATGAAAGCGGCCTCGACGAGGCCTTGGGCTTCTTCGCTCCCGAAGTGCCGGTAGGCATGCGTTTCGAGTATCGCCAGTTCAACAACGCTGACGACTTTGAAAACGATACCGACGACGCCCGGGCCATCTATGCCGGGTTCAAGGAAGTGATCGAAGGCGGCACCATGGTGCAGGACAAACTCATCAATCGCGGCCTGATGATCTCCGTCGATGAGGATGAACTCCAAGGCGACCCGAATTGGCGCGAGCGCAAGGTCCGCAAGCTGCTCAACCGCATCAAGCGGAACTCCCTCATCCGCGCCGTTGCATTGCTCGATGCGGCAGCAGGCAACACGGCGGTGACGTGGGACACGACCGACGGCAAGGATCCGGACCAGGATGTCGAATCGATGCTCGCCACCGGAGCCGATGGGTCGGGCATGATGTCGAACCGCGTCGCTTATGGCGAGACGGCCCGCCTGAAGCGGAAACTCTCGATTCGCGCGCAGAAGCATGCGGGGGGCTTTGCAAACGCTGGCATGAATGCCGGCGACTTGGCCAGTTACCTGGGAGTCGACCAAGTTCTGTTCGCCCGCAGCCGCTACGGCACTGGCGCGACCAAGACCCGGCTTATGGCGAACTTGGTCTTGTCCTTCACTGCCTACAATGGCGCGGACACCGAAGACGCATCGAACATCAAGCGGTTTTACCGCATGCTCGATGGTCAACGCTACCGCGTCTATGAGTGGAGGCCGTCCCCAAAGAAAGTCTGCATCGCAGTGGAACACTACGAGCGGACCCGCATCACCTCTACCCTGGGCATCCGCAAGCTTACCGTGAGCTGATCGCCGGTCCGGGAAATCCAGTTCAAGCGCTGGGCGGCTTTCCGCCCAGCGTTTCACCGGGCGGCCCGGCCCCAACTGCACCTCTAACATCATGGCCTGGAGAGAACTCACAGAAGATGACGTCTTGAGCGTCCTAAACGCCGCGGAAACCGCTGCTTACAAGAGCAAGGTAACTGGGGAAGGTCAGGACGTGCTCTCCGACATCATCACGAAGGTGGTCGATTTTTGCCGGGGCTACATCGGGGATAATCCCGGCAACAAACTCGCCGCCGGTACCACGTTACCTGAGCGAACCCACAGGCCTGCCTTACACCTCATCCGTAAAGACCTACTCACCCGCCTGGACATGGAAGTCAGCGAAGATCGCAGATCCGATGCCAAGGAGGCAATCCGCTACTTCGAAAGAGTGGCGGAAGGCAAGGTGCAGATCGAAATGCCAGACGGCGCCACGGATGACAGTGGTCCCCAGCAAACCATCGAAACGCTTTCCACGAACGAACGCCTCGCGACACGCGATAAACTCGCAGGTCTCTAACAACCATGTCCACCGCCGCCGAAATCGCCCGGATCCGCGACCTGCTGCCCACCACACTGGGCACGGCAGAGATCCGCTCGCAGATCGCGGCCGACATCCGCGCGAGGTCGGTTTTCTCGGCCCGTGTGGGCAAGCTGGTGTTCCTGGACGCGATCAAGATGGTGATCGATGAACTGGCCGCTGGCCGGACCGATTTCGCGACGGCCCGTTGGTATCTGGCCGAGTCTCTGCGCGAGATGGGTTACACCCCAGAAGGTGGTTTTCCGGATGCTCCTCCAGGAGAGGTTCCACCGGCCATTGCAGCGACTCTGCAGGATCTAAGCAGCCGCCGCCGGCTGAACCTGATCGTCGAGACCCAACTGGCGCTTGTGCGTGGCCGTGGCCAGCAACTTCGCGGCACCCATCGCCAGCGACTGTTCGAGTTCCCTGCGTGGGAGTTGACGCGCGCGATCGACCGCCGCGTGCCGCGGAACTGGGGCGGCCGCCATGCATCTGCGGCTACGCCGAAATCCCGGCGTGTGGATCCACGGCCGCGCTGGATCATCGCCGGTGGGCAACTGCATCCCAGCGGCCGCCTGGTCGCGCTGAAGGGAGATCCGATCTGGGGGGAACTTGGAGCGTCTGGAAATTTCGACGATGCCCTGGACGTGGACTATCCCCCATTCTGTTTCAACAGCGGTATGCGGTGGATCGAGGTTGGTCGCGCTGATGCCCTGGAACTTGGAATCCGCGGACCCAATGGAGAGTCGATCGACGAGTGGCTTTCTCAGGATCACCCGACGCTGGTGGACACTCAATCGGGCATCCCCGCCCCCCAAGCATCGGTCAAGGGCATCGATCCGGAGCTGCGCAAGGTTTTCGAGAAATCATCCGGCATCCGCGTGGTGGAAACGACTGCGACAACGAAGGGCAATGAGGCTGAGGTGAGGGCCACTCTCGCCCGCCGGAAAGCGGCCCGTGCGAAGCGAATGGCTGAGCTGGAAGCCCAAGCGATTCAGAAAGGAGGGCCGGGGGCATGAGCATGCAGATCAAGGTGAGCGTGAGCAACGACGTGCTCCTCGATGAGCTGGGCAACGTCCTCAGCGATCGCCGGGGATTGTATGCGCGCCTGGCTGGAGATGCGGAGGCGTTCATGCGCCGCGTGGGGCCCGGCATCGCCGCGCAAAACCACCGCACAGCCGATACCCTTGGCGCGCGGCGGACCGGGCACCTCGAAAACGCCTATGCGGCGATCGAAGGCGATTCTGACAATGATGAAGCACGGCTCTGGGTACCACGCGCCAGCCGACTGCGGGCGGCCTTTGGTGCCTATCGTTTGACTCCGGTGAACGGCAGTCGCTACCTTACACTGCCAGTGCATCCGGACGCGTATGGGCGGAGAGCACGGGAGCTGCGTGACCTATTCTTCATGCGGGTGGGTCCGGCGGGTGTGCCTGTGCTCGCCCGGCGGGCTGAGGGACGGCAGCAAGAGGGCCTGAAGCGTCGCACTTACCAGCGCCGCAAGACTCGCGCCCGTTATACCATTGCCGAGATTCTCTACGTGCTCGCGACCTCCGTAGACATCCCCGCACAACCAGGCCTGATCCCGTTCGACGAATTGACCGAAGCTATCGGCATCAGCGCCGAAGCTTACCTGGACGAAGCGGTAGAAAGGAGCCGCCCCACATGAGCAAGTGGCTTGCCCATGCCGAGCTGGTCGCTGCGCACATCCGCGCGGAGGTGAGCTATTGCCTCTCCACAGTGCCGGAAGCGACGCGGATCCCTGTGATCGTCGATCGCAAACTCGACATCGTGAACATCGTCAACCAGACGGCCGCGAAAGCCGCTGGTGCATCCGTCGTCATCTCCTGGACCGGCGCAAAGAATCCCGATCCTGACAGCAATCAGCTCCGGACCGGTGCCGAGTATGCGATCACCTGCATGACGAAGCCGATCCTGAAGGACGAGACGGTGACCTGCGATGACCTGACCGAAGCAGTTGCCGAGGCCATCCATGGATATCAGCCGCCGCTCGCAACTCCCTCTCTGCGGCCGCGCCGGCTGCGCGTCCAGGACATCGGGCTCGTCCCCAACAAATTCCTCCTCATCTACGAGATCACCGCGGACATCGTCCGCCTCTGAACCAACGACCCGCAATCCAATCATGAAAAACGACACCAAGCCCGCAGAGGGCACTGAGAAGCCCGCCACCACGGCGGCGAAACCGCAGGTCGCGCGCGTCCGCGTGCTGAAACCGAAAACGCTCATCCGCAATGCCTACCGCGCCAGTGGCAGCATCGTGGAAGGCGTGGACCTGGCCGATGCCGAATACAAGGCGAAGGCCGGGGAGGTCCAAATCCTCAACGTGTCGGACGCCTGATCCACCAGTCACCTCTAACCTAACAGACTCTCATGAAAGATCTCATTCTCGGTGTTCATATCTGGTTTGCACGAGACGGTGCGACCATCGACGGCGATGTTGTCGACGCTGCCACCCTGCATGATTTCGCGACGACGGAAGATGAATGGCTTCAGTTGCCATCGGTCGAAGCCTTCGAGCCGCGGTTCAACAAACAAGTGGTCAAACGCAGGTCACCTGTCGCCGGAGGCGGCCGCTTTGGCGTCCGGAAGACCATTCCGATTTCGACCGAATTGACCTACGCGTTCGACGTCCAGGAGTGGAGCAAATTGCTCTTCGAGCTGCTGTTCGGCGCGGCTTCGATCGCATCTCCATCCGGCGAGTTCAAACCCGGCACCATGACGGAACCGGTCGCTGGATGGCTCTACCTCAAAGGGTATGGGCAAGAGGACGAGCTCATTCTCGACGGGCCTGCGCGGGTCGAGTTGACCGTCGAGCCGCACAAGTTCGGGGAGAACCTGAATCCTCATGCGCTGCTCGCCGAGATCATCGTCGGAAACGAGCTGAACGATCACGCGCTGACCAACCTCACCTGATCTCGTCACTGCCAAGTCGCCCCACATGGATGAAGTATTCGACAGCGTCGTGAGAGTGGTCTGGGATCCGGATGGATCGCAGATCATCCTCGTCGATTTTGGAGAACCCATGTGGGGCGAGGTCGCTCTGGATGGCGGGCAGGCCGTCGATGTCGCCGGTGCAATTCGTTCGCCCGGGAAAACCGCATGGCCTCGGGGCAACGAGGAGAACTCTCTGACATTCGATGTGTGCGGCGAGACCACTGGCATCGCCCCGGCATTCGAGCGCCGGTTGACACGTGCGATCGCAGCTCCGCGCGACCAGGCCGATGTCCTGCTGCAGTTCGAGTCCGGCTCTCAGTTCCGCCTCAAACGCGCGGCCGTCGAGCGGTGGCCGAATGGCCAGGTCGGGAGGCTGACTCGCGAGTCTCTCGTCATTCGCGGAGGCGAGCTGATTGCCGATGTCGGCACCTACGACCCCCTCATCGGCTGGGGCGACAATTGGTTTGAGACCGATGAGGGCGAAGTTGTCGTGAGCGAAGACAACGAACTTTTCACCTGGATCTAACATCATGGCAAAAATCACAGTTTCCGCCGCCATCAAGGCGCTCCTTTCCGCTGCCAATGAAGCCGCTGCACGCGTCGCGCTGGGGCTCGGCAACGTCCAAAATACCAGCGACGCCAACAAGCCGGTTTCGACAGCGACCCAGACCGCTCTCGACCTTAAAGCCCCGCTGGCATCGCCAGCTCTCACGGGCGTTCCCACTGCCCCGACTGCCGCGGCAGGCACATCGACGACGCAGATCGCGACGACGGCATTCGTTGCTACTGCGCTCGGCAACCTTATCGGATCTGCGCCTGCCGCCCTGGACACGCTGAATGAGTTGGCAGCAGCTCTTAACGATGATGCCAATTTCGCAGCGACGGTCACGGCCTCGCTTTCGGGCAAACTGGATGCCACGGAGTTCGCTCTGGCAGCGCTGATCGAGGGCGATCCCGATCTGATCCGGAATGCGTGTCGAGCCGTGCAGGATCCATCAGACGACGGCGCGGGGTTCATCAGCGTTGGTAGTCAGGGGGTCAAGCTTCGCGGTGTGGACTCTACTGCGCGTCTGGCGGCCGGCGACAGGTTCGTTTCGTTCTTCTGGGACGCGGACGGGCCTGTAGCGGAGTCGCAGTTTTGGTCATTTGAGAACGGCAGCGAGTTCTGCCCGACGTTCCTGTTTAACGGGACGGCTAACCGCGGTATCTGGGTTCCAGACAAACCCGGGACACTTGCGACGCTCGATGACTGCGAGATCACCGGTGAGGTCCTCATCAGCGCGACCACGGTTCTCGATGCCAGCCACATGGGCAAGCGACTCCGCAACATCAGCGGCAGCGCCCAGACCATCGTGTTCCCCTCCGTGTCCGGGGCGGTGGCGGGCAAAACCTTCGTCTTCGATGCCCGCGGAAATGGTTACGTTTTTGCGGGCAACGCCCCCGTAGCGCAGGGGGGAGTGGTGTCGAGTCTGCCGGCGGGGTCCGGTCTCTATCAGGTTCGAGCCGTGGACGGGGTTTGGATGGTTTTCGGTCCGACACCCACCCACACCATGATGCTCACCGGCGACCAGACCGCTGGTGGGCAGAAGACATTTTCCACCTCTCCCATCTCCACTGGCACTCCCACTCAGGGGACGCACATCCTCAACCGTGACCAATCCGATGTTAGGTATGGGGAGCAAATCTACCTCGTCAAACCGACAAATACGGATCGGGTCAACGTGTCAGCGACATCGCGCCCCGCGGACCCGCATCTGACATCGGGGTCCCTTCCAGCGGGGACTTATCACATCCAAGGCGATCTCTACTTCACAGCCTCGGCAAATGCGCCCGGCTATTACATGGCGGTCGAGCAGTCCAACGGTACCGTGCTGCCATTTTCGGCCGTCAACCTGAGCCGCAATAACCACTCAAACGGAACCACGCAAATCAACCGCCTGAGAGGAACCATCGCAGGCGATACCTTCCCTCCGATCAATGCCGGGGCCGCAGATTGGGTCGGCACGTCGGGGCACACGGTGGGCGTGCGTGGAATTGTCAGGTTGGATACATCAGGAACCATTTCCATCCGGTGGGGCCAAAACACTCCCACTGCCGACACCACATCTTTGCTTGCTGGCAGCTACTTGATCATTCGCCGAGTGGCCTAAACTGATTCCCCACACGACCCCACCCGCCATGTCCCTGATCCCCGCCACCACCGAACTCGACCGCGATCTCGCGGACCTCACCTCCGATATCCTCGCCGGTGCTGAAGCACTCAACCACACGGCGAGTGTGCTGACTTCGCGGCATGCCCGTTTCTGGTCCGTACCAACTGCGAGGCTGCTGGCTGCGCTGAATGCCGACGTGTCCCGGACCTTGTCGATTTTCGCCGCGAACACCGCCACCGCCACGGCTTTGCCGACGACGATGGGCCGGAGCGATATCGCGTTCGATGCCAACTCCGGACAGTTCGTGCTGATCCAAAGCTGAGTCCATGGCCGACAAGAACGTCAAAATCGGCATCGGCGTAGAGGGCGCAGATGAGGCAGCGGCCGACGTGGCGAAGGTCGACAAGGCCCTGTCCGATGTCGATTCGTCTGCTGCTGCTGCGTCGAAATCCACGGCGGCTCTCGGAGACTCCCGCGATGCTGCAGCGGAGTTTCGGGATGGTCTCAATTCCGCAGATCAGGAGACCCGCGAACTGACGAAATCGACGCGCGATCTTAACTCCGCGTTGCGAGACCAGGCAAAAGCCGCAGATCAAGCGACCGATGAGATTACTGCCCTTGGCTCGGCCGAAGACCGCGCCGCCCGCAGCAAGCGAAAGCTACGCGACGATGCCGATGCTGCCGGGAGTTCGATGGAAACTGCGGGCCGCAAAAGCAATGTCGCAGGTGCGGCCTTGGCTGGATTCGTCATTGGGGCTGACATTGCAGCAAAAAATCTCGCCAAGCTCAGGGAAGGCATCGACTCGATCGACGTGGAAAAGCTGCGCGGGTTGGCTCCCGAGGCGGCTGCACAGGTAGAGAGTCTAAAGGGCTTCAGCGAACTCTTCAGCAGTCCGCTCGATGCGCTGCAGAGGCTCATTTCGGGTGAGACGGTCGGAGATGTTTTTCAGAGCCTGAATGAGCAGATCGAGGCTGCTGCCCGCCAAAACGAAATGGCAGTGGACCGGATGATCGAGTCCGGCACGAGGCAGCGGGACGAGATTGCGAAGCTGGCCGCGGAGATCGCCTCAGCGAATCGCATTTTGGATGCCAGGGATCAAGCCGACGCAGCAGCGAGAGACCGTGAGGATGCTGCAGCGATCGCAGCCGGAAAAGCTCCCGAAGATGTTCGCGCAGATCGTGCCCGCTACGATGCCGAGCAGGAACGTGGACGTATCACGCGATCGACCATCGGCCCCCAACAGGCGTATGACGTGGCACGCCAAGAGGCGGATCAACGACGCGAGAATGCCAACAGGGTCGCTGCCAATCCCGACGCGACTCCCGAGAAGATCCGCGAGGCGAAGCAGAAGCAGGCTGAGGCAGAGGCAGAGCGCGATCGCCTCCGGCAAGAGTTGGAAGAAGCCCTGGCCATCGCAGAGCAACGACGCCGCGCGGTCAGAGAACGAGAGAGCGGCACGATCGAGGACGCAGGCCGGGAGAAGGAAGCGCGCCTGGCCAGAGAAAAGGAGCAACAGGAAGAGCGCAGGCGGCGCGAGGAAGAGCGGGCACGGAAAGCTGCCGACGACGCGGCGCTGCGAGGCCGGGAAACCACCGCAGAGCGTCAGCGAGGAGCAATCAACAGCCGGGCAACCGATTTGGCGGACGATGTTTCGAAGGCCGCCACCAAGGGCCGCGCTGCAGGCGGCGACGAAAAGGTGATCAAGGCCTTGGAGCAGGCAGCGAAGGCTCTGGCCGATGGAACGAACCCGGCCGAGATGGCGCGCGTAGCCCAACAAATTCAGCAGGCCGCCGAACAGTCCGGATCCGCCGCATTGCGTGCCCTGGAAGCGCAAGCGCAGGCCATCAAAGAGCTGACGGATCGTCTCGAAGCTTTCGAGCGCGTCACGAAGAAGAAGCTCCGGAAGTGATCAAAAGATCTGTGATGCAAGCCACAACCCAATCACCACTGCAATGATCACCACGACAGTCATGCTTACCACGGTTGTGAATGCTTTGCCGCAATTCGGACATCGGCGGGCACCTTTTGCCACGGTGTGCGAGCAGGCTGGGCAAGGACGAGTTTGCGGCTTCACGGTGACGGTCTCCCCAAAATAACGTGAAAGGTAAAGCGCGAATCCAATGAGCGACCTGTGGAAAATCGAATGCGCCGGCCGATGGTCCGGGCTCAAAACATTCGCCGAACTCGGACTGGAGTTTGCGTCTTTTCGCAAAGGGAGCCGCGTGCCGGATGTCATGCAGATTTCGAGGGTGGCGTTGGTGGATGCGGCGGACCTGCTTGAGTTCAAGGATTGGGTGGTGATTTGGAGAGGTGACACTCGTTACTTCCAGGGCAACGTCACGCAAGTGCCAAAGGCAGCTACCGACGTCCGTGAGAGTGGAAGTTACGAGATTTCCGGGCCTCGCTGGTGGATGGCGCAGCTCCCAGCGATCGCGGCCTGGAAGTCGGATGGCGCGAACCCGCTAGCAACCGTAGATCGGTCCCGCATCATCTACGAGCCAGGCTCACTCTCGGATCCGAAAACTACGGGTGAGTTTACAATCGACCTGATCGATTCGATGATCGCCGCCGGCGTCCCGATTCTACGGGGGACGATTTTGGAGGGATTTCAGATGGTGCGATTTTCTACTGGCGGAACCTCGTGGGCCGATGCGCTTGATAGCATCTATTCCATCCACCCTGATGCGATCGAGAGATTTGATTATTCCACAGAGACCCCGACGATCCACATCACGAAGCGGTCCGCGATGACGTCGATCGACATTCCCCTGGGCGAGGTCGATTCCCCCAACAGTCTGTCGTTCCAGCCACGCTATGACCTCAGGCCTGATCGAGTGAGAATAATCAACTACGCGACCAAGATCGACGAGTTGCTCGGTCCGCAACGCGTGCTAGATGAGGACACCTTCGAGATTGTTCCCGGAGCTACGCCGCCGGTGCGAGAACTGGTGATTGACCTCGCCCGCAAAGCGATTCCTCAGGGCCAGACTCAAGCGCAGTTCGCGGCGACGTGGTTGGCGCAGAGAGTCCGGACGCGCACGATCCCACAGACGGCCGCCGCCGCTGGCTGCAAAGAGTGGTGGGTCGATCACATTGCCGGGCTGGCGATCTACAAGGGCATCCTCGATCTCTCAAAGATTTTCGTCGCTGCCGTCAACGGTAAGGTCGAGTTAGAAGGCAAGCGCGAGGACGGCGTAGTAGCTCACCATGTGGAATTGGTGAATGATGGCATTCCAGTTCCCGACCCGATCAACCCGAATGCCGTACCCGCTCCAGGCGCGGGGCCTGAAGACTATCCTCAAGAACTGCTGGACGGCACGATCGAAGACTGGATGGGAGTAAGGACGGCCAAGGTCTTGGTGGAGGCATCCTTGGGCTATGAAGCTGCAACAGTGGAAGCCATCGCAAATGATGGCGTGAAGGCCGCCTTCAAAGCGCTATTCCCGCGGCGGTTCAAGAGCGCGGACAAGGTTTACTATTTCAATACGTTTTCCGTCCAGGTCACCGGTACCGACGCTCAAACCAAAGTCTATCGCGCCCCGTCATCTGCCACCTTCACGCCGGCGTCGTCGACGCCCGAGAACGCTCTGATCCAGAACCTCAACCTGGCACAGAACTATGCAGCGGGCTTGGCCGAGCTGCATTGGTCGGGCTCGTTTTCCGTGACCGCAGGCGAGGCAGGTTCGACAGAATACCTCGGGAAGGTCATCAACATCACGGGTGGTGACCCGCGCTGGGCGACGATGCGGGCGCTCGTGCAGAGCGTTGACATCGATATCGAATCGGGATCGACCACCGTCACAGTGGGTCCGCCAGATCAGGCCGATTTCACGGCGATCGAAGACCAAGAATCGACCGTGCCAGAATCATCGACCGTCACTTACGACTATGCGACGGATCAAACACAGCAAGCCTCGGCTGCTGGTGGTTACGCCGTGGCGGCGTTTTCTGCGCAGCCGCAGGGCAATGAGATCCCAATCCTCGGCCCTGCTCAGCTTTCGATCCAGCGTGTGAGGTTCGATGGCACCACGCCCAAGATCACCTTCGCGGCTGCGACCTTTGGCGAAGGAAACGAGGAGGTGGGGTCCATTGACCACGTCATCAAGATTGAGGACGGCACAGACGTGGTGGATGGCGAAACCGAAATCGCCCTCACGCCCGGTTCGGTCAACCAGTTCTGGCTCCGGATTCCCACAAACAATCGAGGCGCAATCGAAGGCAATATCAATCTCATGCGGACAGAGCCCGCAGATGCGCAAACGTTCATCCCCCCCAGTCCCGAGGGCACTCCAAGATCCGGTGTCTACAAGCTTTTAGTTTACACGGTCACCCCACCGGACGGTGTCGGCGGCGTTTGGACATTCCAGCCTGGTTCCCCGATCCCTGTTTGGCAAACCTATCGGTGGGTAGGTGAGAACATCGGCGAGGCGGAAGGCAGCGCCAGCGTGTACCGGCGCTATAACGCGGAGTCCCACAAGGATGAGTTCCGAACCATCCATGGCTCCGGCGACACCGCCCTCGAAGACGATGGGGAACCCTGTCGAGTGAAGATCATCCAGCACGACGAATACATCGAGATTCTCGCCTTCGCGCCGCCCCGCGCAACAGCCGAAACACCGCCATGAGAAACCTAGTAGGAGTCTGGTTTGCATTCGGGGCCGATGCAGCCTGCCTGATCGAGTCCGTCGCTTCATTTCGGGCTGCCTGTCCTGGCGCGCCGGTTGCGATTTTCGACGAGGACCGGCTGCCGCTACCGGAGCCGGTTGTGGCACGCATCGATCCCGCACTGTATCAGCGCACGACATGGCCTCGCCTCGGCAACCTGAATGGATGGCCTGCAGTGAGGGGCATCCTGCAGAGCTGCCATGAAGCTGCCCGGATGACCGGAGCGACCGGCACACTCAAGATCGACTCGGATACCTTGGTTCTATCTGCGCGCTGGATCCGCCAGGATGCTGCGGTAACAGGGTGGGACTGCGGATGGCTGCGTTACGCGGCCGGAATGGCCCGCTTTCTCCGCGCAGACGTCCCAGATCGTCTTCTACGCGGCCTCGATCGCCGACCTCTCCTCAATCACCCTGTTGCCGAGGACCTCGCGATTTCGGCCGAGGCCTCGTATGAGTTCCCGGGCCAGGTCATTCTCCATTCCCGGCAGCCCGAACGGCCGAACGGCTTCCGCCTCGCTGGTTGGTCTTACCGCCTGCAGGCCGAGGGAAAATTCGGACTCACCCACCCGGCCGAGCTACACGACGTAGTGACCTTCGGCAACCGTGCCCAGATCCCCGGGGCCAGAGCGGCCGCTAGATCGGTCGTAGCGGCTGCCATGGCTCGTTTTCGGGCGGATTTGCAAGCGTCCTGAATCATCCCTGCAAGGCCATTTCACCGGAAATATTCAACTTTCGCGACAATCCCTTCAACTTTCGGCGAAAACCTACACCGATTCCATCGAAATGCCGACTTCGGCTATCCAAGACGGTTTCTCGACGTGAGGCTCGATGCCGTTCTAACGGACCTCCACGAAGTCGAGACAGCCGACCCCGTTTCCGGCCAAGCCGTCTTCATCGCGACCTCGATCTGGCGCTTATGACACGAGTTTCCCGTGCTTCATGAGTGGACAGGAAGCGGGGGAGAGGCAAGGATGGTCGGGATGAAAGATCAACGGATCGGAGTAGTGGGGCTGGGACGCATGGGTGCGAATATGGCCCGTCGGCTCAAGGATTGTGGCTATCAGGTGACCGTGGTTTTCGATGTGGTCGATGAAGTCGCCGCAGCGCTGGGCACGGAAATCGGAGCCAAGGTGGCGACAAGTCTGGCGGATGTCACCGCCGGGGCCGAGGTGATCCTCACGGTGGTGACCGATGATGCCGCCATGCGCGGGATTTTCACGGCCGATGGTTTGTTGCAAGGCGCGGAGGGTCGGGTGTTCGTGAACTGCGCGACGGTGAGTCCGGCGGTGCATGAGGAAGTGGCCGGGCTTTGCCGGGCGGCGGGTGCGGAGGCGATCGAGGCCTGCATGGCATCGAGCATCACCCAAGCGCGCGAAGGCACGCTTTATCTCATGGTGGCAGGCGAGGAAAGTGCCTGGCTGCGGGTGGAGCCGATGCTCCGGGACCTTTCGAAATCGCTGCGATACATCGGTGCCACAGGCAGCGCGGCCAAGGTCAAGGCGCTGGTCAACATGGTGATGAACATCAACACTGCGGCCCTGGCGGAAGGCCTCGGACTGGGCGCGGCCATGGGTCTGGACCTGGCGATGCTCAGCGAGGTGTTTTCGCAGACCGGGGCGAACTCGCGGGTGCTGGAGACCGATGGCGCCGACATGATCGCCCGCGAACACGATTGTTATTTCTCCGCCGCCCACGCTGCCAAGGACAGCGGCATTGCCAATGCGCTGGCGAGGGAAGCGGGAGTGGCGGTGCCGCTCTCGGATGCCACCGAGGAGCAATACCGCCGGCTGATTTCTCTAGGCCGCGGTGAGCTGGATAAATCCGCCGTGGCGGAACTGACTTTCCCCGGGAGGGCCCAATGATCGCCGGAAAAACCTTTGCCAACCGTCGGGGCGAAAAGCTCGATAGCGCCTATCACGAAGCCACCCGGGAAGGGGTCCTCGTCGTCCTCGCCCATGGGGTCACGGGAAACAAGGACCGGCCTCTCCTCGTCAAGCTCGCGACCGAACTTGCCGCCCGTGGCTGGCCCTGCCTGCGGATCTCGTATTCGGGAAATGGCGAGTCGGGCGGGGATTTTCGCGATGCCACCATCACGAAGGAAAGTGAGGATCTGCGGGACCTGTTAGATCAACTTCCGGCCGGACTCAAGATCGCCTACATCGGCCACAGCATGGGTGGTGCCGTGGGGCTTCTGACCACGCCGCTCGATGAGCGCATCCGGGTTCTCGTGACCTTGGCGGGGATGGTGCATACCGGCGAGTTTGTGGACCGGGAATTCGGCGAAGTGGTGCCGGGCGAGGGTTTCATGTGGGACGATGAGGACTGCCCGCTTTCGCGGAAATACGTCGATGATCTGGAATCGATCGGCGATCTCCTCGATGAAGCCTCGCAGCTCCGCGTGCCCTATCTTTTGCTTCATGGTGATGCGGACGATGTCGTGCCTCCGAGCGACAGCGAGGATGCCCATGCGGCGGCGCGGGTGAAAGAGCGCGACCTCGTGGTGTTTCCCGGAGCGGGGCATTCCTTCGAGGAAATCGGCGCGGCGGAACTTGCCGCTCCGGTCGATGCCTGGCTCGGGCGCTATCTCTGAGCATGCATTTCCACGAACCCCGCTGAGCTGCGGCTTGTAAGGGCGGGGCGCGTAGGGAATGCTCGCGGGCATGGATCGGGATCGACGCGGGCCGGCAAGGCCATGGGTGGGACGCAAACAGGCGGCGAAAAAAATCGCCCGGCCCGGGGCGGTCGGTTGGGATCCGGTGGCCGCGTGGTATGACCAGTTGGTCGGCAAGGACGGCTCCGACTACCACCAGCATGTCGTCCTGCCAGCGGCGATGAAGCTGTTAGGCCCGCTGCGGGGCCGCAGGGTGCTGGATCTTTGCTGCGGTCAAGGCGTGCTCGTGCCGGATCTTTTCAAGGCCGGTGCCGTCGCGGTCCGCGGGGTCGATGCCAGCCCGCGATTGATCGAATCCGCCGCCAAACGCTTCGCTGCGGAAAAGCGGGTCGAGTTCGTGGTGGCCGATGCCTGCGCGGAGGATGCGGCGTGGGCGGATGGTGGTTTCGATGCCGTGGCCTGCTTGATGGCGGTGCACGATGTCCCGGACCTGCCGGCGATGGCCCGAAATGCCGCCAAGGCGCTCAAGCCGGGTGGCGAAATGGTGGCGGTGTTCATGCACCCTTGTTTCCGGATTCCGCGGCAGACCCACTGGGGCTGGGATGAGGGGCGGAAACTGCAATACCGCCGGATCGATCGCTATGGCGTGGACCTCGAAATCCCGATCACGACGCATCCAGGAAAAGGCGGCGGGACGGAAACCGCGTTTTACCATCGCCCCCTGGCCACGGTGATGAATGCCTTCGGTCAGGCTGGTTTGGCGGTCGTGGAAACGGAGGAACTCTACAGTCACCGTCGCTCGCAGGCAGGCGGCGCCCGGAGCAAGGGCGAACATCGTGCCGCGAGGGAGTTTCCGATGTTTCTGGCGCTCAAGTGGGTCAAGCTGCCAGTCACGCCCGGACCTCAGTGAGGGTGCTTGTCCTCCGCGCCATGCTTGTGGCCGCAGCCGCAGCCGGTGCCGCATGAGCCGGCTTTCTTTTTCCCCCGGGTGGCGGCGCGGGCGAGGATGAGGAGGGTGGCGAGAACCACGACAGCGGCGGCGATGCTTTGCCAATCGGACATGGCCGAACATGGAGCGGATTTCGCCAGAGGGAAAGGCGAGAGTCTGTGGGGAAGGGGAAAGCGCAGCCAAAAAAAAGCCCGCCCCGGGCTTGGGCCGGAGCGGGCGGGGACGGGGATTTCCCGGGGAAACCGGATCCTCAGTGGATCTCGATCTGCCGGGGTTTGACCTCATCGAGCAGCGGGAGATCCAGCGCCAGGACCCCGTTCTCAAAGCGGGCCAGGGCCTTGGCGATGTCCAAGCCGCGGCCGAGCCGGAGTTCGAGGCTGTAAAGGTCCGGCGTTTCCTGACCGGCGATGAGAGTTCCGGCAGGGCGGGATCGACGCCCCTCAAGCCGCAACCGCGTCTCGCTGGCCTCCAGTTTCAAGTCCTCCTTGCGGACGCCGGGAAGGTCCACCCGGACCTCGACCCCGTGGTCGTGCCGACGGGTGTTCCAGGCAGGCGTGACGGTGATCGAGGGCGCTGCAGGGCAGGCACTGCGGTCGGTGGCGATGATGGCGTGGTCTTGGGATTCGTTCGTGTTCATGGGATGGGTGGGGATGGAGAGTTCAGTGGATGGTGATTTGACGGGTTTCCGCCGATGCGGCCTTGGGCAGGCGGACTTCCAGGACCCCAAGGTCGAAGCGGGCTTGGATTGCCGTGGGGTCCACAGCGGGGCCCAGCTTGAGGCTGAAGCCCTGGTTTTCGCCGAGCTTCAGGCGGAGTTCGCCTTGGACGACTTCCAGACCCAGCGCGTCGCGCGAGGCTCCGGGAAGGTCGGCCTCAAGCGTCCAACCCTCATCGTCCTGACGAAGACGAATGCCGGGGGGCAGGGCTTGTTGGCCGAAGGCTTGGGTGATGAGACGATCGAAACTGCGCAGCCAGGGGCTGGCATCGAGGAGGTGAGGTGCAAGGATCATAATGGTATCGGATTTGACGGGGGATGAAATCGCAGGAGGGATGCCAGTTTGGTGGGTGGGTCCTTAATCATTTGGAAATCAGTGGATTGAATGGATCTTGGGAATCCGTGTGCCGCCGGGTTCTTGGAATCATTTGTCGCAGTTGTGACAAATTGTCGGGTCGATCTGTCGCATCCGGGACTTTCCGCTTTCGGGCCTGGGACGGCGCGGATAGGAGGGGGCATGATCGACATGCTCGTGCGTCTTTATGACCTGCCGGACAGCACCGAAATCCATGCCCGCGTCGCCGCCCAAGGCATCACCGTGAGGCGGGCGAGGGCTTTCGAGGTCCACACGGTGCGCGAGTTCGTGAGGGCGAATTTTTCCCCGAAATGGGTGAGCGAACTGGAAGTGGCCATGAGCCGACAGCCCATCGCCTGCTTCATCGCCACGAAGGACAAGGCAGTCATCGGTTTCTCCTGCCACGATACGACCAGCCGCGGATTTTTCGGCCCCACCGGGGTGGCGGAATCCGCCCGCGGATCAGGCGTCGGCAAGGCCCTGCTCTTTCGCTCGCTGGAGGCCCTCCGCGAACTGGGCTATGCCTATGCCATTATCGGCGGCGTCGGCCCACGGGAATTCTATGCCAAGGCCTGCGGAGCCATCGAGATTCCCGGCAGCGATCCAGGGACCTACATCGACCTCTTGCCCTGAATCGACCGGTTATCACTTGGCAGGGGCGGAAATGGGGTTAGGGGTTGGCCGTGGCCGATGGAACGATTCAAGACCCGGGATACGTGCGCGAGGCATTCGCTCGAATCGCGGATCGATACGTGACCACCAATCATGTGCTCAGCATGGGCACCGACATCCTCTGGCGGCGCAAGGTCGCGAGGATCGTGAAATCCTGGAAACCCCGGCGATTGCTCGATGTGGCCAGCGGCACCGGCGATCTCGCCCTCGAAATCCAGGATGCCTGTCCGGAATGCGACATCATCGCCTCCGATTTCTGCGCCGAAATGCTCGTCCACGCCAAGGAACGCGGCATGGCGAAGACCCTCGTGGCCGATGCTCTCGACCTGCCCTTCGCCGATGCTGAGTTCGATGCCGTGACCGTCGCCTTCGGCCTCCGCAACATGGCGGACTACGCCGCGGCGCTCCGGGAAATGCGGCGCGTGCTCAAGCCCGGCGGGCATCTTCTCATCCTCGATTTCTCCCTCCCCTGTGGCCCACTTCGGGCTCCCTATCGATGGTATCTCCATCGCGTCCTGCCGAAGCTTGCCGGCTGGCTCACACGCCAGAAGGATGCCTACGAATACCTCGGTGGATCGATCGAAGAATTCCCCATGGGCCAGTCCATGTTGGATCTGATCGGCCGTTGCGGATACACCGATGCCGATGCCCGCCCCCAAACCTTCGGTGTGGCGAGCATTTACACCGCCGTGGCTTGAAAGGTGGATGAGTTGCGGGACCGCGATAGGGAAGCGCGGGATGGAAGATGATGGATGGCAGATGCTTCGGCGCGAAGCCAGGCCGATTCTTTGCCCTCGAATCTTGGAACCACGAAAAAATCGAAATGCGCGAAACAGAGGATCGGGGTGTGGCAGCATGAGCTTCCGTGATTGGAAACCTGTCCGATCTTCCGCCTCACCTGCAAACTTTCCGCCCGAGCCCTTCTGATCGTGTAGAAGCCAATCGCAGGAGGATCCCCGTTGTCAAATCCGACGGAGATGCCCGTCGTATGAAGTAGAAATTGAAACGTGGGCATTTCGGATGCAATGCGCTATAGCAGTCGCGCGGTCGGGAGAAAAATCAGATTTGAGGAAATGCCGACCGGAAATGAGCCAGAGCACAGCGATGGCAATGTCACGAGTCCATGAGCAGCACGCCAGCAAGGTTCGATCGCGAGAGTGGGCGGAGCTGGAGCAACGCAAGGAACTTCCTTCATTCTTCCCCTGAAGGATCGCTCAGGACCCGCCATCGATGGGTGGTGACGGGTACGCTGAACCATCCGTTTTCGGCAGTCCGACCATCGAGGGTTACCACCGCTCCCATTCCCGGGTCAGCTTGAATCCACTTCCCGTCCCCAGCGTAGGCCAGAATATGAACTCCATTCGTGGTCACCGCGAGGTCTCCGGGAACCAAACAACCATCATCCATTTCCTTGATCGTTCCCTTCGCTCCGATTGGTGTCGTGTAGCCCCGATAACCCTCACCGAGTGCCTTGGCGCTGGCATCAAACCACCACTGCTCAGCGTAGCAGCGAAAAGCCCGACCGTTGAAATTTCTGACCCCGTAAGCCAGCAAAGCATCCCGAAGGGCACGTCGAGGCAGGCCCGAGCAATCGATCCCGCGAGCACTCTCTCCACCCCAGTGATACCTTGTCCCCTCGAAATCGGACATTCTTTCGACGTAATCCTGACCCAATTCCCCTGAATCGATCTCATCGCCGGGAAGAAGGAACGGCATCGCTGCAAGCAAGGGGAGGATCAGGACAACCAATCTAACCGCCTTGCGCTTCCATGTGAGAATGCTGAATCCGACCCAAGCCCCGCCGATGCACCCCAGAAACGCGAGCTTCAGAATCATGTTGTTCACCGGATTCAGCGGGATCACCAAGATTCCGCCAAAAGCAACCACCGTGCAGATCATTATCAGACGCATTCCATCTTCCTTCTTTAGCCCATCGATAGGCCATGCGCGGCGGGAAGGGAAGCGGGAACTCAAGACAAAGGTAAGAGCGATCACGAAACGGCCCCGAGGGCGTTCGCCGAAGACCGTGATCGACGAACTCCAGAGCTACCTCCGAGGCTCAGTGAATTACTACCAGCCTGGAATCCTGTTTTGCGAGGCACGTGAACTGGACGGGTAGCTTCGAAGGCGCATGCGGCTGTACTACTGGAAACAGTGGGAACGGCCGCGAACGCGCCGTCGGAAGTTCCTAGCGCTTG
Source organism: Akkermansiaceae bacterium (assembly GCA_025457665.1). Taxonomy (GTDB): domain Bacteria; phylum Verrucomicrobiota; class Verrucomicrobiia; order Verrucomicrobiales; family Akkermansiaceae; genus Haloferula. Next base: position 1,145 of record JALOTY010000101.1, on the reverse strand, counting down.
GGATCGGCCGCCACGAAGTCCACATGGCCAGCAGGAGCCGCAAAGGACACTGGAGGATGAGCCACAACGGTCTCGTGCAACGTGCGTTGACCCATCAATGGTTGGCCGAACAAGGCGTTCCGAGCATGGAGAAGATGTGGGTATCCATTCGTTACCCGGACGGCCGGAAGCGCACGAAGTCCGTGTAACAGGTGACGTGTTGGAACCGCCGTGCTCCACTGCAAACCTTGATACGAATTCACTTCGCAGAACCGGGAGGCAAATCCGTATAGCCAGTGGTGTGGGGGGCGGGAGTTAGAACCTCCTGCCTACCCGATTGTGCCTTGGTTTCCCTTACTCGGGCGGCTGCTGCCTACCCTCTTCGATCAGAAACTGAAAGTCGTCGGGAGTGGCAGGGCCGCCATCAAATCCACTCACTCGGACGCCCACCTTGGGATAGCCCTCGCGGCGGTAGAAGTTTTCTATAGCGTCCGCATACCCCTGGAGGCGCTCATTGGCCATGCGCTCAGACCTTGTGCCCGCATCGAAATCGATCTCACGAGCAAGTCGGACGTCCGAAAAGGTAGTGTTCCCAACAAATACCAGTGGACCGAACGGAGCCCGGATCGTCACCTCAAAAACCAGACCCACATCCCCGTCAATTGGCTCGGTCAGCACGTGAACGTCCTCGACGTAGCCGCTCGCGTAAAGTGCTCGGATGTCGCGATCAACCGCTTCGGATGTATATACTGATCCGCCAGTCAAATGGAGGAATTCCTTCATCCGTGGTTCATGGCCGCTTGTAGCTCCGGCATATCGGATCTCAACCGACCCGATTCGATTGCCCTCGCGCGGTGCCCAACTTGGTTCCTTCCGGCCACACGACAGCAGTCCAAACGGAATGCAGATCGTCAGGGTGGCGAGAGCGCTTTTCATTTTCTGGCACAATGATGAGCGCGTGCGCCCCTACCAGCGAAGGCGCGCGTCGATCACGGGGTTGGGGTTGGAATTGCGGAAAATCATTGAAAATGGAAGGCTGGTAGGGGTTGTCACGACGCGTCTTGCTGGGATTCTTCTTTTGATTGTGAATTACTCCAGGTGTAAATCTCCGGAGAGCATCTGGTGACCTCAAATTGTTTATTCTTTGGATTCCATCGAAAAAGCCC
>JALOTY010000100.1 GCA_025457665.1 Akkermansiaceae bacterium | reverse complement strand
GAGGGGTTGTTGCTCGATGATGCGCTTGTTGAGTTTCGTGCGCTGGCTTTCCGAAGCGGATTCGAGGAGATTGAGGATGGGAAGGGTGAGTTTGCCCTTCTCCAGGTCCGTGCGGAGCGTCTTGCCGACGGTGTCTTCGGAGCCGACGAGGTCGAGGCAATCGTCGTAAATCTGATAGACCGTGCCGAGGCGGAGGCCGTAATCGAAGAGTTTTTGCTCCGTGGCGGCATCCGCCCCAGAGAGGGCGGCGGCGATGCCGGTGGCGGCGGCGAAGAGGGCGCCGGTCTTCATTTCGATGATCCGGAAATAGTCAGCCTTCGTCAGGGAGAGATCGAAGCGGCGCTGGGTTTGGACGATTTCCCCTTCGCAGACTTCGCGGGATGCCTGGCCGACCTTGCGGCAGATGGTGATGTCATCAAACTCGGTGGCGAGGGCGAGGGCGTGGGAGAAAAGGGCATCGCCAAGGAGGACGGAAAGCCCGTTTCCCCATTTGGCATTGGCGGTGGGGACCATGCGGCGGGTCACGGCACCATCGATGATGTCATCGTGCACCAAAGTGGCCATGTGGATGAGTTCGAGGATGACGCCGATCTTGCGGTGGTTGTCATCGACCTTCCCAAAAGCTCCGCCGACGAGGATGGCGAGGGCGGGACGGATGCGTTTCCCGGAGGTATTGCAAACGTACGAGACGTAGGGTTCAACGGCGGGGTCGAAGGCGCGGACTTGATCGCGGATGGAGACTTCCACCTTGTCGAGATGGCTCCGGACGAGATCGAAGGGAAAGCGGTCGCTGGTGGTGAGGAATGTGGTAGTGCCCATGATCCGGAGGCTTGGCGGACCGTTCCACAAGATTCGGGCGGGGGCAACCTCCGATATCGGGAAGCATCGGAGAAGTCGGTGGATCAGGGAAATCCGGCCGTCTGCGTGACTTTTCGAGGGAAGCGCTTGCCGTGGCGCGAAGATTGCTCCTAGGCTGCCGCATGAAGCGTCGTTATCGCCTTTTTGGAAGTCTTGCCGTGGTTCCCGCTCTGCTCGTCACGGGCTGTGAGAAGAAAGAACAGGCGAAGACGGAAACCGTCGTTGAAAAAGCCGTGGAGAAAGCCGCCGAGACGGTGGAAAAGGCGGTGGAAACCGTGGTTCCGGCCGTTCCTGCCATTTCGACGGAGGAGCGTGCGGCGATGATCGGGATCGGCGCCCACCTTTCGCCGGATGTCGAGGCGGTGGCCTCGGTCATGGGCGGGCGCGATGCCATGAAGGCCCTCGGCGAACTGGACACCTGGGGATTCATCCGGGAAGTGGCCAAGGAAGAAAACGGCATGGACCCACAGGATCAGATCACCGAAGGGGCGGCCTCGGTCGATCCCTTCCTGGGCGATGAGTTCAGCCTGGTGTTCGGCAGTGGCTGGTCGGAAACGCTGACCCTCTACATGAAGTTCGCCCAGCGGCTGAACTACCATCAAGCCCGTGCGATCGGGCAGGCATTCGCCCAGGGGGCAGTGGGTGGGGATTTCGAGGAGTCCTTCGAAACCTTTCAAAGTGGCGACTGGATGTCCGGCATGATGGAGGAAGTCGGGCCGATGTCCGAGGAGTTCGAAGCTTTCAAGGTGCCCGCGATCCTCGGTGCGCTGCGGATCAAGGACGAAGAGGCCCGCAAGGCGGGACTCGAACAGATTTCGGGATTTTCCTCGATGATCGGGGAGGGTGCCGAGCCGATCGCTTTCGAAAAAGCCGGAGCGTCCTTTTCGGGAATCCGGTTTTCCGGGGAAATGATGGCCGCGGGCCTTGAGGAAGAGCGCGAGGAAATGACCCGCGATCTGGGCGAAGAGGCGGTCGAGCGCATCATCAACAAGGTGAAGACCCTCAACGTCGTGATCGCCAGTGCGACGAAGGACGAGTATCTGCTCCTCTACATTGGCGGCAGTGAAGAAGATTGCCCGCTGGTCAGCGAGGTGTCCGAGTCGCTGGCGGCTTCACCGGCGATCTCGTTCATCGATGGTTTCAAAGGCAAGCCGGTCCACGGTTTGCTCTACGGTTCGGACAAAGTCATCGGCACCACCGTCAAGGGCAGCCTGAAGGGGATGGCCGAAGGAGTGCGTGACGGTCTGGGGGATGTGAAGGAGTTCGGCGATGCCCGCGAATTGGTCGGCCTGCTCGATCTGGTGGGTGAAAAGGAATCCGCCCTGCTCGACCTCTACACCCCTGGAACCCTTGGGGGTGTGATCAGCGTCGACAATGGTCTGAAGTTCGACACCTTCGGCGGCGGCGATCCGGGCCACCTGTCCAAGGACCGCAAGCACGGGCTGGCGGGTCTGGGAGAAGGGGAGAACGTGCTTCTCTTTGCCGACATCACGGCCGATCCGGAATACAGCGAGCGGGCATCGGACATGCTCGATCTCCTTGTCACCATTGGTTACGCCGCCGTGGAGCATGGGGCGGGTCTGGAAGCGGCCAGCGAGCAGTCCGCCCAGTTCCAACAGTTTTTCCAGATGTTCGATGGGTCTTTCCGCGAGGACGTGCTGCAACTTGCCGGTGGCCTTTCCATGCTGGGTGAAGGTCTGGGCGATGAGTCCGCGTTTGTCGTGGACCTTTCGGCCAAGTTCCCGCCCATCCCCGGGGTTCCGGCGGAGATCGTGGAAGAAAGCCGTTTCCCGCGGATTTCGTGGGTGGCTCCGGTCACCGATCGCAGCAAGGTGGCGGCTTCGTGGAAAGAGATCGATACCTCGGTCCGCGATGTTCTCAAAACCCTCCGCGAAATGGAGATGGGCGAGATCAACATGCTCGATCCCACCTCGGCGGAAAAAGACGACATGATCACTTGGTATTTCGATGCCCTGGCCTTTTCCGATGACCTCAAGCCCTCGGTCACGCTGAATGACTCGTGGTTCGCGGCATCCACTTCGCGGACGCAGGCCCAGGAACTCATCGCCAAGGCGACGGCCGGAGCGGCTCCCGAGAGGTCGGGCGCGTGGTTCAAGCTCGACCTCGATGTCCTGCGGGTCTTCGTCGAGGAGTCCGTGACCATCGCCGACAAGCATGGCGAAAAAATGGGCATGGGCGAAGGCGAGTTGGCGGCCCTGCGGGAAAACCTGCCGATGGTCCGCGATGGTCTGAAGGCCCTTGAGGAATTCAATGCGGTGACCATTCACGAGCGCCATGAGGGCGGCATCCGCCGGGCGACGCTGCATTTCCAAATGGATTGACCCAGGATCCGTGAACTTTCGCTGGCCGTGGCGGGCAGGGATGTGGTGGAATCAGGAAAACCCTGAGAAAGCTGACATCCCATGCGCCGAGAGCCCGATCCCCGTTTCTACATCGCCGATGCCCCACCGGCGGTTCAGTATGAAAAACTGGAGGGTCTGGTGGCGCGCCAGCGAAAGCAGGATACGATTCAAAGCTTGGTTTCCGCCATCATCGTGTTGGTGATGGTGGGGGCGATTCTGGCGCTCATCGCGGTGCTGCCGTCTTTCCGCGAAACCGAGACGCTGGTCGCCTATCAGCCGCCGCCGCCGCTGGAGGACGAGATTCCGGATCCTCGGAAAATCTCCACAGGGGGGCGTCCCAAGCCGGCAGGGTCCAGTGCCGCCATGGCGAGGACGATCGCCGCCGCTGTGGAGGCACCCGTGGCGGTGCCGGTGCCGGACGTGGCGGAGCCGACTGCGACTCTCGGCATGGATGACGATTTCAACATGGGCTTCGGCAGTGGGGAAGGGGATGGCGATGGGGGAGGCGGCGGCGGGACTTCGTTTTTCGGCACCCCGCGGACGGGTCGGCGGGTGGTGTATCTGGTGGATTTCTCGGAATCGATGAAGAGTGATGCCGACGGCGGAGGCACGCGCCTGGATGCCTTGAAAAAGGAGCTTGCCCGCTCCATCGGGGCGCTGAAGGAAAATATGAACTTCAATGTCATCTTCTTTTCCCACCAGGCATGGACGATCGACACTCCTGGCCCGAACCAGCCGGACAAGGGGTGGAACGGCCTGAACCAGCCACCGGCGGTGCAGTGGTATCCGGCCACCGATCGGGTGAAGGGCGTCTTCAAGGACAAGATCGAAAACGGCCCGACAGGGCATGGCACGGTGTGGTATTCGCCGTTGAAGATGGCTTTCTCGATGAGCCCGCCGCCTGACATTGTTTATCTGCTTTCCGATGGTGAGCCCTCCGATCTGGAGGAGGCTCTGAATTCCGTGGATGAGATGAATCCCAACGATGTGCCCGTGGATACCATCGCTCTCGAGTCACCGGGATCCGCCGCGCAGGCGATGCGCGACATGGCCAAGGAAACGGGTGGCAATTTCACCGTGGTTTACAAGGGCCGGGCCTACACGGGTGCATCTGCCGACAAGCTGGCGGCGCAGGAAGATGAGTGATGCGGTGCCGTAGGAAGGCGCGTGATGAGCGGTCAACCCGCCGGACGAATCTCCGCGCGGGCCCGGCGTTTCTGGGTGAGCAGTTCGCGGGCAATGCTGCGGACGGCATCGGCCGAGACGGCCACGACCTCATCGAGGGCTTTGGCGGGATCGATGATGCGGCCGTGGTGAAGCAGGCAATCGGCCGCCCAGGCCGCGTGGCTTGAGGTGTTTTCCATCGATGCCCGGTGCTGGCTGGCGGCCATTTTTTTCACCCGGGCAAGTTCCTCTTTCTCCGGTCCATGTTCGGCAAGGTCGCGGAGTTCCGCCTCAATGAGTGCCAAGGCTTCGGCGCGGTTCTCGGGGTCGAGACCGGCGTGGATTTCCAGCGCACCGGTATCGGCAAGCAGGGAAGCATCGCAGGAGATGTGGTAACAGAGTCCGCGGTCTTCACGGAGTTTCAGGAAAAGACGCGAGCTGGCACCCTCGCCCAGAATCATCGCCAGCAGGCGCAACGCGTGGCGGCGAGGATCGGTGCGGCCGAAGGTGGGGTAAGCCAGGGCGAGCTGGACCTGTTGGGTATCCCGCGTGGCGATGCGCACCGATTCGCCAACGGGCAAGCCGTGGAAGGGCTGCGTGGGCGGGGCATCGACCGGATGCGGCAGCAGCGGCTGGAGCAGCGCGAGGACTTCTCCGGGCGACTGCGGACCGGCGACGGCGATGACCAGATCCTCGCGGCGGTGGTGCAGGGAAATGTGGCGATAAAGCGCATCGCGATCGATGCGGCCGATGCTGGTCAGGGTCCCGGAGATCGGCTCACCGAGCGGGTGCCCGGGCCAAAGGGCGGCGGAGAGGAGATCGCCGATGTGATCGGTGGGCGACTCTTCATACATCACGATTTCCTCGGCGATGACCTCGCGTTCCAGCCGGATATCGGCGGGGTCGAGGCGGGCGTTCCAAGTCATGTCACAGAGGACATCGGCCAGGAGTTCGAGCGTGTCGGCATCGCCCCGACCCTCGTAGCAGGTGGCGTCCTCGGAGGTGTGGGCATTGAGGCTGGCTCCGGCGTTTTCGGTATCGATGCTGATCGCCTTCGCATCCCGGCGTGCAGTGCCCTTGAAGAGCATGTGTTCGACGAAATGGGCGAGTCCGGCGAGGCCGGGCGGGTCATCGCGGGAACCGGTGGGCAGGTTTACCGAAAAACTGGTGCACTCGCTCTCCGGCAAATGGGCGACAGCGATGCGGATGCCGGACTGGCTACGGCATTCATGGTAGTTGGCACGCATCGTCACGAAGGAGTGCGGCGGCGATCCTCAAATCGGCCGGCCGGGTGATTTTGGGGTTGGGGGAATCATGGGCCACGAGCCGGGTGGTGCGGCCGAGGCTTTCGAGGGCGGAGACCTCATCGGTCACCAGCAGGCCGCGGGTGCGGACGGCGGTGTAGGCATCTCGCAGGAGGGAAAGCTGGAAAATCTGCGGTGTTTCCATGTGCCACAGGCCTTCTCGTGGCACGGAGCCGGCGCTCATGCCTCTTTCATCGCCGCGCTTGAGGGTATCGGTCACCGGCTTGGCCAGGGCGGCAGCCTGGTGTTCGTGGGCGGCTTCGAGGCAGGAGCGGATGGCGGCGGGATCGACAAGGGGGCGGGCCCCATCGTGAACCGCCACGAAATCACAACCCGGAGGAACGCAGGCGAGTCCGGCGGCGACGGAGTCATGGCGCTCGGCACCGCCATCGACGCGGATGAGCCGTGGGGCGAGATCGGCGAGGAGAGCATCGAAACGGTCCTGCGGGCAGACGACGATCACGGTTTCAAACTCCGGCATGGCGAGGAAGACCTCGACACTGCGACGGAGGACCGGTCGGCCGGCGAGGCTGGCGGCGAGCTTGTCGAAACCCATGCGGCGGCTGCTGCCGGAGGCGACGATGACGGCGGCGCAGGACATCAGGAGAGGCGCTTGGCGACCTCTTGGGAAAGGGTTTTGCCATCGGCGCGACCGGCGGCGCGTTCTTGCACGAGTTTCATCACCTTGCCCATGTCCGCTTTTCCGCTGGCACCGGTTTCGGTGATGGCGGCATCGACTAAGGCGTTGATTTCATCGGCCGAGAGCGCGGCGGGAAGGAAGCCTTGGAGAATGGTCATTTCCTCGCGTTCCTTGGCGGCGAGTTCGGGGCGATTGGCGGCATCGAACTGGCTGGCGGAGTCCTCGCGCTGTTTGAGCTGCTTGCGGACGACGGCGAGCGCTTCGCTGTCATCGAGCACGGCGGTGAGGTTGCCTTTTTCGATGGCGGCGTTGGTGAGGGCGGTTTTCAGCGCGCGGAGGACGGTGAGGCGACCGGCGTCCTTGGCCTTCATGGCGGTCTTGATTTCCTCCTGGATGCGTTCGGCGAATGTGCTCATGGCGTTTAGGTAGTCGGGGGTGGAGGGGAGGAAAAGGGGAAATGTTTGGCGATATCCACTTGGCGCGGGGCGATTCCCGATGCAGATCCCGGCATGGCGAAGGGCAGCACGGGAACACGGGTGTTCATGAGCATGATCGGATTGATGCTCGCTCTGGCGGGCGGGATCTTTTCGTGGCTGATGTGGGCGAGTTTTTCCCGGGCGAAAGAGGTCGATCAATGGGCGTTGGTACCCTGTGCGATTCTGGAATCCGAGGTGGAATCGCGCCGCGATGATCCGGACTGGCCGGAGGAAATGCCGCAGGAGTATCGGTTCCGGGTTCGCTACTCTTACGAATGGGAGGGCAGGGAATACGAAAACGAGCGTTTCCGGCTGCGTGGCGCGCCGTGGTATGCGCAGCCGGGGCGGGCGGAGAAATTGGTGGAGGACTATCCTGTCGGCACGGTGGCCGATTGTCGGGTGAACCCGGCGGATCCGACGCAGGCGGTGTTGCGACCGGAATCGAAGGCTCCGGGGTATTCCCTGTGGTTTCCGCTGATTTTCGTGGTTGGCGGGCTGGGCGTGGTGGTCGGGGCTTGGCGGCGGAAATGAAAAACCCGGTGGCGGTCCGGAATCCGGACGACACCACCGGGTGGGAAGTTTCAAGCCGTGGGGTTCAATCGATGACCACCAGCAGGTCATCGCTATCGACCTGCTCGCCCTTGCGGACGAGGACCTCTTTGACGGTCCCAGCCTTGGAGGCGGAGACCGTGGTGAGCATTTTCATGGCTTCGAGGACGACGAGTTTGTCGCCTTCCGCGACTTCCTGGCCGGGGGAAATGGCGACTTCCGTGACCATCCCTGGCATGGGGGCGCAGGCTTGGGAGGCGTCCGATGGATTGCCTTTCGTGCGGGCGGGGCCGGCGGATTTGGCGAGCGAGCGATCGATGACGATGCTTTCCCGCGGCATGCCGTTGAGTTCGTAGAACAGGGTGCGGCGGCCGGCGGCATCGGGTTCGCCGACGGAGACGAGTTTGACGAAGAGCGTCTTGCCGGGGTCGATTTCCACCTCGATTTCCTCACCGACACTGAGGCCGTAGAAGAAGGACGAGGAGGGCAAACCACTAAGGTCATCGTACTTCGCCAGGAATTCGCGGAACTCGGCGAAGACCTGGGGATACATCAGGTGGGAGTAGAGGTCGTCCTGGACGGCGGGCAGATCGAAGCTTGCGTGTTTCGGGTCGTTTTCCCGGATGAAGGGTGCGGCGGCCACGTGCAGGTCCACCGGGGCGGCGAGTTCGCCGGGGCGTTGGGTGGTGGACGGCTTGTTGTGCAGGATCACGCGTTTGACCTCCTCGGGGAAACCGCCATCGGGCTGGCCGAGTCCGCCGGCGAGCATGTCGATGACACTTTCCGGCCAGTCGATGGAACCGGGTTTCAACTTCGGCACATCGGCCGCCTTGATGCCGCGGGTGATGAGGAACATGGCCATGTCACCGACGACTTTCGAAGACGGGGTGACCTTGACGATATCGCCGAAGAGTTGGTTGACCTCGGCGTAGGTGCGGGAGATTTCGCGCCAGCGGTGGCCGAGGCCCATGGCGTTGGCCTGCTCGCGGAGGTTGGTGTATTGCCCGCCGGGCATCTCGTGTTCGTAAACCTCGGCAGTGCCGGCGCGCGGGGCGGAGATGAAGGGTTCGTATTGCAGCAGGACTTCCTCCCAGTAGTCGGAGAGGTCGTTGAGCGTGTCGAAATCGAGCTGCGGATCGAGTTCCGAATTTGCCAGCGCGGCGCAGACGGAGTTGAGGTTCGGCTGCGAGGTGGACCCGGACATCGAGGCCATGGCGAGATCGACGATATCGACCCCGGCGCGGGCGGCGGCGATGACCGAGGCGGCGTTGAGGCCTGAGGTATCGTGAGTGTGGAAGTGGATGGGGATGCCGATTTCCTGTTTCAGGGCATGGACGAGATTGTAGGCTGCCTGGGGTTTGCAAAGGCCGGCCATGTCCTTGATGGCGAGGATGTGGGCGCCCATCTTTTCAAGCTCGCGGGCCTTGGCGATGTAGTATTTCAGCGAGAATTTGTCGCGCTTCGCATCGAGGATGTCGCCGGTATAACAGACGGCGGCTTCGCACAGGACGCGGCCATGTTCGCGGGCGGCTTCCATGGCGACCTTCATGTTGGGAAGGTAGTTGAGCGAATCGAAGATGCGGAAGATGTCCATCCCGGCATCGGCCGAATGTTTCACGAAGCCGGCGACGACATTGTCCGGGTAGTTCGAGTAGCCGACGGCATTTGAACCACGGAAGAGCATCTGGAAAAGGATGCCGGGCACCAGTTCGCGCAGGCGGCGGAGTCGATCCCAGGGGTCCTCGCGAAGGAAGCGCATGGCGGTGTCGAAGGTCGCACCACCCCACATTTCCAAGGAGAATAGGCCGGGAACTCCGGTCTGATAGGCATCGGCGATGCGCAGCATGTCATGGGTCCGCATGCGGGTGGCCATGAGCGATTGGTGGGCATCGCGCATCGAGGTATCGGTGATCAGCAGTCGTTTCTGATCGCGGATCCATTGGCAGAATTTCTCCGGTCCGAGTTCGGCGAGCAGATGGCGGGTCTGTGGCGTGGCGGGGTCGGCCGCTTTGACCTTCGGCACGCGGGGCAGGAGGATGGGTTTGGCGGGTTTCCAGCCTTTGGCGGTGGCGTTGCCATTGACGGTGATGTCCGAGAGATAGGACAGGATCTTCGTGGCGCGGTCGCGGCGGGGCTTGAACTGGAAGAGCTCCGGCTTGGTATCGATGAGCTTCGTATGGGCTTGGCCGGAGCGGAAACTGGGATCGGCGATGACGTTTTCGAGGAAAGGGATGTTGGTCTTCACCCCGCGGATGCGGAACTCGCGGAGGGCGCGGTCCATGCGCTGGCAGGCGATGGGGAAACTGCGGCCCATGGTGGTGAGTTTGACCAGCATCGAGTCATAGAACGGCGTGATGACCGATCCCGCGTCGCCGGAGCCGGCATCGAGACGGACGCCGAAACCGGCGGCCGAGCGGTAGTTGAGGATGCGGCCGTAGTCGGGGGCGAAATTTCGCGCCGGGTCCTCGGTGGTGATGCGGCACTGGATGGCGTAGCCATTGCAGGGGATCTGGTCCTGACTGGGGATGGCGATCTCATCACCGTGAAGGTTGTGGCCCTTGGCGACAAGGATCTGGGAGCGCACGAGGTCGATGCCGGTGACGCATTCCGTCACCGTGTGTTCCACCTGGATGCGCGGGTTCATTTCGATGAAGAACCAGTCCTTGCGATCCATGTCGTAGAGGAACTCGACCGTGCCAGCGTTGTTGTAGCCGATTCCTTTGGCGAGGGCCACGGCGGCATCGCAGAGTTCGCGGCGGACGACGGGGTCAAGGTCGATCGATGGGGCGACTTCGACCACTTTCTGATAGCGGCGCTGGACGGAGCAGTCGCGTTCGTGGAGGTGGACGACGTTGCCGTGCTGGTCGCCGAGGATCTGGACTTCGATGTGTTTGGCGCGGGAAATGTAGCGTTCGAGGAAGACGGCAGGGTTGCCGAAAGCGTTGCCGGCTTCTTCTTGGGCTTCCGAGAGCAGGGAGGCGAGTTGCTCCTCCTTTTCCACGACCCGCATGCCACGTCCGCCGCCGCCGAAGGCTGCCTTGATGATGAGCGGAAACCCGATCGTGCGGGCGACGTCCATGGCGGTGGAGGGATCCGTGATCGGTTCCTCCGTGCCGGGCAGGACGGGGACATTGAAGCGGTGGGCGAGTTCGCGGGCGGCGGTCTTGTCGCCCATGCTTTCCAGAAGGTCGGGCGAGGGGCCGATGAAAATGATGCCCTCCCGTTGGCAGGCGCGGGCGAAGGAGGCATTTTCCGAAAGGAAGCCGTATCCCGGGTGGATCATCGTGACCCCTTTGGCCTTGGCCAGGGCGACGATGCCCTCGACGTCGAGATAGGCACCGACGGGGCCCTTGTCCTGGTTCAATTGATAGGCCTGATCCGCCTTGAAACGGTGGCGGGAGAAGCGGTCTTCCTCGGCATAAATCGAAACGGTGCGGAGTCCGAGTTCGTTGGCGGCACGGAAAATCCGGATGGCGATTTCGCCCCGGTTGGCAGCTAGCAGCTTGTCTTCGCTCATGGGTGGAGGAGTGGTAGAAGCTCCGGGGCCCGGGGGCCAACGGGAAAGTTTGCATTCGGCAGAGGATGCCGGGGAAATGAGAAAATTTGAATTAATCCCAGAAAATGTCTTGACGCTACGTCGTGGCGGGTTAGGTTTGGCGCGTCGCGACAGACTGCAAGCGGCCCGATTGAGATGCTTTAGGTTTTTGGGTTTTTCCTAAGGAGTATCGATCGGGCCGCTTCATTTTTTGGGGGTAGGGGCCATCCCATAGGGGAGGCCGATTTGAGGGTGGAGCAGCGTTTCGGCCCGGGCCGGAATCAGGGTGGATCGATCTCCGCGATTCGGGCGCTGTCGAAGTCGAAGGGCGTGAGTTCGAGGCGGACCCTTTGGTTTTCGGTGGGCTGGGCTCCTTGGGCGGTGAGTTCCTTGGACAGGTGAGCGCTGGCGGTTTTGCCGTTGGGGTAGCGGACTTCGTAGAGCAATCCGGCTTTCAGGATGCGGGTGATGACGGCGTGGGTGATGACAGGCGGATCGAACACGCGAGGGATCATGCCGTTAGGGTTGGGCGGATGGCAAGCAGGCGGGAGAGGAAGGCGGCGCGTCATTTTGCAAAATCCCTCAAGCAGTCTGCTTGACCTGTGCCGCTAGACGGATGATGCTCGGCGGGCCCACCGCCGGGCGCAGACCTAACTTCCGATCCATGAAACTCACCTCCGTCCTTTCGTGTTCCGTGTTGTCCGCCTTGTTGGCGGCGTCTTGCGTCCCTTATCCGGACGATCAACCGGTGCCACCGGCTGACGTGGCCCAGAACAATCCGACCACGGATGCCCAAAAGACCGCCGAGCAAAAGGCGAAGGAAGAGGCCGAGCGGAAGAAGAAGGAGCAGGAAGCAAATTCCGGAAGCCAGGCCGGCAACAACAAGCCGACCATCCCCACACGGCCGCCCGAGCCTGAGCCTCCGAAGCCCGAGCCCAAGCCGCAGATCCCCGTCGCGCGCTCCGTTCCGGGCAAGCCGGGATTCGTGTTCAGCCCCTTCAACAACAAGATCATCGATGTGAAGGACTACCCGAGCGGCACGCTCGTGGCGGACCCGACCTATCCGGCGGCCGACAAGAAGTATTTCCGCGTTCCCTGACCCGGGCACATCAGGCTTCGATTTTTTCGTGGGGCCGGGTCCGATCATGGGTCCGGCCCGCTTTTTTTCCGAGGGCATGGAATTTGAGAGAGTCGCAATTCTGGGAGGCGGGCTGCTAGGCGGATCGCTGGCGCTGAGGCTCGAAGGGGTCACCGAGGTCCGGCTCTGGGCGAGGCGGGGGGAAACGGTGGCAGAGGCAAAAGCCATGGGGCTTTCCCGCGCCACGGAGGATCTTCGGGCGGCTCTCGATGGAGCGGATCTGGTGATTCTGGGCGTTCCCGTGGGGGCGATGCCACCGCTGGTGGAAGCGGCTTTGAAGGCCGGGCTCAGCCCGGGGGCCTTGGTGACGGATGTGGGCAGTGTGAAGGGCATGGTGCACCGCGAAGTGGCTCCACGGCTTTCCCGGCGCGGCTGTCGCTTCATCGGCAGCCACCCGATGGCCGGCGGTGAGCAGCAGGGAATGAAGGCGGCGCAGCGGGGGCTTTTTGAAAATGCGATGTGTCTTTTGACCAACGATGAGGGGGTGGATGAAGGCTCCTGCGAGGCGATCGAGGCCTTTTGGCGCGGGATCGGTTGCCGCACGGCATGGATGGATGCCATGTCCCACGACGCTTTGGTGGCGCGCATCAGCCATCTCCCCCATGTCATGGCGGCGGCGGCGGCACGGGTGGCCTTGGCAAATCCGACGGATGCCCGATTCGGCGGTGGCGGGCTGCGGGATACCACCCGGGTGGCGGGGGGGGATCCCTCGATGTGGACGGAGATTCTCCACGAGAACCGCGACGAGGTCGTGAAGCGGGTCCGCGAGGCACGCGATTTCCTCGGTGAAATGCTTGCCAGTCTGGAAGCGGATGACCATGAAACGACGCGTCGCTGGTTGCTGGAGGCGAGCAGACTCCACGAACTCGGCAAAGCGGCGAGAAACCATGAGTGAAGAGGATTCCAAGAGCGTGTTCCGGGTCAGCAGGATCGATCGTTTCCAAGTGGAACTGGAGGTTCCGGGGGACAAGAGCATGTCACATCGCGCCGCGATGATCGGTGGCCTGGCCTCCGGGACATCGACCATCACCGGGTTCCTCCCCAGCGAGGACTGTGTGAACACCCTGCAAGCCATGGTCGCCTGCGGAGTCGGCTGCGAAGTGCTGGAAGAGCTTCCCGGATATGGTCCGGTGGCGATGCGATTGAGTGGAAAGTCGATGCGTCTTTCCGCGCCTGCGGCTCCGCTCGATTGTGGGAATTCCGGCACGGGCATGAGGCTTCTGGCAGGTCTTCTGGCGGGCCAGGAGTTCGGCTGCGAATTGTTTGGCGATGCCTCGCTTTCCTCCCGCCCGATGG
>JALOTY010000028.1 GCA_025457665.1 Akkermansiaceae bacterium | reverse complement strand
CAGGCAGCTCCGGATCGCACACCTATCAGGTGAACGATTACAATCGCTATTTCCTCAACCAACTCTACGAACTCCTGACCGAATACGGCCCCGTTCACCAGATCTGGTTCGATGGTGCCAATCCCGAGCCGGGCATCTCCGAAACCCACGACTACGCGAAATGGTATGACCTGATCCGCAAGCTCAAGCCGGACATCGTCATCGGCATCGGCGGTGATGACGCACGCTGGGTCGGCAATGAACACGGCACCGCCCGGGAAACCGAATGGAGTGTCATCCCCCGGCCCATGGGCGGGCACAGCGATACCGATCTAGGCAGCCGGAGCAGGCTCACGATAGGCTCCACCTTGTCCTGGTTTCCCGCCGAAGCGGATGTCCCCATCCTCAACGGTTGGTTCTGGAATTCCTCGAAGACTCCGAAAAGCGTGTCCTCCCTGTTAGGCATCTATTACTCGTCAGTCGGTCGCAACGCCAACCTGCTCCTCAATCTCTCGCCCGACACCCGCGGACTCATCCCCGACAATCAACTCAGCTCGCTCAGGCCATTCGGCCAGATCGTCCGCAATACCTTCATCTCGAATCTCGCCACCGGCTCGACCGTCACCGCTCCCGCCGATAGCCAGAGCCCCGCCTCGAACCTGCTCGATGCCAACCCGGACAGCTTCTGGGAATCGGCCGACACCGCGACCACCGCCGAAATCACCCTCGACCTGCCCGACCCACGCACTTTCGATGTGGTCTCACTGCAAGAGCCCATTGCCTCGCGCGGCCAGAGGATCGAAGGGGTCTCCTTCGATGTCTGGAACGGATCGGCATGGACCACCCAGGCCAACGCCACCACCGTCGGCCACAAGCGCCTGCTCAAGCTGGCAAATCCGGTCACGACCTCGCGCGTCCGCGTCCGCATCACCGCCAGCCGTCTCAATCCCTCCCTCGCCGAAGTCGGGCTGTTCAAGGAAGCCATTTCCATCGCCGCTCCCACCATCGCCAACCGCGACACGCAGGGTCAGGTCGCCATCACCGGCCCGGCCGGACTCGCGATCCGCTACACGCTCGATGGCAGCGAACCCGGCCCGACTTCCGCCACTTACACCGGCCCCGTTCCCCTGCCCCTCGGCGGCACGATCCGCGCGGTCGCGATCGGCAACGATGGCCTGCCAGGCATCGAAGCCAGTCGCAGTTTCCCCGGCATCGCCAGCACGGGATGGACGGCAGATGCCGATCAGCAAAATGAAGCTGCGGCCCGAGCCATCGATGGTGACCCGGCCACCAGTTGGTCCGCCACCGGCCCGGCCACGCCACACTGGCTGCGCATCGACATGGGTTCACCGCGTTGGATCAGCGGATTCACTTATCTCCCACCGGCCGCCGGCGGCGCAGGAACCGTCACCTCCTATCGATTTGAAACCAGCAACGATGGCCTCGACTGGACCACGCGCTCGGAGGGCACCTTCGGCAACATGGCGAACAATCCCGCACGGCAGGACGTGACTTTTGATGCCGTCAAAACCCGCTGGTTCCGCCTCACCGTCCTCGGCGACGTGAACTCCGGCACCTCGGCCAAGGCCGCGGAGGTCTCCGTGATCGCTGCCGGTTTCGATGCCTGGAAAAGGGACCATGGACAGTCTTCCGTCCAACCCCAGGACCTCATGGAAAGCGGGAGAACCGCGCTCGCGGAATACGTCTTCGGCTCCCAGGGAGGTGTCCTCTCCGCAAGCCGCACGGCTGCAGGCGATCTTTCGGTGCGGATTCGCAGTCGCGCCGGATTGCCGGATGTATCCTCTGCCATCGATATCAGCCACGACCTCGCCACCTGGGTAGCACCCGCCGCCGCGTCGATCCTTGAGATATCAACTTCAGGGGAATGGGAGGAAACCCATTGGTCGGTGGAATTCCCCAGCTCATGGTCAAACGGATTCGCGCGTGGCTCCATGGGTCTCCGCTGATGTTCATTGCCCCGGCCGCGTTTTCAAACAAACTCCCACCCATGCACCTCCGGTCCTTTGCCTTTCTCATCACCCTTGCCTCCAGTGTGATGATTTCCGCCCAGACCCACATCCACGAGGTCGCCCTCGAACCCGGGGAGACGGCGGAAAAGATCCTCGAAAAGGCCGCCAACCTCGTCCCCTCGCCACGCCAGCTTGCCTTTCACCAGTTGGAATACACCTGCTTCATCCACTTCGGGCCGAACACCTTCACCGGCATGGAATGGGGCAGCGGCAAGGAAGACCCCGCCATCTTCAACCCCGGCGAAACACTCGATACCGACCAATGGTGCCGCATCGCCAAGGAAGCCGGCATGCGCATGATGCTCATCACCGTGAAACATCACGATGGCTTCTGCGTCTGGCAGACCCGCTACAATGACCGCTTCTCCGTCCGCGGCATCCCGTGGCGCGAGGGCAAGGGCGATGTCCTGCGCGAACTCGCCAACTCCTGCCGCAAACACGGACTCAAACTCGGCGTCTATCTCTCGCCCGCCGATCTCTATCAGATCGAAAGCGCCGATGGCCTGTATGGCAACGGCAGCACCGCGGTGGAAAGCGTGATCCCCACCGACCCCGCCTCCTTCCAATCCGCCCCCGATCGCATCCGCGCCGATAAACCGAAGGACGCCCCCGAGTTCCGCCTCAAGGCCGATGACTACAACCGCTACTTCATGAACCAACTCTACGAGTTGCTCACCGAATACGGTCCCATCCACGAAGTGTGGTTCGATGGCGCCCACCCCAAACGCAAGGGCAACCAGCAGTATCTGAAACGCGAATGGTTCGAACTCATCCGCAAGCTCGCCCCCGAAGCCGTGATCTTCGGCGGACCCGACGTCCGTTGGTGCGGCAATGAAGCCGGCAAGACCCGCTCGGCCGAATGGAATGTCATCCCGGTTTCCTCGATGGAAGAGTCGGGCGTGGACCGCCCGGACGATGACATCGGCTCGGATGCCATGGTCGTCCAACCGCAATACACCGTTTACGGGCAAACCTATCAGGCCCGCCATTTGTATTACATCGTTCCCGAAATCAACACCTCCATCCGCGCCGGATGGTTCTGGCGGAACGAGCATGAACAGGCGGTCCGCAGCGCCGATGATGTTTTCGACATCTACGAACGCGCCGTCGGCGGCAATGGCATCTTCCTTCTGAATGTTCCGCCCGACAAAAGCGGCCGCATCGCCCCACGCGATGAAGCCTCTCTAACAGAAGCCGGCCGCCGCATCCGCGAAACCTATGGCGACCGCTCTCTCATGGAAGGTGCAAGCAGTGAAGCCACGGGCATTCTCGATAATGACCTGGTCACCGCTTGGAAACCCGCCGGCACCACGGGCGAGTTTGTGGTCCGCCTGAAATCCCCGCAAGAAGTCAACCGCGTCGTCCTCCAGGAAGCCATCGGCACCGTCGGCCAGCGCGTCGCCCGCCATGCGCTCGATGCCGAGATCGATGGCCAATGGCGCGAAGTCGCCACGGCCGAAACCATCGGCTACAAGCGCATCCTGCGTTTCCCCGCCGTGACCACGGCCGCCTTCCGCGTCCGCATCCTCGCCGCACGCGCCACTCCAGCCATCGCCACCTTCTCCGCTCATTTCTATCAGCTTCCCCCGCCCGCGCTCGAAGTCCGCCGCGAAGGCACCTCCGTCGTCATCCGCCCGCCCGCCACCGGCGGCTTCGCCTGGAAACCCCATGGCCAGGGCGATCCTTCCGCGCAAGGCGTCATGCAGATCCACTACACGCTCGATGGCAGCGCACCCACCGCCGATTCGCCGCGTTATGAAAAACCGTTCGCCCTGCCCTCAGGCGGCCGCGTCCGCGCCGTGGCCATCACCGGGGGCAAGTCCGGCCCGCCCTGCGATGTCACCGTGGCCCTCGATCCCTCTTCCTGGACGATACGCTCCTGCTCCAGCCAGGAAAGCGACCAGTATGCCGGGGCAAAGGCCATCGATGGCAACCGCGACAGCTTCTGGCATTCCCGCTGGTCCACGCCCGATCCGCATCCGCATCATTTGGAAATCGACCTCGGCCAGCCGCACGACATCGCTGCGCTCACCTATCTCCCCCGCCAGGACAAGGCAGTGCCCGACGGCATGGTCGAGGCCGGAGAAATCTCCTTCAGCAAGGATGGCGAAACCTGGAGCAAGCCCCAGGCCTTCCGTCTCGGCAATCTCGTCAACGATCCCAGCGAACGCACCATCCTGTTAGATAAGCCTTTGCACGGCGCCCGCTACCTCCGTTTCACCTCCACCGCCGGTGCCGCCGGCAAACCCTACGCCGCCGCCGCCGAAATCGGCCTCCTGCCGGCGGAGTGACCGAAAGGTCGCCTCACCCCGCTTTTTGATAGACGCGCACCCAGTCGATCTCCATGTGCGCCGGGTAGTCCTTTGGGTCGGCCTCGCCCACCCATTCGCCGCCGATCTGCATCGAGAAGATAAAATAAAATGGCTGGTCGAAAGGCCATTGGTCCATGCCTTTCTCCGGCACCTTCGGATAGGTCATCGTCGGCTTGCCGTTCAGGGTGAAGACGATTTTCTCCGCGTCCCACTCGGTGCCATAAGTGTTGAATGCCTCGCGATCCACGGGGGCGGTCGTGCTTTTTGGCGGCCCCTCTTTTCCTGCGGGCGACATGGTGTGGGCCGAATGGACCGTCTGATAGACCTTGTCGTCGTCGTTTAGGTGTTCCATCAGGTCGATCTCGCCATTTCGCGGCCAGCCACCCTTCGAGCCGAGCATCCACAGCGCCGGCCACGCACCCTTGGCGGACTTGAAGCGCGCCCGGATCTCCACCTTGCCATGGGTGAACTCGAACTTGCCCTGGCTGGTGATCCCTCCCGTCAGGAATGGCGACGGATCCTTCTCCTTGTCGGGGTTCACGATGCCGATGAGCCGCAGGGTTCCTCCACTGATCTTGAAACAGCGGGGATCACTCGTCATCGTGTCATTCCAATCAGAAGTGCCTCGTTCACAGGGCGACCACTTGTTGCTGTCGATGAACTTCGCATTGAACTCGTCACTCCACACCAGTTTCCAGCCGACAAGTTCGGCGGCGAGCGTGGGGATGAGAAGCATGGAAAGAAGCAGCGAGCGGAACATCCCTTGGACTACGTGGGATAGCAGCGGATCTTGCGGGGAAAGCCCGTTCCGTCTGCCTGAGCAAAAGGAGATCTACTTGACCCGCACAGCCTCCGGGGGCGTGAGTTCGCGCGAGACCGAATCCCCGGACCAAGGACCGCCGGGCGGATTCGACACCTGGTTGTCCTCGATCCGGACGTCGGTGCAGCGGCGGAGGAGGAAGGGCGGCTTGTTCCAGGAAGGATAGTCCTGATTGTAGATCACCTTGTTGCTTCGGAAAACGAGCCCTTTGGTGGAGATGGCGAAGACCAGCGGCACATCGAAGGTCTGGAAGGTGTTGTCCTCGACGCGGATGTTGCGGTGATAGAACTCCGACTGTCCGGCGAGGTCGGGGACTTCCGGATAGATCGAGATCAGGGCCTCGGTGAACTGGTAGCGTGATGTGAGGTTGTTGTGGAAACGATTGCCGCGGATGATCACATCGCGACAGGCTCCGGACTCATACCAGCCATTGGCATCGCCGGCGAGGAGGATGGCGGAGCCGGACGAGTTGTGAAAGGTGTTGTTCTCGACGAGCACCGGCTCAGGCGTCGTGAACAACGAGCCGCGGGCGCGGTTGTTGCGGACCGTGTTGCCGCGGAAGACGACGGCGGGAAACCAATCGGCGTTCTCGACCGCGTCGCCAGTGCCGATGTCCTTGGGGGCGGGCGCATCGAGAGTGATTTCCAACTCGGTGGTCGAGAGTTTGCGCACCGACTTCACCCGCCGCCTGTCGCCGGGCGTCAGGTGTTGCGCGGCGATGAAGCGCAACGCCTCGCCCGGCAGGAATGTCTCGAAGCCGACCGCCTGCGGGTGGACGTATTGACAGACGAGCGTGTCAGGCGCGGGCATCTCACGGATGCGCAGGCAGGTGGCGTGGACGTTGATGGCATCGTCCATCATGCCCTCGAAGAGCGCATTCTCGACGACCACGCGGCCGCGGCAGTTTGAGAAGTGCGTGGCGTCGGCATTGCTGGTGAAGAAGCGCCCGATGCCTTCTCGCGGGAAGACTCCGCCGCCGCTCATGCGGATGTTCTCCGAGCGCTGGGCGAGCAGTGCCATGCCGGCGGATTGGTGAATGATCACGTCTTCAATGACGGTGTCCGTCGCCCGGTAGAGAACCATACCGGGGTGCGGCCGGCCGCTGTGGCGCATGGTGATCACATCGCCGACCTTCACCCGCGTTCCTGTTAGGTCTTTTTCGATGCGGTAGCGACCGCGCCCGAGTTCGGCCGCCATGCCTTGGAAATGGAAGTCACTGGTGCCGGTGACGATTTCGCGGGTCCTTCCGTCGAAGACGATCCGGTAGGCCTCCGCGGAGGCTTCCCAGCCCTCGCCCTTGTGAACGAACCAAGCATTGCGGAGTTCGTGCGGGTATTCCTCCGGGTCGATGGCGAGTTCGTAATTTCCGGATTCGATGCGGGCGATAACTCCCTGCGAGTGGTGCGGGCGCACGAAGTCGATCGCAAGCCCGCGCAGCGTGACCTTGCTCGAATCCTGGATCAACACGGGCAGCGGTTGACCGTGAAAGAGGAAGGTCGAGCCGCCGCCATCGATGGTGACATCGCGCAGATCGACCAGCGGGATGGACACGGGATGCCAGAGCGGTTGGTCGTGATTGGAGATATGGAAATGGCACTTGAGGGCTTGTTCGCGCCGGAAGTGATGAATGCCTTTCTCAAGCTTGAGCGTGGATCCGGGTACAGCGCGCAAGACGGTGATTGCACGGCGCAGTGCCGCCGACTGGTCGTCGTGACTCCCGGGTTTCAAGCCAAACTCGCGGCCATGCATCACGCGGGTGGGCTCGACTGCGGGCGCATCGCCTTGGGTCCAGCG
Organism: Akkermansiaceae bacterium; assembly: GCA_025457665.1. GTDB lineage: Bacteria > Verrucomicrobiota > Verrucomicrobiia > Verrucomicrobiales > Akkermansiaceae > Haloferula. The sequence continues at coordinate 43,200 of JALOTY010000028.1, read as the reverse complement.
TAGTTCGAGCCAGTCGGCGTGATCGTATTCGTTGTGCTCGAGCGGATCGGCCTGGAGATAAAGTTTCCGGTGGCGGGTCGATGGCACCGCGACGTCGAAGGTCACGGCTTTCATGCCCGCCTTCATCACCGGTGACTCCCACAGGACGGATTCTCCGGATAGAATGCGGAAGACGGTGGATCCCTTGCCCTCGCCGACCTCGTCATCGATGCCGACGCCCCCGGTGAAGCGGACGGCGCCGGATGGCACGCTCAGTGGGATTTCGGAAACCGCATGGGTGCCGATGCCGTCGGTAAAAACCTGGCCTCCGACGCTGAGCGAACCTTTCTCGACGCTGTGATCTCGCTGCGGGCCGCCCCATGCTTGGGCGGCGCAGACGAGATCGGAGTCGGAGACAATGGCGGAGAGAGTGCTGATCGAGCCCCACGCGAGCAGCGGGATCAGAAGTTTCATTGAGATCGATCCTGACAGGCGAGTGGAGTCCGTGTGAAGGAGCAAATTTTTCAGGTTGGTGGAAATCTCGATCGCATAACTCGCATTGGCCTCCGGATTTTTTGGCCAGGTGATGGTGCCTCCGACAAGCGCGGGGCGGGCGGTGAAGGAGGAGCCGGTCTCGCCCATGAAGAACTCGACGCTGTTCGGGGTGCCGTCGCCGTCGAAGTCTTCCTCGGCGGTCTGGTTGCCGGCGTTGAGGGCGGCCCAGTCTGCGTAGTCGAGGCCGCTTTCGACAGTCAAGGTGCCGGTGGCCTCGGTGAAGGTCCAGACGGCGGTGCCATCGTCATAGGTGTGGACGTCACTGTCTTCCGTGAAGCCCGGGATGAAGAAACCGGGGCCGAAGCTCGCATTTGGGGCATCGACGAGCACCCAGCTGCTGCCGTTAGTATCGTCCGCGCCGGAGAGGTCGATGTCGAAGTCGCCGTCGAGCAAAGCGGTGCCGGAACCAGTGACCTTGTTGTTCACGCCGTTCGCCCCGATCACGAAACGCAGTGCGGCAAATTCCTCGAGAACCAACTGGCCATCGGTGAGGACCGTGTTTCCGGTATAGCTATTGACTCCTCGAAGCCGCATGGTGCCCGCTCCGAGTTTTTCGATGCCGCCAGAGGCTCCTCCGATGAAGCCGGGGTTCGCCAATGGCAGATCGACAGTCAAGTCATCGCCTGCGTCGCCGGTGACGTCGGCGATATTGAAACGCTGCACCCCTTGAAGATGGAGTCCGCCAACACCGTTGAGGATGGAGGGGCTGGTATTGCCGCCGGAATTCGCGACGGTGACGGTGGCCGGGCCGCTGGTGGTATTGGCAAGGAGGACGTCATAGGCGTTGGTGGGACGGTCGATGGTCCATGTCGCGCCGTTGGCGAGGTTCACGTTGCCGATGCGCATGTCCGCAAGGGTGTTCATGAACAGCGTGCCGTCATCCGCGCTCAGCACGCGGGAGGGTGCAACCGCAGCGCCGTGGTTGGAGACAAGCATGTTGACGCCGTTCATTTCGGCGGTGGCTCCAGGGCCCACATTGATCGACGCCACATTGAGATACCGGTTGACGCCACCAGTCATCACAAGGGTGCCGCCTAACACGTTTACACTGCCAGAGAGCCCGTGAACTCCAGTGAGCGTTAGGGTTCCGGTTCCGGTTTTGATGAGGGAGGTCGTACCGCTGCCGTTGTTGATCACACCGGCGAAGGTCAGACCGTCGGCGTTGTCAGCACCGATTGTCAGGGTGGGCGATCCGGTGCCGCTGTTGGTCACCGTGCCGTTGCCGATCAGACCGTTGAGCGTGATGTCGGTATTGGCCAAGTCGAGGGTGCCCGCGAGCGTGACGTTTCCGGCACCTGTACCCGACGGGATCGCGGCAGGGTTGCCGACCCGGAGCGTGCCTGTGGCCACCGTCGTGCCGCCGGTGTAGGTGTTGGGGGCACCGAGCACGAGCGTTCCCGCACCCGACTTGGTCAGACCCTCGGTGCCGGTCAGGACTGCATTTACGGTCGCCGTTCGGTTGGAGACAATGATGCCCGCTGGGCCTTCGGTGGGAGCGCTGAGCGCGAGGTGACCACCGGTTCCTGGATCGAGAATCCAGTTGCCGTCGGTCCCGGTGCTATCGCCGAAAATGACACCGCCGATCGTGTAACTACCGTCGAGGGTGATGGTTTGGTCGCCGGTAATGTCAACCTGGTTGATAATCGCCGCCAGATCGGCACCGTTTGCCGGTCCCGCCGGGCTCCAATTTCCAGCCCCCGCCCAACTGCCACCGGCGGCATTGTTCCAAGTCCATCCGGTCGGCGCGGGGTCCACCAAGAAGGTCACATCGTTTGTCTCACACCAACCTCCGTCGTGGCTGTAGCGGAAAATGACATGGTTCAAGCCAGCGTCCAGATCCGCCTGGGTGACGGTGTAGCTGGTGGTGGTGAGAATGTTGCCTTGCTGGGAATGATCAATTCGGCTGGTGATGGTCCCCATATTCGTCCCGTCCCAGAGCAGGATCTCCTTACCGTAGACGTAACCCGCAAGCGGCCGGTTGACGTTTGCTTCGATGCTCAGCGTTTCGCCCGCGTTTAAGGGCGCGGTGTATTGATATTCCAGCGCCGCGACGCCTCCCAAGGGGTTTCCCCAGAAAATGCCTGTACCGGCATTCGAGCCCATAGCGGCACCACCGGTTTGAATGACTGAGGTCCAACCGCCTTCAGCGACAAAGGCGTTGTTCGCCGAATAGTTGAAGGTGTCGGAAAAAACGGGGGCTGCGGACGCGGTGCCGAAACCGAGGAACAGTGACGCGGTGCCAGTGTAGAACCAGGCGGCGAAGGGATTATTTTTCATAAGTCAATTGGGGCCAGGGGCATATGAAATCGCAATCCGCCGATGCGCGGGAGCACGACTTTCAGTATTGGTCCTTCCAAGATCTATTAGATGCTGACAGCAAACCGCGCTTTTTTGCAGAAATGTGTCCACCCGAGGAACCAACTTTCCCTCTCAAGGAGATTTCACCATGAACCCCTCGCCCTCGCTCCCCCTCCGCTGAAATTGCGATGAGCGTTTTTTCTCAGGATTCTATGTCAGGTTTTGCGTGTGGACGGTAGGTTTGGAAGAAATGTTGTCTCCGGAATCAGCGCCAAACGTTCCCTCGCCCCCCACGGACGAGATCGAATACTCGCGCGCCCTCGAGTCGCTGCGGATCGACCTCCGATGCTACGTCCGATCGTTGCTAATCGACAAGGACGCGACCGATGACGTGCTCCAGGAAGTGTTTGTCTTGCTCTGGGAGCGGCGCGACGAGTTTGCTGAAAAACTGAGGCCATCGGCATTCCGCGTCGCCTGGTTCAAGGCGCTTGCCTACCGGCGAGACCGGCAGCGCGAGCACTTGGTTCACTTTTCCGAACAAGGTCTTCGGCGGATCGCCGGGGCGGCTGAGGATGTCGCGGTCAATACTTCCGACCGGCTGGACGCCCTTCGCCAGTGCCTCGGAGAGCTGGCCGCGCGGGAACTCGAACTCCTCGATCTAAAATACATCAAGCGGCAGCCACTCGCCGAATTCGCCCGAAAGCATGGGCATTCCCCGAACAGCGCACAGAAGGCTCTCTCCAGAGTGCGGCTGGCCCTGCGCAAATGCATCGAATCCAAGCTCACATCATGAAACCCGGATCCTACACCCCGTCCGGCGAGCTGCGCCATTTCGTCGATCGTCTGATCCTCGGCGAATCCCTCTCGCGGACCGAGTCCGCCCAACTTGAAGGGTTGCTCGAAGATGACGACGCGCTGGCTTACTTCGTTTCGTCCCTGCAGCAGGACGAACTGCTGCCGCTCGCTCTGGAGGGAATCAAACTGCCTGAGGACCGCATTTCATCCCGCCGTGGATGGGCGATGCGGGCAATTTGGGTCGCTGCCGCCGCAAGCGTCGTCTTCATCGCTGGCTACCATTTCGGCAACCGCAACGCCCCAACACAAAATCTAATGGGATCCATCTCGGACGATTCGAATGCCCCACGTCTCACCGGGCTCGTCGGCGTGGAGTGGGAGCCAGGCAGCGAACCCGATCTCATCGGCGGCGACCGCCAACTCCACAATCTCGCCTTCCGCTCCGGGTTGGCCGAAGTGACCTATGGCAACGGCGTGAGGGTCACATTGCAGGGCCCGGTGGATTTTTCCATCACCGGCCCGAAATCGGCCCGATTGAATCACGGTCGCTTTGTCGCCCACGTTCCCCGCAGTGCCGAGGGCTTCCGGGTTGATTATGAGGGTGGCTCTATTGTCGATCTCGGGACCGAGTTCGGGCTCGATCTTTCCCCGGCCGGCGAGGTGGAAGTCGGAGTTTTCGATGGGGAAATCGAACTGCACCGACCCCACGAGGAAACCCTCTCGCTACTCGCCAACCAGGCATTGCTGGTGGCTGGCGAATCCGGACAAGCCGCCACTTCCATCCCGTTGAACCGGACGAAGTTCGTGCGCAGGATTCCGTCCAGGGATTTCCGGTGGGAAATGGATCGCATCGGTCCCGTCACGGTCGAATACGACGTTTCCCATCTCGTATGGAAAGCCTCGGATTACCGGGCGATCTTCAAATGGATGCAAGGCGAGGACGGCGTAAGCGTCCGCAATGTCTCCCTTTGCCTCGATGGTGAACCCGTAGTCACTTCGCCCATCGAAGGTGCGACAGGTTCCCTCCACAACGTGCGGGACAACGTGTTTCCCCTGAGCCTTCCTCCTTCCGAATACAAACGGGGTGTCTGGACCGTGCAGGCGACCCTTGAGAACCTCCCGCTCGCCGAAGACCGCGACTTGGAAAGTCATCCAATCGGTTCCATTGGGATCATGCTTTTCGAAGAAGGACTTGTTAGCTCCGCCACCGAAAAGGACTTCGTCGGCACCTGGGATTACAATTACGACGGCCTCCGCTACCAGCGACATTTCCATGCGGACGGCACCATAACCATGTCGATCAATGGCCGCTTGATCACCGGAAAAGAAGACTACTTCAGCGACAGCCGCTGGTGGGTGAATCAGGGTATCCTCCACCTATCCATCCCAAAGCTCGGACTCAACGAGCTTCACGTGCTGCGCGATGCCGACACCCTCATCTTCGTCAACAACCCTTATGAGAACGCGACCCGTTCAAAGACATCTGCCCAGTGAAATCCAGGCCAACCAGCGAACAATTGAATCGAATCCAGAAACCACACCAAGACACATGAAAACAGGACTCCTACTTCTTATCTTAGCAACCTTCAGCAGCTCCGCATCCGCCGCCACCGTATTCACGGATACCTTCAACTACACGACGAACAACGCGTTTGTCTCCCAAGGCGGGTGGACTTCGGTAATCCAGACAGGTGGTGGAGTTATCGGTTCAAATGTGGGTACTGGCATCATGTATGGCAACCCATTGGGAGGCATCGCGGCACTTGAATACCGATACACCCCCACCATGAACCTGGGTGACATCATTTCCATGGATGCGGAGCTGAACCGCCCGTTTATAGGCTATTACTATGGCAAGGAAATCCTACTTTGGGATGGGACCAACGCAGGCACCATAACCAGCCGGATCGATGAATCGCAACAGGGGAACGTGCTTACAACCACCACTTACACCGTCACCCAAGCCGACCTCGACGCCGGCTTGAACCACGTCATCTTCCGCTACAGCCACGATGGCAACTGGGGTGAGACGAATTCGGTCACTTTTGATATCACTCCAGTCCCCGAGCCAGGAACGGTCGCTCTTCTGGGGCTTGTCGGCATGACGTCGCTTGTGCGGCGTCGAAGGTAATGACATGAAGCGCCTCTGGATGGTCTTACCAAAACCTGCCACGATTCGACTCGCGGCAGGTTTTCTGTTTTTTTCCATGAACTCATCTACCGCCCTATCCCCATGATAAGGATCACATGTTGCCAAATCCTCCTCATTCTCGCTCTCACTCTTGAATGTGCTTTCGCCGCCGAGCGGTTCCCAATGAACCAAGGCTGGGATTTCTATCGGCCGGACGAAAGCCGCGAGTCCTTCGCCCCGGACAACGGTTCCCTCGTTGCCTCAGGCGAATTCACGATCACGACCTCGCCACAGGAGGCGAGTTTTGATCCGCGATCCGCGCGCCAGATCTGCTTGGTTTTGGACGGCGGTCACACGCCACCGTTCGCCGGACTCGCCGAATTCGAGTTGCTGGACGCACAGGGTGAAGCGTTGCCGCGCAAGGATTGGAAGATTGTCCATTGCAGCAGCGACGAACCGACGGACGCCAGCGCTGTCGCTCATCTCATCGATGGCCGCCCCGAGACCCTCTGGCACTCCGCATGGAAAACCCCGGCCCAACCGCCGCATGTCGTGGTCATCGACCTCGGCGAAACCGTGAGGTTCTCCGGCATCCGCGCGCTCCAGCGCCAGAACCGCGATGCCGGCACCGGGTTTGCGAAAGGTTGGCGCCTCCATGCCTCCGCCCGACCCTTTGCGCTTCCTGCCAAGTCCACCATCGATCCCCTAACAGGCACAGCCCCATGGGAGCGTGTCACCCTGCCGCACGCCGTCCGCCTCGAAGCACTCAACGCCTCCGGCTGCCGCAACTACCAAGGCATCGCCTGGTACCGCCGCGAGTTCACCGCAGACGCTGCTTGGCGTGGCAAGTCGATCCTCCTGCGTTTCGAAGGAGCCATGCAAGTCGCTGAGCTTTGGCTCAACGGGGAAAGACTCATCACCCACTTCGGCGGCTATCAGCCCTTTGTCATCGACCTGTCGGACAAACTTCGCTTCGGCGCGGCCAACACGCTCGTGGTGAAACTCGACAATTCCGACAACCCCGCCGTTCCGCCAGGCACGCCGCAATCCCGCCTCGATTTCACCTACTTTGGGGGGCTCTACCGCGAGGTGTATTTTGATGTCTCTGACAAACTCCGCATCACCGACGAGATCGCGGCGAACCAGGTCGCGGGCGGTGGTATTTTCGTGCGCTATCCGGAGTCTCAAAGACCCGTGCCATCGTCTCCGTGGACACCGAGGTCGCCAACGACCACCCCGCCGCCAAATCCATCCGCCTTCGCCACACGCTCGTGAATGCGGCCGGCACCGTCGTCGCCACCGCCGAGACCACTGCCGCGCTCGCTCCGGGCGAACGCAGGCAGCTCGCCGCCTCGCTGAAAGTGAATTCACCCGCCCTCTGGCACCCCGAACACCCGCACCTTCACACCCTGCGCAGCGAGGTTATCGACGCCAACCGCGTCGCGGACACACGCGAAACACGCATCGGCATCCGCCGCCTTGCCTTCACCCCCGATGGCCTCCGCATCAATGGCGAGAGATATTTTCCCATGGGCTACAACCGGCATCAGGACCACCCCTATGTCGGCTACGCCCTGCCCGACTCCCAGCAGTATCGCGATGTGAAAAAACTCCGCGACGCCGGCTTCACCGCCTACCGCTGCCACTACCCGCCGTCACCCGCCTTCATGGATGCCTGCGACGAACTCGGCGTCCTCTGCATCGTCGCCAGCCCCGGATGGCAGTTCTGGAATCCCGATCCCATCTTCCTCGAACGCTGCATCCGTAACACCCGCGAGATGGTGCGCCGCGACCGCAATCGACCCTCCGTCATCCTCTGGGAGCCCGATTTGAACGAAACCCCGATGCCTGCCGAAGTCATCCGCACCCTGCACCAGGCCGTACACGAAGAGTTTCCCGGCGACCAATGTTTCACCGGTGGCGAGCAAGGCTATTGCGACGTCGATTACGCCCGTGAGACGAAATCTGGCCGCCCCGTGCTCACCCGCGAGTGGGGCGACAGCGTGGACGACTGGACCAGCCAGCAAGGCCGCGTCCGCGTGGCGCGCGGCTGGGGCGAACTCCCGCTGCTCACCCAGGCGCAGAACCATGCCTTCAAACTCAATGCCATCTACGAGAAGAACGGCGCTCACGACCAATGCGCGTTGAATGGCATCTGGCTCTGGGCCGGGATCGATGCCTACCGTGGCTACCACCAGCAGCCCTTCCTCGGCGGCGTGCTCGACCTCTTCCGCATCCCGAAATTCAGTTATCACTTCTTCCGCAGCCAGCGTCCCGCGAGGCCACTGCCCCTGCCATCCGGTGTCGAGTCCGGCCCCATGGTCTTCATCGCGAACTACGCCACTCCATGGTCGCCCACCGATGTGATGGTCTTCAGCAACTGCGAGGAAGTGCGCTTCTCGGAAGGAGACAGGGTCATCGCGACCCAAAAACCAGATCCCGGCTACCTGCTCAAGCACCCGCCCTTTACCTTCTGCGCCGGCGGTGCGGGCACGGACAAGGACACCTGGTTCATGAACGTCGAGGCCGGCTACCACTTCAAACCCGCCGAATACAAGGCCGAGGGTCTCATCGGCGGCAAGGTCGTTGCCACCCACACCGTGAAGGCCCCCATGGTCATGACAGATATCCGCCTGGAACCGGACCTCGAAGGCCGTCCGCTGGTCGCCGACGGCTCCGACTTCATCCGCGTCCATGCCCACATCACCGACAAACTCGGCACCACCCACCCGATGGCGAACGACCTCGTGACCTTTTCCGTCGAGGGTGCGGCAACCCTCATCAACGAAGCTTCCTTCGGAGCCAACCCCGTGGCCGCCGAAGCCGGTATCGCCACTGCCTTGGTGCGCGCATCGGCCCATCCCGGAAAAATCACCGTGCGCGCCACCGCCCCGGGATTGAAATCCGCCGAAGTCGTTCTCGAATCCGCGCCAGCCCTTGGGAAGTCGCTTCACTGATGTCCGAGCAAAGGGGCCGATCAAGTTCGATGAAGCACCCCACGCCCAACTGATCAAGACGGATGGAAACCCGTGCTGAAGGGAGGAGTCGGCACGACAGCACACTTGTCACTTTCGAATGCGAAAGGATAATCCGACCCAATCCCTGAGTTCTTAGACCCCCATGAAACCCGTTCCTCTCCTCCTTGCGGCCATCGCCTTCCTTGTCGTCGTGCCTATCAAGGCCGCTGAGGATCAGGCCCCCACTCGCAAGCCGAATGTGGTTGTCATCCTCTCTGATGACGCGGGCTATCATGAGTTCTCCTGTCAGGGAAATGCGAACATCCCCACCCCGCGGATCGACTCGATCGCCAAAGCCGGCGTCCGTTTCACCCAGGCCTACGTTTCCGGCACGGTGTGCAGTCCGAGTCGCGCCGGGCTTTTGTCGGGGCGCTATCAACAGCGTTTCGGCCATGAGCTGAACATCCCGCCCGCTTACAGCGAGACCAATGGCCTTCCACTCACCGAGACTCTGCTACCACGGGTGCTCAAGGATGCTGGCTATCGAACCATCGCCCTGGGGAAATGGCACCTCGGATACGCACCGAAGTTCCACCCGATGGAACGCGGTTTCACCGACTACTATGGATTTCTTCAAGGCTCGCGCAGCTACTGGCCACTCGCGAAGCCGGGTCGCTTGAACTGCCTGATGCTCGACCGCGAGCCGGTGGAAAAGGAATCGTTTGAATACATGACCGATCACCTCGCGGAGAAGGCTGCGGAATACATGGGCCGCCACAAGGATCATCCATTTTTCATCTACCTCGCCTTCAACGCGACTCACGGTCCGCTTCATGCCACCGAGGCGGATCTTGCCAAGGCGGGAGGCAACAAGGTCAAAGCCATGACCATCGCCCTCGACCGTGCCGTGGGCATCGTGCTCGATGCGCTCGAAACGCAGGGCCTCACCAAGGACACCCTGGTGTTTTTCCTCAACGACAATGGCGGTGCGAGCGGTCGCAACAACAAGCCACTGCGGGGCCACAAGGGCAGCTCTTGGGAAGGCGGCATCCGGGTTCCTTTTCTCGTTCAATGGCCCGGGACCATCCCATCGGCCCAAGTGAAAAGCGAACCCGTCATCGCTCTCGACATTTTCCCCACTGCCCTCGCCGCTGCCGGGATTGGGAAATCACCGGGCAAGCCCCTCGATGGCATCGACCTGCTGCCCTTGATGACGGGAAAGACCGAGAACCCCACTCCACGGACGCTCTATTGGAAAACCGGTTCCCCGTGGGCGGTGCGCGATGGCGATCTGAAATTGGTCGGCGGCAACCCCGGACAAGCTCCTGGTGAAGCTAAGTTGTTCGACCTCTCCCAAGACATTGGTGAAACCCAAGATCTCGCCAAGGAGCGCCCGGATGAAGTCAAGCGCCTGCAAGCGCTCTATCAGAACTGGGCCGCCACCCACCAACCCACACCATGGGGCCGCGGAGCCAAGGCCAACGATGATCCCAAGCCTCGCAAGCGAAAGCCAAAGCCGTAGTCTTGTTTGAAACTGATCATTTCCCCCTCACTTGACACGCTATCCGCAATGAGAACATCCATCCTGACCCTGCTCGCCGCAGCATGGTTCATCACCTCAGCCTCGGCCGCGCCTCGCCATGTTGTCTTCATCCTGGCCGACGATCTCGGCTACGGTGAACTCGGTTGTTACGGGCAAAAGAAAATCCGGACGCCTCACATCGATCAACTCGCCGCCGAGGGCACACGATTCACCCATCACTACTCCGGCGCGCCGGTCTGTGCGCCTGCCCGTTGCGTGCTGCTCACCGGAAAACACCTCGGCCATGCGGAAATCCGTGGCAACCGCCAGGCCAGCATTTCCTTGCCGCAGTTCAAGCAAGGCCAGCATCCGATTTCCGCTGAAGCACTGACCTTGGCCGAGGTCTTCCAGAAGACCGGTCATGCCACCGCCGCGATCGGCAAATGGGGACTAGGTCCGGTGGGCAGCACGGGCGACCCTAACAAACAGGGCTTCGATCTCTTCTTCGGATACAACTGTCAGGCCGTCGCCCACAGTTTTTTCCCCCGCTTCCTCTGGCGCAATGACCAGCAGATCGAGATCAATCCGAAGCCCATTCCAGGGCACTTGAGGAAACCGGAAGGAGAGGTCCGGATGGAAGACTATCAGGCTCAGAACTACTCGCCGACCTTGATGATGGCGGAAGCCGAGCAATTCATCGACACCCACAAGGACAAGCCCTTCTTCCTCTATCTGGCCCTCATCGAGCCCCACGTCGCCATGCAGCCACCGCTGGAAGCCGTAAATGAATATCCGGCCGAATGGGATAAGCAACCTTATCGCGGCCAATGCGGCTATCTCCCGCACCCGCGCCCGCGCGCTGGATACGCCGCGATGATTTCCGACCTCGACCGCCACGTCGGCCGTGTGATGAAGGCACTCGAAAAAGCCGGCATTGCCGATGAAACGCTGGTCATCTTCACCTCCGACAACGGCACCACCCACCGCGGCGGCGACAAGGCGAACCCGCACATCGGTATCGGCGGAGTGGATGCGGATTTCTTCAACTCCACCGCCGGACTCCGTGGCTTCAAAGGCAGTGTCTATGAAGGCGGCCTGCGCGTGCCGATGATCGCCCGCCTGCCCGGAAGCATCAAAGCCGGTACCACCAACGACACCCCTTCCTATTTCGCCGACTGGTTCCCCACGCTGTGCGCCGCCTTCGAAATGGATCCACCCGCCGCGCTCGATGGGGAAAACCTCTGGCCCGCGATGACCGGCAATACCTCGGCGACACGTCAAAAACCGATGTTGTGGGTCTATCCGGAATACGGCGGCCAGGTCGCCGTGCGTATCGGCAACATGAAGGCCATACGCCAGAGCCTCGCCACCCGAAAGCCGGGCGAGTGGGAGCTTTATGATATCAGCGCGGACCCCTCGGAAACGAAAGATATCGCAAGGGCGCACCCCGAAGTCATCGAGCAGGCAGCGAAGGTTCTCAGCGAAGAGATGTCACCCAATCCGCTTTTCCCTCTGAAGGTCCCGGGCTTGCCGCAGGAATGATTTCCGGCCCCGTGCCTCGGGCAAACATGCCACACGTTCAGCCGCCTTGATGAATCCGGGGGCTCCTCAACGCCTCCGGGAGAACAAGGCGAAGACGGCGGATGACAGGGCGAGAACCAGCACGGACGGTTCCGGGACGGGGAGGAACTCCGCCGGAGCCAGCGCACCAGTGCTGATGCGGTAGGTGTCCTGAAGACCGTCGAAGTAGTTGCTTGTGACGGCGTTGTAGCCGCCGACGAAGAAATCATTGGCACCGTTGACCATCGGGCCCAGCAGTCCGATGTCCGCATCGGAATTGGTGTGGAGGAGCACTCCATCGAGATAGGAACGAATCTGTTTGGCCGTGGCGTCATACACCACGGCGATCCCGTGCCACTGGCCATCGGCCTTGGCCGCGCTGATGTCGATGGTGTTTGAGAAAAGGTTGGCGTTCGCCGCGCCGCTGACAAAGGCGTAGTGGAGAAAACCACCCGATTCGCGGATCCAAAGTTCATTGCCGGTAATCTGCCCCATCAAGCCGTTGACGGCCTGGGTGGATCCATTCCAGTTCACCACAGCTTCGAAGGTATAACTCTGGGCACCATTGAAGGAGAAATAAGGCGTGATGGTCGTGGTCGGCCCGTCCCAGGCATCGGGAATGGAAGTGAGACCGTCGCGTAGGAACACTTTGCCATACCCCGTCCCGATGGTGTTGATGCCGGTCCCGTTCGGCGTGGCGACGATGGGAATGTTGCTGGTCGTCCCGCCCCAGAAACCATGATATCCATTCCCGGATGTGTCCTGGATGCGGTCGCCATCATCGAGCCCGTCCGGGTTGCCGATGAAACCGGCGAGATGCTCGAAATCAACTTGGAGAATCGTGGCGGCCTGAATCGCTGTGGGTGATCCAAAGCAGACGCAGGCAAAAGCGAGCAGGGGGTAGCGGAGCGGAACTTGCATCGGATGGGAAAGGTCAGTGAGGAAGTTGAAAAAGACGCGACGGGGACGAAAGCACGAGGCTTTGGTTTTCTTTCAGACCAGCAACCGGTTACGGCACGCTTGCGCGGATCCGGGCGAATCGGGCGGTAGCGCCGTCCTTGGGAATGGTGACGGTCACGGTGTCGGTTGCCCCATTGTCGATGATCACGACTCCAGGGCTGGACGTTTCACCCACCACGATGACGGCCGCCGGTGGCCAGGAAGCCAGGTCGGTGCTGGTTTCCACGACGATGTCGAGGGCACCAATCGCCGTATCGCTGCGTTCGAAGGTGAGAACGAGGTCGTTGCCTCCGGCGGCGGGCACGGGAAGATCGACGTCTCCCGGGATGCCGGGATTTCCACCGAGCAGCATTTCGATGGCATTCTGCACGCCATCCTTGTCGGGATCGGCATCGGCACCGATGACCTGCGGGTCGTTGTTGCCGGGGTAGAAGCCATTGATCCAAAGGGCGTATCCGGTGAGCCCCGGACCGGCGGTATAGGCGAGTTCGATGCTGTTGCCATTCGCTTGAACCGCCCAGGTTCCGGTGGCACCGGTGGCGGTGGTGAAGTCGGTGGCATCGACGACGAAGGCGGCAGCATCGAAGCCAACGAGCGCCGTGGTGGCTTGGGCAATGACGAAGGTCTGGTTGGTTTCCGCAAAGCCGGTGATGGCAGGGGCCGAAAGCTTGATCGTGATGGGAGTGCCCGGGGCCGCGCTGGAGTCGATGTGAATTTCATCCGCCGTGACCAGATCGGAGTGGGTGCCAGGGGTGCCGCCCGTCCAAAGGCTCGTTTCCCAAGCATACGAGGATCCACCGAACAGCACGAGCCAACTGCTGGTGGTCAGCAGGCCGGCGCTGTTGCCCGGGGCGAGGGTGCCGGAGAGATTGATGTCGGACGTCGTGGTGCCCCCTCCGCCGAGGGTCGCCCCGGCATTGACGTCGAGCTGGCTGAGGATCTCGGGCACCTGGCTGCCGTGAGTGCCATTGAGCAGAAGGGTGCCTGAACGCACGGTGGTTTTGCCGGTGTGGGTTGCCGATCCGGTGAGATTGACGATCTGATTTCCCGTCCCGGTCGTGAGACCGATGAATAGCTGGCCGTCTCCGGTGATGGTATTCGCGACGCTGTGGCTATCGGTGCGGGAAAAAGTGAGGAAGCCGTTGTTGATGACGGTGGCATCGCCCAGCGAGCCGGCCGCATCCGGACCGTTCTGCACCACGTCGGTATCCCCCGGGACTCCGCCGACACGCACGGGCACGCCAGTGGCGATGGTGAAGGTTCCGTTGGTCGTGTTCGCACCGGTGAGAATGTAACCGGTCTGATTGTTGGTCATCGTGCCATTGGGATCCTCGAAGATCAGCCCGCCCGAACCGGAGATGACGCCTTGCAGTTTCAGTTGTCGGGCAAAGGCATTGGATGAGCGGTTGCGGATCGCGTTGGCCGGGCCGACCAGGGCGATGGGATTGGTCCACGTCCAACTGCCGTTGTACTGGGCGAGTGCGCCGCTCGACGAACCGTCGCCGAGCGTGACGGTGCCCGAACCCATGGAGGTGCTGCCGTTTCTCAGCGTCCGCAGTTCCGATCCACCTCGAACTGTGACACCACCGGAGAGACCGCTCCACGAAGCGAGCTCGTTGAAGCCGATGCCACTGCCGGGATTGACGATGACCGTGCCGCCGCCCTCGATGACGACCGAACCCGCGCCGCTGATTTCTTTCAGCCGCACGCTGGCGGAGTAATCGACCGTATCGGACCGGGAAACCCGGATCGTGGCTCCGCCGTCAACACTCACAGGACCAGCGATCGCATCACCGGCAGTCGATCCATTTCCAATGACCAGCGCGCCACCAGTAACAGTGGTGGACCCGCCACGGCTGACGGGACCCGCGAGAGTGAGGGTAGCGGTCCCTGATTTGACCAGCGAACCGGATCCACCAAGCGTGCCGCCGGTGAACGAATAATTCGTCGGAAGGTCCGATGTGACCGCAATCGAGGCTGGGGCCACCGTGCCGACGATCGAAACGACGGGATTGGCACCGCTACCATCGAAGGTGACCTGATCGTTGTCGGCAAACAGGACCGGCGAGTCATCGGCATCAAGCTTCCAATTACCCGCCGTGACGGCATCCCAGTTGGCGTCGGTGCCACCGGTCCAGGTGATCGAATCACCGACGGCAGGCGGGGGTGCCGTCAGGAAAGCGGCCGGTTCCAGCGCGCCGCTGCTGATGCGGTAGCGGTCCTGAAGCCCGTCGAAATAATTGCTGCTGGTCGCGTTGTAGCCGCCGACAAAGAAGTCGTTGGCTCCATTGATCATCGTTCCGAGCGCACCGATGTCGGTGTCGGTATTGGTGTGGATGAGAGTGCCGTCGAGATAAGAGCGGATCTGCTTGGCGGTGGCATCATAGACCACGGAGATGACATGCCACTGGCCGTCGGCCTTGGCGGCGGAAATGTTGATCGTGTTTGTGAACAGGTTGGCGTTCGAGGTCCCACTGACGAAAGCGTATTGCAGGAAGCCGCCGTTTTCGCGGATCCACAGCTCGTTGCCGGTGGTCTGCCCCATCAGGCCATTGATGGTCTGCGCGGTGCTGTTCCAGTTCACCACCGCCTCGAAGGTGTAGCTCTGCGCTCCATTGAAATTGAAATACGGCGTGACCGTGGTCGTCGGTCCATCCCATGCATCCGGGATGCCGGTAAGGGAATCCCGGAGGAAGATCTTGCCCACCGCAGTGCCGCTGGTGTTGATGGCGGTGCCCGAAGTGGTGGCAACGACAGGCACGTTGCTGCCGGTGGCACCCCAGAATCCATGATAGCCGTTTCCCGAAAGATCCTGGATACGATCGCCATCATCGAGCCCGTCCGGATCGCCGACCAGGGGGCTCAGATGTTCAAAGTCAATGTCCACGATCACGTCCGCGGAGGCGCTTGCCAAGCTCGCGGCGAGGGCGAGGGGGAAGATGCGATGGGAATGTCTCATGGTGATTCGGAGTTGGGGTTTTCAAGCTGAGATTCGGGGCTCGGGCGGGCGGGCGGAAGTGTCGGATGATGGTTCTTTTCAAGACCAGACGGCTCGAACGATCATGGCACCGGGCGAAGCTCGTAGCGGAAATAGCAAGCCGCCGGCGGGCCCGATGGAAATGCGATGCGGTCCGTGCGCTGCCAGAGGTCACCACCAAGATCCACGAGGCTCACCGAAGAGTCCGCATCCTCCCAAAGGGCCAGGTCGGAGGAGTGCGTGAGCCGGAGTTCCAGCCATCCGGGCAGCGCGCGCTGGAGGGTGCCGACCACGACTTCGTCCTCATGCCGGGAAACTGTTAGAGCAGGCGAGTCGGCACGGCCGGGATCGGTGCCGAGGGCGAATTCGATGAGGTCCGACGCCGAATCAAGATCGAAGTCGCCGTTTCCATAGGGCGCAAGCGACCCGCTCTCGTCGCGCTCGAAGCGATCCGGGATCTTGTCGTCATCCGCATCGAACTGGGTGGTTTTCCCGCTGAATCCCGAGGGTGTTAGAGCGGCGGGGGTGATGCGGACCAAATCGATGTCACCGCTGAGTTCGCGCCCGGACGCATTGAATCGACCGATCCAGATCGACTGGGCGTTGGCGAGGCTGCCGGTGGTGGTGTCGGCGATTTCGGCCGAGAGGACGCCGTCGACGTAGAGCCGGAGCTTACGGTTGCCCGGATCATCGACATCACGGACGGCGGCGATGTGATGCCACTGGCCGTCGTTGATGGCCACGGTGGAGGACAGGAAACGCTCGCTGGCATTGTCGCTGATCAGGAAGCGCGCCTTGCCGCCCTCCAGACGCAGCCACCACGATGGCGAGGTCGGCCCAAGGTCCTTGGCGACGAGCGCATCGGTCGCGGTGGAACCGGAGGGAATGCGGGCGACGACCTCGATGGTGAAGGAGTCCTCGGGGCCGAAATCGAAACGGTTCGAGCTTTCCGGATCGTTCAGCCGCAGGCCGCCGTTGTTCTGAAACGCCAGTGCCCTGCCATCTCCAAATGCGGACGCACCGGCAATCACCGGCAAGGCCAACGTCGCGGTGAGGTGCAGGTCATGGCCGTCCGGATGGGTATCGAGGATGGCGCCCTGTTCGATGGGGCTGCTTTCTCCCGGCGCGGCTTCCTCAAGATTCCAGAGCGCCGCGCCGGGATTTTCCGCAGGCGGCGGCGGTTCATCGAGCCAGGCCTCGCTGGCGCGGATGAAGCGGATCGACTGATAAGCATCCGTGCTGCTTCCGGTTTCAAAGATCACACCCAGGTGGTCATCGGCGGTGCGCACCATGTCGGAATACGCGAAAGCCCCGGCGCGGATCGTTTTCGGCTGGCTCCAGGTGACGGCCTCGTCGGTGGAGATCCAGATCGAGCCATTGGATCGTGCGCTGCCATTCGGGCTGGCAAAAATGACTCGGCTGACATCATCGCCCTCATCAATGGAGCTGTAGCGGAGCAACGAACCCTGGCAAACGGGGGTGACGAAATGGGGATTGCCGTCGAAAGGTCCGGTGTAGCTGGTGCCGCCATCCTCGGACCAAGCCTGAGAGCGGTTTCCCGGATCACTGCCATAATCCCGGGAGTTGATATAAATCCGCGAACCTCCGCCGGCGGCCGGCATGAGTTCGACGAGGGTCGTTTCATTCGGAGCCGCGCCGTTGGATGCTTCGAAGGTGGCGTCCATCCGCCAGGTGACTCCGTGGTCATCG
This sequence comes from Akkermansiaceae bacterium, assembly GCA_025457665.1. Taxonomy (GTDB): domain Bacteria; phylum Verrucomicrobiota; class Verrucomicrobiia; order Verrucomicrobiales; family Akkermansiaceae; genus Haloferula. The sequence continues at coordinate 25,756 of JALOTY010000028.1, read as the reverse complement.
GAGTAAAGGATCTGCGACCCGAAACTCCCCGAGTCGGAACCTGCCGCGCCGATCCGGTGATTGGCTGGAATCACTAACCGTCCCGCCTGGTTGCCACGCTTGAGCTGGACGCCATGAACCGGTCCCGTGGCATACCAACCCCAGCCGGCCGACTTCACATTGGCAGTGATTTCCTTCCGTTGAGCCCAGGTCAGTCCGTTGTCCGTGGACACCGTATGGAAGACCGTGTCGTTCTCGCGGCAAAAGAGAAGATGGATGTGGCCCGTGGTTCGATCCACGACCGGAGCAGGATTGCCGATGGTGATCGGAGCCGTGCCGCCTTCCTCGTGAACAAGAATGAGAGGCCCCCAGGTCAGGCCATTGTCGGTGGAGCGCTTGAGCACGAGATCGATGTTGCCACCGTCCGATATCCCTGCCCGGCCCTCGCAAAAGGCGAGCAAGGTGCCATCGTTCGCCCTCACCACCGCGGGAATGCGGAAGACCGGATAGCCGTCCACGACGTTTGCAAACACCGTCGTTTCCACCAGATTCGTCTGCTGTGCAGCGACATGGCAGGAGATCCCCGCCAAAGCCGGGACCAAGCCATTCAACGCACGGGACAGTAGCTTTTTGAGTCGCATGGCGGCAGCCTACTTCAAACCGGCGCGGCCACTGAGAACGCCAGCTTGGTTCTTTTTCGATCCAATCACCCCAAGCGGGCGGACCGACTCACCTTCGATCAGCTTGGGAATGATGAGTGAGGATTTCGGCGTGCCGCCTTCGGCCAGGGTATGAATCGCCGCCACCAGCCGACGCACCAGCGCGGGGCCGGGATCGTATCGAAATGGCAGCGGGCTGAGCCGCTCGCTGGAAGGATCGTTGCTCAGATAGACCACGGAAATCTGCTCGGGAATCCGGATGCCCCTTCGCAGCAGGTGGGAGAGAGCGGTGAACAGGTGATGGTGGTTGGCGATGATCAGCGCGTCGCATCCTGCGGGATTGGCGACGATTTCGCGATCCAGTCCGTCCATCAGGCGCATGCGGTTGGAATCGTGGCGCATGACCCGTGGCGGCGGCGCGCCCCGGCGGGCAAGCTCCTCGGTGACGGCATCCACCGTCCGACTGTCACCCGCCAGCGGCGTGCGGTGGACAAGGAGCACCACCCGTCGACAGCCGCGGGCAAGACATATCCCCGTCGCATGGTGGGCTGCGGCGCGGAAATCGACATCGACACCGGGCAGCGGGATTCCCGGAAAAACCGATCCAAACACCACGGTGGGCAGGCCACTCGTCGCGAACCAGCGCTGGACGTTTTCCGGCATCTTGTGAAGCACCCAGATCGTATGGGGATGGCGGGTCACGATGCGGCTCAGTGCCGAAGCGGGATCACGGCGCTCGGTGAAAGTGGCCGCCTCCTCGACGTCCACATTAATCTGTGCCGGACCGAGCAGCCCCCGGATCACTCCCAACTGCTCGATCAACAAGGGCGTGCCATGAAGCGCCGAGGTCAGGATGCAAACACGGCGCAACTCCACGCCGCCCGGATGGACAGGGTTGTCCCGGACTTTCCTCGGCAGGCGCCGCGTCGGAGGGGGCTGAACCAGACCATCCTTGGTGAGAATCGCGAGCGCCCGACGCAGGGTCGTCCTGCTGATCAGAAGCTCCTTGGCAAGGACTCGCTCCGTCGGCAAGGCACCACTCCATTCCCCTGCTTCGATCCGTTCCCGCAGGATATCCGCGAGCTGGGCGAACTTGGATTTCGGGATCTTGGTCATGGTGTGGCGGCAGACCGGGGGCTGATGGATAGCAGACGGAGCGAAAGAGACATCGAGCTCGACAAAGCACGGGAAACCACACCTGCTGCCGTCGCTCCCGAGGATCCTCCCGCTCCGTTCGGTCCGTCCTTCTCTATCCGAAAAACCCGGCAAAGAAACCGGGCTTCACTGGTCGGGCGAAGATACCGGCTGGCGGATATGCGAATCCGCTCCATGCCGGGCAAAAATTCTCCACCCGACCGTCATTGTCCTACCATCCCGAACGTAGGCGGCTTGTTTTGCTGAATTCTCCCATGCGCTTACGATCATGATCAAACTCGTCCTCTGCCTCAGCACCGTCCTCGCGATCTTGTCTCCTGCTGCCGAAAACGCCGGCACGCCCGCCTTTCCAAAAGATCGTCCGCCGCTCATTCCCATGCCGCGGGAAATCGAGTGGAAAGGGGCTTCATCCAAAATCGAAACCTTCTCCCTATCCTACCCCGAGGAAGCGACCGACCAAGCCCGCCTCGCCCATTTCGCGCGCGAGGCCACCGCCCTCTTCGATGAGCGCGGAGTGAAAGCGGTGCCACAGGGTTCGCCGTCGTATCCACTGCGCTTTCGCATCAGCAAGGACGAATGGTTCGCCGACAAGGCGGAAGGGTATCGACTGCAAACCACAGCAAACGGAGCGCTCGTCGAAGCCGGGACCGACTCCGGGCTTTTCCATGGCCTGCAAACCCTCGCCCAACTGACCACCAACCATGCCGATGGCCCCCACATCGCCCATGCAGAGATCGAAGATTGGCCGCATTTCCCAATTCGCGGGACGATGAACGATACCGGCCGCAACTACATGCCCCTGTCCATGCTCAAGGAGCTGGCCGACGTGCTGGCACGCTACAAGATGAATGTTTATCACTGGCATTTCACCGACAACCACGGCTGGCGGTTGGAGAGCAAAAAACACCCCAAGGTCAACGACCCCGCCTCCTTCGATCGCATGCCGGGGAAATATTACACTCAGGAGGAGTTCAGGGAATTTGTCGAATACTGCCGGGTGCGACACATCACGGTGATTCCGGAACTCGACATGCCGGGCCACACCGCAAGTTTCCGCCGCGCCTTTGGCATCGAGAAAGTGGAAGACCCGAAAGTCACGGCCATCCTTTGCGATCTGATCCGCGAACTGGCCACGCTCGCACCGCCGGAAGTCATGCCTTACATCCACATCGGCACCGATGAAGCCCGCGGCCATGAGCAAGTCTCCGCAGAAACCCTTCGCACTTACTTTGCCACCGTGCGCGAATCCGGCCGCCGCGCGATCCGCTGGAGCCCCGGGATGAATGGCGATCCCACCGCCATCCAGCAAACATGGACCAACCGCACCCGCCGACCAGTGAACGGCGGCGAATACATCGACTCCCAGGAAAACTATCTCAATCACTTCGATCCTTTCGAAATGGTCGCCACGCTTTTTTTCCGCAAGAACTGCCCGCACACCAACAGCAAGGGGATCGGCGGCATTTTGTGCTCATGGCCGGACATGCCGATGAAGGACCCGCGCAACCACTTCGCCCAGACCCCGCATTTTCCCGGCGTGGTGGTTTACTCCGAAGCACTATGGAGCCATGCACGGGAAAAGGACTGGATCGAATTCTATGCCAATCTCCCGCCGCAGGGACATCCGCAGTTGGAGGCATTCCGCGAGTTTGAAAACCGCTTCCTTTTCCATCGCGACGCGTTTTTCGAAGGCAAGGAATTTCCCTACGTGAAACAGTCCGACATCGTCTGGCAAACCCTGGGACCCATTCCCCACGGCGGCAAGCCGGAGACCGATTTCGGCATCATGCCGGGTGATCGCAAGAATGCCTATGAGATCGATGGCAAGACTTACACCTGGAGCGATGAGATCCGCACCGGGGCGACGATGGTCTTCCGCCACTACACCGATCAACCCACCTTCGCCAACCCCACCTGGGGCAGGCAGACCGTGGCGGAATCGACCTACTATGTCCGCAGTTTCATTCACTCGCCCAAGGACCAGACCGTGCCATTCTGGATCAGCGCGCAGTGGTGGGAGCTTTCCAACTTCCATGGAGGCATGAACATTCCCGGCGAATGGCATTACTCGAAGCCGGTCTTCACCGTGAACGGGGAGAAGATCGATGCCCCCGAGTGGACAGTTCCGAACCGCAAGGCAAACTATCATTCGACCGAGTCCTACGTGGATGAGAACTATCATTTCCGCGAGCCCACGCCGATCCGCTTGAAGGCCGGCTGGAACGAAGTGCTCATCAAGTCACCCCATGTGAAAGGCATGCGCCGCTGGATGTTCACTTTTGTCCCCGTCCAACGCACCCCCGGCGCTTCACCCGCCATGGTCCGCGAGTTCCCCGGCTTGCGATTTGCGGTGTGGCCTGACCCGGATGGATTTTGACAAGTTCACTCCCGTCCGCTGGAATTCCGCCATGAACCACCCACGGAGCCTGCTTTCCTCTCCTTCCCCCTTCGCGGTCAATCTCCCCCTATCAAGGCCTTTTTTGTGGGCACCCGTGATCGGGGCACTCTGCCACTTCGGCATCGCCAGGGCCGGGGAAGCTTCCTTCGAATTTTTCAGCCACACCGGCAAGGACCTGTTTCCCAGCGCCATCATTTCCACCGCCACCGTGGACTGGACCGAGGGCGAAGAGGAGGAAGAGGAAGACGATGGCGCCGTTCCTCTGTTAGGTGACCCCAATGGCTGGATCGGAGTCGCTCTCAGCGATGTTCCCGCAGGAGCGGAAATCGAGGTCCGGATGAGTGGGGACGGCTGGCTCAAGCCGTCGAAATTTGTCGGTAAGGCGGTCGATGAAGAAGGCGGGGAAATCAGCGGCGACATCGACATCATCCCCAAGGCCGCGTGGGACTTCGATGCCCTCTACCGGGTCCGCGAACAGAAACCCGTGGTGCTCACCATCCAGGTAAGCATCGATGGCGAGCCCCTACCCGAGCAGAACGAAACCCTCATCCTGCGATCACTGAACGATTGCCCGTTCTACGTCTTCCATGGCGATGAGGAGGAAATCGAAGACATGTCCTGGTGCTTTGCCGCTTACGTGAACGAGAACCATCCGTGGATCGATGGCCTTCTCAAGGAAGCTCTCGAAAATACCAAGGACGCCGACGGCAAAGCCCTGATCGATGGCTTCACCGGCTATCAGAGCGGCGATCAGGAGGTCGTTCTCCAACAGGTCTTCGCCATCTGGCAGGCCTTGCAGCGTCGCGGAATCAAATACAGTGACATCTCGACCACGCCTCCGAGCAAGAAGGTCGTCAGCCAGACGGTCCGCATGCTCGATCAAAGCGTCGAAGCCACCCAGGCAAACTGCGTGGACGGCAGCGTGCTGATGGCATCGATCCTGATGAAGATCGGCCTCAAGGTCCACCTCGTGATGGTGCCCGGACATTGCTTTCTCGCTTTCGATGGAGATTCCGAAGGGGAAACCCTCATCGGCCTGGAAACCACGCTGTTAGGCTCGGATGATTTGAAGTCGGTGCAGGAACTCAAGAAGCTTGCCGACAAGGCGGAGGACGGGAAAATCGATCTCCGCAAGTTCAAGGCCATGGTTGCCGAGGAAGGGGAGGCATCGATGAAGACTTTTCTCAATGCCATGGAGACCGGTATCGCCAGCCTGGAAGAACATGCCGAGGCCTTTGACAGTGGCGAGGACCCCGACACCCAGATCATCAGCATCCGCGACGCCCGTGAGTTTGGCATCATGCCTCTCGCCTCCGGCAAGGATCCGGAGTGATGGGTCTCGCCCCTTGGACGGAACTTCCAGCACCGGCATCTTGCGTAAATCCGCAGTCCGCGAGTTTTGCGCTTCGTTTTCCGGGTGAAGGAGAGCAAGGCTCGGCGCTGTGGACCGCCAGCACTCGGGACTCCTCGCTGCCTTGGGCGCCTTCACCTTGTGGGGCGTGCTGCCGATCTATTGGAAACTCATCGATTTCCTCCCGCCTCCATCCATCGTCGCCCAGCGCTCGGTCTGGTCGCTGCTGATCCTGCTTTTGATCGTGCTGGCCCGACGCGAGGGGCGTGAGCTGTTAGGCCACTTGCGGAACCGCCGCATCGTTGCTTCGCTGCTGCTCTCCGGTGCCCTGCTGGTTTCAAACTGGCTGCTTTATGTCTGGGCCACTTTGAACGGCCGGATCATCGAGGGCGCGCTGGGCTATTACCTCAACCCCTTCTTCAACATGCTCTTCGGCGCACTGTGGTTCGGCGAAAGGCATCGACCACTGCAGCTTGTGGCCATCGCCATCGCCCTCGGCGGCGTGGCCTTGCAGGTCCCTGCCGTCGGGCATTTTCCATGGATCGCCCTGCTGCTGGCCGTGACCTTCTCGCTTTATGCGGTGGTGAAAAAACGCGCCCCGCTGGAATCCCGCACCGGCCTCACGGTGGAGACTTTGCTGCTATCGCCGGTCGCCCTGCTTTGGCTTGGATTCCATCCGACGGAATCGCTGCAAGCCCTCACCGGGCATCCGCTGCATGCCGCCCTGGTCATCGGCACCGGCATCGCGACGACGCTCCCTCTGCTCTGTTTCGGCCATGCCGCGCGCAATATCCGCCTGTCCACCTTGGGCATCATGCAGTTCCTCGGTCCCACGCTCCAGTTCCTCATCGGTTGGAAACTTTATGGCGAACCCATGACCACCATCCGGCTTCTGTCCTTCGCCCTCATCTGGCTCGCCATCGGCCTCTATGCCTCGCAGAGCCTGCTCGCGAAAACAAACAAGCCGGAACCGGAGAAAGCAGGCTTGTGATCCACCGCGGCAAAGGGGATCCTGGACCGATGACACGGCGCGGATTTCTCGTCCTCACTCTCGGCAGCACCGCATGGTCCGCGACGGAGCAGCCGCAGGGCGTGGTCCGCCTCGGCATGATCGCCGATCCGCAATACGCCGACAAGGACACGCTCCGCTCGCGCCACTACCGACAGTCCTTGGACAAACTCCGCGCCTCCATCGCGCAGCTCAATGAGGCAGCACCCGATGCCGTTGTCACTCTCGGCGACTTCATCGATGAGGATTTCGCGAGCTTCACTCCCGTGCTCGACATCTACCGCGGACTTCAACCGCCTCATTTCGCCGTTGCGGGAAACCACGATTACGAGGTGGCCGATGCCGACAAAGCCAAGGTCGCCGGCTTGCTTGGCATCCGCAGGCCCGGGACATCGAAGATCTTCGGCTCATGGCGCGTGATTTTGCTCGATGGGACGGAAGTCAGTCTCTTCCGGCCTGAACATGCCGATAAAGCGCAAGAGATGTTAGATCGCCTCCACCGCGAAGGCTTGCCGCAGGCACAGCCATGGAATGGTGCGATCGGCGAAAACCAGATGGCATGGCTGGAGAAGGAACTGGAAGAAGCCACGGCAGCCCGGCAGCGGGTGATTCTCTGCTGCCATTACCCGGTCTTTCCGGCCGATCCCCACAACCTTTGGAACGACCGCGAGGTGCTTGCCTTGATCGATCGTTTCCCCTGTGTTGCGGCATGGTTCAATGGTCACAACCATGCCGGAAACTATGCCATGCGCGGGACCTGCCATTTCGTGAATCTCAAGGGCATGGTGGAAACGGCGGATCAAGCTCCCTATGCCATCGTGAGCCTGCATGCCGATCACATCGAGATCGATGGCCTTTCCAGCGAACCTGACCGCCACTGCGAAATGCCTGCGGAGAAATCCCGCTGAAGTCGATGATGCGCCCACTCACTCCGGCAAGGGCGGAGGCGCATCCGGATCGATCGGTTGGCCGTCCGAGGGCAGGATGGGACCGCCGCCGGAGGGCAGAGGTGGACCGCCGGAAGAGCCAAGATCGGGGCTGGAGCTGCCCATCGTGGGCGAGCCTCCGAGGTTCGGATCGGCACCGCTCATGGAGGGCGAATCTCCGAGAGTGGGGCCGGCTTGTCGGCGGGCCTTGTCGCGGGCGTCGTCATCGCGCGATTCCGCATCCTTGCGTGCCTTGCGCTTGTCCCAGGCCTCCTTGGGTGCTTCCACGGCAGCCTTGGTCACGTTCGCCGTCCCCTTGACCACCCCACCCACGATCTTCACCGGTGCGCGAAGAAGCCCGCAGGATGATAAAGATCCTGCCATCAACAGGGCGAGCACAAGCAACGCATTCCGCATGTTCGGGATATGCACCGGAACTCCATGCCGGGTCAATCCGCCTTGCGACGAAAGCCGTTTTCTCATGGCAGTGGCCGCCGTGGCAGCAGCAGGCTGAAGAGATCCACCTCCACCACCTGCGGCTGGCCGAGAAATTCGAGCAGTACCCGCACCCGCTCGCGACCGGGCAGGACATCCAGCACCGTGCCCTGAAACCCGCCGAGCGGACCGTGGGCCACTTCCACTTCGTCCCCCGTGGCCAGACGCGGCACCAGCGTGATGGTTTCCTGAAGGTTTTCCTCTTCCGGCATCCGCGCCATTTCGCGGCGCAGGGTCTCCACCAGGCCATCCGGCACCGGAGGCACTTCATTGCCGAACTTCACCAAGCCCCTCACGCCTTGTTGATGGGAAATCAGTCGCTGCATTTCGCTCAACGTGAAACGCGCCAGCACATAGCCGGGAAACATCGCTTCCACCCACCAGATCTTCCCACGCCGCGTGGCCTTGCGATATCTCAGCCGCGGACAGAAAACCTCCACTTCCTCAAGCTCGCGCAAATGGGAGGCCACGATGTGCTCACGCTTCGGAGGCGTGCGCACCACATACCAGCGGGGTCCGTCGCCACTCATTGTCCCAGAAACTTCTGCATCACCGGCAGCACCATGCGCCCGCGCCGCATCCAGTTCTCCAGACGCTCCACCCGCTCATCATAAAATTTCCGCATCTCCGCATCCGGCTCAGCGCCGATCGATTCCTGCAGCAGTCCCACTTTCGTCTGGCCGCTCTCCAAATGCGGCCTGACCTGCTCGCGAATGAATCCACCCACCAGCCGCTTCAAATCGACCGCTGCTTCGAAATAGGTGCGCCGCGTGCCTTCCATCTCGATCTCACGCACCGCCCCCAGACTTTTCAGCAACCTCAAACCCTGACTCGCCGAACCCTTGCTGATGCCGAGACGGCCCACCAGATCATCGAGCGACTGCGCCCCACGACTCACGTAAAGCAAGCCATAGATCTCCCCCACCGATCCCGGCAAACCCAGAACCCTCACGCCATCGACAAAGATATCGATGACTTGTCGCTCGATCTCACTCAGCGCCGGTTTGTCCTCTTCCGCCTCGGGCACAGAAGCTGCCTAGCCCCCGATGCGAGTTTGTTCAATAAAAAATGAACTCTGCTCGGGCGGCTGAAGCTTATCGAGAGATTCCATGATTTCCCCTTTCCCCCGGCGGTCTCCGCCATGCAGATTGCCGCCGCCCATGGAAACCCAGGTTCGCCCTTCACCCGAAGACCAACTCGCCACCATTGCCGAAGTCCTCGCCGCCCTCCGCAAGGAAGGCTTGGAAGTGCGCCACGAAGCCAAGAACTGGGGCGACTGGATCCACATCGTCGGCAGCGACACCGTCATCAGCATCGATTCCAATCGCGGACTCACCGGCTCAGCGACCATCGAACACTCGGAAGATGAAAACGATGATGCCATCCCCTGCATCCATCGCGCCTTCGCCGCGCTGGGCTGGGTGGGAATCGATGACGATGGTGAGTTCTCGCTCGTCTGATCGGGCTTCGATCATGCACTGGGAACCATCCGGTCCCTTCATGAGGCTCCAAGAAAGAGAAAACCCCGCCGTCCGCGGAAAAGCGGAGCGACGGGGTCTGTTAGAATTCGTCTTGGGAGAATTTCACCATCCGGCGATGCTCGGCGGCACGTGGCCGTGGGACGTTGCAAGCGAGCAGGTCATCGCCAGCTCACCGATGGGCGGGATGCTTCCGGCGTGATCGTAGTCACCACCCCCGGGGCATTCGCCGATGTTGCTGAGGCCAAACTCATTGCCGATCACGAACATATTGATCGTGTGGCCTTCCTGATAGTTGTTCATGTTCTGGTAGCCGCGGATCATCTGCTGCACGGAACGAATGTTCATGATGCAGCCGGCTTTGTCGGAACCCTTCTTCCAGGCGCGGGCGCCGATGAAGAGGATGGAGATGAGGGAAAGGAGAACCAGGATCACAACGGTCAACTCAAGAAGAGTCATGCCTTGGGTCCGGCGGGGTGCGTTCTTTCTCATGGAAACAGGATGGGGTAAGGGTGTTTGACAGGATCGAAGAATCGGCCCGGTTGGACCTCCAACCGTCACCGTCGATGCGCAAGAAAATCACGGAACAGGGGCCGAGAGAATTCCGTGAAGACGTAGAAATCCCGAGCGCAACACCAGGCGCCGAAAAGGATGTGTCTGGGACCTTGGGCGGCGGCGATCTGCGTGATTTCGGTAACCAGCTGCTCTTTGTTTTACCGATCCTCGCTTGGAGGTTCAGCGGCGGCGGCGTTTCCAGAAGAGGAGTCCGAGGCCAAGACCTGCGAGCGAGGCGACTCCCGGCTCGGGCACGGCGACGATGTCGTAGTTGAGCGGACCGAAGTACGAGGTGGGCAGGGAATTGAACAGAGGGTCCACCGCCAGCAGGCTGGTCAGTTTGATCTGATAGGTTCCGGGTGTGGCACCTAGGGTGCCGAGAGTCAACGTGCCGAGGATGGCAGGAGTGGTGGTCAGCGTCAGTCCCGATCCCGCGTTGGCACCGAACACTTGGAACGAGGAAGGGAAGGCGATGGCGTATCCGCCGTTGGGAGAAAAGAAATCGTTGGTCCCGGCAATGAATCTGCCACCGGCGACGGAAGTGCCGGTGTACCCGGAATCGTTGGCATCGATCACAAAGTCCGCCCCGGCAAAGTTGGAAATGGTCCCGACGGAGGAAGCAACCTTGACTTGAAAAATCGCGCTGTCACCGACGGTGATCGGGCCGGGAGTGGCCTTCTCGATCGAGAAGACGATCGCGGCTTTGGCGGAGAGTGTGCAAAGGATGGCGATGATGAGGCTGAAGGTGGCTGATCGATTCATAACGAGGAGGGGCTGGGAGATCGGAAAGCATCCTGCAGTCCAAGCTTAAGGACCATAACTCTTTCCTGCGGGGTCGCGTATTGGATTCCAACGCCGATGGCGAGTGGGTTTTCTGACAGTTTCGCATCGAGAACGGGCGGAGGACTTGATCTCGTTTATCTTGTATTTCAAAGGATCGTCGATTCATCCAAGACAGCAGGCGGACCTTCATGAGGTCCGCCTGCTCTGTGTGATGCGCTGTAGCCCTGTGTTGAAAGAAGGAGGGGAACAACGATATCAGGGGGCACTGGGATTCGGGCTATGACACGCCTTTGTTGCCTCGTGCGTCAATTTCGCTTCTTTCGTTGTTCTCATCGCGTGGTCCGGGTTCAGCGTCCTTCGAGCACCTTGACCAGTTCGATGAATTCGGCGCGTCTTTCCTCGGGATCTTCAGCCAGGGCGGGTCTGGCGATCTCGATCACGCGGCTCCATGGGCTTGCCGCAGCTTCCTCCTGCTGGCGGAGTTTCATGCCGAAGAGGGCGACGGCGGTGGCCATGCGGAAGTCACCACCGGCTTCTTCCCAGCGCTGCGGTTCGCCTTCGACGGGGGCCTCGATGAGCTTGCTGATGTCTCCTTCCGGATGCTTGTAGCGGAGTTTCAGAGTGAACCAGTCGTCGCTTTCCACCGCCTCCGGGGCATCGGCCGGGCGTTGATAGCGGAGGGGATCGACATCACCGGTCGCGGGGCCTTCGACGCCCACGGGGACGATTTCATAAAAGGCCGTGACCGTGTGGCCCGCGCCGATGTCTCCGGCATCGACCTTGTCGTTGTTGAAATCCTCGTCGCGCAGAATCCTGTTAGAATAACCGATGAGGCGGTAGGCCTTCACCTTGCCGGGATTGAATTCGACTTGGATCTTCACGTCCTTGGCGATGGTGACGAGCGTGCCGGTGAGTTTCTTCACGAAGATGCGTTCGGCTTCGCCGTTGTCATCGATGTAGAAGTAGTTGCCGTTGCCGTCGTTGGTGATCGCTTCGAGCATGGCATCGTTGAGGTTGCCGGTGCCGAAGCCGACGACGCTGAGGCTCACGCCTTCGGCGGCGCGTTCCTTGACGAGGTCCACAAGCTGGCCCTGGCCGGTGGTGCCGACATTGAAATCGCCGTCCGTGGCAAGGATCACGCGGTTCACGCTGCCTGCGGCCTTGTGAGCCATGGCCATCTGATAGGCCCTCATGAGACCCGCACCGCCATTGGTCGATCCACCGGCTTCGAGTTTCTCCAAAGCGGCGATGGCGGCGGATTTCCCACGGTCGTCGAGCCGGGTCGGTTCGAGCACGACACCTTCCGTGCCGGCATAGACGACGATGCCGACGTGGTCGCGTTCATCGAGGGAATCCAACAGAGTGCGCATCGACTGCTTGAGCATGGGCAGCTTGTCGGGCGACTGCATGGAGCCGGAGACATCGATGAGGAAGACGAGGTTCGATGCCGGGCGGGCCTGATTGTCGATTTCCTTGCCCTTGATCGCCACGCGGGCCAGCAAGTGCTGGGGCTGCCAGGGGCAGGTGGCGAGCAGGGTATGGGCGGCGAAGGCGTTTTCCCCCGTGGGCGGCGTATAGGCGTAATCGAAGTAATTGATGAGTTCCTCGATGCGCACCGCGTCCGGCTGGATTTCCCGGCCTTCGCGGATCATGCGGCGGAGGTTCGTGTAGGAAGCGGTATCGACATCCACCGAGAAAGTGGAAAGCGGATCGCGCCACGGGGATTTCCATGGCTGATCGACGAGCGGGCCATAGTTTTCCCGGGCGGGAGGGGGCAGCGGAGCGGCGGGAGGGGCGCCGCCGCCACCGCCATTGACACCGCCTTCGGGTCGGGGCACCATGAGACTGCGGCCCACAAGCGGGACTTCCTCGGCACGCTTGTGGCGCAAGAGGGCGTCATTCGAAGCAAGGTCTTGATCCTTTGGTGCACTTTCCGCAGGAAGATCCAGGCTCGCCTCCCCTTCAGCCGGCGGAGCTTCTAACAGGTCGACGATGTGGGCTGCCGATGGCGCCGCAGGAGCGCGATTGGCATCGCCACGGGACTCGATTTGCCCGGGTGCGGCTTCGATGGACGTATCGGCGGTGAGCACCTTGTGTTCGGCTAGTGCAGGCAGCTCATTTCTCTGCTGTTGATACCACCATACCCCGCCCAGGGCGATGGCGGCGGCGGCGGAAAGCGGCAGGGCGGCACGCCATTTCGAGGTCGTTCGTGCGGGCTGGTCGGCGGCATCGATGGCTTTTTCGATATCAGCCAGCAGGGTTTCATCGGCCTCGCGGTTTCTTGCCTGCTCCTTGAGGAGGGCATCGATCAGATCATCTTCGTGTTTCACTTTTTTTGGAAATGGTTCGGTGTTGGGAATTCAGGCATTGCGGGTCATGCACAGGCGGAGGGCCTCGCGGGCCCGTTCCAGACGCTTGCGCAGGGCGGCGGCGGTGGTGGAAAGAAGAGCGGCGGCTTCATCGGAACTACGACCTTCATCGTAGGTCACGCGTACCGCCTCGGCCATGGGCTCAGGGAGTTTCGCGCGGCATTCGGCCAGCCGATCGAAGAGTGCCCCATCCCCACCCGTGGCGCGAAAGGGTTCCTCCAATCGGGAGAGGACCTCATCATCCATCGGCACCTCGCGTGCATGCCGTCGGCAGTATTCGCGCCATTTGTTGCGGACGATGCCGCGCATCCAGGTGCCGAAGTCGCGGGTGGCATCGAATTTCGACAGGCTTTCCCACGCCGCAACGCAGGCATCCTGCACGAGGTCGCGGGCGGCGGATTCGGATTTCACCAGGGCCGTGGCATAGGCCACGAGGCCGCGGTGATGACCACGGATGAGTTCGGAAAATCGGTTTCGGTCCATGGGAACAGGGAATTCTAACACAGTGGCGGCTTGCATGACTCTTCGGTGCTGTCTTCACCGTCCATTGGCGTGGCCGTGCCGGATTGTGACAGAAATCCTCCACAAGGTCACCCGCAGGCACACTCGGCAGCCTCCATGACCGCCGAATGGGGATGAATTTCCCATACCCAATCCCGCCGGACCGGGGTAGGGTCGCCGCATGCGGATTGGAATACTCGGCTCCGGATCAGGATCGAACATGCAGGCCATCGTCGATGCCATCGCTGCCGGCACCCTGGATGCGGAGATCGCCCTGGTGCTCACCGATGTCCCTGACGCCGGAATTCTTGCCCGCGCCGAGAAACACGGGCTGCCCACAGGCATCATCGATTGCCACGGCTTCCGGACCCGTTTTCCCAAGGAAGCCCAGCAGGAAACCGCCGCCCGACTCAAGGCCGTCGGCTGTGAAATCATCTGCCTCGCCGGCTTCATGCGTCTGGTGAAGGCCCCGCTTTTGGAGGCATTTCCCGACCGCATTCTCAACATCCACCCTTCCCTTCTGCCGGCCTTTCCCGGTGTGGCAGCGTGGAAACAGGCGCTCGATGCCGGGGTCACGGAAACCGGCTGCACCGTCCATCTCGTGGATGCCGGCATGGACACCGGCCCGGCGATCGCCCAGGCCCGGGTGCCGGTGATGCCGGATGATACCCCGGAAAGCCTCCACGCCCGCATTCAGATCGAGGAACACCGGCTCTACCCCGAGGCCATCCGCATCCTCGCAGCACGCCTCCAGGTCAAGGCCTGAAATCCCCTTCCGCCCTTCTTCTCATGCAATCCCTGCAAAAGCTCCGCGCCCGTCTCGTCGCCACCGTCCTCGGCTCGGAAGAGGCGGCCGAGCTCCTTCTCACCGCCCTCCTCGCCCGCGGCCATGTCCTCATCGAGGGCCCCCCGGGCATCGGCAAAACCTCGCTGGCCCATACCCTCGCCGCCTCCATGGGCGGCACCTTCAAGCGCGTCCAATTCACGCCCGACCTGCTTCCGGCCGATCTGTTAGGCTACTCGCTCTACCGCATGGACCGCGGCGACTTCGAATTCATCGCCGGCCCGGTCTTCACCCACTGCCTGCTGGCGGATGAAATCAATCGCACCTCGCCCCGCGTGCAGAGCGCCCTGTTAGAGTGCATGAACGAGCACCAGGTCACGCTCGATGGCGTCACCAGGCCGCTGCCCGAACCTTTTCTCGTCATCGCCACGCAGAATGATGCCGACCGCCACGGCACCTTCCCGCTGCCCGAGCCGCAGCTCGACCGTTTCCTGCTTTCGATCCGCATGGAACTGCCGCCCTCAGAAATCCAGCAGCGCATCCTGTTAGAGCACGCCGCGGGAACCATCGATGCCGCCCCGACAGCCCTGTTAGATCCCGAGGAGATCCTCACCTGGCAGGAGCAGGTCCGTGCCGTGAGGGTGTCCGAGGCCATGGCTTCCTACATCACCGCGCTCTGCGAGGGCTTGAGACGCATGGGCGGGAGTGATGCCGCCGTGTCTGTGCGCGCCTCGCTCGCCCTCATGCAGGCCGCGCGGGCCACGGCCCACCTCGAAGGATGCGAAGCCCTCCATCCGGATCATGTGAAAAAGGTTTTTCCCGCCGTGCTGCGTCACCGGCTGCTTCCGGCCGATGGCTCCGACCCGCTGCCGATGATCCGCTCCATCCTGCAAAGCACGCCGGTTCCCTGAGACCCCGGAAAATCTCAGCGCACCTCCCAATGTTCCTCCTCATGCTCGGCGGAACGCGGTTCGAGGTGAGTGATCACCCGACCCTCAGGCTCCAAGGAGGCTGCGAGATCCGCCTCCACTGTGGTGGCGATGGCGTGGGCTTCATGGACCGACATCTCATCGGGAAACACCAGGTGCAGTTCCACCCAGTGCATGCGCCCGGAATGCCGGTGCCGCAGGTTGTGATAAGAAAGCCCGTGTTCGGCACAGGCCGCATCCAGCCGGTCGCGCAGGGTTTTTTCCACCGTGCCATCGGCCGCATCCATCAGGCCATCGAAGCTCTCGCGCATCAGCTTCGCACCGGTCCAGCCGAGTTTCAGCGCGGCAAGCACTGCGAATATCGGATCCCACCAAACCCATCCGGTCAGCTTCACCAGCACCAGCGCCACCAAGACCCCGGCACTCGTCCAGACATCAGCCAGGACATGCTGGCCATTCGCCTTCAGCAACTGCGAGTGCCGACGTTTCCCCACACGGATGAGGGAAAGACCAAGCACCAGATTCACCGCCGCCGCGGAACCGGTGAGTATCATGCCGATCCCGATCGATTCCAACCTCACGCCCTGAAACACCTGCAACAAGGCCTGGTAGCCGATCAGCAAGGCCGCTGCCGCGATCATCGCGCCCTCCAGTGCGGCCGAGAAATACGCCACCTTGTCGTGACCGTAGTGGTGGGTATCGTCCGAGGGTTTATGGGAAAGCCTCAGGGCCCAGGCCGCGAAGGCGACAGCGAGCACGTGGGTGACCGATTCCGCCGCATCGGAATACACTGCAGAAGAACCGGTGATGACCGCGCCAAACACCTTGGCCAGCAGCAAGACCACCGCCACGCCCAGCGACCAATTCATCGCCCGGCTCTGATCATCGGAAAGGGTTTTCGACATCGCCGGACCGAGCATCTCCACTCCCGCGCAGGGAAACAACCGCAATTCCATCATGCCTCCGCCGCAGGCAGGCGGAAAAGGAATCTCGCACCTCGATCCGCGTCCGCCAGGATCAGCTCACCCCCCATCGCCCGGGCCAGCCTCCGCGACAACGCCAGTCCCAGCCCCACTCCCGGCTTGGACTCCGCCGCCGCGCGGGCGGACTTGTGAAAGGGCCGGAAAACCCCCGCACGTTCGGCCGCCGGGATCCCCCGACCTTCATCCCTCACCTCCAGAATGACCATTCGGGCCTCGGAAAAAGTCCGGATGAGGACTTTGCCGGAGTTACTATTTGCACCGTACTTCGCGGCGTTGTCGATCAGATTGAACAGCACCTGTTCCATCGCCGCGCGGTTGCCAAGGGCGGCCTGTCCCGGCTCCACGGCGATTTCCAGGATCATTCCCGCAGTGGCGAGCCTTTCCTCCATGCGAGGTCGGACCGCTTCCAGCCATGACGCCATGTCCACCTTCTCGACCGCAGGCTTCGCCGCCCGGCGTTCGATACCCGAGAAGGCCAAAACGTTTTCCACCAGATGCGAAAGCCGGTCGGCCTCGCTCCGCAAGGTGCGGAAGTACCGCGAGCGCTTCGATTCCTCGGTCACCGCACCGGAATCGAGCATGTCCGTGTAGAGCCGAAAGGTCGTCAGCGGCGTGCGCATCTCGTGAGTCACGGCGGAAACGAAGGCCGCACGGCGCTCGCTGAGGCGCACGATGCCCGCAACCATCACGACACCCGCAACCAAGGCCAGACCCGCCGCCAACCAACCGGCCAGCAGCGCGAGCCACACCGAACGGTCCACCCCGCCCGCAGCCTGCGGTGATTCGCCCACCACCAGCCGCCACGGAAATGCCGCCAAACCCAGCGGCTCGATCGCCACTTCGTCCGGCCTCATCGGCATCAGCGATGCCAGCGGCAGGAGTTCGTCCGCCTCATTCAGCAGCGCCTGCTGAAACACCCCGCGATCCAGCCAAACCCCCTCAACACCACCTTGGGCGGAGCGCAACAGGAATGGCTCGTCCCCGATCCACAAAGGCTGGTAGGCCCCGGAGGAGACCCCGAGGTCTTCGAAGCCGTTCGCCTGCACCAGGTTCTGATTGAATGCCTTGCCCCTCACGTTCCTTTCACTGCGATTCAACTGGACCTGATAGTCCGAGCTTTGTGGAAAGCCCTGCACCGGCCCGGTCGCACTTGGAAGGGCGGAGTTGGCAGCCCATTGGTTGTTTCGCTCCATCGCCTGGAAAATCCCCGCAAGCCCGAGCTGCGATTCAGCGACCAACCGCGCCAACTCCGCATCGGCATCGCCCGCGCCCGTGATGACGCCCGCAGCATCCATGCGGAAGCGGCAGCGCACCAAGGGCTCGTCGCTTGCCGGGTCATCGCCCGAAAAGGCCCGGCGGTTCTCCTCGATGACCACCCCGGCAGCCACCGCATCCATCCGCCACAAGGCAAGCCGCACCTTTTCCTCAAGCGCCGCCCGCGCGTCCGCTTCCGCCCGACCTTGCTCGGCCGAAAGCACGAGATGGGTGAGCCCCGCCATCGAACCGAGGATGGCAATGCCACAAACGGCCAAAGCCAGCCATAGCCATGACTTCATCGGCAGAACCTCCATCCTTTGCCACGCACGGTCACCAGTTTCTCAGCGCTGCGATCGCGAAGCTTCGTCCTCAAATGCATGACATGCATGTCGAGCGTCCGCGTCTCCACCTTCGCCGGATCCAGCCCCCACAGTTGGCGCAGGATCTCCTCTTTGGAAACCACCCGACCTCCGGCATCCATGAGGTATCTCAGCAGGGACGCCTCGCGATCGGATAGAACCTCACACCCGCCATCGCCGAATTCGACCTCACCCGTGGAAAAATCAATCAGCCCCCCGGCCCATTTCCGCCTGTCCTCCGGTGCCGCCCGCTCGCAGGTCCGCCGCAACACCGCCTCCACCCGCGCCAGCAGCTCACGCACACTGAAGGGCTTCATCACATAATCATCCGCTCCCAACTCCAGGCCGCGCACCCGGTCGTCCTCCTCGCCACGGGCGGAAAGGATGATGACCGGCTGCCCCGGACGTTTCCGGCGCAGCTCGGCAAGAATCCCGAAACCATCCCCGCCCGGCAGCACAAGGTCGAGCAACAGCAGCCGATAGCTCGCCCGCAACGCCATCTCAAGACCGGACACCGCATCACTTGCCTGCAAAGTACGATATCCGCCGTACTCCAGCGCGTCCACTACGCCCTGGCGCACGGCGGGGTCGTCTTCGATGACCAGCAAGGTCGTCTCCATCACTCCTCGATCTCACCTTCTTCCGCCTTGTGGATCAAGACAATCCCTTTGCCTTCAAAGGGGATTTTTGTCGTCGCCACATCGAGATAGGGCCTCAGCTCATAGACATTGCGGTAGCCGTAGCCGTAAAGGTTGATGAAGGTCGGCAGGTTCAGTGCCAGTGCGGCGGATTTCATGGCAAAGGCCCGCGGGTCGCCGTCGAAGTTGTTGTTGCAGTAAATCAGGATGCGGGTGGATTTGTCCGGGATCAGCTTCTCCAGAGCCTCCTGGGTGAAATCGGTAAAACTCAAATGCAGTGCGCCCTTGATGTGGCGGAGTTCATACATGTCACGGCTGCGCGCATCGAGGATCACCGTGCCCGGTTCCGCGGCCATGCGGATGAAATCCTCCTCGCTCAGCCTGCGTGCCTCACGCAGTTCAGCCACAGTTCGGGTCATTTCCTGAAACCCGGCGAAATCGATCCGCGCATTTCCTTCATCGGCACGCACCAAAGACGCGGCCACCAACAGACCTAGACAGATTGCTCTCATACGCTGACCAGCCTGCCCCGGCGCCTCACGTCTGTCCGTCAAGACAAGGTAAATTCCACGCTTCTGCCGCGTGGGCCGGGATCACTTGTCTTCTTCCATCTGCTCCACCTTTTTGCGGGCAAAGGTGAGATCACCGGCCGAGACTCGCTTCACCACCTTGCCATCCAGCAACAGGCGCACCTCGCAGCCGATGAGCTGGTCCTTGCGGCGTCCGCCCGGCTCGGCCACGCGGGTTTCCACAAACTCCGTGCCGTCCGGCATGCGACGGCGTTCATGCACGATCACCGGTTCCAGCTTCCCGGAAACGATGGGCACCGGCTCGGTCTGAAGGGTGTCCGTGCGAAGGGGCGCGAGCAGGGAACATTTCATTTTCCCCTCCAGTTCCCGTGTCTTCCGCTCTTCCTTCAGGTAGTCCTGCTCGCCGTAATAAACCGTGTAGGTGAATTCGAGGTTCTCGAAGGTCTGCCGCGAACGATTGCTGAGGCGGACTTCATAGCCGCTCGGATAGATCCGATCGACGATGCGGTCCTCCTCCTTTTTCGTCGGCTTGCCGCGATACTCGGTGAGGGTGATTTCGATCTGATTCACCAGAGCCAGGACTTCCCCCTGTTCCTTCACATACTCCTGATCGTCCTCGGAGAGCAGGGAGAGTTTGAAACTGGCCACACGACCCTGCATTTTCACGGAGACCATCTCCGTCTTCGGATCATAGCCCACCAGTTCCCCGGTGAAATCCCGGGTGCCGTCCGCGCTCTGGAATCGACGCAGATCCGCCCGCGCGGGGATGCTCAGGATCAGGCAGAGAAGGAAGCTGGCCACTGCTTTCAACATTCCGGAATGATGGGCTCCCGCCTGCGGCATCACAAGCGCGAAAGACACGGGTGATCACGCAGGGACGGAGGTCGAGGGTCTTTGCGGTGGCCAGCCGCGGGGACAGCCGCTATCCCTTCGCCCGCCATGAGCCGCGCCATCCCGGAAGCACCCGATCCTCCCCGGCGGTGGCGGCTTCCCGGTTGGCTCGATCGCTACCGCCGCTTGCCGCGACCGGTGCTCGATTTCGCTGCCGGGCAATTTCTCATCAACCTCATCCACGCCTCGCAGTTCCTGCTCCTCAATCTCTATCTGAAGGATACCGGCATGGATGATCCGGCCATCGCGGCACTCGGATCCCATCGCTTCGTCGCCACGCTTTTCCTCGCCCTGCCCGCCGGCCTCTGGCTCCGCGGTCGCCCGCTGCGCAAACCCCTGCTCTGGGGCTCCTTCCTCTTTCCCCTCTCCGCCCTGCTCGCCCTGGAAAGCGTCCGCTTCGAAATCATGCCGCTCGCCACCGCCAGCTTCCTCTTCATGGGCTTTGCCAACCTCATCCTCAATGTCGGAAGCCTGCCCATGGTCATGCGCCTCACCCGCGATGATCAATCCAGCGAAGCCCTCAGCCTGCTCTTCGCCTCGTGGGCCGCCGCCAGCGTCTGCGGCGGTCTGCTCTCCACCGGCCTCCAGGCCATCGGCAGCTTTTCCATCGGCAGCACCCGCGTGGTGCTCGATGAACATGCCACCCTTCTCCTTCTCACCCTCACCGCTTTCGCCGCGCCCATCTTTTACCGCCGACTGCCGGATCCCGCCGTCGCGCCGAACCCATCGAAAACCTGGTTTCACATCGATCGCGCCGATTGGCCGGTGCTTGGCCGAGCCCTGATCCCCACCCTCTGCATCGCCACCGGTGCCGGGCTGAGCATCCAGTTCCTGAACCTCTTTTTCAGCCACGTCCACCACCTCGGAGCTACCGCCTATTCTGGCTGGGGCTCGCTCAGCAACGTGCTGGTTTTTCTGGCGGGCCTCTTCGTCCCCGAAGTCAAACGCCGCTTCGGCTGGCGCGGGGCCATCCTCGGAGTTCAAGGCCTTGCCGTCGCCCTCCTCATCGCCATGGGTCTCACCGAACTCGCCCTGCCCGCCGCCTGGGCCCTGCCTTTTGCCCTGGTCTGTTTCATCCTCCGCCAGCCGCTCATGAGCATGGCCGGACCCTCGATCAGCGAACTCACCATGAGCTACGTGGGCGAACGCAATCGCGAACTCATGAGCGCCTGCTCCGGAGCCATCTGGAGCGGGGCCTGGTGGCTCGCCGCCCGGACCTTCCAGCTCCTCCGCACCTGGGAAATCGCCTACTGGCAGGTCTTCATGGCCACCGCCATCCTCTATTTTGCCGGCACCCTCGCCTACATCGCCCTCATCCGCAGCGTCGAAAACCGCCAGCCTGCCGGGCACTGATTCGCGCTCAAAATCAAATCTCAAGACCGACAAAACTCCGGGCTTGCCAAGCCCCCGCCCCCCTGATTGTCTGCCCGCCCGTTCGCGGAAAGTGACGGGCTGTAGCGCAGTCTGGTAGCGCACTTGCCTGGGGGGCAAGGGGTCGTGGGTTCGAATCCCGCCAGCCCGACCATCCGGTCCTTCCATGCCGGAAACGGTTTTCCCGGCCACCATGGCCGCGGCCTCGATCAGGCTGGGTTGATTCTTTCACCCATCCAGCCCCCACTCTGGATCGGAAAAACCCGTCACGCGGCCATTCCTCATCGCCAAACCGGCTGGAGAAAGCGCGTTTCCCCTGGGACTCCTTTTCTCGCCATTTACTCGCCATCCCGGCGGTTTTCTCGCCATTTTCTTGCCATTTACTCGCCAACGCGGCTTTTTCTCGCCATTTACTCGCCATGGATGAGGCGTCCCCCAGGATCTGTTAGGTCACCAACCTGGGGCAAATCCAGATTGGGTGAATAGAAGCAGTGGTCAAACCGTCAGCTATGGGATCGATATGAAGATTGTGAAATTGCGCAGTATTCTGCTCAGCGGGCTGATGATGTCCCCCGCGGTCCTGCCGGCCGAAGAGTCTGCTGCCAGACCACCAGAGATCCAAACCACTCAAGTGGATACAGAGGTTCAGCAGGACGAAGAAGTCGATCCCTTTTCGGTCGAACCTTTTGGATCCAGCTTGCCAAGAATTCCTGCCCCGAGATTGGCCGAAGCGCGGGACACACTGGCGCTGCGGGTCGAAGTCTGGGAGGTCAAGACAAAGGACTGGGTGATGGCTCTCGATGGACTGGACAAGCCGACGGATATCGAAAATTGGCGACAGGACCGCCTCGCCGATGGCACGACGCTGGTCCACGCGCCGGTGCTGGTTGTCGAGGCAAAGTCGCGCAACTCCACGCATTCCAACATCGAGAAAATCTACCCCACCGAATACGAGCCCCCGCAGATCCTCGACTCACCAGCAGCAGAGGACGCAGCCCGGCAAAAAACACCGTCCTCAGTCGATGAATTCATCTCAAGCTTCACGTCTGGAGCCACTCCCACCTCTTTTGAAACCCGCAATCTTGGGGTGTCGCTCGAAGCGGAAATCCAACCCGTAACTTTCGGCAAGGGCACTTGGGATGTCTCCATTTCATTCGAAGACGTGGTTCTGGCAAAGATGGACACCTTCACCCCTGAAGCACTTGGCGTGACCATGCCACAATTCCACTCTTTCCGGGCTGGAGGAATCGTTCGAGTGAATGAAGGCCAATGGCAGATCCTCGCATCAGCCGCGCCACCGGCCGCTATCGATGCTTCACAAGCCTGGGTGGTGCTGCTCCGAGTGGACCGCGCACGATAACTTCTCATGAAGGCCCTCCTCAGCGCTCTATTGTTTGCTACTGCTTCCGCCCAAGCTGCTGGTCCGCAGTCGTTCATCGTCAGAGCGGAAGTCTGGGAAGTGCCTAACCCCACATGGGCAAAGGCCCAGGATACCATGAAAAGCCCGGATGCATGGCGGCAGTCCTTGCTCCTCGATCCAGACAGCCGCATGGCAGGAGCTTGGGTAGCGACGGTTCATGACAGCTTGGCGGTCGAAAGCGGGCGCGAAAGGACCTATCCCGTGGAATACCCTTCGGAAGTCAGCCTCTCGAATCCTCCGCATCAAATCAGCCAAGCTCCGCCACAACCGATTCACACGCAGTTCGATCTTTTCAAAACCTGGCTGCAGACGAGGTCCTTCAAGGATTTCGAGGTTCGTGACGAAGGCTGGAGATTTTCTCTTAGAGTTGGTGAAACGGAGGGCGGACGATGTTTGTTGAAGATCGAGCTTACGGAATCCTTGTTGCGGGAGTTTATTCCATTCAGCCGCAATCCGCTCGTCGTTCCGATGCCCGAGTTTTCCTCCTTTTCGATGAACATCATCCGCAGTGTGGAGCCGGGAAAATGGGAGATTTTCGCCGCACAAGCAGCTCCGCAGTTGCCCGATGGCAGCCGAAGCGGCAACCAAAGGGTGCTGCTGGTACACTGTATCCGCGGGTAAGAAACCGGATCGTGGAGAGCTGTGCGCAAATCCTCCGACTCCTCGATCTAATAAATCTTTTCGATTCACCCCGCCGAAGCTGCGGCCATTTTTCCAGCAGCATCGCCGGTAGCGAAGCAGGTGCCCATCACACGGATGGATGCCTGAGCTTCATGATCGCAGGACAGACATCGCCCGGCCATGAACAAGCCATCCACCCCAGCCGCGATCAGAGCGCCGCGGGGAATTCCCGCCGGACCGACCGGGTAACGCAAGCGCGGGCCCCGATGGGTTTCACGCAATTCCAGCGGCCAACTCGCCACCGCCACTTCGTCATCGAAACGCCGACCCGCCATGACGTCCTCGCCCGTAAGCAAGGCTTGGCCGATCCAGCGACGACTCTCCCGCACCCCCGCCCGGGCTGGCCAGTGGGAAATGAAGGCCCCCTCCCAACCCGGCGCACTGCGCTTGAGACAAGCCACCACAGCCATCGCCACTTCCCGCCCGGTGGCTTCCAAAGCCGCCAGACATCGCGGGTCGGTAGGATCGTAATCCCCGGTCTCCATCCCTGCCAAATCGAGTGTCGCAAAGACCTCACCCGCCCTCCCGCTCGCCCGGAAATGCATGCCCGTGGCCGCCGTTCCAAGGTCTCCGGCGCGGATGCCATCGATGATCCAACCCGCAAGCGCCAAGCCATCGATCTCCCCCGCCACACCCTGAACCCCGCACACATAAGCCGGACGTTGAAGGCTGCGTGAGTCAGACATCATATGTCCCATCCCCAGGGCACTGGCGGCGACGGCATCCCCGCTCGCATCCACCACGGCGCGGGCCTCGATATCGATCCCCTCCCCACGACAGGCGACCCGCGCACGCCAACCGGGTTCAAGGGCCACCAGTTCACTGTGAAAAAGCACCTCCACTCCGGCTTCACGAAGCATCGAATCCGCTAAAGCAGCGAACTCCACCGGATGCTGGGGCAGGAACCACACGCGACCGGATTTCACCGCCCCCAGCCCCGTGGCCAGCTCCATGCGTCGGCCGATCTCCTCCGCCAGCGTTCCGGGATTCGACCACTGGGGCGTCTCGGCATCCTGCAGGTAAAGCCCGCAAAAAGTATGTACGAGGGATGCCGTACCCATGCCTCCCGCAAAGCCATGGCGCTCCAAAAGGATGGTCCGCGCCCCCGCCCTTGCGGCCCTCACCGCCGCAGCGAGCCCGGCGCTGCCGGCACCGATGATGAGCACGTCCGCCTTCATTTCCCTTCACAAATGCGCGCTGCAAGGCTCGCCGGGGTGCCGAGCACCTCACGGGTGGCATCCGCCGCACCCAAGCGCACGCCCCAGCGTTCCTCGATGATCACAATGAGCTGCATCACCGCCATCGAATCCATCCCTGCCGCAAAAAGATCCGCATCGCCATCCACCCCGGCAGGCAGGTCCACCAGACCTTCCTCGCGCAGCATTTCCACCACCTCTTCCGCTGTGCATGATCGCTCCATGACGCGCCCAGCATCCCGGTGAAAGCTCCCGGCATCAAGCCCTCATGCACCGCGCACGCGAAACCAGCCGGTCACGCTCATACGGGTCTTCCTTGCCTCCTCCACCTCGTGCCAGAAATCTCCTGCCAAAAACACCACCAGGGTGCCCAGCCGGGGTTCGACGTGCTCGAAAGGGCCATCCTGTTTCCCTGCTTCCGTCCAGATCTTCAGTCGACCTCCATCTTCCGGCACCCATCCTTCGTTGAGATAAAGAATCGCCGTCACCACCCGCTCCGATGTCCCCCGGTGGCGGTCGAGGTGGGCCTTGTAATACGCGCCCGGCGGATAGACCGCGAAGTGGCCCTCATACTCGAAGAGCCCGAGAAAAAGCGCCCGATTGATCGCCGTGCGGAGTTCATCGAGCCTTGAGAGATAAAGCTTTGTGGCGGGTCCGGCAGCATCGTCTTCCAACCACAACACATGATCCCGGCGGATATCGTCCCGCACCACCTTCTCCGCGCCCCGCCCCACCCCCGCCTGCCGGAAATCTCCCGATTCCCACGCCTGCAAGCTTTCCGCAGCCAGCGCCCGGGCCTCCTCATCATTCAGAAAAGCATCCACCACCACCCAGCCCCGGTCGACAAGTCCATCGACCACCCGATCCGTCGTTTCATCCATCGTTCCCATCTCCGCCCCACCCTCTGCGCCATCCCGCGCCAAGGATCAAGGCAGGATTGAAGGCCAGCATGGGGTCAGTCCCGAATGGCACTGTTTTAAGCGAAAGCTCGGGGTTTTCCACTGTGAGGAATTTCCCGGTATTCTGACCTCGGAGCGGTCAGGTAGCTAAAGGGTTTTG
>JALOTY010000027.1 GCA_025457665.1 Akkermansiaceae bacterium | reverse complement strand
CGCGGGAGACGAGGTGGTAGATGGCGGGTTTGAGGGAGGAGTCTTTCCAGGGAGCGAGCCAACGACGACGAGCCATGGGTGGAGCTTGGAGGGGTGGGAAGGGCTTGGCAAGGGGGAAGACGACGAAAGGACTGTCCTTTTATAGGATCCTTTTGTCGGATCTGACTGTGGATGGCGACAACTAAAGGAGTGTCCTGTTATAGTTTTCAAGTCGAACTCTTTGACGTTCTCTTTTTGACAGTGGGGATGTCCGGGTGGAGAGGGGGGAGCGAAGAAATGAAATTGGAACTGCTGAAAACGTCGGTGGGGCGGGTGCGCTGGGTGGGGTGGGTCGAGGGGGTGTCGTGGCTGGTTTTGCTTTTTGTGGCGATGCCGATGAAATACGTCGGAAATGATCCCTCGGCCGTGAAGTTGGTGGGGCCCATCCACGGCGCTTTGTTTGTGGCACTGATGCTGGTGGTGGGGATCGCCTGGTTGGAGAAGGCGCTTGGGTTCAAACAGGCGGTGATGGTGATGGTGGCATCGGTGATTCCTTTCGGGACCTTTTGGATCGATCGAAAGCTGGCGCGGGCAAGCGATTGACACGGGGCCGGTGGCGTGGATGCTTCGCCCGCCATGAAATCACGGATTCTAGCCTCCGCTGCCGCATCTGCGGCCATTCTTTGGACTGCGAAAGCGGAGGAATCCGCGACGACCCCGCCGGTGGAAGTGCCGGCACAAGCCCCAGCCGAGGCACCTGCCGAGGCTCCCGCCCCTGAAGCCAACATGCCTGAAACTCCTGCCGATGTCGCCGCGGTTCCCGCGGATGCCGAAAAGACCGCCAGCGGTCTTGCCTTCAAAATCCTGACCCCAGGGAAAGGTGAAACCAAGCCAGGTCCCACCGATTCGGTGACGGTTCACTATTCGGGTTGGACCACGGACGGGAAGCTCTTCGATAGCTCCGTGCAAAGGGGAGAGCCCTCGACCTTTGGGGTTGGTCAGGTCATCAAAGGCTGGACGGAAGGTCTGCAGTTGATGGTCGAGGGGGAAAAGCGTCGCTTCTGGATTCCCGCAGATCTTGCCTATGGAGAAAACCCGGGCGCCGGTCGGCCAGCGGGAATGCTGGTGTTCGATGTCGAACTGATTTCGATCAAGGCTGCACCCAAGGTTCCCGAAGATGCCCAAAAGTCTCCGTCCGGAGTGGCTTACAAAATCCTCACCCCGGCGACGGGCGAGGGGAACCCCGGCGACGATGATGTGGCAACTTTCCATTTTTCGCTGAAGACCATGGAGGGTCAGCCGGTTCAGGATACGCGCACGCAGCCGTCTCCGCCGACGGTGCCGATTTCCAAACTCCCTGACGCCATGAAAGAGGCGGTCAAGGCGATGGGCCCCGGCGAGAAGAGACAAGTCTGGCTTCCTGAGCCGCATGCCCCGGGTGGGTTCCTCGAAGCCGAATTTGAGTTGATCTCCTTCAAGCCCGCTCCGCCTCCGCCGCCGACTCCCGAGGATGTGGCTGCCGTGCCTGCGGATGCGGAAAAGTCCAAGAGCGGGCTGGCCTGGAAGGTTCTGACCGCAGCTCCTGAAGGGGCGGCGAAACCGAAGGAAACCGACACGGTCAAAGTGCATTACTCGGGCTGGACCACCGATGGAAAGCTGTTTGATAGCTCGGTGCAACGGGGCGAGCCGACCCAGTTTCCTCTCAATGGCGTGATCCCCGGTTGGACCGAGGGTGTGCAGCTGATGGGAGTAGGAGAGAAGCGTCGTTTCTGGATTCCGGCGGACCTTGCCTACGGTGAAAATCCGGGTGGCGGACGTCCGGGTGGCTTGCTGGTGTTTGAGATCGAGTTGCTCGAAATCGCTCCCAAGCCCTGAGTTTGGTTCTGAAATCGAATCCGGCCATGTGGCGGCGATGGTTCCTCCTGGCTCTCTGCTTTTGCAGCGGGGCCTGCATGAACTTCCCGCCCATGCCGGATCCGGTGAGGAAAGAGGTGGCGCAGCGATCCGCCACGGCAGCGGATCAGCCTGCGACGGTTCCCGTAGTGTTGTTTGCCGATGAGTTGCACACCGGGCTCATCCTCGATCTGAAGTGGCTGCGGCGTCATGGTTATGTCCCGCCGGAAGGCGTGGAGGACAAGCGCTGGGCAGCCTTCAGTTGGGGCGATGAGACGGCCTATGTGCAGCACGAGTGGTTGTCACCCTGGCAAGTGTTCCAAGCCTTTGCGATGCCGACACCCTCGGTGATGGAAATCATCGCCTTCGATTGGAACATCCCCGAGGTCTGCCACCATCAAAGGCTCTATCAGGGTTTTGTCTCGGATGCATCAGGTGCGGGGTTGGCGGCTTTTCTCAATCATTGTTCGATCCGGGATGAATCCGGAGTTCCGCTCACGCGCGGGCCGGCGAGTTGGGGCGAGGGCTTGATGATTCGCTCTCCGCATACCTACTATTTTCCTCGTATTTGCAACGTCTGGACCGTGGAGGCTCTGAACTCCGCCGGCTTCCGATTCAACCGCACCTTGGGTCTGTCCGCTGACGGGGTGCTCCGACAGGCGCGAACGAAGAGAAACGGCTTCGCGAAGATATGGGATCCTTCCTGGCAAATGAATGCCGGAGGAAACTGAGTCTGGCGTGAGGTTCAACCGAGGATTTCGGTCACGACCTTGGCGGGCTCGACACCGGTGAGCTTCTGATCGAGTCCGCGGAAGGTATAAACCAGACGGTTGTGATCGATGCCGAGCCTTTCGAGCATGGTGGCGTGGAGGTCGCGGAGATGGACGGGATTCTTGGTGATGTTCCAACAGAAATCATCGGTCTCGCCGTGCACGTATCCGGCTTTGATTCCCGCTCCGGCCATCCAGATGGAGAAGCAGCGGCCGTGGTGATCGCGTCCTGAGCTGGCGCTGCCGAGGGTGCCCTGGGAGTAAATCGTGCGACCGAATTCGCCGCCCCAGATCACGAGGGTGTCATCGAGGAGACCGCGCCGTTTCAAATCCATGACGAGTGCGGCGGAGGGCTGATCGGTATCGCGGCATTGGTTGGGAAGTTGGCGGGTGATGGCGATGTGCTGATCCCAGCCGCGGTGGAAAAGCTGGATGAAGCGGACATCTCTTTCCGCCAGACGGCGGGCGAGGAGACAGTTGGCGGCGTAGGTTCCAGGCTTGCGGACTTCCGGGCCGTAGAGTTCGAGGGTTTCGGCGGATTCGGCGCTGAGATCGGTGAGTTCGGGGACGGAAGCCTGCATGCGGAAAGCCATTTCATACTGGCGGATGCGGGCGATGGTTTCCGGATCAGCAGCCTCCGTGGCGTAACGCTGGTTGAGCGCGGCGAGATCATCGAGGGTGGCTCGGCGTTGATTGCGGGTGACGCCGTTGGGGTTGTCGAGATACAGCACGGGTTCGCGGCCGGCTCCGAGGATGACGCCTTGATGTTGGGAGGGCAGGTAGCCGCTTCCCCAGAGGCGGGAAAAGATCGGTTGATCCGGGTTTTTCCCGGTCCCTTGGGAAATGAGGACCATGTAGGCGGGAAAGTTTTCGTTTTCGCTCCCCAGTCCATAGCTGACCCACGCGCCTGCGGAGGCATGGCCGAGTTGCATGGAGCCGGTGTTGGCGAGGGTGATGGCCGGGTCATGGTTGATGGCCTCGGTATGCATCGAGCGGATCACGCAGATGTCGCCGGCGATTTTCTGGGTCCATGGGAGCAGGTCCGAGATCCACACACCGGACGGGCCACAGCGTTTTCCGGGGGCGATGGGTTTGAGCACCGGGAAGCTCGATTGACCGGAGGTCATGCCGGTGACCCGTTGGCCGCTGCGGACCGAGTCTGGCAGGTTGGTGCCGTGGAGTTTGTCGAGGGAGTCCTTGCCATCGAAGAGGTCCATGTGGGAGGGCCCGCCGGACTGGAAAAGGAAGATCACCCTTTTTGCCTTGGGGGCGATGGTGCGAAACAACTCGGGATTCGGGCTTTCGCCTCGGGCGGCTTGGGCGAGGAGGGATTGGAGGGCGATGCCGCCAAGTCCACAGGCGGAGCGGCCGAGGAAGGCGCGGCGGTCGAGGAGCAGGGGAGCGTTCATGGGAATCAGGGGCGGGTGAAGGACTCGGAGAGATTGAGGAGCATGGAGCAAAGCTGGGTCCAGGCAGCGTGTTCGGCGGGATCAAGCGTGGGATCCGCAGGGCTTTCTCCCGTGGCGAGCAAGGATGCGGCGGCGGCGGGATCGCTGCGGTAACGATCGCGTTCGCGGGTGAGGGCGCGCTGGAGGATCTGCATTTCCTCGGCAGCAGCCGGGCGGGAGGTCACGCGGCGGAAGGCGTCTTTCAAGCGGGCTTCATCTTCGGTGGATTTCCGCAGGAGGTCCTGGGCAAAGGCGCGGGCGGCTTCGACGAACTGGGGATCATTCAAAGTCACGAGCGCTTGCAGGGGAGTGTTGGTGGCGGAGCGGCCGATGGAGCAGACTTCGCGGTTCGGGGCATCGAAGATCGCCATGTTCACGGGCGGCAGGGTGCGTTTCCAGTAGGTGTAGAGGGAGCGCCGATAGAGTTTCTCGCCATGGTCCTGAACGAAGGTTTGCGAGGTGGCGGGGCTGGAGCCGTAGTGGGAGATTTGTCGCCAAAGATCGCCGGGTTGGTAGGGTTTCACGCTGGGTCCGCCGAGGCGTTCGACGAGAAGGCCGGAAACGAAGAGCGCCTGGTCACGGATTTGTTCGGCGGCGAGGCGGAAGCGCGGTCCGCGGGCGAGGAGGTCGTTGGAGGGGTCCCGTTTCAGCAAGTCTTCACCGGCCACAGCGCTTTGGCGGTAGGTGCGGGAGGTCACGATGCTCCGGATGAGGGCTTTGGTGTCCCAATTTTTCTCCACGAAATCGACGGCGAGCCAATCGAGCAATTCGGGATGGCTGGGCAGGGGGGACTGGACTCCGAAATCGGCGGCGGAAGGTGCGAGGCCCTTGCCGAAGAAGGCGAGCCAAACACGATTCACGTGGACTCTTGCAGTGAGCGGATGGTCCTTGCGGGTGAGCCAGCGGGCGAGATCGAGACGGTTCAGCTCGCGGTCGCCGGGTTCCTCCAAAGCAGGAAGGGACAGCGGTGTGCCCGGGGTGACGGCCTCGCCGGGTGAGGAGTAGAGACCCCGATCAAGAATGTGGGTCAGGCGGGGTTTTTCCGCGGTGTTCATCACCATGACCGGGTGTTTCCCGGTGAGGACGGACAGGCGTTCCTCAAGATTGGCGATGCGGTGGCGCAAGGCGGCGGTGGCGGGCGCGGTGGCGCGGAAGTGGGCTTCGAGTTTTTGCTGCTGCTCTGCTGTTAGATTATCTGCGCCTTCGCGGAGGATCGCTGTGATTTCTGCGGGATGGGGCGAGCCGTCATCATTTCCACGGAAGGCATGGATGCGGAAATGGGCTGGTGAGGCACCGCGCTGATAGTTGAACATCAGTTCGGTGGTGAGATAGGGGGTGGTGACGGGATCGATCGGGGAATCGAAAGTCACCGTGATGAAATGAGGCGTGGTCGCGCCGGTGGGCGGAGCCCAGCCATTGGTGGGGGTGGTATCGCGCACGCGTTCGGGCCCGTAGCCGTTTTGCCATCCGCTGGCGGAAATCCGGGCCATGGGAAGCATGGCATTGAGGTCCACATTGAGGGCGGGGAAGGAGCTGACCGAGGTGGTGATGGTGCTGAGGACGAAGTTTTGTTCGAGCCCCTTGGCCCCGTGGAAGCCGAGCTTGCCCTTGGATTTTTCCGTGGGAAGGAATTCGACGCGGAGGCCGCGGATGGGTCCGCCTTCCTGAGGGAGACGGCACATCACGTTGTAGGCGGCGTAGTCGCCGTGGTCGATGGTGACGGACCCATCCCCTTGGATTTTGATGCGTTCGGGATCGCCATTGGGCGAGGTGGCGGATTCGGCCTTGAGGGGAATGAGGGAAAGGTCTTTGCCGGCGGTGCTGAGATCGGCGCGGGCGGACTGCACCCAGGCGGCGAGTCCGGCGGGATCGGGTTTGGCGAGGTCTGCTCGGGCGGCCTCCAAATCGGCGCGCACGGTAGCGGCTTCTTCATCGGTGGAGAGGCAGGACCGGGCGTGGATGAAGGGCTTTGAGTTGATGCCGCCATCGCCATCATGGGAGGCATCGCCGACGGTATTGAAAAACGCGAAGAAGCGGTAGTAGTCGCGGATGGAAATGGGATCGAACTTGTGGTCGTGGCATTGGGCGCAGGCCATGGTGAGCCCCATGAAAACCTCCGAGGTGGTTTTCACGCGGTCGGCCACGTAGTTGACGAGGTTTTCCTCGGCGATGGTGCCGCCTTCGTGGGTGTTGGCGTTGTTGCGGTTGAAGCCGCTGGCGACTTGTTGTTGTTCGGTGGCTCCGGGCAGGAGGTCGCCGGCCAACTGTTCGGTGAGAAAGACGTCGTAGGGCTTGTTGTCGTTGAAGGCTTTGATGACCCAGTCGCGCCAGAGCCATTGGTGGCGGCCGCCATCGATGGAGTAGCCGTTGGTATCGGCATAGCGGGCGGCATCGAGCCAGGCGACGGCCTGATGTTCGCCGAATCGTGGGGAGGCGAGAAGGCGATCGACTTGTTTTTCGAAAGCATCGGGCGACGTGTCTTGCTCGAAGGCATCGATCTCGGCAGGGGTGGGCGGGAGGCCGGTGAGATCGAGTGTGACGCGGCGGAGGAGGGTGGCGCGGTCGGCTTCGGGTGAGAACTGGAGGCCTTCTTTTTTCAGGCGGTCGGCGACGAAGCGGTCGATGGCCTGGGCTTCCTCTCCGGGGGGCAGTTCCGGTTTGACCGGGGCCTCGAAGGCCCAGTGGCCTTCGTATTCGGCTCCTTCGCGGATCCAGCGTTCGAGGAGGTTTTTCTCATCCTCGTTGAGTTGGCGATGGCTTTCGGGTGGGGGCATGACCCGCCGTGGGCTGCTGTGGCGGATGCGCTTGATCAGGAGGGATTCCTCGGGCTTTCCCGGAACGATCGAAGGGTCTCCGGATTCGCCGCCGAGATAGGCGTCCTCGGCGATGTCGAGACGGAGTTCCGCCTCGCGGCCATGTTCATCCGGCCCGTGGCAGGAGAAGCAGTTCTTGGAGAGGATGGGGCGGATGTCGCGGTTGTAGGAAAGCTTCTCCTCGGCCGAGGCAAGGGCCGGGAGGGCTGCGAGAATCATCCATGGGAATCGATTCATATTTCAAATGGGTTACGGCCCCTTAGCTGAAAATCTTTTCATAAAAAAACCTCCCGTAAGCGCGCGTTTACGGGAGGGGATCGAAAAGATCGGAGCGAGGGGGCGGATGGTCCGGGGGGATCTTATGGGGAGGGCGGGAGTGGGTGCTCTTTGAGGATTTCCTCGGTGGTGTAGAATCCGCGGGTCCCGGTAGCTTTGCGGACCTCCGCGACTTGAGCGGGGGTGATGGCCGGGGCTTCGTTGCCGAAATGGTTGCGGACGTAGGTGAGCACGGAGGCGACTTCCTCGTCGTTAAGCAGGCCGCCGAAGGGGGTCATGGGGACTTGACCGGGGTATTTCACGCCATCGAGTTCGAGCGGGCCCATGAGGCCGTGGAGGGTGAGTTTCGTCAGGCGGACCGGATCGCCGGTGACCCAGGGGCTTTTGGCAAGGGGCGGGAAACCGGCGGGTGGCAGGCCTTTGCCATCGGGCTGGTGGCAGGTGATGCAGTGGCCGTCGCGATGGTAGATCTCGTGGCCCTTGCGGAACATGGCCTTTTCCTCTTCGGTCAGGCGAGCGGGGATGGGCGGGAGAGGATGCTCGTCCTTGACCTCTTCTTTTTTGCCGGCGAGGCGATCGGCGGCCGCTTTGGCAGCGCCATTGCTCCAGGCGTCCAGGGGATGGGAACTTGCGGCGGCGACGATGCTGGCGCCGGCGGCATTGTCCATCCATGATCCGGCGATGATGGCCTCCAAGCGGACGCGGCCTTGTTCGTCGTTCGCGGCGGCGGTGAGGAGATCGACGTGATCGGGGAAGTCGCGCAGATTGTACCGCAGTGCCTGAACGGCGGCGGCGCGGGCGCGGAAATCGGGGGATTTGAGGATTTCGCGGAGCAGATCGGCATCGATGCGATTCATTCCCCAGCTTGACCAGAGGGCTTCGAGGCGATGGTGTTCGTAGCTGGGAGAAGCTTTATCGAGCGCGGCGACCCAGGATTTCAGGGCGGAAACGACCTCATCGGTGGGGCGGCCACGAAGTTCGCGGCGGGTGCGGTAGCGGACGCGGTAGTCGGGGTGGGTGAGGTTGCGCAGGAGGGTTTCCAGCGGGGCACCGGCGACTTCGGCCTTTTTCACCAGAGGGCGGGAGGGGTAGGTGATGCGGTAAATCCGGCCGTGCTTGTGGTCGCGATGAGGGTCGCGGGCGTTGTGCTGCATGTGACCGATGAGCATGTTCTGCCAATCGACAACGTAGAGGGAACCATCGGGCGCGAACTCGAGGTCCACGGGGCGGAAATTGCCATCGGAGGACTGCAGCAGGTTCTGGCGGAACTCGGTTTTGTAGCCGGTGCCATCGTCGACGATCTTGTGCTGTTTGATCCCGAGGAAACCGATGTTGTTGCCGAGCAGCATGTCGCCTTGGACCTCTTCGGGGAAATGGAGGGATGAGACGAACTCCATGCCGGAGGTGGGGCGGACGGCGTTTCCTTGCGGCGCGAGATCGGGGCCGGTGGGGGTTTTGGCGCCGTGGGGGGCTTTCACCGAGCCTGGGAGCATCCAGCCGATGGCCGGGCCGGAAGTGTGGAGGTAGAAGGG
Organism: Akkermansiaceae bacterium; assembly: GCA_025457665.1. Lineage (GTDB taxonomy): Bacteria > Verrucomicrobiota > Verrucomicrobiia > Verrucomicrobiales > Akkermansiaceae > Haloferula. The sequence goes on along the minus strand of JALOTY010000027.1, from coordinate 34,462 downwards.
CTGGCCCCAGGTATCGACGGCGATGCCCCAGGGATTGGGAATGGGGAGTTGGGCGGTTCTTTCGAGGTGGGTGCGCTGGGGGCTGAAGCGGTAGAATCCGCCATCCACACCGCGAACCGGACCGTAGGGGGTTTCGACATTCGAGTGAAGGAAGACGCCCTCGCCCATGTAAATCGCGCCGGAGGGATCGGCACAGAAAGCCCCGGCGGCGTGGTGGGTGTCGTGGTCATCGAAGCCGGTGATGACGACTTCACGGGAATCCGCTTTGTCGTCGCCATTGGTATCGCGAAGCAGCATCAGGTGCGGGGCCTGACAGACATAGACGCCCTCGGGCGCAAATTCGAAGCCGATGGGGAGATGAAGTTGATCGGCGAAGACGATTTCCTTGTCGGCTTTGCCGTCGTTGTCGGTGTCTTCGTAGATGAGGAGCTTGTCGTTCGGCTTGGGATCGCCGGGTTTCCAATGGGGGTAGGTGGGCATGGTGGCCACCCAGAGACGGCCGCGATTGTCGAAGGACAGTTGGACCGGGTTCGCGAGGTTGGGGAATTTTTCCTCGGAAACGAAGAGATCGACCTTGTAACCCTCCGGGGTTGTGAGGGCCTGCAGGGCATCCGGGGTGGGTTTGTATTCGGGTTGGCCGTTCTTCCCGCTTGGCGCGTAGTTCGATTTCACCTCGGGGAGTGGAGGCGTGGCGGCATCGGCCTTGGCGAGATCGAAGCTGCGGCCCTGGATGGCGGCGTGGATGGCCTGGTCGCGGACTTCTGTCATGGCGCGAATTTTTACCCGTTCCGCCGGGTAGTTATCGGGGCCGAAGGGGCGGTAGCGGCGACCGTCGACGTGGACCCCATTCGGCATGCGGAAATCGTGGGTCCAGAACCAATCCTTATCGCGGACGAGTGCGGCGAGTTGATCGATATCCGCCTTCGATGAGCGTGGGGTGCTGCCGAAAGCGGCATCGACCAGTGCAGGGCCGAGGAGGCGGTAGCCATCGTCGGTGGGCAGGAAACCGTTGCGGGTGAAGGGGCGCTCTCCGGTGCCGTAGAGTTTCTTGGTTTCGTCGAAGAGGTTGACGAACTCGACATTCCGACGAGCAGCGGTCTCCGCCATCGCCTGGGTGTAGAGGGCAAGGTTTTCGTTTTCCTTGCGGCCATCCGGCAGGTCGCGCTGGGCGGAGAGGTCCTCGAAGGCGATGGGGGACACGAGGATCAGCCTCGGGGCGGACTCGCCATTGTATTTCTGTGCCTGAGTGTGGGTGATGAAGGCATCGAGTTCGCCCTTGAAGGCATCGAGCTTCTCGGGTCCGGCGAAGGATTCATTGTAGCCGAAAAAGGCGAAAATCGTATCGGCCTGAACGGTTTGGAGCCATTGATCCGGGGTCGGGTGCTCGCCATTTCCCTGGTGGGTGGAATACTCGGGGCGGAATTTGTCCGCGCCGGGGAAGGCCCACTGGGAGTTCCGTGAGGGGTGGGGCCGGAAACTCGGGGTGTCGCCCGGGCGGCAAAGATTGCGCACCACGAGGTTGAGGGCGGGGTAGCGGAGATGGAGTTCGGTTTCGAACCAGGGGTGATCGAGGAAGCGTTCGCCCAAACCATTGCCGATCATGACGATACGCTCCCCATCGACCGGCGCTTTGGGCGCGGCGTGGGCGAGTGCGGGAAACAAAACGAAACCGAGGGCCAGCAGAAACTTCATTGCCGACCGGATACCGACGAAAGAGTCAGAATCTGTCATGGGTTTTTCGAGAAACCCGGAGTTTATGACAGTTTGATTCCTGCTTGGGACGCGCCTGTCCGGGGCGAGCAAAGTCAGCAGGCGACAGGGCGGTTGAAGCGACGCTGCATCGAGCGAATTTGGTCGCGATGGGAGATGGTGCCGAGGAGCAACTGGCGGAAGACGAGGTTCTGCCATTCGCTCGACATCAGCCGATGTTCCCTCGCCACGAGAATGGGGCAAGAATCCACGGGTGGGCACGAGGGAGCCGGGGTCATGCCGGAAGCTGCCAGCAGAAGACCGAACGCCAGTAGGGGGGAGAAGCGTTTCATCTCGCCCGATGATGCCGGTTTTCAGCGCATGCTGCCACTACGGGATCACGGGAGAGATGAACCTCTTGCGGATGTCTCAGCCCAAGGAGGGAACCTGAAGCGAGGGATCGGTTTCCGCGGAGTAATCGACACCCTTCAGGCCGAACCCGAAGAGGCGGAGGAAAGAGCTTTCGTAGCCATCCACATCGGCGAGTTCGAGGAGGTTCGAGCTATCGACTTTTTTCCATAAGGCATCGACTTCGGCCTGGACCTCGGGGGCCATTTCCCAGTCATCAATCCGAATTCGGCCAGCTTCATCGGGCTGCGGTTGGGACGCGCCGAAGAGTCGATCGCGGAAGAGTCGATCCATCTGCTCGATGGTGTCCTCATGACTGCCGCGGGCTTTCATGACCTTGTAGAGGAGCGAGATGTAAAGAGGAACGACCGGGATGGCGGAGGAGGCTTGGGTGACCAGCGCTTTGTTGACCGAGACCCAGGCTTTGCCTTGGAGGGAAGCGAGTTTTTCATCGAGCGCCCTCTGGGCCCTTTCGAGGTCCTCCTTGGCGGCGCCGATGGTGCCGTTTTTGTAAATGGGCCAGGTCACTTCGGGTCCGATGTAGGAGTAGGCAACGGTCACCACGCCGGGAGCAAGCACGCCGGCGGCTTGGAGGGCATCGATCCACATTTCCCAGTCCTCGCCACCCATCACGGCGATGGTATCGGCGATTTCCTGCTCGGTGGCGGGTTCGATGCTTACCTCATCCACCACCTTGGTCGAGGTGTTGAGGTTTTTGTTGGTGTAGGACTGGCCGATGGGCTTAAGGCAGGACTTGAAGGTTTCTCCGGACTTCGGGTGGGTGCGGCGGGGCGAAGCGAGGGAGTAAATGACGCAATCGATCTGGCCGAGGTCGGCGCGGATGGCATCGATCACTGTGGCCTTCATTTCATCGGAAAAGGCGTCGCCATTGAAGGATCGGGCGTAAAGACCTTGGGCGGCCGCTTCCTTTTCGAACGCGGCGGAATTGTACCATCCGGCGGTGCCAGTGCGGCGTTCTTCGCCGGGTTTTTCGAAAAAGACGCCGATGGTGGCGGCGCCGCAGCCGAAGGCGGCCGCGATGCGTGAGGACAGGCCGTATCCGGTGGAAGATCCCACCACGAGGACCTTTTTCGGGCCGTCGGAAATGGGGCCGCGGCTGCGAACGAGGGCGATTTGGTCCGCGACGTGTTGGGCGCAGCCTTCAGGGTGGGCGGTGGTGCAGATGAATCCGCGGATCTTGGGCTCGACGATCATGATGGGCGCGAGCCTAGGGGGGCGGGTCCGAAGGGGCAAGCGGAGAGCGCCGAACCGAGAAATGCTAACTTTTTTGTCAGATTCGCCTACTTGCCGACATTGAAACGGAAAGAGGCAGGTCAGGCGGAAATTGTATTTGCAATGTAAACGGGGCGCGTGCATTTTTTCGTCAAAACCAACCCAGATTTGCAATGAAAAAACTTTGTGCGTCGATTCGGATCCGAGTGCCCGTGCGGCGTGCCCGGCAACATTCCTCGGGATTTTCGTTGGTGATCACGATCTCGATGATGGTCCTGCTATCGCTGCTGGCCGTCGGATTGATTTCCCTTTCCACCGTTTCCATCCGGGCCTCGAAGAATGGTGATGCGATGCAGCAGGCGCGTGCGAATGCCCGCCTGGCGCTGATGCTGGCGATCGGCCAACTGCAAAAAGCGGCGGGTCCTGACCAAAGGATTACCGCGCCTGCGGATTTGGTGAGCAGTGGTTCCAGCCGGGCGCTGACCGGCGTATGGGAGTCCCGGAGGATCGATCCGGGTTCACCCGCAGTGACTGCCGCCCCTCGGGCGGGTTCCCGGACGACGACTGAAGCCGACGGAGAGTTCATGGGTTGGTTGGCTTCGGACAGCATCGGCTCTTCGGGTGGAGGTGCGCCTCCGGGCATGCGCTCCGGGAGTGGTCGGGCGACCCTGTTGGATTTCGATGACGATGCCCGCGACGTTGCGGCGGCGATCCAAAAGGTGGGCGACACGGGCGGGATGGCCTGGGTGACGATGGAAGAGGGCGTCAAGGCCCGCTATGACCTGCCCGTGGATGAAGGTGAAACGGCGCAGGAGAGGCTGACCCGTCTGAAAAGTCCGGAGCGGGCCGCATCGGACCGGCTTCCGGGCATGACCGATTACGTGCCGAACGCCGCGTCTGCCGCCAAGCTGGTGAGCTACGAGCAGGGGGCGATGGTGGCGACGGACAGGAATGTCTATCAGGAAAGCTCGCTGGACATCACTCCATGGTCGCAGGGGTTGATGACAGATGTGGTGAGAGGGGGCTTGAAACAGGACCTGACGCTGGCATTCGAAGCCGCCGCCATGCCCGCCGAACTTGCAGCGGTACGGGTTTATTCCGATGATCCGAAATCGCCTCTGTCGCCGAGCGATCCTTATCTTTCCCAGTTGAGAGAGTTTTATCGGCTTGCCCGCACGGCGAGTCTGTCCACGCCGATGATCACGACGACCCCCACGCGCTACAACCCCGTTCAGGTGGATCGGCGCACCCGGGCGAACATTCCCAATCCCGGAGCTGTTGATGGGTCGGTGATTGCGCCCGTGGTGACTCGTGTGAATGTGGCCTTCTCTCTCGTTTCGCGAGAAGCGCACCCGCACTGGAACACCACGATTCCGAGTCGCACCGGTGACGAACGGCGGAACTACATGGTCTATCTGATCTACACTCCGGTGGTGACGCTTTACAATCCCTACACGGTGCCCGTGACGGTGGATAACATGAAGATCACGTTTGCGCATCTTCCACTGGGCTTCCAATTTTTCCGCAACGGTGTGGCGCAGACCTTGAGACCTGGCTTGTTAAGTCAATTTCATGTTCCTACTGAAGGTAGGACAAATTGGGAAGATCGATTCACCGCAACCCTAGTGGCGTCTCAAGGAAGTGGATCGAGTCCACGCGTGACTCTGGCCCCCGGCGAGGCTCGCATTTTTGGGGTGAATCATCCTCCAGGAACGCGGTGGGGTTCTATGGTAAATTACCTGTGGCGGGATGAAGCTGATCTTGCAAACAGCAAGACTTTGTCAATGACCACAGGGGGCGGTTGGAACTACAACAGTGGGTTCATCGTCGACTGGCTGGCACCTGCGGGGGCAGGTCGCACGCCGGACAATTCCAACCTCGGAGTCTTCGGGGTCCGGGGCAATGATATCATTGATGTCGCTTTCACTCCCGTCATCCCGACGATTGAGCAAACAGGCCAACCCGCCGACAGTTTCTCTGTAGAAATCAACGCGACGATCAACCGCCGCGAAAGACCGCTGGGTATCTTCCGCTACCGCTATGGCGATCGTGACCGATTGATTGAGGCCATGGAAGGTGGGGCTCATCCATCGATCGGCAAGGTGAGCTATCCGATCCGCAGGGAGAAACCCTGGGCGGTCAACGAGCTGTATCAGCCAAACGTGGAAAACGTGCCGGTGGAAAACTGGACGGGTCCGAAGCAGTTTGCGATGTTCACTCTTGCGGCGCGGACTTCGCAGGACTCGATTTATCCAACCAAACCGGGGCGGGATTATTCCTTTGCCAATCATGTGCTCGACATGGACATCACCACCGCGCATCCGGCCCAGATGCCCATGGAGCTTTCCTTCCTGCCGGTGAATGGACAGGGGGCGAACACGGTGGGTTCGCTGGAGGTTTTCTCCGCCGATGATCCGCGTGCCTTCTTCTTCTCCGGTTGGTCGGCGAGAACCGGCTTGCTTCACTATCCCTCGTTCCAGGTTCCGCGGGCCCCGATGACGAATCTTGCGGATTTCCGTCATGCCCATCTTGCCGGCAGTGGTTATCCCTCCAACCCCCCCTACACCGTGGGTGAGTCTTTTGCCCATCCCTTGGTGAACTCCGATAAAGTTCTGGGTTCGCGAGTTGGCGTGGCGGATCATGCCTGGTTGGCGAATCGCACCTTGTGGGATCGCTACTGGCTTTCGGGCATCCGTCCCGGTGCGGACACCACGGCGTTTCTCGATGGCGACCCGGTCCCGTTGAATCCGCGAGTGCAGCGTTGGTCCGACGGACGGCCGAAGGATGCTGTGGCTGCAGAGTTTGCCTCCACAGATGCTTGGAAAAGATCGGCGGCACACGCGACTTTGAAAGGGGCCTTCAACGTTCATTCGACCTCGGTGGAAGCATGGCGGGCGGTGCTGTCCTCGCTGAGGGGGAAAGCCATTCCCATCGCCGCGCCACCGGCAGGCGGCGGGCGCGCACCGGTGGCGATGACGCCGCGCGATGTCGCGACGGATGGCACGTCTTTTCCACGTTTGCTCGATGGGCCGGCGGGGGTGATGAAGACGCCATCGCAAGCGAACAACCAGACGCGCTGGGGCGGTTTCCGGGAGTTGACCGATGCGGAAATCGACACGCTGGCGAACCGCATCGTGCAAGTCATTCGCGAGCGCGGTCCCTTCCTTTCCATGGGCGAGTTCGTGAATCGCCGACCGGGTGCGCAGACTTCCGAAGAATCGCTTCGCGGGGCCTTGCAGGAGGCGATCGAGGAGGCGGGTCTGAACAACAATTCCTCAATCACCGGCGCCCGCATGGTTACGGCCGAAAACTCGATCGGATATGAGTATCCGAACCCGAAGGCTGCCGAGGGTGACACCGAGTCTTCCGGTGCCGCGTTCCTGACCCAGGGAGATCTGCTCTCGGCCATCGGCTCCGCCCTGACGGTGCGGTCTGACACCTTTGTCATTCGCGCCTATGGGGAAGCCCGCGATACGACCGGGAGGGTGCTGGCCAAGGCGACTTGTGAAGCGGTGATTCAACGGGTGCCTGCCTATCTCGATCCAAAGGACGAGCCGGAAACCCCTGCCGCGGTCAATGGTTCAGGCCCTGAACTGGAGTCGGTGGTGAACCGCAATTTCGGTCGCCGCATGGAAGTCATCTCTTTCCGCTGGCTTCCTGATGAGGCGCTCTGATTTCCTTTGCCCAGCCATGAATCTCCGCCCGCTCGCCGTCTTCCTTTGCATGACCCTTGCCGCGTTCGCGCAGAACGATGGCAAGGTCTCGCTCCGCACGCTTTGTTTCCAGCACGTCGATGACATCCGCGAGGTCCAGGTTCTCCAGGGTCCCGAAGGCAAGGAAAGCGGTGTGCCGGTGAAGCTTTTCACCTCGGCATTCTCGGATGCCGTGGAGATTAGTGTGAAGGATGGCATCCTGCGATTTGCCGTTCCGGTGGAGGATGCCGAAGCGGGGAAACCGGCATTTCGTGTCGTGGCTGAAGCGAAATCGCCCGGGGGCGAGCGACAGCTTGCGATTTTCTTTCCCTCCGGGGACAAGGACATGCCTTACCGCGTGAGCCTGATGGATGAAAGCGAGAGCAGTTTCCCCATGGGTTCCACGAGGATCTACAACCTCACGCCCACCGATGCCCGCTTCACGATTGGCGAGCGCGCGGCGGAGATTGCCTCGGGCAAGATGGCGGTGCTGGATCTGCCGGAAAAGGTCAATGCCCTGAACCAGGCCACTGTCCGTTTTTATCTGAAGAATCGCGACGGGGAATGGGAGGTGATCAGCAGCACGGTGTGGCAGGCCACGGATGGGATGCGCGGACTGGCGCTGGCATTTCTTCATCCGACGACCAAGACACCGACCGTCAACTGCCTCCAGGAGACGCCTCCGTGGCGACTGCCGAAACTGGAGTGAAGGTGGCTCATCCATCCTCCGCTCGGGGGACTTGTCAGCCATCACGAAATCTGGCGGATTTAGGCCATGAAGATTTTTCGCCCTTCGATCCTCCAGGGCAGTCTATGGCTGCTCATGTCCGCACCTCTCGCGTGGGCGGATGCCTGGTCTTGCCTGAAAAAGCCGGATCGATGGTTCCGCAGCGAAGAGGGTCGGGAAACCATCGAGCGGGTGCTTTCATGGCAGGCGGAAACCGGTGCCTGGCCGAAGAATGAGGACACCACCCGCAAGATCTACGAGGGAAACCGTAGAAAGTTGGAAGGCACCTTTGACAACAAGGCCACCACCGGCGAGCTGAGGTTGCTGGCGAGGGACTGGGAAATCACGGCCGATGAGAAAAGCCGCGATGCCTTCCTGAAGGGCTTCGATCACATCATCGAGGCGCAGTATCCGCATGGGGGGTGGCCGCAGTACTATCCGCCGGGCAAAGGTTACCACCGCCACGTGACTTTCAACGATGGAACGATGGTGCGTCTTCTCGAACTCCTGCGTGATTCAGCGGAATGGGATTGGCTCGATCACAAGAGGAAGAATGCCGCTGCCAAGGCAGTGGAGAAGGGCATCGACTGCATCCTGCGATGCCAGATCGAGATCGATGGACGCAAAACGGTCTGGTGCGCGCAGCACGATGCCGAAAGCCTGGAGCCGGTGCTGGCCCGGAGCTATGAGCTGCCGTCTCTGAGCGGGGCGGAAAGTGCGGGCATTCTGCGCTTTCTCATGACCCTGCCGGACCCTAACAAAAACATCCGCGATGCCATCGAGGCGGGAGTCGAGTGGTTTGAGAAATCGAAGATCGAAGGTTTCCGCTATGAACGGCGCGAGGGCAGAATTGTGGCCGATGATTCTGCCGGCCCGCTGTGGGCGAGGTTTTATGACATCGAGTCCGGTCGTCCGATGTTTTGTGATCGGGATGGCGTGAAAGTCTTCGATCTCGCCAAGGTGGGCAAGGAGCGTCGGCTCGGATACGCGTGGTATGGCGACTGGGGCGAGGAGGTGGAGAAAGACCATCGACGCTGGAGATCCAAGGTCCGCTGAGAGCGGCGCAAACTTTCGCGCGGTGAAAGAAGAATCTGCCACCGCACGTCCCGTGCCGCATGAGATTTCATGGCTGGCTGGTTTTTCTAACAGCTCTCGCTGCGGTTGGAGCGGTCGAGCCTTATGATCTGGTGATCTATGGGTCCACTCCGGCCGCCATCACGGCAGCGATCGAGGCGGATGCCTGTGGCAGGACAGCGATCATCGTCTGCCCGGAGGATCACGTGGGTGGGATGACCACGAATGGCCTCGGCTGGACGGATGCCGGGAAGACCGAAGCCATCGGCGGGCGTGCGCGGGATTTTTACCGTGAGGTGTGGAAGCATTATCGCGAGGATGCTGCATGGACCCGCGAGTCGCGGGAGAGTTATGCGAAGGGGAGAAAGCTCATCGATGACGTCGGGCAAGTGATGTGGACCTTTGAGCCCCATGTCGCGCAGGGGATTTTCGATCGCTGGCTGAAGGATGCGGGTATCGAGGTTCTCCACGGGCAATGGCTTGACCGGGAGAAGGGAGTGACCCTTGAGGAGGGACGCATCCGGCGGATTTGCATGCTTTCAGGGCGCGAGATTCACGGGCACATTTTCATGGATGCGACTTATGAAGGGGATCTGATGGCGGCCGCGGGAGTGCCCTATCGGGTGGGGCGGGAGGCAAACGCGGAGTATGGCGAGACCCTCAATGGCATCCAGACGGCAAAGGCGGTGAGTCATCAATTCAAGCACCCGGTGGACCCCTACAAGGTCCCCGGAGATCCGCAGAGCGGGCTTTTGAGTGGTATCGACCCCTCGCCTCCGGGAAACGATGGTGATGCGGATTCCCGCGTGCAGGCTTACTGTTTCCGCCTGTGCCTGAGCCGGCATCCCGACAACCGCGTTCCCTTTCCCAAGCCGGAGGGATATGATCCGGCCGACTATGAGCTTCTCTTGCGCTATTTTCAGGCAGGCTGGTCGGACTGGCGGGAAGTGAGTCGCAAGTTCGATCCCATGCCGAATCAGAAGACCGATTCCAACAATCACGGCGGATTCTCTTTCGACTTCATCGGCATGAATCACGACTATCCGGAGGCGGACTACCTCCGTCGCAAGGCCATCGTGGAGGAACATCGACGCTATCAGCAGGGCCTGCTGTGGTTCATGGCGAATGATCCGAGGGTTCCCGAAGGGATCCGCGATGGCATCGCTTCGTGGGGGTTGGCGGCGGATGAGTTCAAGGATCATGGAAACTGGCCGCGGCAGCTCTACATTCGCGAGGCACGACGGATGCGCTCGGATTTCGTGATGACCGAAAGGCATGTGCGGCGACGGCTAGCCACGCCGGATCCGATTGGCATGGGCAGCTACAACATCGATTCCCACCACGTTCGTCGCTACGTGGATGCGGAGGGTCATGTCCGCAACGAGGGGGATGTGCAGGTGCCGCCAGGCGGACCCTATCCCATCGGCTACGGGGCCGTGGTGCCTCCGAAGGGGAAGTGTGCCAATCTCCTTGTGCCAGTTTGTCTTTCCGCCACGCACGCGGCGTATGGGTCGATCCGCATGGAGCCGGTCTTCATGATCCTTGGTCAGTCCGCGGCGATCGCGGCTGATCTCGCTCTCGATTCCGGAGTGCCGCTTCAGGACATCGACCGTGTGCTCCTCCGTCAGCGGCTCGATGCAGCGGGGCAGATGGTCGATTTGAAGTGATCCCTTGGGATCCGACATGGTCCGGATGCGAGCGGGGGCGAATCGGATAAATTTTTAACCCCATCCGGCAATTTATTTAAATTTTCTTGATCTTCATCGGGTCCTAGACACAATCCGGGGCGTGTCGCCCGTGAGATTTTTGTTTCTTGGCCTTGGACTGTGCGCAGCGGCGTGGGCTGCCTGGGGTGCGGGTGAGGTGGGATCGGCCGATGGGGCATCGCTGCCATCGTCATCCCTGCGGATGGACGTGGAAGTGATTGAAGGGGCGGGAGAGCTGACGATGCGTCAGGTGCGGATCGAGCCTTGAGAGGGGTGGGCGAAGAAACTTTCGCCGTGGCGGTTGAAATGGGGGGCGGGTGCCGTTAAGGGGCGTCATGCGTTTGTTCGACACCCTGAGCCGCGAGATGCGGGAGTTGCGCCCGATGGATGGCACGAGCTTCCGGTTTTACTGCTGCGGTCCCACGGTTTACGGGCCGGCGCACATTGGGAATTTCCGGACTTTCGTGCTTCAGGACGTGTTCCGGCGGGTCCTGGAGACCTCCGGAGTGCGCACCCTGCATGTGAGGAACATCACGGACGTGGACGACAAGACCATCCGTGATTCCCAGGCGGCGGGCTTGCCCTTGAAGGAATTCACGGATGGGTGGAAAGGGAAATTTCATGCCGACTGCGAAGCGCTGAACTGCCTTGCCCCGCATGTGGAGCCGGGGGCGGTGGAGCACATCCCGCAGCAGATCGCAATGATCGCGGAGTTGGTGGAAAAGGGTCACGCCTATGCGGCGGCGGATGGATCGGTGTATTTCCGCATCGATTCCTTTCCGGAATACGGTCGTTTGAGCCATCTGGACACGCGGGAGTTGGCGCTGGGCAAGACCCAGGAGGCCCGGGCGAACTCCGATGAGTATGAAAAGGACAGCGTGGCGGACTTCGTACTTTGGAAGGCACGTCGTCCGGAGGATGGGGAGAATTTCTGGCAATCGCCCTGGGGCGAGGGTCGTCCTGGCTGGCATCTGGAGTGCTCGGCGATGATTCGGGAGTATCTCGGTGCGGATTTCGACCTCCATTCCGGCGGAGTGGACCTGGTGTTTCCCCACCACGAAAACGAAATTGCCCAAAGTCGGTGCTCCTGCGGCGGGCATTTTGCCGCGCATTGGTTCCACATCACCCACTTGATGGTGGATGGCGGGAAAATGTCGAAATCCCTGGGCAATCTTTACACCTTGGCGGATCTCGCGGCGCGGGGGCACACGGCCATGGAAGTGCGCTATGTTTTGATCGGCGGGCACTACCGCAAGCCGCTGAACTTCACCCTCGATTCCCTTTCGGCCGCACGCGAGGCCCTGGCGAAACTCGCCAAGGGCGCACGGGCGCTGGCGGCCAGGGCGGGCGAGGGGCATGTGCTTCAGGCGGTGGATTTCGGTCCCTTCCAAAGTGCCTGGGACGCGCTCAATGATGACCTGAACACCCCGGGGGCGCTTGGCGGGCTTTTCACCGGACTGCGGGATTCCTCGGGCTTGGCCGGGCCGGAAGCCGCCGCGGCGCTGGCGGCGATGCAACGCGTGCTGCGGGCGCTGGGCCTGACGCTGCCCGAGGAAGTGGGCGAGGTGGAAATCCCCGAGGAGGTCCGAGCCATGGCAGAAGAACGCTGGGCGGCGCGGGCAGCGAAGGATTGGGCGAAATCCGACACCCTGCGTGACGCCCTTGCCGAACTTGGCTGGACGGTCAAAGACGGCCGTGAGGGATACGAACTTCAACCCCGCTGATACCGCCATGCACCTTCGCCCCCGTCGCAACCGCCGCACTCCCGCCATCCGTTCGCTGGTGCGTGAGACCGTTCTGAGCCCCACGGATTTCGTGCAACCTCTTTTCGTGCATGATGGCACGGACGATGTCCCGATCCCCTCGATGCCCGGCTGCGTGCGCTGGTCACTGGCCGGCCTGGTGGTTGAGGCGCGGGAGGTCTGGGAGGCCGGGGTGCCGGCGGTGGTGCTTTTTCCGGCGATTTCCGATGATCAAAAAACCCCGGGTGCGGAAGAAGCCTGGAATCCGGAAGGGCTGGTGCCGCGCGCGGTCAGGGCTCTCAAGGAAGCCTTGCCGGGGCTTTGCGTGATCACCGATGTGGCGCTGGACCCCTACAATGCCGATGGGCACGACGGCCTCGTCGAGTGGGACGAAGCCGGGATGCCGCGGATCCTCAATGACGAAACGGTGGAAGCCCTCTGCCGCCAGGCGCTCTGCCATGCCGAGGCCGGAGCGGATCTTGTTTCGCCCAGTGACATGATGGATGGCAGGGTGGCGATGATCCGCCATGCCCTGGATGCCGAAGGTTTCGAAGACACGGGGATCCTGAGTTACTCCGCGAAGTATGCCTCCGCTTTTTACGGTCCCTTCCGCGGGGCGCTGGATTCCGCGCCGAAGGCGGGTGACAAGAAAACCTATCAAATGGATCCGGCCAATGCCCGTGAAGCGATCCGGGAGGTCGGCCTCGACGAAGCGGAAGGGGCGGACATGGTGATGGTGAAGCCCGCCGGTCCTTACCTCGACATCATTGCCCGGGTCAGGGAAAGCACCACTTTGCCGGTGGCGGCCTACCAGGTGAGCGGGGAGTATCTCATGATCGAAAGCGCGGCGGCTTCCGGTTGGGTGGATGGCAGGGCCGTGGCGCTGGAGTCCCTGATGGGCATCAAGCGGGCGGGGGCTGACATCATTCTCACCTATTACGCCAAACGGGCGGCCACATGGCTGGCAGAGCGGCAGCGATGAGGATCGCCGTGCTTCATCAAAAACGCATAATACTTGCAAGAGCACGACTTCGGCATTATCGCCCTTGCATGACGTTGCGCCGCGGCAATAGCCCGATCCAGGCAGCGAGGGGATTCACCCTCGTCGAGCTGCTGGTGGCTGTGGTGATCGTGGCGGCGCTCTCCGTCGCGGCCTTTTCCGTGGCGGGAAAGGCGACCGCGAGGGCGCGGGAGGTGGCTTGCTCCAACAACCTCCGGCAGATTGGCTCGGGCCTCCACCTGTATGCCGGCGAGCACGGGACTTATCCGGAAACGACGCATAGTGAGAATCTCGATCGTGCCTGGATCGCGGCGCTGGAACCCTATCTGGACGATTACGACAAGACGCGCATCTGCCCGGCCGATCCCAAGCGGGAAGAGCGGCTCAAGGCGGAAGGAACGAGCTACATTCTCAACAGCTTCGTCTTTGTGCCGAAAAAAGATCCTTTCGGTCGGCCCATGGGCCGGTCCTTGAATCGACCCCAGAACCTGCCTCAGCCGGGGCGGACCCTGCTGGCTTTTGTGTGTTCGGACGACGTCGGGATTTCCGGGGGCAACGATCACACCCACAGTGAACTCTGGGCATCGTGGTCGGCGGTGACCCGGGATATTTCGCCGGACCGGCACAAGGATCGATCCAACTACCTTTTTGCCGATGGCCGGGTGGAGTCCTGGCTGGCGGCGGACGTGAGGAAGAGGATCGAAAGCGGCGAAAACATTGCCAAGCCTCCGGGGACCTGAAGTCATGATGAAGGGAATTTTCAGCGTGCTATGGATGGCACCGGGGATGGCGCTTGGGGAATTGGCTCCGATGAACGGGCACATCGACATCCTGCCGCGTTACCTCAACGGGCAATGGTCCTGGTCTTTGGATGCGCCATCACCCATCGGCCTCGTGGCGGCGGGTCAGCACTACTTTCCCGGGGTGGATGGTGATTTCTTTGCGGATGAGGGGATTCGATTCACTCGTCCTGAGGGCGATTTTTGGGACATCCTCGGTGTGGCCGAGGAAGAACCGCTGTGGATCTTTCCTGAGTCGATCCCGAGTGGTTACGAAGGAGCTTGGTTGGGGTTGGGGGACACCCAGACGGGCGTCTTCAGTGGGGTCGTCCGCCTCAGCCTGTTAGGCGTGGATGGTCCGCCTGGCGGCCATTTCACGATGTTTAGGGATGATGGCGCGGTGATTTTTGCCACCGCGGATGGAATCACGGCGGCGGATGCCTTCAATAAACCCGCTTTCCACACCCATGTCAGTTGGGGCTTCTCGAAGAAGGGCCTGTGGCGCGTGAGGATTGTGGCAAGTGCCTTCCTTGGTCCGGGTCAAACGAACCCGACCGGACCGAGCCCGGCTTCGCCCTTGTATTTTGCCATCGGCAATCAGGCCCGCTGGCGCGCCGAGCAATTTGATGCGGCGGTGGTGATGAATGATGCCATCGCCGGTTCCGATGCCGATCCCGATGCGGATGGTCTGGTCAATGCCCTCGAATATGTTCTGGGCGGCGATCCGAATTCCGGCTCGGGAGTCGGTCCGGTTCACGGCGGTTCCATTCACCCCCAGGCCGGGATGAACGCCGGGAAACTGACGATCACTTTCCACCGCAGGCAGGACAGCAGCAGCGATATGGATCTTCAGCCGATCGCGGAATGGGCTTACAGCCTGAACGGTCCCTGGATCCCCGGCGGCACGGTCTTGTCGGTGGTTCCCCTGGCCGGGGGCTGGGAGCGGGTTACCTTGCGGGATGCCAGCGGGGATGTGGCAAAGTTTGCCCGCATCCGCGCCGTGCCGGTGCCTTGATGGATTCCTGTACATGAAGAAGCCGCGGCGATGGATCGCCGCGGCTCGTGGATCGAGATCGGTCAGCCGTTCGGATAGAGGCTGAGGAGTTGGTTGAAGCGGGTTTGAATGGTGGACTGATTGCCCATCACGATCCAGTAATGATAGGTGAACTGGGTATTGCGATCCAGGGCCACCGTGCGGATGGGTGCCACGTGCATGGTATCAGGGTGATTGGGGTCGGTGGAGGCTGAGGTTCCGGTGGCGCCGCAGTTCCATGAGGTATTTGCGGTGGGGCTGTAAATGCCGACGCCGAAATCATTCTGAAGGAAAAAAGCCATGGCTTTTTTCGGTGGGTTCGGCCTTCCCCAGCCGCCGCCGGGGGCGAGCAAAGGATAATTATAGTCACTCCATGATCCGTTTCCGTTGTAGATCTTGGCGCGGTTGAGGGCGCGGATGAAATAACAGGCTGGCAATTCCTGGTGGCGGTTCACGGGGCCACCCCAGGCGTCATTGCTGGAACGCAGGCAGACGAGTTGATTGGTCACGCGAATCACCTGGGACATGTTGGGTTCGAATTGTGTCCACTGTTTGATCACGGCCTGGGCGGTTTCGTTCGGCACGTCCCAGAGTTTCGGGCGCGTCCATGAGTAGAGAATGCCGTTGTTGAGGGAGAAGGAATCAACAATCGAAGCGGTGCCGGTATAGCTGCCGGCTTGAACCGGATTCCATGACCACGGGCTGTAATTGGAAATCTGGCCGGGGCGTGTCCGATTGGCTCCAGCGTAATAGGATTGTTGGATTTCCCGGCCTCGGTCGTGGATGTTTACCAGATTGAAATTGCTTCCCGCTGTGGACAGCCAGACGATGGAGCCTCCGTAGGTGTTGTCGGTCCGGATCTTGAGCGTGCCGTTGTTCAGTTCAAGCTGGGCAGAACTTGCCCATGTGGTGAATGCAGTTGCGATGGCCAAATGGCCAATGATGGATTTGATCATGGTTTTGGGTTTTTGGGTTCTGATCTATCAACTTCATCAAAAACATAAGTTGATTCTCGGAGTATTTCATAAACTCATCGCTTAAGCCATCACGACTTCACGGGAGACCTGGAGGGAGGAAAACATGAAGGCAAGAATCTCCAATGATGGATGAGATATAGGAAAGAATTCGCTTTCGGAATGTATCGACGACGGGCGGTGTGTTTTCCGATTTCGGACTCTGCGCGGAAGTCGGGAGGGGCTTGCGATGAGAAATCTGTTAGATTGGCGGATGGCCAGAGGTGGGTGCCAGCTTGGTGCGGAGGTGCTCTGCCGGGACCGGGCTGCGGCAGGCATCAGGAAAGGCAAAGCCGGCCGCCGTCCGATCGATGGGAGAGCAAAGCCGAGAGAGCCGATGAGGGATGCCATGACATCCGCCGCGAGGGCGTGGTCATTCCTGAAAAACCCCGCGGGGATTGATGGGGGCGCAGAGTTATGTCGGCTGCCCCGTGTTCCTGCTTCTTAGCGGACGATGGCGATGGCGTGGTCGTCCGGGGTGACGAAGGTGGCGCGATATCCGGAGCCGGGGGCGAGGATTTGCCAGGCGGAGCCGCCGCGGTCGCGGGTGACAAAGCTCATGCCGCCGTGTTCGATGACATCGATGCGGGTGCTTTTGCCGTTGGGGCTGATCCAGAAGAGTTCGACGATTTCGTGAAGGGCATTGGCGACGATGACCGTGTGAGGTTCGCCGGCCTGCTCATCGGCGGGGCTGACGACGACATCGGCAGGATCGGCCCAATGGACTTCGCTGCGTTCGGTGACGAGGCAGAGCGGGGCGAGATCGCCTTTGGAGAGGGAGGCTTTGTTCCAGGCTTTGCGGAACTGGAGGGGTGTCCAGCCGAAGGCCTTGTTGAAGGAACGGATGAATTGTTCGCGGCTGTTGAAGCCGGAAGCGGAAGCGATTTCCTGGACCGACTGGGCCGTGCGCATGAGCAGCGAGCGGGCGAAGATGAGCCGGTGCATGTTGAGATGCTCGGCGAAACCGGTGCCGGTGGTTTCCTTGAGAATGCGGATGAGCTGGCGCGGGCTCTTGTCGAAACGAGAGGCGGCATCGCTGAGTTTGACCGACTTGCGGAGATTGGGCCCGAGCCACTCGTGGAGTTGGGTGACGAGTTGGTCTTTCTTTTGGGACTTCCGGCTTTCCGAATCCGTTTCTCCGCCTTGGCTGGCGGCGGCGTGGGCGAGGGCGGCGAGCTGCATGGCGGCACCGACGGTGCCGAGGCTGAGCTGCCAGGTGGCCTTGGTTCCCAGCGAGGCAACCTGGACGAGGAGATCGGTGATGCGGTGGTAAGCCGCAGGGTCGAGGCCACCGACAGCAATGGGATCGCGGCCCGGGGTCTGCACGCGGAGTTCACCGCGGGCGGCGGAAATGGCGAGCATGTGGCCGGGATCGTTGTGCAGGGCGTGGCGGCCATCGCCAAGAAAGCTCACAAGGACCGGTCCGGCGTGGAGTTCCCAGCGGTAAACAAAGCCCGGGCCATCGACGATGAAGCCGTCTCCCTGTTTCGATTTGTCCGGCGGAGTGGCCACCCAGGGTCGATTTCCCGCCCAGTCGGGACCGGCAAGGTCGAGGAGGCGGCAAAGATCTTCGTCGGGTGGGGGAGTGGATTTCATGGCGGGGTCACCGGTACGTCCCGTGGAAAAAAACGAGGAATCGTGCCGAGGGCAACCACGAGTTGCGACAGCAATACGGGAGGCGCGTCAGTCCTCTTCGGTTTTTTCCGTAGTGCCGATGTTGGCGGATGGCTGGAGTCCGATGCCGGGCATGACGCGACGGACCAATTTCCGGAGTCCGCCCTCGGCGGCTTCGAAATCCGTTTCCGCGTCGCGCAGGGCTTTTTCCCAAGCGGGGGCGAAGCCGGGGGCCTGTTCGCGCATTTGGCGGACGGCGGACTCCATGATGTGGAGTTGGCGGATTTCGGCCCGGCCGGGTTTGTTTTGGAGGGTGGCGACGGTGATGCGGAGGTTTTCGTTTTGTTCGCGGAGGGTTTGGGTCTCCTGCTCGACCTTCTGATTTCCCTGGGCGTTGATTTTCAACTGGGTGTTGAGGTGGCCCTGGAGTTCGCGGAGTTCATTTTCCAACCTTCGCACGTCGCGAGCGAGGCGGAGCTTGGTGGCGAAGGCGTTCTTCCAGATGAAGCCGGCGATGAGGAGACCGAGGGCGAGGCCCCAAACGAATTGGCTTTTTAGGATTTCCAGGAAAGTTTCCATGGTGGCGGGGGAAAATCAGGGTTCGGTCGGCTCGGCACCGGCGGTGGCGGGCGCACTGGGGTCGGCAGGCGGGGTCTCCGGGGCCATTTCAAATCCTGCCATGACCTGCTCGGTGAGATCGACGGGGGCTTTGGCGTAGAGAACGAATGACATGCTGGTGTTGGTATTGCCGCCGGTATCGAGGACGAGATCGACTCCCTCTTTTTCGGCGACTTCGACCGCTTTACGGTGGATCTCGGCGAGAAGTTTCTCCGCGGCGGTGACGTACTCCTCGTTGATTTCCTGGGTGCGTCGGGCGCGGAACTCATCGAACTCGCGTTGCAGGGTGAAAGCCTCGCCGCGTTTGACGGCGAATTCGCGCTGCAGCCGCTGGAGTGGCAGGGCATCCGGTCCGCCGGCGCGGGAGACTTCGATGATCTTTTTCTGCAGGGCTTCGAGTTCGGCGAGCGATTCCCGGTAAGCGGCGAGGCGCGGGTCTTTGTTGACGGCGACGCGGGCGGCGGCGGTGCGGACTTCGAGGTCTTGGGTGGCTTTGAGGCGGTTGAAAATTTCGTCCACACGGACCCCGGCGATGCGGGTGCCGGCGAGGGCCGGCTGAAGGAGGCTGAGGAAGCCGATGACGAGGGCAGCGCGAAGCATGGAGAAAGCATGCATGGGGTCAGGCGCGCTGTCGAGCGCCCCGAAACATCCGGGCGTCCCGAGGCTGCGGGATGGGGGATTGGGAAGTGTTTGCTTTCAAGAATGGCAAGACGGGGCTGCTAATTTCAGGGTGCGAATGGACAAGAATCGGGTGGTCATCATCGGTGGCGGTGTCGTGGGGCTGTGTGCGGCGTATTATTGCCTGAAGGAGGGCATGGCGGTGACCGTGCTGGAGCGAGAGGGGCCGGAGGAGTCGAACTGCTCGGTGGGAAATGCCGGGATGGTGGTGCCGAGTCATTTCATTCCGCTGGCCGCGCCGGGGATGATGGCGAAGGGGCTGAGGTGGATGTTCGACCGGGAAAGCCCGTTTTATGTGAAGCCGCGGGTGAGCCTCG
The DNA here is from genome assembly GCA_025457665.1 of Akkermansiaceae bacterium. Lineage (GTDB taxonomy): Bacteria > Verrucomicrobiota > Verrucomicrobiia > Verrucomicrobiales > Akkermansiaceae > Haloferula. Next base: position 15,139 of record JALOTY010000027.1, on the reverse strand, counting down.
ATCTGGCGAGGTGGGGCTGGTTGTTTTACCGGAACTCGACGGCGGCGCATGTGGCGCGGGTCCGGGAGCTGTTGAGGGACTTGAATCTGGAGAGTCGGCGGCTGTTCACCGAACTGGCGGGCGAATTCGACTTCGGTCTCGAAACCCGGGGTTTGCTGATGCTCTGCGATACGGCCAAGGGCCTGGATGGCGAGGCCAAGGTCGCGGAAGAGGCGGCGGAGATTGGTGTGAAGGCGCGGGTGCTTTCGCCGACGGAGGCGGCTCAAGCGGATCCGGGCGTGACGATGAATCTGGCCGGAGCGGTGCTTTGGGAACAGGACTGCCACTTGGATCCGGCGAGGTTTCTCGCTGGCATCCGCCGGAAGGTGCTGGCGATGGGTGGCGAAGTGGAACATGGCGTGGCGGTGACGGAGTGGGTCCGCGAAGGGGGAAAAGTCCGGGCGGTGAAAGCGGGCGGACGCGAATTTCGCGGCGGGAGCTTCGTGGTGGCGGGTGGGTCATGGTCGGCCGCCCTGCTGCGGGATCTGGGGCTGAAGCTGCCTTTGCAGGCGGGCAAAGGTTACTCACTGACTCTGCCGGAACCACCGGAACTGCCGCAGCTATGCTCGATCTTCGCCGAGGCCAAGGTGGCGATCACCCCGATGGGGCGCAGCCTGCGCTTTGCCGGGACGATGGAAGTCGGCGGGTTGGATCGATCGGTGGACCCGCTGCGTGTGCGGGGGATCATCAAGTCCGTGCCACGCTATTTCCCGAAATTCAGCGAAAGGGACTTCGAGGGCATCGAACCCTGGGCGGGTTTGCGTCCGGTTTCTCCGGATGGCGTGCCCTATCTGGGACCGGTGCCCAAGGTGGACAACGTGGTGGCCGCCACCGGGCACGCGATGATGGGGCTGAGCCTCGGGCCGGTGAGTGGGCGACTCGTGGCCGATCTGTTAGGCGCGCACCAGCCTTTCCGCGGTATCGGCGGGATGGCGGTGGGGCGATTTTCCTGAAGCCCGGAAAGCTCAGGATTCCTGCATCCGCTTGCGATAGGCGAGCGGGCTGACACCCACGGCTTGCTTGAACTGTCGGGAAAAGGCGGATTGATCGGAATAGCCGCAAGCGAGCGCGATCTGGGCGATGGCGTCCTTGGTGCTGGCGAGCTTTTCGCAGGCGGCATCGATGCGGACTTTCACCAAATACTGCCCGGCGGTGACGTGGAAGAGGGAGCGGATCCGCTGGTCGAACTGATAGACCGAGAGGCCGGCCATTTCGGCGAGTTGGGGCAGGCGCAGGGCTTCGTCGAAATGCCGGTGGATGTAATCGATGGTCCGCGAGAGCGCGGCGAAGCTGGTGTCCTTGTCGCCCGGGGCATTGAGGTCGCGGGAAATGCCGCAGATGCCGATGATCGATCCGTTTTTCCCGCGGATGGGTTCCTTGCAGCTCAGGCACCAGCCGCTGCGTCCGCCGGGGTAGAGGTGGAGTTCCAGGCGGTCGTGAAAGCCCACGCCGGTGCGGAGGATTTCCTCGTCCTGCTCCAGAAAGGCTTCGGCCAGTGGGGCGGGGTAAAGCTCGCGGGCGGTGTGGCCGATGGCCGATTCCTTGTCCGGCAGTCCGCAGCGGGCGGCGAGGGTTTCATTCACCGCGACGTATCGGAAGTTCCGATCCTTCACGAAAATCAGAATGTCCGGCACGCTGTCGAAGAGATCCGCCACGGGGAGCAGACCATCGATGGATTCACCGAATCGCTTGCGGAAAATGGCTGCGGCCTTTTGGAGTTGCATGGTGGAAAAGCGTTCGGGAAGGAGGCTAGGGGTTCGGGCGGTAAAAATCTATCTGAAATCAGATTTTCGGACGATTCCGGAGCATCCAGTCGATTGGCGGCGGCGACTAGTCGAATTCGGCGGCGGCGACTGGTGATTTTTTCAAGACTCCCCGCGTATGATGCGAATACGCCATGCGCTTGAAAGTCCTTGATTCCCATACAGGTGGTGAGCCGACGAGAGTCGTTTACGAAGGTGGTCCGGATCTTGGTGCTGGGGATTTGGCGACACAGGCATCGGTTTTTCGCAAGGAATGCGAGGATTTCCGACGTTCGGTCTGCAACGAACCCCGCGGGCACGATGCGATGGTGGGTGCCTTGATCACCCCGTCTCCCCGGCCTGAATGCGTTTGCGGGGTGATTTTTTTCAACAACGTGGCTGCCCTGAACATGTGCATCCATGGGACCATCGGCCTGGTGGTTTCCCTGGCCCACCTCGGTCGCATCGGTCCCGGAGTGCATGCGATCGATACCCCGGTGGGCGTGGTGCATGCGGAGCTTGAGGAAGGCGGACGGGTGACGGTGGCCAACGTGCCGAGTTACCGCTACCGCAGCGGGGTGGAAGTCGATGTCCCGGGCTGGGGTCGGGTCATGGGCGACATCTCGTGGGGCGGAAACTGGTTTTTCCTGATCGAAGGTTTCGGGCCGACGGTGAGCTTTGAAAATCTTGCGGCGCTGACGGATTTCACCTGGGCGGTGAAGGCGGCGCTGGCAGCGGCAGGGATCACGGGAGAGGGCGGAATGGAAATCGATCACGTGGAAAGCTTCGGTCCTCCGTCCGATCCGACGAAGGCGGACAGCCGGAATTTCGTGATGTGTCCGGGTCGGGCCTACGATCGATCCCCATGCGGCACCGGCACGAGTGCCAAGCTGGCGGCGCTGCATGCGGCCGGGAAGCTGGCTCCGGGCGAGTTGTGGCGGCAGGCGGGGATTCTGGATACCGTTTTCGAGGGCCGCATCGAAGTCCTGCCGGATGGCAAGGTGCTGCCGCGTGTCTCCGGGCATGCGTGGGTGACGGGGGAATCGACCTATCACTTCGATCCCGCCGATCCCTTCCGCTTTGGCATTCCTTCGGCCACGGCGATCTAACATTTCAACCTAACAACCGACAACAGAACCATGAGTATCGAATGGAAGGGCGTGATGCCCGCGACGCTGACGCAGTTCAACGAAGACTTGAGCATCGACCACGGCCTGATGGTCGAGCACGGCCGGTGGATCATTGAAAACGGCTGCAGTGCCATCGTCGTGCACGGCTCACTGGGTGAAGGCGCGACGCTGAGCTTTGAGGAAAAGGTGGCCTTGCAGAAAACCTATGTCGATGGCCTTCCCGGCGTGCCGATCATTCCCGGGATTGCCTCGCTTTCCACCCGTGAGGCCGTGGATCTGGCCAAGGCGGCGAAGGACAATGGCTGTCGCGGGTTGATGGTGCTGCCGCCTTATCTTTATGCCTCCGACTGGCGGGAAATGAAGGCTCACATGAGCGCGGTTTTCGCCGCCACCGATCTGCCCTGCATTCTCTACAACAACCCGGTGGCGTACAAGACCGATTTCACTCCGAAGCAGATCAAGGAACTTGCCGACGAGCACGCGAATCTGGAATCGGTGAAGGAAAGCTCGACCGACGCGCGCCGCATCGCCGGGATCCGCGAGGTCTGCGGAGGTCGCCTGGTGCTGGGGGTGGGCGTGGATGATTGCGCGCTGGAAGGAGCGGCCATGGGGGCGAAATTCTGGATCACCGGGGTGGGTGATGCCTTTCCGCGCCACAATGTGAAGCTGTGGAATCTGGCTCAGGAGGGCAAGATCGAGGAAGCCATGAGCATTTACACCTGGATGCTGCCGCTGCTGCGCATGGATACCGTGGTGAAGTTCGTGCAGCTCATCAAACTCCAGCAACAACTGGCCACCGGCGGACGTCTGGGCAACACCCGCGTGCGCCCGCCGCGGCTCGAACTCGTGGGTGCCGAGCTGGCGGAAGCCACGGCGGTGATTGAAAAGGCCCTGGCCACCGCGCCTGAGGCCTGAAGTCTCGATCCGCTTTGAAAAATCCATGGCGGCTCCGCGATGATTTGGCGGGGCCGCGTTTTTTCTTCCCGCCCGGGCGTGCATCCCGGACTCTTTGCCATCATGAAGACCGAACTACTAGGAACATCGTTTATCGGATTTTCCCGCGGTGCCGATTCCGCCGCCCGCTCGCATGCCGTGAATCCGGCCAGCGGCGAGAAACTGGATCCTGCCTACGCCGCGCCATCGGCCGATGAGGTCGAGCAGGCCATCCTTCTCGCCGAGCAGGCCTTTCCGGTTTACTCGGCGCTTTCCGGTCGTGAGCGGGCCGCTTTCCTGCGGGCGATCGCCACGGAGATCGAAGCAGTGGCCGATGACATTGCCGAGCGCGGGCCATGGGAAACCGGACTTCCCGAGGCACGGATGCGCGGGGAAACCGCCAGGACCACCGGGCAATTGCGGATGTTTGCGGCGATGCTGGAGGATGGAAGCTGGGTCGATGCGCGGATCGAGCGTGCGCAGCCGGATCGGCAGCCCCTGCCGAAACCGGATCTCCGTTCCATGCTGCGGCCTCTGGGCCCGGTGGCGGTCTTTTGTGCCTCGAACTTCCCCTTGGCCTTTTCCGTCGCCGGTGGCGATACCGCTTCGGCATTGGCTGCCGGTTGCCCGGTGGTGGTCAAGGCCCACTCTTCCCATCCCGGCCTTGCCGAAATCGTGGGCGGTTGTGTGATCCGCGCGGCGATTTCCTCAGGCATGCCCGAAGGCGTCTTTTCCCTCCTCTATGGCGGCGGTCGGGACGTGGGGATGGTCATGGTCAAACACCCGGTCATCCAGGCCGTGGGTTTCACCGGTTCACGGTCCGGCGGCATGGCACTCATGGAAGCGGCCGCGGCCCGTCCGCAACCGATCCCGGTTTATGCGGAGATGAGCAGTGTGAACCCCGTGGTCCTCCTGCCCGCTGCGGTGGACGAAAGGGGCGTGCAGATTGCCGAAGGGCTGTTTGCTTCGCTGACGATGGGTGCGGGCCAGTTTTGCACGAATCCGGGCCTCGTTTTCCTGCCGGATGGGCATGGCGAGGCTTTCCTGGGGAAACTGCGGGAACTGATTGAAACCGCTCCTTCCGCGGTGATGTTGAATCACGGGATTTGCCAAGCCTATCAGGAAGCCACCGCCGATTTCGCCGCCACCCCCGGAGTCACGGTGCTGGCGCATTCCTTCACCAAACAGACCGAGGAACGCGCCGTGCCCATGGTCTTCACGGTGAATGTCCGGCGTTTCCTGGAGGATGCCGAACTTCATGGGGAAATGTTTGGTCCGGCCACCTTGATCGTGCGTGGGTCCCTGGAGGAAATCGAAGCCACACTGCCTGAGCTGGAAGGACAATTGACCGCGACCCTTCACGGCACCCCCGAAGAACTTGCGGCCCATGCGGGCATCGTCTCCGCGCTGGAGCGGCGCGCGGGAAGACTGGTCTTCAACGGTTTCCCGACCGGTGTGGAGGTGTGCCATGCGATGGTGCACGGCGGGCCCTTCCCCTCGACCTCCGATGGTCGTAGTACTTCCGTGGGCACCATGGCGGTGCATCGTTTCTGTCGTGCCGTGGCATGGCAGGGATTCCCCCAAGGCATGCTTCCGGAGGAACTGCGTGATGACAATCCGCTGGGCATCCGGCGCCTGGTGGACGGGGTCTCCACTTGCTGAAAGTCGCCGGGTTCCGATCAATTTTCCGCTCTCCGGCATTTGGGATTGATTCCCGCCGGGGGGCGGCAAGGGTGCGGGTGATGTCGTGGCACACTCTCGGAGATTCTGCCTGGTTGGCCACCTTTTCCGGAGGAGATGCCGACTCGCGCCTGAAATCCGCCCAAGGCCTGGCAAGGAGGATCCGGCGTGCCGCCCTGCCCGAAGTGGCGGATGTGGTGAATGGTTACGATAGCGTGGCAGTCTGGTGCGATCCCGCCGACCTGATGGCGGTGGGTGGGGAGTTGATGGAACTGAGTGATGATGTCCCACCGGATGACGAAAGCGATTTCAGGCGGATCGATGTCCCCGTGCATTACGGCGGAGAAGACGGGCCGGATCTGCTCCCGGCAGCGGCCTCGCTGGGTTTGCCTCCCGACGAACTCATCGCCCTTCACGCCGGGGCCGAGTTTGAGGTCGCGACCATCGGATTTTCTCCGGGATTTCCCTACCTCAAGGGGCTGCCAGAAAGGCTGTTTCTGCCCCGCAAGGCCACGCCACGAAGGGTCCTCGCAGGGTCGGTGGCGATCGCCGGAAATCAGGCGGGAATCTACCCCAACGATTCGCCTGCCGGCTGGCACGTCATCGGCCGCACGCCGCTGACTTTGTTTGATCCCACGGCACCGTGCCCGGCGAAATTGCAGGCGGGCGATCGGGTGCGATTTGTCGCGGCGACGGGACCTTGTCCGGAGATTTCCTCACCAAGGATGCCGGGGGGAAATGGCAGGGAGGCGGATTTCGAGGTGATCGATCCCGGTTCGCGTACGACCGTGCAGGATGCCGGTCGGCCGGGGTATCGGAGCATGGGGGTGACACGCGGAGGGGCGGTGGATCCGGTTTCGCTGGCCGTCGCCAACCTGCTCGCAGGAAACCCTCCCGATGCCGCAGCCCTGGAATGCTGCGTGACCGGGCCGCGGCTGAAGTTTCATCGGGCGGCGCGTGTGGCGTGGGCGGGATGGCGCGATGGGGGGCGAGTCATCGATGTGAGTGCTGGTGAAGTGATCGACCTCCGCAGCGGCCTGAGAGGGGTGACCGGATATGTCGCAGTGGCGGGGGGCATGGGTGGACTCTCCTGCATGGGCAGTGCAGCCACGGATCTCCGGGCCGGTTTCGGGGGCATGGGCGGGCGGGCTTTGTGGGTGGGCGATCGACTACAGGTGGGCAAAAGGGTCGGCATCATGCCGCATCCGGGGAATTGGAGGATCGGTTGGCCGGAGGTGCCATCGAGGACCGATGTGTTAGAAATCCGCTGTCTTCCCGGCTTGCAGGCGCATCGATTTCCGGCGCTGGCGAGGAAGATGTTTCATGAGTCGTTGTTTCCGCTGGGTTCGGATTCCGATCGCATGGGTCTGAGATTTTCCGGACCGCGGGTGGCGGTGCCGGAGGGTTTTGAAATGATTTCGCAACCGGTGGTGGCGGGAACCGTGCAGGTTCCACCGGATGGCCGCCCCACGGTGCTCATGGCGGAAGCCCAGACTTTGGGTGGGTATCCGCAAATCGCTCATGTGATCTCCGCGGATCTTCCGCTTCTGGCACGCGCATGGCCGGGGACGCGGGTGAGATTCCGTCTGGTGGAGATGACCGAAGCCATCGATGCCTGGACTTCTCTCAGGGAAGAACTCGGAGTCTTGCGTGCCGGATTGCAGTGTCTAACTTCCAGCCCATGCTGTTGAATCTCGATGCCGGTGAAGGTGGGAAGGATGAAGCATCGCTCCTTCCATACGCCGACCTGGTGAACATCGCTTGCGGTGGACATGCCGGAGATCCTGCAGAGATGGAGGAAACCCTGCTCTGCGCGGCAGCGGCCGGGGTTCTTGCCGGGGCTCATCCGGGCTACGAAGATCGGGAACATTTCGGCAGACGCAGCTTGGGACTCGCGGTGGGCGATGCCGTCGATTCCATCGCCCGACAGATCGATGCCATCAAGTCGATCGCCTCACGCAAGGGCATCGCCCTCTGGCATGTGAAACTTCATGGTGCGCTCTATCATGATGCGGACCGCTGTGCCGAACTCGCGGCGGCCTTTGTGGATTTCCTCGCGCAGCGGCATCCCGGGTTGAGATTGATCGGTCCACCCGGGGGGGAGTTGCAGCGGGCGGCTTCGACCCGGGGCGTGGAGTTCTTGCGCGAGGGTTTCGCGGATCGGGCGTATGGCGCGGATGGGAAACTGTTAGATCGATCCCTGCCCGGCGCGGTGATCATGGATCCCGCTGTTGCGGTGAGCCAGGCTCTCGATCTGTTAGATCAGGTGGACACCTTGTGCGTGCATGGAGATTCTCCGGCAGCGATAAGGATTCTGCCCGCTTTGAAAGAAGCGCTGCGGGGTGATCGACGGTCATGATCAAATCCGTTAGATTGGAATCCGCGTTTGATTCCTTCTATCTGTTAGATCGATGGTGTCTCCCTGGGTCTGGAGTGGGGAAGGGAAAATCCGGGCCGGGGGCGGATTGGGCGGGGTGATGGGGGAGGGCGGAGGGGCGGGAAACTTTTGGGCGTTGCGGAAATTTTCCTTTGCCAAAGCGGGATGGTGGGGGCAGTCTGGGCCCGTTCGACGGCAGGTGGGCCTACTTTCCTGTAGGTGATTCCGGAAATGAACGACCTCGCGGCCCTAGGCGGGCATCGCATCCGAGGTGACTTCAGCCCCCGGTTCCTCCGTTCTGTTTTCCCCTTCCTTCCCCCTTCGCGCCGCGAGGCACCTGAGGGTGGAGGATTTTCATTCAAGAATTTTTCCATGGCTGGTCACAACAAGTGGTCCAAGGTCAAACACATCAAAGCCCGGGTGGATGTCATCCGCGGCAAGGTGTTCAGCAAGTGTGCCCATGAGATTGCCATCGCCGCCCGCGATGGCGGTGGCGATCCCGCCATGAATGCCCGGCTCAGGGCGGCAATCGACAATGCCAAATCGGTCTCCATGCCCAAGGACAACATCGAGCGCGCCATCAAGAAGGGCACCGGTGAGTTGGGTGGGGAGATGATCCAGGAGGTGACCTATGAGGGCTACGGTCCTGGCGGCGCGGCTTTCATTGTGGAGGCGGCCACGGACAATCTCAATCGCACTGCGGCGGACGTGCGCTCGGTTTTTTCCAAGGCCGGTGGCAGTGTCGCGACGCCGGGGAGCGTGGCCTATCAGTTCGATCGCAAGGGTGAGATCCGCGTCTCGGCCCACGGGCTGGAAGAGGACCGGGTGATGGAAGCGGCGATTCTCGGCGGGGCCGATGACGTCGTGCGTGACGAAGACGAATGGGTGGTGCTGACCCCGCCGGTGGAGCTGTTTGCGGTGGGATCCGCCTTGCGCGAAGCGGGCATGGAACCGATCTCGCAGAAACTCGTCTCGCTGCCGCAGAACTCCTCGGTCATTGCCGATGCCGCGCAGGCGAAGGCCTTGATGAAACTTTACGACCAGCTCGATGACCTGGGTGACACCTTGAATGTGTTTACCAATTTCGAGATCGCCGATGAGCTGTTAGCAGCTCTTGAATCCTGATTTTCCCCCTGAATTTCCCCAACCCCATCGCATGAGCGACGACCCGCACCCCGACTCAGCCGCAGGCAAAAAAGCCTCCGCTTCTCCCCGAGCCCGCAAGACCCCTGCGAAGAAGGCGGCGAAAAAAACCGTGGCGAAAAAGGCGGCGAAAAAAGCCGCCAAGCTTGTGGAACAGCCGGTGGCGGTGGAGCCGAAGGTCGTTCCAACAGTCAAGAAAGCGGCCAAGAAGAAATCGGCCAAGGTCGCAAAAGTGATCGCAGACCAAGCTCACTTCGCCTTTGAAGCGCCCGCTCCGGCTCCCGCGAAAAGGGAAGCACCGGTGGAAATCTCCACGGTTTACGAGCGCCCCGAGAGCAAGGATGCATCGGCACCCCGCCCGGCCAAGCGCCGCGGTGGCGAGTCGCCCGAGGGCGGTCGATTCGGCCGTGTCCCCGGAGGCGGACGGGTGCCCAAACACAGCCCGCCTCCCAGCCCGGGCGAGCCCGGCCCATCGAGGGAACATGCGGCTCCGTCAGCAGATCAAACCGCCCCGCGGGAAGCCCGGGAGCATCGGGAGCATCGCGAACCGAGAGAACACCGTGAGCCCCGCGAACACCGCGAACCGCGTGATTCGCGCGAGCATCGCGAGCCCGGGATGGAGCGCGAGCAGAGCCAGCCCCGCCAAGGCGGAGAGGGCGGACAGGGAGATTTCCGCGAGAGGAAAAAACGTCGACGCAAGCGCCGTCGCGACCGTCGTGGCCGCGAGGGCCAGGAGCGCGAGGGGGGCGATGCGCCGCAGGCGGAGGGCGGACCGCGGCATCGTCATGAGCGCAGCGATGCGTCCGATCACGAGCCGCGTCCGCATGTCCCTGTCTTGCAGGGTCCGAAAGTGGAAGTGAGCGGTCTGTTAGAGCTGGCTCCCAAGGGTTTCGGTTTCCTCCGGGTCCCGGAAAAACGTTTCGAGCAGGCCCGGGACGACGTCTTTGTTTCCCCGGAAATGATCCGCACGGCCGGCCTGAGGGTCGGGCATTGGATCAAGGGTCTCTCGCAAGAAGGTCCGCGGGGTCCGCAGTTGGTGGAAATCACGGACATCAACGGATTGGAAGTGGCAGAGTCGAAAAAACTTCCCGCCTTCGAGGAACTGCGCGCGGTCAATCCCGGCAAGCGGATCAGTTTCGAGACCGATCCGAACCGCTTCACCACGCGGGTGGTCGATCTCATGTCGCCGGTGGGTCGTGGCCAGCGCGGACTGATTGTTTCGCCCCCCCGATCGGGGAAAACGACGCTCATGCTGCACATGGCCGAGGCGGTGCGTGAGCTGCACGATGAGACCCTGCACCTGATGATTTTGCTGGTGGACGAGCGGCCGGAGGAAGTCACCGAGTTCCGGCGCTGCCTGCCCGGGGCGGAAATCTATGCCAGTTCAAACGATGAGCACCCGCGCAACCACGCCCGGCTTGCCGAGCTGTGCATCGAGCGGGCGAAGCGCCTCGTGGAGGCGGGCAAGCACGTGTTCCTGCTGATGGATTCCATCACCCGTCTGGCCCGCGCCTACAACAACGGCATGGGCGGAGGCCGGGGGCGTGGCATCGGTTCCGGCGGCATCATGGTGGGGGCCTTGGAAACTCCCCGACGTCTCTTCGCCGCCGCGCGCAATACCCGCGAGGCGGGATCGCTGACGATTCTGGCCACCGCTCTGGTGCAAACCAACAGCCGGGCCGACGAGGCGATTTTCCAGGAATTCAAGGGAACCGGAAACATGGAACTCGTGCTCGATCGCAAGATCGCGGAAAACTACCTCTATCCGGCCGTGGACATCTTCAAGTCCGGCACCCGCCGCGAGGAGCTGCTTTTGCCCGGGCACACGCTCCATAAAATCCACATGATCCGCCGCGGACTTTCGGGGCATCGACCCGTCGAAGCCATGGAGCGACTGCTTTTTTTCCTCAAGAAATTCCCCAACAACCCTCAGATGTTGTTGGAAATCAAGGGTTAGGCAGATGCTTAAGATGTCTTAAGTAATTTCTCCGTAAGAATACTGAAACAAATTGGCGGCCGGCTGCGTTTCTATGGATGTAAGCCGCGCGGCCAATGGGCTGACGACTTTCCCCCGAGGTGGGCTTCCTCAATTTAAGTGCCCGGTCAGGGATCTCGTGGTTTTTGGGTTTTTTCCACGGGGGTCCTGACCGGGCCAATTTTTTTCCGGGCGTGCCGTCCCTTTACAAAGCGTGGCCCCTCTGGCATCACCCGCGCGCGATGTCCGAGCTATCAAAAGCCTACGAACCCCGGGAAGTGGAAGCGAAGTGGTATGAGGCCTGGCTGGCTGGCAAGTGCTTCGAGGCGGATCCGACATCGGCGAAACCGGCCTATTCGATTGTCATTCCCCCGCCGAACGTCACCGGCATTCTGCATTTGGGTCACGTCCTGAACAATGCCTTGCAGGACATCCTTGCGCGCCGTGCGCGGCAGGAAGGGAAAGAGGTGCTGTGGCTTCCGGGAACCGACCACGCCGGCATTGCGACCCAGGCGAAAGTCGAGCGCGAGCTGCGCGAGAAAGAGGGCGTCACGCGTCGCGATCTGGGCCGTGAGGCGTTTCTTGAAAAGGTCTGGGATTTCAAGAACCGCCATGGCGACATCATCATCCGCCAGTTGAAGCGTCTGGGCTGTTCCTGCGATTGGTCGCGCGAGCGCTTCACCATGGACGAGGCCTACACCGAATGGGTGAGCCATGTATTCGTGGAGCTTTTCAAGCAGGGCCTGATTTACCGCGGCAAGCGCATCGTGAACTGGTGCCCGGTTTCGCTGACCGCGCTGTCGGATGAAGAGGTCATCATGACGCCGCAGAAATCGAAGCTCTACTTCATGAAGTATGAGCTGGCCGATGCTCCCGGAGAGTTTCTGGAAATTTCCACCACCCGCCCGGAAACCTTGATGGGCGACGTGGCCGTGGCGGTGAATCCCAAGGATGAACGCTACGCGAAATACATCGGACGCAAGGTCCGCCGACCTTTCCCGGCGGCGGAGATCCCGGTGATTGCCGACGATCATGTGGATGTCGAATTCGGCACCGGCGCGCTGAAGATCACCCCGGCGCATGACAAGGCGGACTTCGAGATCGGCATGAAACACGGGCTGGAGATCATCGATGTCCTCACGCCCGACGGCCACATCCATTGCCCGGAGCTTCCCGAACTGCACGGGCTCGATCGCTTCGTCGCCCGGCGCAAGGCGGCGGAAATGCTCGAGGCCATGGGCCTGCTGCTCAAGATCGAGGAATACGACAACAACGTCGGCTTCTCCGAGCGCGCCGGCGTGCCGGTGGAGCCCCGCATTTCCATGCAGTGGTTCCTGAAATACCCCTGCGTCAAGGAGGCGGCGGATGCCGTGGCAAATGGCGACATCACTTTCCGGCCGGAACGCTGGGCGAAGACCTATGCCCACTGGATGGAAAACCTTCAGGACTGGTGCATTTCCCGCCAGCTTTGGTGGGGCCACCAGATTCCCGTGTGGTATCGCAAGGACAAGCTCGCCGAACTCAAGGGCGCGGCGGCACTGGGCATGGCCGATTTCGAAAGCGGCGACATCCATGTGGGCACCACGGCACCCGCGGACGAAGACCAGTGGGTGCGCGATGAGGATGTGATGGACACCTGGTTCTCCTCCTGGCTCTGGCCCTTCGCGACGATGGCCAACGTGGGTGAGGACACCGCCACCTTGCGGAAATTCCATCCGACCAGCGACCTCGTCACCGGCCCGGACATCATCTTCTTCTGGGTGGCGCGCATGATCATGGCGGGCTTCCGCTTCACCGGCGAACTGCCTTTCCGGAATGTTTATTTCACTTCGCTGATCCGCGATCTCAAGGGTCGCAAGATGAGCAAGTCGCTCGGCAACTCGCCGGATCCCATCGATCTGATGGACAAATACGGCGCCGATGGCCTGCGCTTCGGCCTGCTCCGCATCGCGCCGATGGGCAGCGATCTGCGCTTCGATGAAAGCAGCGTGGAAGAAGGCCGGAACTTCGCCAACAAGCTCTACAATGCCTGCCGTTTCCGCCAGATGGCCGGGGATCTGCCGCCCATGGAAGGCGAGCCGGAGTTCTCCTGTTTCCACCGGGATATCATGGCGAAGCTCGATGATCTTTCGACCGATCTCGTGCGTCTCTATGCCGACTATCGTTTCGGCGAAATCGCGCAGCGTCTGTATGAATTCCTCTGGAGTGAGTTCTGCGACAGATTCCTGGAGGCGGTGAAGGGCGATCTTCGCGATGGCGCGCCGTTGGCTGCCCGGCAGGCGACCTTGCTGACCTTTGATCGGGTCATGGCCCGTTTCCTCCAGCTCCTGCACCCCTACATGCCGCACGTGACCGAGGAACTCTCCGAGCGCATGGGATTTGTGGCTGCGGGGGAATTCCTCATGCTTCAGCCTCTTCCTTCCTCGCCGATGATCGATGGCGACGCGGCCGATGCCCGGGAAATCACCACGGCGGTGCATGAGACGGCCGGGCGGCTGCGCAATCTCAAGGCGGAATACCAGGTCGCCGCCCGCCGCGATGTGCGCTTTGTGATCAAGGGTGCTCCCGCATGGACGGACTCCGTCCTCAAGGTCCTGCGCCTGCTGGCGGGTGCGGGGGAAATCGTGCTCGACGATGCCTTCGATGCCCCGAAGGGCACCCCGGCGGTGCTGACATCCATGGGGGAAATCCTCATGCCCTTGGAAGGTCTCATCGATGTCGATGCGGAAAAAGAGCGCCTCGACAAGGAGATCGAAAAGGTCGGCAAGGAAGTCGCCAAGGCCGAGGGCAAGCTTTCCAATGCCAGCTTCGTCGAACGTGCGCCCGCGGAAGTGGTCGCGCAGGAAAAGGAACGCCTCGCGGAATGGCGCGGCCGACTGGCCCAACTCGGCGAGATGCGACGCGCCCTTGGATGACTTCTTGCCCCGGCTTGCGGGCCGTGATGTAATTTCGGAAATTCCTGATGCGATCCCTCGATACCATCGCCGATCTTCAAGCGGACGAGCGTGAGCTTCTGGAAGCTGCGGGCTTTGTGGACACCGCGCACCTGGCTGCGGCCGATCCGCATGTGCTGGTCCGCGAATTGGCGCAGGCCAATGGCATGCTTCGCATCGTTAGCGAGGCTCCGGGCTTGGAAAAAGTCACCGAATGGATCGATGTCGCCAATGGCCGGGTGGTGGCCAAGCCGCCCCCGCCGCCAAAGCAGGTCGCCCGCAAGGCCGCGAAAGGTGACAAAGCTCCAGCCCGCAAGGCCGCGAAAAAAACCGCCAAAAAGGCGGCCAAAAAATCGACGAAGAAAACCGCTGAGACCGAGGCTCCTGCCGAGCCTGAAGTTCGGCGACCCTTGACCGAAATGCCGGTGTTGGGTGCCTCACTCAAGGTGGCGGAAACCCCGAGCCAGGAAGTTTCCATGGCCACCATTTCCGAATCCGCTGCCGCAGAGCAGGAGGCTCCCCCGGAAGAGATTCGTGGCGAAACCCAGGCCGAAACTCCCCCTGCCGATCCTGCAGCGCTCGTGAATTTCGAGGCCGATCCCGACGTTTTGGACATGCTCCAGCGGGCCCCGACGGCCATCCCCATGCCAGCGAGGCTCCTTGCGGAAAAGGGCATCCCGCCGGTGGCGATTCTCGAAGCTCCGCTGCTGAATCGCGCCGCCGGGGACCTTGAAGTCCGGGTGACCGCCAGCGTCAGCGCGAAAAAAACCCGATCGACCGCTGCGACACCCCGCGGGAAACCCGGAGGCCTCGTGCACGTGGCGGATTTCCGTCAGAGTGCGCGGCGAGCGATCGATATCAGCCGGGTGCGGCAGATGGATCAGCCGGCAAATGTCCCGGAAGTCCCCGCCGCGCCGGTGGATGAGCGCCTGAAGCTTCTGCGCACCGCCAGGGAGGAAACAAATCGCGGCAAGGACCCGGGATCGCGTCGATACGTTCGCGGGGTGCTGCATGACCGCGGGCTTCTGGTAGGGGTCGGGTCCTTGATCGCCCTGCTGCTGGCCATCGATCTCCCTCTCGCCGTGGGTTCCGCCGTTCTTCTCCTGCTCTCGGATTTGAAGCCTGCTTCTTTTGCCTGGGTGCCGAAGGGGTTGCTGGTTTTCCCGCTCGTTTTCCCGATTCTCGGC
>JALOTY010000154.1 GCA_025457665.1 Akkermansiaceae bacterium | reverse complement strand
AGGAGTTCGGCAATCGCGGTGCGGATCTTATTCACGGCCGCTTTGGCATGAGGCACGGCGTTTCCACGATACGGAGCGGCGGCCTGCGCGAGATCGCGGAGCGGCTGGACATCCTCCGCCGGGAGGTCGTGGAAGTTCGCCTCCTCCTCGCGGAGAAAAGCGATGGCTTCGTCGTAAGCGGCCTTCTGTGGGCCATTCATGAAGACCTTGATCGGATCAAGGGAGTCTTCCTTCGCCGTGAGCAGGGCGTCCTCGTAGTCGGCGAGGTGATTCAAGAGGTAGGTGTAGTCGCGGTCGGCGAGCTTGGCGATTTGTTGCTCGACGCTGCGGAGGGAGTCCAGGAAGGGGTAGCGGTTGACCTGAAGCAGGAGATCCTTGAGCAAGCGCGACTCCATGGCCAGCAAGGCAAGGGTCGCCTGGCCGGCGCTGCGGGCATCGGTGCCGTCGTTCGCGCGGTCGAAGAACTCCTGATGGAAACGCTTGAGGGCATTGATCTTGGTGGCATCGAACTGCTCCTGAAGCCGGACGCGAACGGAACCGTGCAGGCGGGTGTTGACGAGGTGTTCGAGCGCGGCTTTGCCGTCGAGGGTTTCCGGGGCGCGGAGCTCGATCTTGCCCATCCGGAAAAGGCGGCCGATGAGCGTCTGGACGGCGAGGGGATACCAGCCATAGGGACGGCGGCCAAACTGGCGGATCATTTCCTCGACGGATGTCCGTTCGCCCTGATCCTGATTCCGTTGGACGTAGGTCATGATTTCCTGCTCCGCTTCGGAAAGCGGTTGCTGGCCGCCAGTGAGCAGGTCGTCGGGATCCAAGAGGGTCTTGCGGAGCAGATTCTCGTCGTAGGCACCCTTGAGCATCTTCAGGTTCGGGAACGCGAAGGTGACGAGCTCCTGCGCCATTTTGTGGAAGCGGGTGCGGGGATCCGAATAGGAGAGGCTCTCGATCCTCGAGCCGTTCAGATAAATCGGTGCCTTGACGAACAGGTCGGAGCAAAGGGTCTGGAGATGGGAACGACGGGCGCCATTTTGCTTCAGGCGCTCGTCGAGGATCACCTTGCGGTTGGGATCGGTGTTCGTGCCGTTGTTCTGCTGAACGTATTTGTTGGTTTTGAGGAACAAGCGGACCTCCTGCATCAGGTGGTAATCCGAGGGGAGCACGAGGGTGATCTCAGACTTGCCGGTGCCTTGGGCCGCCAGAGAGCGCTCATCGGCATGATTCGGATGATCCGGGGTGATGATGTTCAGCGTCAGTTCGGCGTCCCTGCCAATCAAGTGGTCGTCGAGCTTGCGGGCGTAGGTGTAGTCCTGAGCGTTCGCCTCGTAGCGGATCTTGGGCGATTTCACCACGTCCTCGAAAAGGATATCGGAGAGAAGCTTGGTGACCTGCGAGTCATCGATTTCGGTGCTCTTGATCTCAACCTCGACATCCTTTTCCGCATCGGTGAGGAACTCGTAGAACTCGCCATTTTCCTGGAGATAGGACTGGGAGGCGAGGATCGCGAGGGCCCGTTTCACCGCTTGCTCGTGGGCGGCGATGTCGATGTCGGGACGGTCGATGAGCAGGATCGCCACGTTTCGCGGGGTGGCCTTGAACTCGCGGACCCACTTCAGCAGGAACAGTGCCTTGAGAATCCTCAGTGCAAGCGGGTCGTCGAGGTGATTGCCAGCCTGGAGGATCGAAGTCTGCATGTCACCGCGCAGCGTGGCGGTGATGCCGTCGAACATTCTATCGAAGGTGGCGAGGGAGCCGATCGGGTCGTTCTTCAAGGACTTGGCCACACTTTGGAATACCTCCAGCATGGACCGCTCGCCGACCGAGGTATGCTGGCCGGTGAAAGCATCGTGCTTGGACAGTTGTTCGATGGCGCGCTGGAAGAGGTCGAACTGGTAGGGGTGGAACGGATAGAGATCGCAGAATTCGTCGCTTCCGCGCCAGCCCTTGTATTGGACGGAGTCGTCCGAGAAGCGGAAGAGAGTGACGAGGTTTTCCTTTTCCCTGTCGAAAATCGTGGTGAGCACTTCGGGTTCTGCTTCCGTCTTCGCGAGAAGGCGGCGCTGGATCACCTCCCGGACGTCCTGACTCGTGAGGTTAGGACGGGTTTTGAAGCGGCCCTGGATTTTTGTGAAGTCGTCGCCCTTTTCCTTGCGGAGTTCTCCGAGCACCTTCTGCAAGTCACCTTGGGAAGTGACGAAGATCCAGGAGCGCCCGTTGCACTTCGTGGCGAGGCTTTCGGCGACCGTTTGCAGATTGAGCATCAGCTTGGAGTCCTGGCCGATGAACTGGCCGACTTCATCGACGAAGAAGTTGAGGCGGAAGTCCTTGCCTTGCTGGTTGATGTATTCCTCAACCTGTTCGGCGAAGGATTCGATGGAAACGCGATACTCGTCGCGGATCTGATTGAGGACATTGGCGGAGTCCTCCTCGGATACGCCGAAGTGCCTGGCGTAGGCCGCGTTGAAGGCTTTTCGCCGCGCGGTGGCCAAGGCATCACGGTCTTTTTCCCATTCGCGACCGTTCACTTCGAGATAAGTCTTCTTGAATCCGGCGAGTTGCCCGGCTTTGTCGAGATCGTATTCCAGCTTGGCGATGTGGCCTTGTTTGCCGTGATAGCCTCGCAGTTCATTCAGCACTTTCACGAAGACCTCGAGGATCGCCCCGGTGGCATCTCCTCCGATGTGGTCGGCCTTCTGGTCGATATTGAAGAGGATGCTGTGGGAGGGTATCTGAACAGCGCGCTCGAGATTTCCGCGAAGGATCTCGTCCTGGATGTTGGGAAGGATGACGTCCGCCGGCCTGCGTCCGCTGGGGAGCGTCCGCTGATCGAGCATGAGAGAGAGGATCTTGAGCAAGTGGGATTTGCCCGAGCCGAAAAAGCCGGAGATCCAAACACCGTTGGCGTTGGTATCTTCGAGGTAGCGCTCGACGAATTGATCCAAGGCTCTGCCCACTTCGCGTGTGACGACGAACTCCTCGACTTCCAGGTCGAGGTGGCGGTCATCATCCGCCTTGATCACGCCGTCGATGGGACGGGCGACATCTTTCTGGAACAACTGGTGGATCTTCATGCGTGGGCGAGGCGGTAGTGATCGAGATTGAAAGCACGGTAGTAGCCTTTGGCCGGGAGGCAGCCAAATAGCCGGAGTTGCGAACCAAGGCCGGGCGTCTGGATGTATTCGCCGGGGAAGAACATCACCAGCGGGTGGTGCATCATCGCGGGCTGGATCGAATCGAGCAGGGTATGAGCCCGCAGGAAGGGATAAACGTGCCCGACTCCTGAAACGAGGGTGATCTGCACGCCGTCCGCTTCCATGGATTTCAGCAGACGAGGAACCAGGCGGGTTTTAGGATCCGCGTAATTCTTGATATCGCGAAGCAAATCCTGGCGGTCGTAGCCAGCATCTTCGTCCGTGAATGCGTCCAGAAGGTCTTCATGCCTGAGTTCTTCCAGCAACAAGTGGAACAGGTCCACTTCGGCGACCTTGATGCCAGAGGTGCGGAGTCGCTGGGCCAGCGCGTGGATCATGGCGGATACCCGGTCTTCCTCGCTGACGTCGTAAGGCTGGATGAAAATGGGGACCTCGTTGGCAAGTCCCTGCATCGAGAGAAAGCTTTCGCTGGAGAAGATGGTGAAGAGCTTGTCGAGTAGATGGTTCATGGGGCGTTTCAGGAAGTGCTGAGCTCATTTTCCGGCACCAGAAAGGCGGCCAGCCATGTGGGATTTTCTTCCCTAATGGAAAGTTCCACCTCCCTGGGGACAAGGGGTCTTTGGAGGGAACCGATTTCATC
>JALOTY010000099.1 GCA_025457665.1 Akkermansiaceae bacterium | reverse complement strand
AAGCTGCCAAGCTATTGCGTGATCAAGTTATGAAGAGCTCGCCTTCTATTATACTTCCACCCAAATTATACATCCCAAATTCAACCATTGAACTTTCTAATAAAGCGGCAGACTTATTCTTAAATGACAACTTGTTTCCTGCTCTTAAGAAGCATGGCTTTACCTGGAAGCGGGCTGAGCCTCTCCAGCCCTATAAGGTGTTTCGGGGGGTTGCAGTTGCGGCAGTTGTTGAAGGACTTCAATTCCCAGAGTCGTGGAATGCCGAGCCTTTTCAATTTGATACCGAAGAAATGTTGAAAGTAAATGCCGCAACCGACGTTAATCTGAGTGAGGTTAGAGTGAACCGCCTTGCAGATCCTGGCGCAGTAGCACAAGTGACCTTCAGGGCAACCTGGCAAGTAAACCAGGAAGTGTTGAACTTCGAATCACTTGCTGTCGAACTGCGAGATCAAATTTTTTGGCCCAGATACCCACTTTTCTATGGATATGCTATTCATAATGTAAAGAATTGTCAAGAATACGAACAAGAGGCCGTAATGATCTGGCATCCGAGGAAAGGTTGGATTGTTCGCTCGATCAGCGGCGACATCGGAAATCAATTCAAGTTTGTTTATCCAACTCTTGCCCCAAACTAGTAGGGCCATTCGCGGGAACGGCGTCAATGGGGTCAGGTCTCACGGATTCACATCTGAATGCAAGACTGCCTGTCCCTCTGAAAGAGCGCCGCTCGTCGGCCTCCGAGGCTCCCGCCCGCTCTTTCTCTTCCATTGACAGAGCGTGCAAAACTGTTCAAATGAACACATGACTCAACCTTCCGCATCCCAGGTTCTCGCCTTGGCCGATTCCGTCGGCTGGAAGACGTGCGTGGCCAAGGAGCGGGCGGAGCGCAGCCAGGAGGGCCAGTTCTTCACCCCGCCTCCCATCGCAGGATTTCTGGCGGGTTGGTTTCATGAGGCGGGTCTTGATCGTCCCGCGATTCATTTGCTCGATCCCGGCGCGGGTGGAGGCGCTCTGACCGCCGCGGTGGTGGACCGCATCACCTCCCTCCGGGCCACTGGCCGCTTGCCACGGCTCCGCGAGGTCACTCTGACCGCGTGGGAGTCCGACAAGGGCTTCATCAACGCATTGCTGGCCAATCTCGAAGCCTGCGCTGCAGCATTGCAGGCCGGGGGCATCGAAGTGCGCATCGACCTCAGGGCCGAGAGCTACATCGACGGCGCCGTCCGCGCTCTCGATCCCGGCCTCTTTGGCACTGGGGAAGTCGCCACGGTCACCCACGCGATTCTCAATCCACCCTACCGCAAGATCGTCACCCGCTCGCGGGAGCGGCAATTGCTGAACTCGCTGGGCATGGAGACCTCGAACCTCTATGCCGCCTTCGTTTGGCTCGCCCTGCGCCAGCTTGTGGATTGCGGCGAGCTATCCGCCATCGTGCCCCGAAGCTTTTGCAACGGTCCCTACTTCCGCGACTTCCGCCGGGATCTGGTGACGCGGTCCACCTTCCACCGAGTTCACGTGTTTGATTCCCGCACCGAGGCTTTTGGGCGCGACGAGGTGCTTCAAGAAAACATCCTGTTCTATCTCACACGCCAAAGCCGGAAGCGGCCCATGATCACGGTCTCCACGGGAAGCTTGGAATGCCCCGTCGAAGTCCGGATTCCGGCGGAGCGTTTCGTGTGTCCGGACGATCCGGAAAAGGTTATCCACATCGCGACCGGCAGCGATGCAAACGAGATCCGGGATTTCATCCAATCCCTTCCCTGCCGTATCGAGGAACTGGGCATCGAGGTTTCTACCGGGCCGGTGGTGGACTTCCGCCTCAAATCATCGCTTTCCCAGTGCTTGGGAAAACAGGACGTGCCCTTGCTCTATCCGTACACGGTTAAGGCAGGGCGAATCGTTCCTCCGCTTCCCGATGCGAGCGCTTACGGCGATGCCCGGATCGGCAAGAAGCCGGTCGCCATCACGGTCAACGACGAGACCCGCCGTTGGCTCATTCCCGCCGCGCGATTCGTGCTCATCAAACGCTTTTCCTCGAAGGAAGAAAAACGCCGCCTCGTCGCCGGCGTGTTGGATCCGAAGGATTTTGCCGAAGGCCTGATCGGCATCGAGAACCACCTGAACTTCTTCCACCGCAGGCGCACCGGTCTGTCCGTCGCAATGGCCAAAGGACTTTGCCGTTTCCTCAACTCATCCGTGGCGGACCGTTACTTCCGTCAGTTCAACGGCCACACCCAGGTCAACGCCACCGACCTTCGGGCCTTCCGCTATCCGGATGCCGCAAGCCTGGAACAACTCGGCAAGGCCTCTCTGGATGACAGCGACCAAACCGCCATCGACCTTGCCATGACCAAGCTGCTTGGCGCACCTTCGTTCGCATGACAATGAAACCCGCCGCCGCGAAACGAGTTCAGGAGGCGCTGGGGGTATTGATCGCCGTAGGCATCCCACGGGAACAGCAAAACGAGCGTTCCGCACTTTCCCTGCTGGCCCTCGCCGACATCCGCTCGCGGACCAAATGGTCATCTGCTCAAGCCCCCCTGCGTCGGATCACAGAGATGATGGATTGGATGCGTGACCACTACGAAGTCCGCTACGCTCCTAACACCCGGGAAACCATCCGCCGCCAAACCGTGCATCAGTTCGTCCAACACGGTTTGCTCGTTGAGAATCCCGACAAACCGGATCGGCCGATCAACAGCCCCCAATGGTGCTACCAACTTTCGCCGGATGCGCTGGAACTCCTGAAGTCCGTCGGCTCACCGGCCTTCAAAAAGCAACTCAAGGAGTTCCGCAAGAACCCTGCCGCCAGCGCGCTGCAAGCAAGACATCGCGATCTTCCCCGCGAATCGGTCCGCATGCCGGACGGAGCGGTCATTGAACTTTCTGCCGGTGGCCAAAACACCCTCATCCGCGCCATCGTCGAAGAATTCGCCCCGCGCTTTGTCCGCAGCCCAAAAGTGCTCCTGTTAGGTGATGCTGCGAACAAGGAAATCATCAGCGACGAAAAGACAATGGCGAAACTCGGAGTTGTTTTGCCGGAACGCGGCAAGGCTCCGGACGTCCTCATCCATGACACCCAGCGCGATTGGCTCATCATCATCGAAGCCGTGACATCCCATGGCCCGGTCGATCAAAAGCGCAAGAACGAGCTTACCGACCTCTTCGCCAAGGCTCGTCCCGGACTTGTCTTCGTCACCGCATTTCCGGATTCGAAAATCTACAGCCGCTTCTGTTCCAGCATCGCTTGGGAAACCGAAGTCTGGATCGCCGACGCTCCCGACCACATGATCCACTTCAACGGCGAACGTTTCCTTGGACCGTATTCTGTCTGACTCCCATGATCTCCCTCGGCTCCACCCTCAACCCCGCCCGCGAGGCCGGTGTCGTGTACACCAAGCCGTGGATGGTCGGGCTGGTGCTGGATCTGGCCGGATACCTGCCGGAAAAGCGTTTGACGGAGTTGGTGGCGCTGCATGACAGAGGGAGAGGCCGATAGGTCATGATAAAACAGTCCCGAGGTAACCATGAAACACTATCGTCGAAGCTTCAGTGAAGAAACACGGTTATTTTCGCTCAAGGCGATACGGATTCAATGTCTTGATGCGGAAGGGAATGAGATCAAAGGCGCGAACGGCACAGGCTTCATCGTGGTCAATGGCGATGCGCGGCACCTATACACGTGCTGGCATCTTGTCACCGGTTTCGGATTTAGGCACATCAAAGTTGGATTAAATCACATCACAAGAAGTTTCCTTCGAGTATTTGTCCGCGCCAATGACGGTCGAGGGACAGTCTCCGGAGGCGAAATCCCTTTTGATATTCCGCTGTTTTCGGATCAAGATAACAAAATTCCCCAGTGGGAGCAGTCTCCGATCGTTCTTCCACATCCCACGATCAATGCTGTAAATATTGCAGTTCCTCACAGTCTGGATGTGGTAAGAATACAGCTCCCATCAGAAATTCCACTGACAAGCATGCAGGTTATATTTGCCGATGATTTTCAAGAGATCGAGCGTCCTATTTCGATTTGCGAGGAGTTGTTTATCGTAGGATATCCCTACGGATACAGCGCCTTGCCAGAAACCCCTTCGCCAATCGTCCTTCCAAGAAGTGTAGCCAGTGACGCCACGTTCAACAGAGATTTGTTTTCCATAATTGATAGGCCTTGCGCGCCCGGGATGTCCGGGTCTCCAGTATTTTCGAATCGAAAGGGAAGAGCCTGTCTTGTCGGTGTATATAGTGGCCTCATCTATCCTGATTTTCGGATCGATCAGAATGCACCCCATACCGCGCTTGGTACGGTCGAAGACTTGTATTTTCATCTAAGGGGCCAGCTGTCCTTTGTCAGCGCTGCCGTGTCCGGGGTTCGTCCTTGAATGCCCATCAGGTCCTGCATTTCACCATCTACACTTTACTCGCTCCCCCCAAATCCCCCTTTGACAACCCACTCTTAAGCTGTGCAAATGACCGCATGAACCTGCCCGTGCCAAGCTTTGTCGATTTCTTCGCTGGCAGCGGGCTGGTCACGCAGGGAGCGAAACACGCCTGCGTTCCGGTGTGGTCCAACGACATCTGCCCGAAGAAGGCCGCCATCTACCGGGCCAACCACGGCGACGACCATTTCCACTTTGGCTCCATCGAGCAGGTTCGCGGCACGGAAATCCCCAAAGGCGACATCGTCTGGGCCAGCTTCCCCTGCCAGGATCCTTTCCCCTCAGGCACAATCGACTGAACCACTTTCGAATCCCACCATGCCCCCGGCTTTACCGATTGACAGCGCAGGCGATGACGGGGATTTTATGCGTGATGAAAGTCAGACAGCCGTCACAGAAGCTCGTCGCTGCGAGCAACGCGCTTTCGAGTGCGCCGCCCAAGCGATTGCCGGTAGAGACAGTGCGGGCGCAGGTGATCCAGCATCTTTCGGAATCGAGATTGGAAATCTTGAGAGCTGGGCAAGGGAAACCGGTGCGCTGATCCCTTGTGACGAGGTGGACCGCCTCCCGCTGGTTTCGAATCACACCAGCGAGCACGAAGTCTTTTACCGCCAGCACGACGACAGGGCCATCAAACGCACTTGGCCTGGAGTCTACGGCCAGATTCCGATCCCGCTGAATGGTGTGCTGGACCGCCGCAATGCCACTCCTTCCGAATACCTCATGCGCATGGCCCTGCACATCGAGGTCTTCGCCAGCGACATTCGCTTGGAAGGCGTGAGCATCTCGGACAAACCCAGCATGATCATCGGCCAACCCGCCGGGCAGCCATCCGTCGTCATTTCGCAGCTCTGGTATGAGAAGTCGGGCACGGCCACCAACGAAATCATCCATGATTTCCTGGTCGGGGAAGGTTTCCGACCCGTGCCATCCTCGTATTTCGGATGGTTCAGACCAGAGGACCGCGTGGTGATCGTCGATGCAAAGCCCGACAACTTCATCCAAACCCCGAAAAGCCTGATTCCCATCGATCTCCAGATGGCTCAATTTTCCCCCGAGCAATTCGAACTCGCTGGTTTGAGAAGCGATGCAACCAGTCCGGTGATCTTCATCCCGCGATAGCCGACCCACTTCATGCCTCTGATTCGCCAAACGAAGACCTTCAACCACCGCGAGCGTCAGATGCTGGCTGGCTTGTTTCTCTCCAAGTTCAGCAAACAGGCACTTGAGCATTTGGGTTTCAAGAGCTTCACCGAGGCCTACACCGTCATCGGCTACGCGCTCGATGGCAAACCGGTTTCGATCAAGAACTACATGCAGGAATTTGACCCCTTGTTTCCGAACGGTCGCAAGGGTTGGCATGGCAGGCAGGTGCGCCCGGACCGCCGAGAGTTCTTCGAGACGTTCGGCCGTTTGTCGCTGGTGGAATTGTCAGCATTGCTTTCGCCTCTGTTGTTGAAGGCAACACCGGCCCGAAGACTACCGGAGAGCCTGCGTGAGATCGAGGCGCTCGACGAAAATGCGCTGGAGAACGAATCGGTCTCGAAACGCCTCATCACAGGTGTTGCGGCCGAGCGCTTCTTCGCCGCCGCCTTTCCTTCGCTGGAAGAGTTTGTCGGACACAAACTGCGAAATGTGACCCGCTTCGGATGTGGCTTTGATTTCCGAATTCAGCCAAATGATTCGGAGCGCTTTCTTGCCGCAGAGGTCAAAGGTCTCGCCGGACCAACCGGGGAAATCATGATGACGCCCAAGGAACACCGCGTGGCCGAGTATCTCGGCGAACGCTATTTCCTCTGTGTGGTCCGGAACTTCTCCGAACGACCGACATTGACGATTTTCCGCAATCCTCTCAAGGACGGACCCGAGTTCGTCCGTCGCGAGCGACGCCAAACCCTCGAAACCTGGCACGCCCGGATCAGTGCTTGAACCGCCCACCGAAGTCACCCCCATGACCTCCAACTCGATGAAGAACACCTATTGTCGAAACGGTCACATCAAGATCCGCCACGAGCGGAGGGACTCGATCCGAAGCCACATCGAATCCCTGTTCCTCGCCGTGCGCGGGAGGCAGGACTCTGCAACAGGTGAGTGGCACTGCCTTCAATTGATGAGACACCTCGCCGCCGCAGTGCTTTCCTTGAAGGGACGGCTTGATCACGAAGCCATCGTCTCCATGACAAGTGGATCGCCCGTCCGTCTTGGCAACACCGTGATTCATATCACCCACTGCCCCGAGTGGCCGCTGATGCAAGAATGCTTTGCGGAAAGCGACCAAGGCCTTCGTCCATTGATCATTTCGACCCGCGCCGGAACCGCGCAAGCGGAAGCCCTTGCACAGGAAGTCGGCATGGGTCGAAAAGTGGAAGTCCTCGACATCACCCAGTTCCTCGTCGCCAACATGCTCGAATGGACCGGCTTCAACGGCAATCAGCGCCGCCATGCCTTCGAAGAACTCATCGCCCGCCACAACGCCATCGTTGAAGCCTGCGAAACGTATCCGAGCCTCAAGATTGAAGTTGGCTGATCTCTCTCGGTCTCACCCACTTCCCACCCGGGAAGTTCACCACAAAGACACAAAGGTCACGAAGTCGGGGAAGGGGTCCATCGTCCGGTTTCCGTTATTGAGCCCAGGCCAACGATCCGGCGCATTCGTTCCCTTTGTTGTTCCGATCGTGGCCCGGGGAAAGGTTTCGAACTTTCCGCCCCTTGTGCACGGGTCTTTCCGGCGGCGGGTCAGGAGGCTTTTGGGGAGGCTTCGGAGAGTTTCTTGCCTTTGGCATCGTGCAGGGAGCCGGAGGAGTCGCCCTCATGGAGATAGTCCTTCTTGCCTTGGCCGGGCGGGATCTGTTATTTTTTGCCAATGGGTCAATGCATCCATGTCGTCGCCCCCTCGGGCGCGGATTGATGAGACTTGCGGATTTTTCCTCATCCCCTCCAGATATGAAAACCAGGCACCTTCTCCCTCTATTCTTCATCGCCTTTTTGTCGGGATTGCTCCATGCTCAGGGCGACCTGACTCCACCTCCGGGAGCACCGGGTCCGGTGATGAAATCCCTCGACCAGATCGAGTCACGCACGGCCATCCCGCCCAGTCCCGCGACGCCCGTGGCAGGTCCACATTTCACCATTTCCCAACCGGGTTCGTATTACCTGTCGGGTAACATTGAGGTGGCCAGCGGGGACGGCATCGTCATCAATTCCAACAACGTCACCCTCGACCTCAATGGCTTTGCGCTCATCAGCAAAGCCGCTTCGCCCTCAGGCAACGCGATTCACGTCATCAACAGCGGCAGCAGTATTGCAATCAAGAACGGACGCATTGCTGGTGCCACGGAACGCACGGAAATCGGCCCGAGACCGTGGGACGCGACTTTCGCCGGAGCAGGGTGGCAAGGAGGGATCTTGGCAACCTCGGCCACGGGCCTTGATCTTTCCGATCTCTCCGTGGAGCGATGTGCCAGCTTTGGCATTTTCCTGATGCAGGGGAGATCCGTCTTGGAACAGATCACGGCCACAGGCAACGGCGGCATCGCCATTTATGCCAATGAAAGCAGTATTGCCCATTGCATCGCCAACCAGAATGCCAGCACCGGCATCTACGCCACCTCAGGCAGCATCACCCGATTCACCTCAAACTACAACGGCGGCTTCGGCATCGTTGTGTCTGGAGGCAGCGTCACCAATTCCACCGCCAGCTCCAACAACAGCGGGGGCATCTACGCTTACGGGGGCAGCGGGGCCGATTGCAGCGCCGGCGCCAGCGGCTTCATCGGCATTCAAGCCGATCAGGGCACTGTGGCCGACTCCATCGCCAGCTACAACGGAAGCGACGGTATCATGGCTCCGGGTGCCAACGTGACAGGCAGTCGTGCCACCGGAAATTTCAAGAGAGGCATCCATGTCGGTTTCGGCGTGGCCGTCCATTGTTCTGCCAGTGAAAACAGCACGGACCCTGCAACCATCGACAAGAACATCGACGTCGCCGCCGGTGGCCAACGTATCGGCTGCGTGCCTGAAAGCGAGTGAACCACAATCTAACAGGGTCAAGGGACCCATCGGCCCTGATTCCCACCCATACACTTCGTTGAATTCTCCTGCTCCTGCTTTTGGCGGATTCCTCCTTAGCCCAACAATCCGCCTAGGACGTCAACAACGGTGATGCTTGGCCTGGAAACCTTGGGCTCGGATCAGGAGCAGTGCTATCTTGACCGGATCGGGTCACACTTGGAAGACCTGCAACAGAATCCCGGACGCTACCGGCTCCGCCCCGGTCTTTTTTTTTGAAGATGCCGCATCGCAGGGGAGGGGAAACACGTCATTCTTTTCCGTTCCCAAGACGGACAAGTCGCGGGAGGAATAGCCTTTCCCTTTGTCCTCGGGAAATAGCCTGCCATTTGGAGCTTTAGCGAAATGGGATCCCCGATTTCGGACCGAACCTTGACTGGTCAACCGTCTGCGGAGCCCCTCCAATTCCGTTTCTGATGGCTTTGACCATCGTCTCAGGTGGCAGCCAGCCGAGATCCGCTTGGAAGTCGGCCGGACGGGGGTCGGCGTGGATTGAGGACTCTGCCCGCCAGACTTCCAAAACCCGGCTGCCGAAAGCCGATTCCTTGCAGCCGCTGAGGCCGCCGATCGCGATGATATGGCAATCCGCTCCAAGGCTGATCCTTTTAGTCCTCCGGCCGACTGGAATGGCAACTCTCCGGTTCATCCGTCAGGCGGAAAATTCCTTGTGAGCAAAGGTTTTCCATCTATCTTGCCGCGGCTCACGCACTTTCCCTTTCATCATGATTTCCCGCATCTTGCTGCCGCTCCTTTCCTTCCTCAGCGGCCTCGTCCCGGTCGCCGCCTCCGCTCAAGTTGCCACCTACACGGAGTTCTCGTTTCCAGAAGGCTTGGTGCTGAAGCCCGGCATCACCCGCATCACCGGCGGCATCACCCCGGCGAATGATAACGACCGTATTTATTTCAACTACAGCGCCGCTGGCACCCTGACGGCAAGGCTGACCTACACGCACCGGAACGCGAATTTCGTCACTGGCACCACCGAGTGGCCTCACCTCCAGGCCGAGATGTCTCAAGGCATTTTTCTCGGATCGGACCTCTTTCTGGGCTTGGGCTCCTCTGCCACGCTTTCCTCTCCCTTTTATGTGCAGGGCGGGTCGAATACCATCCGCTCGATCTGGAACCTGCCCGACGCTGACGACACGAGCGACAGCTTCCGACTGGAGATTCGAACCCCGGGAGGTTTGGTGAATCCCTCCTACACCCTTGAGCTCGAATACATCCCCGCCCCGGATGCTGCGGAAACCGCCGGTGGGAACAACTCCGCCGCCACCGCAACGCTGCGGGACCCCGCTTTCCCGGGCCGAATCGGCGGATCGATCTCCAGCTCCACCGATTCGGATTGGACGCGCTTCGACGTTCCGGCCGGGAAAACCCTCCGCCTCCACTTCGAGGACCGCGACGCCGCCAAGAACGCTGCGTCCTACTTTGCCCCCGGGCTCATGACTCTGCGCTCGGAATTGCTGAATGCCCAGGGCATCCCCCTGCAGACCGCCGTCGTCTCCTCGGCCGTCTTCCTCGAGACCGCTGGGCCGACCGGCCAGACCTATTTCTTGCGCGTCAGCCCCCAGGACGACTACGCCAGCGTCTGGAAGGCCGCCTGGGTGCTGGAGGACTCGTTGGAGCCTAACAACTCTGCCGGAACCGCCCGCCATCTCGGGACGCTTTCCGCGGGTGGTCGCTTGGAAATTCCGGACCTTACGGTGATGGATGGCGACTACTACACCTTTTTCACCACCCTCCCTGCCGGCACGCCCATCCTGGCCGCCGCGATTCCCTACGGGCAGGCGGATCTGGACGGCGGATCGCGGCTGCAGGTCGTGTCCGGTGCCTCGGCCATCCAGGAATACCGTGA
Source organism: Akkermansiaceae bacterium (assembly GCA_025457665.1). Lineage (GTDB taxonomy): Bacteria > Verrucomicrobiota > Verrucomicrobiia > Verrucomicrobiales > Akkermansiaceae > Haloferula. The sequence continues at coordinate 3,429 of JALOTY010000099.1, read as the reverse complement.
CTACGCCACCTTCACCACTGGAGCGAATGGCACCGTCACTCTGCTCGCCTCCGGCGGTCCGCACCGTTACCGACTGCTCGTCAAGCCGCGCTCCGCTTACGATGTCTGGCAGACCGAAGTCAGTAATCCCCAATTCGCCCTTCCGCCCTATCTTGCAGGAGAGAGCGATAACGATGGGGATGGCCTGCCTGCGGCGCTTGAGCGGGCGCTCGGCACCTCGCCCTTCGTGGCCGGTCCGCGCCCGATCTCTGCGCCTTTTGCCGAGGGCACCGCGTGGCGGGTGATCGTCGCCATGCCACAGGGCGGCAGTGTGGCGGACATCCGCGTGGAAGAGTCCACCGATCTCTCCGACTGGACCCCGCTCGGCTCCGCCCGAGGAAACTTCGGCGGCTCCACCATTCCCGCCGGACGCACCTCCGGTGCCGTGATCACGATCTCCCGCCCCGGGGAATCAAGGAATTTCCTGCGCTTCGCTGCGGACGATTGATCATGCCGCCAGCGAAATCGAAATCGCAGGCCGTCCGCTTCGGGTGGTTTAAAGGGAAAATCATCATCCTGTCCAAAGCCGATTCGGCGCACCAGTCGCACAGCGAACACCGGCTTAACACCGTGGGAAACCTGCTCTCCATCGGAGCCGGAATCGAAAATTGAGAGAAGTGATCTGCAAGATCATGCAACCAGGCTGCGATAGGCCGCCCGTGAATTCCATCATCAGAGGATGACCCCACCTTTCGAGATCCAAGTTGCTTCCCCGGTGGCTGCGGCTCATGGAACTTCGGGATCGCTTTGATCGAAGAGAGGGCAAGGGGAGAGCGAAATCCGGGAATCATCGCGAACATCGAGGCTTGGCGGAAAGGGGACTTGATGGCGGTTTGTAATTGGGTCGATCGGCGGAAGAATGGCCTGCCTCTTCGCGTATTGTTCGAAGCCCAAAAAAAGATCCCGATGATTGGAGTGATCCATGATCGGCGCAACAGGCACCACTTGTTTCCCGTGGATGGATACACCCAAGCCAATTCCCAGCATTCGATGAGGGGTTCGCATTCATTCCCATCTCCCATGTCACGTCATCTGCTTTTCCTGCCACTCTATCTTCTGACGTCATTCGCCTTCGCTGCCGAGATGTCGGCGGTGGATGGGATGCCGCGGGTAGAGGATCAAACGGGATTGTGGTGGGTGGATGGACCGCCCACGATGTTGGGACGAGCAAAGCGGAAGAAGGAAGAGGTGCTCGGGTTTCAGTTCGGTAAGGAAACGATGTTTTTTGACACCCAGCGCGTGCGTCCGATGGGGTGCGAGTGGGAGTGTGCGATGATTGCCGAAGGCAGGCGCTATGTTTGCAAGGGTCGCATGCAGCCGGACGACGAGTGGCAGCAGCCCGTGCGTTTCGTAGAGAGTGGGCGATTTTTTCAGCGGGTGGTTATCGAGGGACTGACCTTTGCGGATGCGGAAGGGAAGGCCTTCGGCGGCACGGCGCGACTGGAGATCAGCGTGTGGCCGGATCGCCTCGCATTTCGTCTCGAGAGTGAAAGCGAGGCGGTGATGGAGTTGCGTCATGGTGGGAAAGCCGCGAGCGGCAAACACAGCGTGTTGTTGGAGGTGATCGCGGGGGCGTCAAAGGCAGCGGTGGAATCGGAACTGCCGGTCACGCGGGATGAGGCGCTGGGCTGTCATCGTCTCGCCCTGCCGGAAGAGGCATGGAGCAATGCGGGCGGCACCTATTACCCGGAGGAGCATTTGGATCGCATCGACCGTTGGCGCGTGACGCTGCGCAACGATAGCGACGAGCCCACGGTTGCGCGATTGATGTTCACACAGGAAAAGCATCTGCCGATCACGGGCTTTACGCCGATGCTTTGCGAGCCCGATGGCACGCCGACGGGCCTTCCCGTGCAGATATCGAAAAACTGGCACATCCGGGCGGAGAAAGGGCGGCTGCCGCATGACGGGCAGTGGTTTCATGGTTTCGCGTGGGTGCGTCTGCCGGCCAGGTCACGGCGCGAACTTGTTTTCCAAATGGTGTATGCCCGCTACGGCGGCGTGTGCGCGGCTTCGCATGCGCAGCTCAGTCTCATCGGCTGGGGACACAATCAGTTCTGGGATCAAGTGGCAGTGGGCAGCTTTGGTGAGAGTATCTGCTTCGAACCGGGGCGCGTGCAGCGGCGTTGTTTCATCACGGATGTGCGTCCGCTCATGACCTTGCCGGTCGAAGCCCATGCCAAACCCTGGGGTTGGGCTGGGAACGGTGGGGGTGGGGATTTCCTGATGTGGAAGGATGGACATGGCCGCTATCGGGAAATGAAAGGAACTCGTACGGAGTATCGTGCCCAAGGTCCCTGCCTCACCGATGTGGGCTACAGCGAGGAGTCGTGCGGAGGTGAGATTTCCGCATTCATGGATGTGTCCGTGCCTGCGGTAAATGATCATCTGCGTGCCTTCGTGCGACTGCGATACGACGTGCGGAAGCCGATGCGTTGGCAAAGACTCGCGTTCTTTCAGCTCGGTGCGGATTTCTATAATGACGTTCCGGCGCGAAGGGTGGCCATCGGCGATGTCACCGGCTTGCGCGACGAGTGGGAGCCGCGTCGTGCGAAGGACGAGTTCGATCGCACCGCGCTGCCGCTTGCCGGGGAGGACGCGTGGGTTTCCGTGCATGGCGCGGAGCGCGACGTGCTGAAGCAAGGCCAGGCCGCAGCGACCCGTGGTCTTGTTTTGCGCTCGTGGCGGGCAGTGCTCGGAGCCAAGCCCGCCTTGCCCCATCTCGCGACCTTTTGCACCGAGTGGGGCAAGGACAATCACCGCACGGTGGTCGAACTCGCGCCACCGCCGGGCATAAGGGAGTTGCTCCCCGGCGACTTCGTCGAGGCAGAGTTGGAACTCATCGTTTTCCCTGCCGATGCCGCCGCCTATTACGGCCCGGATGCCAGGTTTCGCGAAATGCTCAGCCGCGACGCCGACACCTGGCGTCCCGTCCACCGCGAGGCACAGGGAAATGGGCCTGAAGTAATCGTGCAACGCGGTCAGATCCAGAATCGCTACCCCTTGGTGATCACGGCCGATGACGATCCGCGTGCGAAGGTCACGATGAAAGGAGGCCTTGGCCATGTGCCGGTCACTTTCGCCAACTTGAAATCACCGGGAGGCCATCGCGTCCTCGTGAACGGCCGGAAGTTGAAACATTGGCAAACCGATTGGAGTGCCGGGACCCAACGCTGGCAGATCGTGTGCAATGTCGATACGAGTGAAGCGCGCGAAGTGGAGCTCGTGTTGGAGCCGCACGTGAATGATGGGGATGAGTGAACCTGAAAGCGGGGCGTTAGGATGGGGGCAGAAGAATGGGGGCAGAAGAATGGGGGCAGGAGAATGAGGACAGGAGAATGGGGGCAGGAGAATGGGGGGCGATAATGAGGGCAGGAGAATGAGGGCAGG
>JALOTY010000153.1 GCA_025457665.1 Akkermansiaceae bacterium | reverse complement strand
AAGGCCATCGCTGGTGCCCACGAGGATTTTTCGCTGGGTCGCTTCCAGCGTGGCTTGGCCGCGGCGCTTGAGCCGCTGGAGCTGAAACCCCGTGTCCTGTACCTTGCGGACCGGCTTTCCGAACAGCTTCCGCAGGACCCGCGTGTGCTGTTTCCCATTTTGGTCCGTGGCATGGAGTTGGGCGACCTCCGGGGTTTCCTTGTCTGGCCGCTCACGGAAATTGTGGCCCGTCATGGCAATAACCCGGCGCACTTCAAGCCGGCCATGGCCGCCCTGCGGGAAATGACGCGACGCTTCACCGCGGAGTTTGCCATCCGACCCTTCCTGAAATCCCAGCCGCAACGGACACTGGAACTTCTCGGAAAATGGTGTGCCGATCCCTGCGAACACGTCCGCCGCCTGGTCTCCGAGGGCACGCGGCCCTTTCTTCCCTGGGGGGGAAACCTGCCGGAAATGCTTGAAGCGCCCTTTCCCACGCTTGGCCTGTTAGATCGACTTCATGCCGACCCGAGCGATTACGTGCGGCTTTCGGTTTCGAACCATCTCAATGACCTGAGCAAGCGCCATCCGGACCTGGTGATCGGCCTTTTGAAAAAATGGCGCGAAGCCGCTCCGGCCGATGTCCGCTTGGAAAAGCTTTCCCGTCATGCCTGCCGCACGCTGATCAAGGCCGGGCATGCCGGGGCGCTTGCGCTGCATGGCTATGGCTCGACCCGCTCGCTGGTTTTGGAGGACTGCACGCTATCTCCTACAAACCTCGTACTTGGCGGTGCGCTCGAATACCGTTTGAGGATCCGCAACACCTCGACGAAGGCGCAGAAGGTGCTCTTCGACTACGCCATCCACCACCGCAAGGCCAACGGAACCCTGAGTCCGAAGGTTTTCAAGGGCCGCAGCGGGATGATCGAGCCACGCGGGGTCTGGGAAATCCAAGGGCGGCACGTCATCCGCCCGGTGACCACGCGTGTCTATCACGCGGGATTGCATCGCTTCGAACCGCTCATCAACGGCCGCGCCCATCCGCCGCTGGATTTTTATCTCGGCTGATGCGCCTATTCGGCGGCTTTTGCCTGATGTTGCTCGAACAGGCGGGTGTAGGCTTGGGGGCCGGCTTTTTCGTCGAAGACCGGCATGCCGAGCCTGCGGAAGAGTTCGGCAAAGGCCTGCCAATCCAGCTCCTTGGCCGGGTGCTGCGGGCGCGACTTGAAGTCCACGCAGGTGAGACAGATATCGAGTGAGGCCACGGGTTTCCAATTCTCATCGTAGAACACGATGCCGTGATGGGGATCGAAGCATTTGACTTCTTCATCCGGGATCTCCTTCTCGGGATGGAGCAGCGTGGAAAGTCGTGCGACTTGGGGCGGCAGGAGATTGCGGGTGAAGGGGGCGATGATGCCGCGGTGATGGGTGCCATCTTCGAACACGATCCGGGTGCCGCGCTCGTCCTGGGTGGGATCGTAGCAATAAGCCACCACGTGGACGTATTCCATCGGCGGCCAAGCCGCTTTCTCCACCGCCGGCTCTGCCCGGAGGGGAGTGAGGATGCTGAGGAGAGAGATGAGAAATAGCGCCAAGGATTTCATCATTTCTGTCATCTAACCGAGAGGCCGCCGGATGACAAGCCGCCAGCAAGTCGTCCCCGCGGTCGGCGCGCGCAGGAGGGGGCGGATACAATTTCCTCCCGGATTTCCAATTGAGGCGGTCCCATCTCCTCTCATGCTCGCCTTCCCGGTGTTTCTCCGGGTCCTATGGACTACCTCCTTCTCGCCCAAGCTGTTACCGAGGCCAATCCGGCCAACCTCAAAATCTGGGCTTACGTGGGTTTCATCGGCCTGGTGATCCTCTTCCTCGCGCTGGACCTGGGCGTGTTCCACCGGGATGCCCACGAGGTCAGCATGAAAGAAGCCTTGGGCTGGTCGGTGGTTTGGCTGAGTTGCGGGGTGGCCTTCACCGGGTTTGTGTATTTCGCCTATCAGAACCATTGGCTGGGACTGGGGCTGGAGACACCGAAGTATGTCGATGGTGCCATCGTCCTGGGCGAGGTGGCGGGGGCGACAGCGGCGATCCAGTATCTCACGGGTTATGTCGTGGAGAAATCGCTGGCGATGGACAACATCTTCGTGATCGCGATGATCTTCGGGTTCTTCGCCATCCCTGCAAAGTATCAGCATCGCGTGCTTTTCTGGGGAATCATCGGCGCGCTGATCATGCGTGGCGGCATGATCTTCCTGGGGGCGGAGCTGATCATGCGATACACGTGGATCCTCATCATCTTCGGTCTCTTCCTCATCCTCACGGCGCTGAAGATGGCCCTGATCAAGAGCGAGAGCGATCCGCGCAACAACCCGCTGGTGAAGCTTGCCAAGAAATTCTTCCGCACGGTGGATTTCTTCGATGGCCAGAAATTCTTCACGCGGCGGACGGTGGCACCGACTTACCGGCTGGATGAAAGCACCGGCCTGCAAGTCATGGAGCCGGCACCGGCTGGGACGCTGGCGGCAAAGTGGGCGATCACTCCGCTGTTCCTCGCACTGATCATGGTGGAAATCACCGATCTGGTTTTCGCGGTCGACTCCATCCCGGCGATTTTCGCGGTGACTCCGGATCCCTTCATCGTTTTCACCAGCAACATCTTCGCCATCCTCGGACTGCGGGCCCTGTATTTCTGCCTGGCGGCCCTGATCGCGAAATTCCGTTTCCTCAAACCCGCGCTGATCCTGATTCTCGGCTTCGTGGGTGTGAAACTGCTGCTGTTGGCAGGTCCGCCCTATCTCGATGACATCGGTCTCGCTGCTGCGGACATGAAGAGCATCAAGATCGATCCCATGATCTCGCTCGCCATCGTGGTGGGAACCCTGACGGTGGCCAGCATCCTTTCCATCCTCTTCCCGGGCAAGCCGGAGGAGGAGCACAAGGCAGGGTGAAGGGAAACACGGCCCGCCGACGGATGCGGTTTCAGGAGTTCACGATGATGGTGATTTCAACAGGAACCGAGTCGTTGCCCGAATCATCGCGGACCACGAGTCTCCAGACATAGGTGCCGACTTTGTCCGGGACGAAAGACTCCAGATCATCCGATGAACTCAGGACGATCGGCGAAGTGGAAAGTCCGGAAGCGGAAGGCTTGCTGACGAGGGTGTAGGTGTAGCGGATCAGCTCCCCGCCGACATCGAAGGAAGCACTGCTGCGCAGGATGCACTTGTTGCCCGTGACAGCGGGTGTGGTCACCTGGGTCAGGACGGCGGTGGGCGCGACATTGTCCGCCACGCCGAGGGCGAAGAGCGTGGGGGTGGACGCGGCTCCGAGGGCATCGGTCACGGTCAGTTTGGCCCGATAGATCCCGCCCCGGGTAAGACCTTGGAGCGTGGCGGTCTGACCGGAACCCTGGATGACCGCGCTGGCACCGGAAGGTTGCTCGCTGATGGACCAGTCGAAGCTCAGCGCGTCTTCCTCGGGATCTGTGGAATTCGCGCCGGAAAGCGAGGCGACCTGGTTGAGATTGACGACCGATGACGCCGCCGTGATCACGGCCGTGGGGGCGGAGTTCCCTGAGACGAAGGGGGCATTGTCCCCGCCATCCGAACCCTTGATGCGGCCAGTGGGGAAACCGGGGGAGCTGAAGGTATTCGCCGTGAAAAGAGTCCGTGTGGAATCCGCCTCCAGTGCCGGACCGCTGGGAATGACGACGATGTGGTTCTGGCTGACCTCATGGGAGGAACCGGTGGCAAGAATCCCGCGACCGCCGACCGGACCGATGCGATTTCCGAAAACACGATGGGCGCTGCCGCCCATGTCGATGGCCTGGGCGTAGGGCGCCGTGAGCGTGATG
>JALOTY010000098.1 GCA_025457665.1 Akkermansiaceae bacterium | reverse complement strand
TCCGGTGCTGGCGAGGGCGGCAAGCGAGCATTTCCGCGAAAGCTCGCGGCTTCCCGAGGCCATCGAGATGCTCGAAAGCCACGTCGCTGCCGCACCGGTGTCCCTGGACCTGCGGGTGCGGCTCGGCGTGCTCTACTTCGCCGCAAAACAGGACGAAAACGGCGTGCGCTGCCTGAACGAAGTGCTGGAAATCGACCCCCGGCAGGCCTTGGCGCATCAATCGCTGGCCAAGTTTCACCGCCTGCGCGGGGATGCTGCCCTCGCCATGCCCCACGCGGCCGAGGTCCTGAAAATCCGTGGCGGGGAACCGGATGAATTTGTCCGTCTCGCCGAGGAATTCCGCGAGGCGGGTGAGGTCAGGCAGGCGCGGCTGCTTTTGGAAAAAGGGATTTTCGATCACCCGCGGGATGCCGAGATCGCCGTCCTGCTGGCCATCATGAGCCGCGAAGACCCCGAGACCCGTGCCATGGCCGCGAGCCGATTTCGCGAAGCCGAAGCGCTTTCCGGACCGGATGGCCCGGCCGCGAAACCCGAGTTCCAGATGGGATTCGCCGAGTTTCTCATCGAGTCCGGCGACACCCTGGCCGCTGAAAAGCGCTTGCAAGACGCCATCCGGGCCATTCCGCGAGAGTCGACCCGGGAATATGCCGTAGCCCTGAGGAAACTTGCCGGGCTCTGGGAAAAGGAAAATCGCAATGCCTCCGCCGCCGCCGCCCTCCGCGCCCGCGCCGATGCCGCGGACCCTCCTGCGTCCAAATGATTGCCACGGCCTCCCTCCGAGGCTATAGGCCTGCCGCCAACTGTCCCTCAAAGCCGTGAAGAACCGTTTCCTCTCCTCTCTCGCCCTGCTCATCGCCGCGCTGTTCCTGGCGAACTGCGCCAAGGAACCCGAAATCACCCTGGGGCCCAACGGCAAGCCTGTGGACAAGGACGGCAAGCCCTTCAATCCCTACGAGCCAGGCACTTACGACCACTTCAAGGCCGAGCACGACTACCCGAAAACCTCGAAGATCTGGAAAAATGACCAGCTCCTCCCCTCCACCGGCCCGCACAATTCCCGCCTCGTCTTCAAAAAAGACATCCAGCGCGGATTCCTGATGAATGGCGATGAGGTCGTCATCGACTACCCGATTTCCACCGGCACCCGGAATTTCCCCACACCCACCGGCACCTTCCGCATCCTGGAAAAGACCGTGAACAAAAAGTCGAACACCTACGGCACCGTCTATGATGCCGATGGCGGCCGGGTTTACGGGAAGGAGAAATACACCGATGTCCCCGAAGGCGGCAGCTTCTCCGGTGCCCCCATGCCCTACTGGATGCGCCTGACCAAGGACGGCGTGGGCCACCACATCGGCAATGTCCCACGCTACCCCGCCTCCCACGGCTGCATCCGCGGACCTCGCGCGGTCGTCCCCATCGTTTACAAGAAGGTGAAGGTCGGCACCGAGGTGGTCGTGGAGTGACACCCAACGCCCGGCTCAGCCGCCGGCCAGCATCGATTTCACCTCAGCCGCCGCAGCGCGAACATCGGGCGCGGTCAGCAGATCGGAAACGATCACCACCCGCCGCGCCCCCGCCGTGATGACCTCAGCGAGATTGTCCCGGCGGATGCCACCGATGCAGAAAACCGGGATTTTCGCACCGATACCGGCCTGCACGCCTCTGACGTTTTCCATGCCGATCCCCGGCCGCCCGGCCTTCGTCGGAGTGGGAAAAAGCGGACCAAAGCCGATGTAGTCGAAACCTTCCTCAAGAGCGGCCTGCGCTTGTGCCGGTGAATGCGTCGAGCGGCCGACGATCATGTCCGGACCGACGATTTCACGCACGCTGGCCAGCGAACCATCGTCCTGGCCGATGTGCACCCCATCCGCGCCGACCCGTGCCGCAATTTCGGCGAAATCATTCACGATGAAGGGCACGCCGGCTTCGCGGCAAAGCGGCTGCAAGCGCCTGGCAAAGCCTTCGATTTCCGCTTCGCCGTGACCCTTGGCCCGGAGCTGGATGAGGTCCGCCCCGCCCGCGATCAGGCCGCCGGCAACGACCTCGATCTCCGCAGGCGCGACGTAGCCGAGATCGACGATCGCGTAGAGTCTCGCGGCGGCAAGCATGGGCGCGCTCAGGCCTTTTTCTCCTCAAGGAAACGACCCACCCAGCCGATGTCGTAGTTGCCGCTGACGAAGTCCGGATGATTGAGGATTTCCAACTGGAAGGGGATGGTCGTCTTGATCCCGCGGATCATGAACTCGCTCAGCGCCCGCTTCATCCGCGCGATCGCGATCTCGCGCGTCGCGGCGGTGACGATGAGCTTGGCGATCATCGAATCGTAATGCGGCGGCACCGTGTAGCCGGAATAAACGTGGGTATCCACGCGCACCCCCTTGCCACCGGGGGCGTACCAGAGATCGATCTTGCCCGGGCTGGGCGCGAAATTGTTGTAGGGGTCCTCGGCATTGATCCGGCACTCGATGGAATGCCCGCGCGGCGAAGCATCCAGCACGTGGCGGGAAAGCGGCTCGCCAGCGGCGATGCGGATCTGCTCCTTGATCAGCTCGCAGCCCATGACTTCCTCCGTCACCGGGTGCTCGACCTGGATCCGGGTGTTCATTTCCATGAAATAGAAGTCCGTGCCCTTGTCATCGACGAGATACTCGATGGTGCCGGCGTTTTCATACCCGATCGCGCGGATCAGGTTCACCGAGGCCTCGCCCATACGCTGGCGCAGTTCCGGGCTGAGCAGCGGAGAGGGGCATTCTTCGATGATCTTCTGGTTGCGACGCTGCATCGAACAATCGCGCTCGCCGAGGTGGATGAAATTCCCGTGCTGGTCGGCGATGACCTGGAACTCGATGTGGTGCGGGTTGAGAACGAGCTTCTCGATGTAACAATCGCCATTGCCGAAAGCCGCCTGGGCCTCGTTCGAAGCGGCATCGAAGAGCGAGTGGAAATCCTTCTCATCGAAACACGGCCGCATGCCGCGTCCGCCACCACCGGCCGTGGCCTTGATCATCACCGGGAAACCGATGCGGCGCGCCTCTTCCAAGGCGAACTTCGGATCTGTTAGAATGTCCGTGCCGGGAGTGATCGGCACCCCATTCGCCACCGCCGTGGCGCGGGCGGTCGCCTTGTCACCCATCATTGAGATCACCTTCGAGGACGGGCCGATGAAGCGGATGTTGCAGCTATCGCAAATCTCCGCGAAGCGCGCGTTTTCCGAAAGGAAGCCATATCCGGGGTGGATCGCTTCCGACTCGGTGATTTCCGCGGCGGCGATGATCCGGTCGGGCTTCAGGTAGCTTTCCTTGCTGGACGCCTTGCCGATGCAGACGGCCTCATCGGCAAGCTGCACGTGCATGGAATCCACATCCGCCTCGGAATATACCGCCACGGACTCGACTCCGAGTTCGCGGCAGGCACGGATGATGCGGAGGGCGATTTCCCCCCGGTTGGCGACTAGGACGCGTTTGAACATCTCGCGGCGTGGGATTGGAGTGGGTTCGGAAAATGAAATCGAGGGCGGCAGCAGTGCCGACCCCTCACTTGATGGTGAACATCGTGTCGCCGAATTGCACCGGGGTGGCATCATCCACCAGAATCGCGGTGATCGTGCCGGAGCGTTCGGCTTTGATTTCGTTCATCACCTTCATGGCCTCGATGATGCAGATGGTTTGGCCTTCGCTGATCGTGTCGCCCACATTGACGAACACTGGTGCATCCGGCGAGGGCTTGCGGTAGAAGGTACCGACCATCGGCGAGGTGATCGGCTCGCCATCCACCACCGGCGCAGCCGGAGCGGCGGCGGCACCTGCCGCTGGCGTGGCAGCGACGGCCACCGGGGCCGCAGCCACCGCAGGAGCCGCGGTGGGCAGGGCGGAGAGCAGGGTCCGGAGCGAGTCCAAGTCCTGGCCCTTCTTGAGTTTCAGATGGAAACCGTCTTTCGACATGTCGAAATAGGTCAGCCCATGCTCGTTCATGAGCTCGATGATCTTGCGCAGTTCCTTGAGGTCCACGGCGTTGGAAGGTTGGGTGGTGGCATCGTCCCGCGGCCGGCTGCTTGCTCGGCGCGCTGCGATTGCAGAAGGTAGGGAGGGCCGCGAAATAGCGTCAAGCGGGAACCCTGCGCGCTTTCGAGATCACCCCGGCCCGCGAAATGCCGCCCCACCCGGCAGATTCAGGCTTGTCAGACCCGCCCGCCCGTGGATGCCCTTGGCGGCGATGCAGCCCACCCTCCGCCGCCCGGAAGCCCGGGAGTTCATGCCGGCCGACTATTTCCGCCGCGCGGAGAAAGAGGAAATCTTCCCGGGGGCGCGGCCTCTGGAGGTGGATCTCGGCTGCGGCGATGGCTCCTTTCTCATCGCCATGGCGAAACATTTCCCGGACCGCGACTTCCTCGGCGTCGAGCGCCTCCTTGGCCGGGTCCGCAAGGTCAGCAAAAAAGCCTCGCGCGAAAGCCTCGAAAACCTCCGCCTGCTCCGCCTGGAAAGCCGCTACACCGTCGAATGGCTGCTCCCGCCCGCCTGCGTCTCCCGCCTCCACCTCCTCTGCCCCGACCCATGGCCCAAGGCCCGGCACCACCGCCGCCGGCTTTTCCAGCCACCCTTTCTCGATGCCGTCCGGCAAGTCCTCGTGCCTGGCGGTGAGTTTCTCTTCATGACCGACCATCCCGAATACTTCGAGTGGGCGGAGGACATCATGACGCGTTACCAGGGCTTCGAAATCCTACCGTGGAGCGAGGGCGATTTCTTTTACCCGAAGACCGATTTCCAGCTCCAGTGGGAAGCCGAGGGGAAATCCATGCACCGCCTCCGCCTGCGACTGCCGGGATGAGGAGAAATCAGCGCCGCAGCACCAGCTCCCGGCCATCCACCCAGCCACGCAGGACCAGGGCATCGTCCTCCAGGCTGACGATCACCGCGCCCGACTCCCCCTGATGGAACACGGCCACCCCGGCCTTTTCCACCGCCCTCCTCCAGCGCCACGGGACCTGCTCGGATGCCGGAAACTCCGCGTGCGTCGCAATCACCGCCCGCGCTCCGGTTTTACGCAGGAAATCCTCGCCCAAGGACGCATCGTGGATGTGCCTGCCGGCCACGATGACATCCGCGCCGAGATCCATACCGGATTCCATCATCGCCCGCTCCGTCCCCCAGCCCGCGTCCGCCATGAAAAGAATCCGCCAGCCATGCCAGTGGAGCCGCAGGGTCATCACCCGCTCATCCGCCACCCGGTTCCAGTCCATGCGGTCGGGTTCGTGCAGCACCTCCAGCCAAACGCCATCGGTGATCGGATAGCGCACTCCGCGACGCCCCTCGATCCTCCCCACGCCCCGTTGTTCCGCCGCCGCTATCCACGTGCGGAAATTCTCACCCTTCGACCGCGTCACCGGCACCAGCGCCTCCTCCACGGGAAAAGCATCCATCGCCAGCGCCATCCCGCCCACGTGGCCGCCGTCCGGGTGCGTCCCCACCACCCGCCTTGGCCGCAGGGCCATCCGGCGCATCGATGGCATGATCTCGGACTCGAAACTCCGCCGGCTTCCTGAATCGATCAGTACCGACTCCCCATCGCCATACCAACAGGCCGCCGCCTCATCCGCCAAATCATAGACGATCAAGGCACTCGCCGCCGGCCGATCCCGCGGAATCGTGAAATTCCCCCCAGGGACGCTCGCTCCCAGCTTGGCCAGATCGATCATCATTACCGCCAATTTCCCATTCACCGGATTCAGCGTCCGGCTCACCCCCGGCACCATCCCGCAGACCCCGGAAACAAGACCCAAGCCCAAAACCAAGAATACCAGGACCGACAATGCCACCGTCGCCGGGATGCCGATCGGCGTCAGCAAGCCGAAATGCCAGGCCCCCAGCGGCGTGGACCCCACCCATGCCGAAGTGGAAACCGCGAAGGAATCCGCCACCGTCTGCCGCACCTTCAACCAGCCCTCCTGCTGCGGCGTGTAGAGCACCCGGGGAAGGTAGGGTTCCTTGCGCACGATCCATGTGAAGAGCCGCGAGGAAAGCCGGTGAAACACCCCGATCGCCAGCACCACACCAAAGGACAACTGCACCCCGGCGGTGAAAATCAGATCCGGCTCGCGCAGCAACACCAGCATCAGCGCAAATCCCAGCAAATTGCCCAGATCCGGCCGCCGTTTCAGGGCAAAGGCCGCCAAAACCAGCCCCGCCATCCACGCCGCCCGCATCGCCGGCGGATTCATCCCGGTCAGCCAGGCGTACCCGAAAATCGTGATCACCAGCGGCAGCAGCGCCCGGCTCCGCCGTACCCCCAAAAGGCGCAGCACCGCCCAGGCCAGCATGCCCACCATCCCCACATGCGCCCCGCTCACGGCGAAAAGATGCAGCGTCCCCGTCACCCGGAAGGGCTCGATGAGCACATCGTCCCGCGGATGCTCGCCCAGCACCACCGCCCGGATCACCGTCGCCTCCCGCGAGCTTTCTTCCAGCCCACGCGTCACCGCTTCACGAAAGGACGCCCGGAAAGATTCGCCCCAAGTCCTCCACCACGGCGCCGATTTCACCCTGCCCACCCGTCGGCTCACCCGGAATTCAAGCGCGATCCCCTGCCGCTCCAGCCATTTCCTGCGGTCGAATCCCGCCGGATTCCTCACCCCGCCGATCTCTTGGAAAATCCCCTCGTATTCGACGATTTCCCCCCGCTCCGGCTCCGGTCCCCACCCTCTCACCCACAGTCGCGTGCCCGTTTCCGGCAGCGTCCCCTCCGCCGCCCACCCCCGCCCCTGCGGCCGTGGCACGCTGTCCAGCCTCACCGCCACCTGGCCCGCGCTGCCCGCCCGCAGACGATCCTCCGCCCGCTGCTCCAATCCGCGCTGATGCCCCCAGCCCGCCCCCAGCGCCAAAAGCACGGCCAGACCCAGCGCTTTCCACCTCCCCGCCACCGCCATGATCCCGAGAAATCCCAGGCACGCCACCACGCCGGGAAAGACCCCGCCATCCACCACCCACACCGCAGACGCAGCCACACCCGCCGCCCACAACAGCGGGCGGCGCCCCACCTGCCGGCGGAGCCATGTCCTCACGACCCCGCCCTCAGGCCACGCCCCATTCGTGAAGCTTGTGACGCGCGTTTGCCGCATGACGGGTTTCTGGGAAACTCTCCGCCACCTGCTGCATGATCGCCGCCGCGGAAATCCGGTCGCTCCGATCCTCGTCGTAGATCTCAGCCAGTCGGAACATCAGGAAAGCCGCATCGTTCATCTGCCACTCCTGCCCTTCCACCGCCTGCCTCAGCGTCGCGATCGCAGCATCCGAATCATGCATGTTCTCCCGCTGGATCTTGGCAATTTCCACCCACGGCAGCCGGTTGAGCGGATCCGCCGCCGCCGCATCCCGATACGCCGCGATCGCCCCTTCGAAATCTCCCTGCGCGAACTTCGCCCGCGCATCGTGCATCACATCCTCCTCCACCTGCTCCGCGCTGTCATACACCGCGTGGGTGAACTTGTGGGCGATCGCCGGCAGGATATCGACCACGAAAACCACCCCCACCAAACCCGCCGTCACGAAAGCAAGCAGGATGCCCGTGAGCGATTTCCCCTCTTCCAACTGCTTGATCTTCTCATTGAGGGTCGGGATTTTTTCCAACTCTTCGGCCGATCCGGACTCCTCGTAAGTCTCGATCTGCTTGCGCAGCTCCTCCGCCTCACCCTTGCCGGAGTTCATGAATTTCATCCAGCCAAAGGCAATCCCCGCCGCACACAAAAGATAGAGCACCCACTTCATGATTTCGCCCACAGTCTAGCAAGACCCCCAAGGGTTACGAAAAGCAAAAAGCACAGCGATTCCGCGCCCGACCCGGCTTTTCCCGAAATCCGCCATTCCGTTTCCGCAAAGGTCCGTTAGTCTCTGCCCCGGAAAGCACACCCCACCCCTTTTTGTCATGACCGATACCTACGCCCTCATTCTCGCTGGCGGTTCCGGCACCCGCTTCTGGCCGCTCAGCCGCGATGCGAAACCGAAGCAGCTCCTCAACCTCTTCGGCTCGGATACCCTCCTCGAGCAAACCATCAAACGCCTCGAAGGCCTCGTCCCGCTCGAAAACATCCTCATCCTCACCAACGAAAAACAGGTCGATGCCGTCCGCCAGGTCGCCTCCATGCTGCCCGCCGGAAACATCTTCGCCGAACCCGCCAAACGCGATACCGCCCCCGCCGTCGCCCTCGGCATCGGCCTCGTCGCCGCCCGGAATCCGGATGCCACCATGATGGTCCTCCCCGCCGACCAACTCATCCAGGACACCGACGCCTACCACGCCGTCATGAACGATGCCCTCGCCACCGCACGCGCGTCCGACGGCCTCGTCACCATCGGCATCAAACCCACCTGGCCCTGCCCCTCCTACGGTTACATCGAACGCGGCCCCCGCGCCTCCATCCCCGGCCTCCATTGCGAACACCCCCCCGCCGAAGTGAAACGCTTCCGCGAAAAACCCAGCACCGACCTCGCCGAACAATTTCTCGCCCAGGGCGGCTTCTGCTGGAACGCCGGCATGTTCGTCTGGACCCTCTCCACCGTCATCCGCGAACTTTCCAAACACGCCCCCGAACTCGCCGGCTTCATCTCCAACCTCCGCCGCTCTGCCGACCCCGCCGCCACCATCGCCGCCCAGTTCCCCAAACTCACCCCCATTTCCATCGACTACGCCCTCATGGAAAAAGCCGGCCGCGTCCTCAACATTGAGGCCACCTTCGATTGGGACGACGTCGGCTCCTGGATCTCCGTCGCCAAATACCTCCAAACCACCGGCGAACACAACCAGGTCAACTGCCCCGTCGCCCACATCGAGTCGGAAAACAACATCGTCTTCAACGCCCGCCCCGGCTCCCACGTCGCCCTCCTCGGCGTCGATAACCTCATCATCGTCCAAACCGATGACGCCCTCCTCATCGCCAACCGCCACCAGGCCGACGCCATCAAAAAACTCTCCTCCCAACTCCCCCCCGAATTGCTCTGAGCGCGAAGACGCGATGGGAAACGCTGAAAAACTGAAATGCTGAAACGCTGAAATCAAGCAGTGCTCCGCGCGAAGCCGGCTGTTCCTCATGTCTTGAGTCTTGCGTCTTCCAGTCTTCTGTCTTCACCGGCTTTGACCCCTGACCTTCCAGCCTTGGGAATCGACTACGGCGACGCCCGCATCGGCGTCGCCGCCACCGATCCCTTGGGCATCCTCGCCCATCCGGTCGAAACCATCCAGCTCGCCACCACCGATCCCATCGATCGACTCGCCGCCCTCGTCCAACAGCGCGGCATCGTCCGCATCATTCTCGGCCTGCCTTTGAATCTCGATGGCGAGGAAGGCCCCGCCGCCGCCAAGGTCCGGCGCTTCGCCGACCGACTGTTAGAACGACTCCCGGACATGCCCATCGAGTTCATCGATGAGTCCCACAGCACCGTCGATGCCGCCGCCAAACTCCGCGCCGCCGGCCGCAACGCCAAACGTCAGAAATCCCTCATCGACCAAGCCGCCGCCGTCGAAATCCTCACCCGCTGGCTCGACTCCCGATCCAGTTGATCCGGCCGTTGCTCATGGAGTGCGGCAGCCTGCTGCCGCTTTCCCGGAGCCAGCCTGCTGGCCCGGAGTGGAGGCGAGGTGAAAGGAAAGTCGTTCACGGCACTTCTTCCGCTCGTCATCCACTCCCCGCAGCAGGCTGCGGGGCTCAAAGCGGCAGCAGGCTGCCGCAGTCCAAGGTTACACCAAGGTCAGTCACCATCCTTGGCGGCGATTTCATCGTATTGGAAGCTGGTGATGGTTTTCAGCCAGGCGGGGGTAACGGCTTTTTTGAATTCAGCAGCGCCGCACCATGGGTAGTCGGACCCCACCGCCACGAGCTTGTGATGGACCGCGTTCTGATGGACGTAATGAAGTCGTGCGAGATAACTGCGCTGATGCGTCAGCCGGGTTTCCCGGAAATTCTGCCACAGCCGGTTGCGACCGGGTTGGTTTTCCCGGCGGTTCAGTTCTTGGGTTGTTAGACTGTGAAGTTTGCGGACCATCTCACGAAGGGATTCAGCTCCGTCGGGTCCGTCCGGGCTGTGGCCGATGAGATGATAGTGATTCGATAGAATGGCCCAAGCTTCGAGCGTCCAATCGAACTCTTTGACGAGGGAAAAGAGCTTGTCTTGAAACCAATCCTTCATGGGGTCGTCTGCGAGAAGATGCCGCCCTCCCGCCGCACGGGCCGTGAGGAAATAGACGCCGCCTTGGCTCAACCGATGAGGTGGCGCGTGAGGCCAGTCCCGGGTTCCCTTGGCGCACGTCTCGTCATCCGGGAAATCGTCCACGATCCAGAAAATGAAATCATCCGCCTCAGATGTCGATTCAGAACCTTGGGGTCAGACTTGGGGTGGAGACCATGGACTGCGGCAGCCTGCTGCCGCTTTCCCGGAGCCAGCCTGCTGGCCCGGGGTGGATGGGGGGTGAAAGGTATGCTTTTCACGGCTCTTGTTTCGCAAACCATCCACTCCCCGCAGCAGGCTGCGGGGCTCAAAGCGGCAGCAGGCTGCCGCAGTCCAAGGAAGGGTCCGGGTTGCCTGGCTTATGGGTAAAGCGGGAAGTCATTCCCCTCCTGAGTCAGGAGTTTCATCAGCTTCGGGTGGATGAAGAGTTTGTCGCGTCCGAAGATCATTTCCTGCAGCACACCAATGGCGACGAGTTGCTTGAGGTGGCGCGAGGCCGCCTGACGTGCGGCGATCCCGGCCTCGGTGACATTCTGGATGCGGCAGTAGGGTTGCTCGAAAATCAGATCGACCAACTCCCTCGAGTAGATCTTCGGCGCGGCGGTACGCACATGCTCCACGGTGTGAAGCGCGAGTTGCCGGATCGCCTCGATCTTGGCCGTGGTCCACATGGCGGTCTCCTCGACGGCCCGCAGCATGTAGAGGATCCAGGGCTCCCAAGCGGCGCTGCGAGTCACCTCCAGCAGCAGGCGATAGTAGTCCTCCTTGTGGCGGATGATGTGGCGGCTGAGGTAGAGGATGGGCAGGGTCAGCAGGTTCTCGGAGATCAGGAACAGACTGTTGATCACCCGTCCGGTGCGGCCGTTGCCGTCGGTAAAGGGATGGATGGCCTCGAACTGGTAGTGGGCCACGGCCATGCGAATCAGCGGATCAAGCTCGGTTTCCTCGTGCAAAAAGCGCTCCCAGTTCGCAAGCAGCCCGCGGATGCGGTCTTCCCCGACAGGCGGGGTGTAAATCACCTGCCCGCTCCGGTCGCTGGCAAGCGCCGTTCCCGGCACGCGCCGGATGCTCATCTCCAGCCCTTTGATCTGGCTGCAAATCTGCTCCGCCGTCCGGGTGCTCAGCGGGTGGTGGTCGAGCAAGCGGAATCCTTCCGAAAGCGCCCGTCCGTATCGCAGCGCCTCTTTCGTGGCCGGATCCGCCTGAGCGTCAAGCTGCCGGAACTGGAAGAGCCGGTCCGTGGTGGTCACGATGTTCTCAATCTCCGAACTCGCCTGCGCTTCGAGCAGGGGGAGGGTGTTGATCAGAACTCCCTGATTGGGCAGCAGCTCCGCCGCCCGCTTCAGCTCCGCCAAGGCCGCACGGGATCGAATGCATTGACGCAGAATGACTTTACTCTCCAGATCGGCCGCTGGCGGCAATGACGGCAAGGCATCGTAAGGTTGATCCGCCCTCCATCCCGAGTGGGTCATGTTCTCGTTTTCGGATTCCTGCGACATGTTTTGTCGATAGGTCGTCACAGGCAACAGGTCAAGAAAACGTGTCGCAAAAACGCCTATTTTGCGACACGTATGGGTGACATGTTACCGCGTGCGACAGGTTTCTGAAACCTGTTCCAATTTCCGACATTTTGCGACACATCCACCTTGGGGTGGAGGCCTTGGAGTGCGGCAGCCTGCTGCCTCTTTCCCGGAGCCAGCCTGCTGGCCCGGGGTGGATGGGGGGTGAAAGGGGAGCCATCGATGGCTTCTCTTTGGCTTTTCATTCTCTCCCCGCATCAGGCTGCGGGGCTGAAAGCGGCAGCAGGCTGCACGCAGTCCAAGGAGGATTCCAAAGGCGCGCTTGCCTCAGTGAACGGCCAGCATGAGCTCGAACATCTTCCCGATGTAGCTCTCCGGCGAGCCCCCTCGCGTCCGCATCTTCCGGAAACGCCAGCACGAGAACCGGGCGGCTCTTCTCAATCATTCCCAATTCGGCGAACCAGACCTCGCCCGGTTTGGGGTCAGTATTCACCCAAGGCTTCCTCCCATTCGACGGCTTGTTGTTCGGAGGAAATCAGGGTTGGCGGGCGGGTGGTGACCTTGAAGGGCAGCCCTTGCTGGAGTTCGATCTGTGCCAGCAGCATGTTGAAAGCGTCTCCCGGCTTCAGGCCGAGGCGGTCGAGAATCGCTTCCACATTGCGAAAACGGGCGGCGGGCACGCGGGCCCGAAAGAGGGATGTGGTTTCAGCAGCCATGCTCAAAAATGCTCAAAATGTCAAGTTTCGGCTCCTTGGACTGCGGCAGCCTGCTGCCGCTTTTCCGGAGCCAGCCTGCTGGCCCGGGGTGGATGGGGTGGTGAAAGGAAAGTCTTTCACGGCTCCTGTTCCGCATCCCATCCACTCCCCTCAGCAGGCTGCGGGGCTCAAAGCGGCAGCAGGATGCCGCAGTCCATGGTCCCATGACTTCCGCCCCTTGCTGGCCGGGCATTTCGGGGGCTGAGGCCACTTCCTCCTTGGAACTTCCCCTCCCCGTTCTACATCCTTCCCCGTGCCCCAAATCCCCAGGGAAACCGTCGAGCAAGTGCTGGCCGCCACGGACATCGTGGACGTCATCAGCTCGTACATCCCCGTGAAACGCGCCGGCACCCGCTTCCAGGCCCTCTGCCCTTTTCACAACGAGAAAACCCCCTCGTTTTCCATCGACCCCGCCCACCAGTTCTTCCACTGCTTCGGCTGCAAAAAAAGCGGCGATGCCATCCACTTCGTCCGCGAACTCGAGAACCTCACCTTCACCGATGCGGTCAAAAAACTCGCCGCCCGAGTCAACATGACGGTCATCGAGGAAACCCTCGACCCCCGCGAAGAACGCGACCGCCAGGCCCGCGGACGCCTGCTCGACCTCCACCGCGAGGCCTCCCGCTTTTTCCACTCCCTCCTCCTCCGCTCCACCGCCGCCGCCCACGCCCGCGACTACCTGAAATCCCGTGGTTTCGGCAAGGAAATGGCCGTCCGCTGGGAAGTCGGCTGGGCCCCGGATGCCCCTGCGGTTTTCCTCGATTGGGCCCGCGAGCACCAGTTCCGCGGCCGCGACCTCGTCGATTCCGGCCTCGCCCTCCAGCGCGATGGCGGCGGGCTTTTCCCGCGCTTTCGCGACCGCCTGATGTTTCCCATCCGCAACGACCACGGCGACGTCATCGCCTTCTCCGGTCGCCAGCTCCGCGAGGACCCACGCAGCGGGAAATACATCAACTCCCCCGAAACCCCGCTCTTCCGGAAATCCAACGTCCTCTTCGCCCTCGACAAAGCCCGCAAGGCCATCCTCGACCACAAGGCCGCCCTGGTTTGCGAAGGGCAGATGGACGCCGTCGCCTGCCACGAAGCCGGCCTGCCCCACGCCATCGCCGGTCTCGGCACCGCCTTCACCCCGGAGCACGCCAAACGCCTCCGCCGCTACACCAAGACCGCCATCCTTTTGACCCGGACTCCTACATCCGCCAGCACGGCACCGAAGCCTTCGCCCGCCTCATTGCCGATTCCCGGGATTTCTTCGATTTCCTCATCGACCGCGCCCGCGCCGATGGCCGGCTGGACGACCCTCAGAAGCGCGCCGCCTTTGCCACCGAGTGTTCGGCCCTTCTCGCCGACATCACCGACTCCGTTTCCCGCGACGCCCTGCTCCAGCACGTCGCCACCCGGCTGCGCACCGGCGTCCCCGAGCTGCGCGATGCCATCCGCCGCGCCGCGAAAAAATCCACCTTCCAGACCCAGCGCCGCGGTGACGACGAATCCGCCGAAATCCCACCGCCCACCGCCGCCGCGCTCGACCGCCGCATCGGCACCCTCTGCTCGCTCGCCATCGGCTCCGCCACCGTGCTCGATTGGCTCGCCGAACAATTCGAAACCCTCCACAACCTCGCCACCCACCTCGATGGCGTCGCCATCCTTCAGGCCATCCTCACCGGTCGGCCCGATCCCGCATCGCCCGCTTCCGTCAATGCCTTCCTCTCCACCCTCCCGGCCGATCAACAGCTTGCCCTTCGCGAGGAACCCTCTTTCGCCGATCCCCTTCCGGAAGACCCCATCAGCGTCGCCGAAACCACCCTG
>JALOTY010000152.1 GCA_025457665.1 Akkermansiaceae bacterium | reverse complement strand
GGCGGTCAAGTGCCGGAGGAGGCGCATGCCGGGCTTCGCCAGAAGCTGACCGACGCCTGCGCGTCTTGATCGGACCGACGCCTGCGCGTCTTGATCGGATAAACATGGCCCGCAGCGGGCTGCGAAAGGCGAGGAAAGTCACGGTACCGAGGTCTTTCGGAGCCCCGACCGTAAGGGAGGGGATACCGCGCACAATACCTGCGCAAAGCATGACTTTCAACAGAGTCCAAAAAACAAAAAACGCCGACCCAGGAGAACATCGGGTCGGCGTTCTTTTGTTTTTTGACTTCTGAACTACTCGGTCGAGACGAGCCGCAGTTGCGGATGCAGCCGATCGGTAACCAGATACAATCCCGCACGGCTCGCCGGACCGTTGGCGGTCACCAGATCCGCGCCGTCCACCACGATGCCGATGCGGCCGTCCGGTCGGTAATCGATCCGAACCATGGCGCCCGGCTTGATGTCCGCGGGCGTTCCCAGGCTGTTCTCCTCCTCAAGGACTTCCAGTTGGGAATCGCCTTCGGCGTTGCGAGTGACACGCAACGTGACCCGAGATTGGCCGTCGGTGAGATTCATCTGGAACGGATGCGTATCCTCAACCGGGAACTCCAGCGACGATCCGGCTTCGAGCGTTTCGTTGCTGCGGTACTCGGGCAGCGCCGGAGCGGCGTCCGCTTCCTCATCCGACCGGCCACCTCCGCTGATGGGGGCGAAAGAGAAGGCCCAGGCTTTGACGTCCATCTTGGTTCCATCGGTCCAACTGGAGGAGCCGGTGGTTTGAGCAATGGCGCGGATGGTCTTTCCAAGGAACGGAATCTTGTAGTAGATGCTCATCCGGTAGATCACATTGCCGTTGGAGGTGTTTTCCACCGTTGACCGCGCCAAATCGAGGCCGCAGCGGGAGTTTTCGACAATACCCGCTGACGGGGAGCCTATGGGTCCGCGCATGCTATTGGTGAACACCCCGGAATCATTTGCCAATTGCATCAACCCGGACTTGTTGACCTGGAAGAGGCAGGCGGTGGACCGGACTGCCGCGGGTTGAGCCGCATCCTGGATGAGGACGTTCGCTCCATTCGCGTTTCGCAGGTGGGACACAGTGAGCGTCGTATACGCGCCGGGCGGCATGGAGGTCGCGGAGGTATTCACCGTGATCGTGTCATCGAGAAGCATCCGCCACGCTGCGGGGACCCTCGCCATATAGATGGCGGATCTCACATCGGTGGCCGTGGACGGAGTTCCCCAATTCGATACAAAGATCACAAAGCGTCCGTCGCGGCTCAAACTGGCGCGGGGAAGATCCCAATACGACAGGGTGTACTCCTGGATGCGCGACTGGTTCTGCGCCAAGCGGATGAAGCGGGTTCCGAGGGCGTTGAACAAGATCAATTCGTTGCCGTACAGGCAGAACCGGGCCGGGCAGCTTCCGTACTGATTCCGACTACCGCTGATGGTTTCATAGCTGTACGTTGAGTGGACCGAGGCCAAAGGGTAACCGGAGGCGCCGTTGATGAAGCCGGTATCCGTATAGGAACCCCACCAGCCGCTCGGGTTGGCAAGATCCGGCAGGGAGAGTAGCTTTTTCTCAATGGTGCCGGAGAAATACGAGACCGCGAGATGCTGTGTCGAACCATTGGAACCGATTCGCAAACCGTTGCCAACGGCACCATGCGAAAGCTGGTCCACGCCGTTCGGATTGACGGCGGCCAGTTGGGACGTGGGCGAAACCAGATTCAGATCGACAAGGAAGGAGTTTGAGCTACCGCAGCCGTAGAGGTTCAGTCCCGGGTCCGCGCAAGTTGCCAGTGTCAGGTAACGGCCGGAACGGTCCGTCTGAACGCCGATGAGCCGCTGGTTGATCCGGTTGCCGTTGAACCTTCCCGACGCCAGGAGCGGCACGGAGCTGGACGCCGCCACCGAAGACCATTGGGAGTTGTTCCACGGCCGGAAGACCACAATCCCGCCGACGTTCTTATAGCCTTCGCCCCGGGTCAGGAATCCGGAGAAGGTCGTATCCCCCTCGCTAACGCCCATGGTCAGCGACGCGAGATTTCCGTTATTCGCCTGGGCGCCGAAAAGGTCGTCAAAATTCAAGAACACAGGACCCTGGCGGCACATGCCGGGAGGGCAGGTTGGGAACCTTGCGATGGAACGGGAACTGCTTCCAGCCATCAGTCCGGCCATTGGCGCCGAAGCGTTGTACAGGGCGAGGTTGTATTTGAACAGCCGGGTGCCACATCCCACAATATAAATGACGCCTTCTTCGGTTTTGCTCCAAAATGCGCTCGAAAGGGGGCAGATGGTTCCGCCCGGGGACTGTGGCAACAGTTCATAGCTGATGGGCACCATGCGGTTTCGGCCGCCTGCCAACTGGGGGCGCCCCGTCGCCGCATCCATGGCGAATGCCACCAGACTCCCGCTCGGCCCAACGGCGAGGATCCACCCGCCGCCCGCGCTGAACGAATCGGAGGTCAAGCTGTAGCCATTCGGCGTGATCCGAGTAATCGATGTGTTCAAAACCGGGTCACAAATCGTGGTTCCCAAAGAAGGAGCAAAAGTGGTCGGCGTCAAAAGCGCGGTTCGCGCATTCGGATGCCGGTCATTCACAATCGATTTCGTTTCCAATGAGGCGGGCCAAATGACCACGGAGTTTAGATTCGTCGTGCCGGGACTCGCGACCGATGTCGACGGCCATTCCAGATCGGCAGGACAATTTTGTCCGAATACGGACACAGAAATCATCAAAATCGCAAAAACGATTCTTAATTCAAACAAGTGATGTAGGACTTGCACGTTACCCTCTCCATTACCTGAACATCTCCCCTGCTAGCCTTATCGGTGCGGTTGGGGGGGAGGCTTTAGGGCAAATGTGGGGGGTAGGCAAAAAATCCCGGTGGTTCTCGGCCTGATTTGGAGGTATCGCCGGAAACCCCGGTGGTTACCCTTAGAGGTTATTGAGATTTGTTGGAGCGGGAGGCGATCATCGGATAGAGGCAGCCGCCGCAAGACGGAACGAGGTCTCTTCCTTGAGGTCCACCAGGATGGAACGCTGCAAAACCGTCAGAGAAACGACCAACTTCCCCGGTGCGATCCGGACTCCCGAAACCCCGCTCAGTCGGCCCTCCACAATTTCGACATCCGAGGTTTGGCTAAGGTAAGGCCACGGAGTGAGGGGGAGTCCGAGGCTGGTCAGAAGGCGGATCGAACGCAGTTCCCGGTTGTCGACTCGAATCGGAGATTTGCGGCTCGATCCATTCGATCCAAGAACGCCCTCCACCGTCAGCAACGACCTCGGATAGGAGGAAGGCAAACAGCAGAACACATATCCGGGAAAAAGGGGGACTTCGATATCGAGGGCGCGGCCAGACCAGAGTCTTTGGGTGGTGTAGCAGGGGGAGAAAACTTCCACTCCCCGTTTCGCGAGCGCTTGGGCCGTTGCTTTTTCGGCTGTCGTCCGTACCGCGACCGCATTCCACGCGGAGGTGGCTGGTTCAGCGGGAAGTGCTGGGGAAGAAAGAGGCATTGGCGCGCGTCACAAACATCGATTCGAAACGGACGGCACCGTTGGAGAGGCGTTTCCAACTGCGTGAAAACGATCTGCCTTTAGCCTAGCAGTTTCTGTAAAGGTGCACTAGCCCAGCAGGGATGCGCCCAGTAGACTGCGAGGGCGGTCTTCGTCCGAGACATTTTGTAGAAGCGTCTCCTGCAGGGAACGCGCTGTACGGCCTTCGGTGAGAATGCGGGTACGCTCTTGTAGAAGTTGATCGATCAGGATTCGCCCGGCCGACTGCGCCGCCGCGAGTGTTTCGTAATCGGCGTGGGCGGCGAACTGTGCCACGGCGGCACC
>JALOTY010000151.1 GCA_025457665.1 Akkermansiaceae bacterium | reverse complement strand
TGTCATCTTCGTTTGGGACGGTGAAAACCGTCTCATCGAAATCAAGGACGCGGCTGGAGCCACGACTCTTGCGAGTTACACCTACGATTCCCAAAGCCGCCGCATCGCCCGCACGGTAGGAGGAACAACCCTCGCGACGATCTACGACGGCTGGAATCCCATCGCAGAATACTCGGGCACCCCCGCTACCGGCTACTCGCTCCAAGCTTCCTACTCTTGGGGTCTGGATCTCTCTGGAAGCATGCAAGGAGCCGGCGGCGTCGGAGGCCTGCTTTCCGTCACTAGCACGGCCGGCACCTACTACCCGACCTACGACGGCAACGGCAACGTCAGCGAATACCTCGATGCCGCCGGAGCCATCGCAGCCCATTACGAATACGATGCCTTCGGCAACATCATCTTCAGCAGCGGCCCCTCCGCCTCCAGCTTCCGTCATCGTTTCAGCACCAAGCCACAGGATGCGGAAAGTGGTCTCTACTACTACGGTTACAGGTATTATGATCCGGTGACTGGCCGGTGGCCATCGAGGGATCCGATCGGGGAACGTGGGGGGATGAACTTGTATGGGTTTGTTTTTAACCAAGGGACTAAACTGGTAGATTTGTTAGGACTGGAATTGCCAGTTAGTAAGCCTTCTGAGGCACAATGGTGGCTAAATTGGGAGCTGGGAGGTTCCCTGGTATCCAAATGTCCACCGCATAGGAGTGATGGGACATGTGAAGAAGTTTCTATGAGATTCTTTGATTTTGAATTCTCTCAATTTGAAAAATCAGCCCGTAATCTTGGTTTGGGTCCTGTCGAGTCTAATTCGGCCATCGTATCTGTGTTTCCTCTTGAGTCGATTGCAAGCATGCTTGAGACAATTGATCAAAACCTTGAGAGATGTCAGTGCCTTAAGGTTCTAACAATCTTTGCTCATGGTCCTACTGATAAGAGTGGGAATCTTATTGGCGGAATTTCAATTGGAGGAGCGAGTTATTCATCATTAGAAGTTGGCAGGACAATTGGAAAGGCTCTTTCGCAGGTGATGTGCGATGGCGGGTCCATCGTTCTTCCCAATTGTGGCACTGCAGAAGGCCTCTTTATGGTAGGGCTTGCGCTGGGATTGGCAACTGAGGGGTCTGGGGCTTCGGTGATTGGGGTGTGGAACGGAATAACTGGAACTGTGATTATTCCAAAGCATCCCGAAACTGATATTGGGGACATAATCACCCCAAGCAACAGGACTATTGATGAAATAACGGTAGGCCCTGATGGAGGTGTAACGAGGACAAACATCTTTCCAGAAGTTGTCAATCTCCCCGGAACCACAATTGATGATCGAGATGTCTATCCAATGATTGGAGGTAATGGCATCAGTAGGGTGATAACTAACGTCAATTGGAGATAATGAATGAAATATTTTTTTATATTTATCTTTACCGTCTTAATTCATACTTCGTGTCAGCCCAGAAAAAGGTCGATTGAAGATGAGTGGCTCGGCAGGTCAAAATCGGACCTTGTAGCCAAATTTGGCTATCCCGAGGGGATTTACACGACTGGCCTTAGGGATCCGGGTCCTGAAGGCGAGCGACGGAGCGAGATACCTATAGTTGCAATAATCTATGGAGACGTTAGCTACGGCCTCAATTATAGGGAGGAAATTGTAGAAATTGCAATCTCGGATGAATGAGATCCTTGGCAAGCGCTCAACTGAGATGCAACGGATTTTTGGACCAAATTTTTGTTAGTTTGTGGTGTTTAAATTGGCCTCGAATTTGGCCGGGGTGAGGTAGCCGAGGGAGGAGGTTGTAGTAGGCTTCGATGAAGTCGAAGATCTCGGTTCGGGCGTCGTGCTCGTCCGCGAAGCAGCCGCCTTGGAGCATCTCGCCTTTGAGCGTGCCCATGAAAGATTCGGTCCAAGCGTTGTGGTAGGGGTTGGCCCGTAAGCGCTCAACAGAGCCCCTCTTGCATTTTTGCGAGAGGTCTTTGAGTTCTCGCTCCTATGCAGTGGAGATTCCTTCCGCTCTGCGTGGTTGGGCCTGGGCCTTGAGCCAATGGACGGGAAGAAGAGCCGGGAGGTCTTCCTTCGATGGTTGTGCATGAGCTTTTCAAAGCCCCATTCAATTGCGGCGAGGCGGCGGGATGCTGGCACCCCTGCCGGGGTGCGAGGTGTTTGGGGTTTTGGGTCCGGTGGTGTCACCCGCTGCCGCGGGTTCAACCACCGGCTACAGGCTTGGATGCCTCCAGCATCGAGACGCTGCGCGGAAGTGCCAAGTGCCAATGAACGGCCGGGGGGCTTGGAGTGAGTGGGGCGCTGATCAAGCGCGGGGATCATGGGTGATAAGGGATCCACGGGGTGAACCCCGTGGCTACATGCCTTCGCCCCTCCGGGGCTGGAGACAGGCGAGGCAATATCCTATTCCATTCATCCTATCCATCCTATCCATCCTGGTCCGATTTCCCGGCTGTTTCCTTTCGGTCCTTTCGGTTTTTTCGTTGTTTCTCGGGAGACGACAGACTGGAAGACGACAGACGTCAGATATGAGCAAAAGCCACTGCTCCGCGCGGGTGGGTCAGTGATTGGTGATCGGTGCGGGGTGCCCGTCTTCGCTGGCACCGTGCCAGAAGCGATGTTTTTCGAGAGGGGCGCGTGTGGAAGCCGGGAGGGCGAGGCCGGGGAGGGGATATCCCAGATAGATCAATCCCATGGCGCGGTGATCGGCATCGGCACCGAGCCAGCTCACAAACTCTGCCGAGCATGCGGCCGGTGGTGTGCTCCAAAAACTGCCGATCCCCCTCTCATGCGCGGCGAGCATCAGGTTCTGGGCCGCGCAGGAAACTGCGGCGATTTCCTCCCACTCGGGAATCAGCCCGGCTGGCTGAATCCTTGCCAAGAGGGCGATCACCACCGGTGCCCGCAGCGGACCGTCCGCAAGCTTCGCCCGTTTCGCCGGATCCCGCTTTGCTTCGGGCATCACGGCATCGAAAATGGAAGTGAGCCCCTCCGCCAGTTCCGCACGCGAGGGAGGGGTATCGAAAACATGAAACCTCCACGGCTGCGTGAGCCCGTGGGTGGGTGCCCAGCAGGCGGCTTGCAGAAGGGAATCGATGACATCCCGCGAAACCGGCCGTGAAGGGTCCATGGCGGCGGGTTTGTAAGTACGACGTTCCTCGTAGATTGACATGGCGCTTGGCGGGATCAGCTTGCGGTGGATTCGGGCTTTTCCGGCATCGGCAGGATTTCCGCGAGTTCGAAATCGATGATGCAGAATTTCCCCGGGCCGGGATCATAGGTGATGTTCCGCCGCGCGGCATCGAGATGGCGGACGCCGTAGTTCACTTCAAGCTCCAGAAACAGGGCGGCTGCCTTGGCCTCGCTCAGGTTCGGTGCTGGGCCGCCGCAGGAGGTGGTGACGAAATACAATTCCTCCGGATGTTCCTCTAACAAGCGCGGAACATTCGGGCAGCCACGTTCTTCGAGGATTTTGAGGACCTCCACCTCGCGGGCGTATCGCTTGTCGGCATCCGTCCCGCGGAAACGCTTGTGCACGCGGTTTTTCCAGTCCAGCCGGACTTCGGCGCGAATGCCATCCTTGAGTTCTTTCATGGTTTCAGATGCCCAGCAGGGCGCGGACGATGGTGAAGTAGATGACCATGCCGGAGACATCGACGATGGCCGCAATGGCCGGCGCGGAAACCACCGCGGGGTCGAGCTTCATCGCCCGCGCGCCGAAGGGCAGCAGCGAGCCGACGAAAGTGGCCGAGGTGACCTGCGCGGTGAGTGCCACGGCAACGGAAATCGCCAGGCGTGTGTAGCCGATCCCCTCCGGCAGTCCGGGCTGGAAGGCGGGCAGGATGAAGGCGGTGAAGGCGGCCATGCACAGCCCCAGCAGCAGGCCTAACAGAAATCCCGTGCGCAGCTCCTTCCACGCGACCCGCCAGCCGGTGCCGGGGATGAGTTCATTCAGGGACATCGCGCGGATGACCATGGTGGTCGCCTGCCCGCCGGAGTTCCCCCCGGCGGCCACGACCATGGGCAGGAAAAGCGAGAGGATGAAAACCTCGCTGAGCACCGAGCCGAAACGCATCATCACATATCCTGAGGCGATCGAAACGAAGGCCAAACCCACCAGCCAGCCAGCGCGCCTGCGGAAATGGCTGAGGGTGGCGGTATTCAGGTAGGTGGCCTCATCCTGCTCACCGGCAATACCGCCGAATCTTTCGAAGTCCTCGGTGCTTTCCTCCTGGAGAATTTCCATGGCGTCATCGTGCGTGATGATGCCTAACAGGTGATCGAACTCATCGACCACCGGCAGCACGACCAGGTCGTACTTCAGGAGAATGTTCGCCGCCTCCTCCTGGTCCGCCGTGGCCAACACGCGTTGTTCGGTACTGACTTCCGCCATGATGTCGCGGATGGGCGTGTCCCAGGTGTTGAAGGCCAGGTCGCGCAGTCTCACGCGGCCGATGAGGTGGCCCTTGGCATCGACCACGAAGAGGCGCGAAAGGGTTTCGGTATTGTCCTGATCACGGCGCAGCGACTCGATGGCCTGTTTCACCGTCATCGAGGCAAACACGCGGCCGAAGCGCGTGGTCATGCGGCCGCCGGCGGTGTCGTATTCGTAGCGCAGCAGGCTGCGGGTGAGTTCCTCATCTTCCGGCCCCAGCAGGCCCAGATAGCGCAGCCGCGCCTCGTCCCCCACGGCCTGCAGGAGGTCCACGCGGTCGTCGTCGGAAAGCTCGCGGAAAAGGATTTTCAGCTCGGCCGGGCGGAAGTGGTCGAGTGCCTCCTCCACCATGCCTTCGGGCAGCTCCACCAGCATGTCCGCCGCCAATTTGGGGCCGATGCTGCGCAGGAAGACCGGGTGTTTTTCCTCATCGAGATCGAGGTAGGTCTGGGCAAGGTCGGCATAGTGGGTCTCCTGAGCCACTGCGAGGATGGCGCTCTGATCCTCCGCCTCCACGGCGCGGAGCAGCACATCGGCGGGGCTGGCGATGGGGGTCTCCTCAGGCACGGGCCCAGCGTCGCCTCCCCGGGCGGGATGGGCAAGCCCGGGAGCGCCCGGCCTGCGAATTCGCGTTGGGATGGGGGAATTTCGAGGAGCCCGGGTGTCAATCCCGTGACGATTTCACCGGGTCCGCCTTGGGGATGGTTTTGCGGAATTCCTTGAGGGCGCGGATGATGCGGGGGATGGCGGTGATTTCCAGGGTGATGCGGTCGGCCTGGTCGCGCACCCAGATGAAATGCAGGTCGCTGGAAACGCCGTCGCATTCGATCGGGAAAACCGCCTGCCGGATGTCGCCGGCGCGATGGTTGTCGATGCGCACCAGCAGGGTCTGAACCTGGGTTTCGGCGAGGCCACGATCGATGGTTTCGCGGATGCGTTCGATGAGAAAGGGCAGGTATTCGGTCTGGGTGTGGAGGGTGATGGTGCGGCGTTTGAGGAAACCGTGCCGGAGTTCATCGAGGATTTCCTCACTCGTCACCGAGTCCGGGTGTTCGATTTTGTCGAGCCGCGAGTGGTAGAAGCGCCGCAAGGCCAACACCGCGAGGATCCCCAGTGGCCAGGCGCAGAGCGCGAGGATGATGAAGGTGCGCGAAAGAACGGTGGGGCCATCGGACATGGGCGTGGGACTCGGATCCGGCCCGCTGGCGGCCCTC
>JALOTY010000097.1 GCA_025457665.1 Akkermansiaceae bacterium | reverse complement strand
AAGCGCGATCATGGAGTGGTGACCCGGAGTCTCGCGAACTTCCTGGTCCCGGTGGGGAAGGTGTAGGTGATGTTGTTTCCGGAAATGACAACTTCGTCCGCTGCGGCACCGAGGGCTGCGACGGTCCAGGTGCCGGTGAGGGTGGTTGAGGTTTCGACGACGAAGCCGGAGTTATAGGTGCCGGTGTAATCGGGATGTTTGGCCCAGGTGATGGTGAGGTTGCCGGCATTTTCCGTGACGGCGGGAAGGGCGGTGAAACCGGTGGTGTTGGTGTTTCCGCCGAGGAAGAACTCGATGCCATTGCTCACGCCATCGAAATCATGATCGAGGTCCGAAGCTTGGGTGGTGAGGTTCGCGCTTTGCCATGCGGCGTATCCGCCGGTGACGGGTGCGGTGAGGTAGCCGCTGGCATCGAGCGTGTAGGAACCGGCCATGCCATTGATGGTGATCTGGCCGAGCTGGGTGGGTGTGAGGGCACCGGAGGAGGAACCGAAGCGGATGGATGATCCGGAAACGAAGGGGCCGGTGATGTTAAGCGTGCCTGCGGTCCAATCCACAGCACTGCTATCGGCAAAGGCGAGGGTGCCGCCGGCATCGATATGGAGTGTGGCAGCGGCGCTGGGATCGAGGGTGCCGAGGGTGTCACTGAAGCTGCCGGCGCTGAGGGTGGCGGCACCAAGGGTGATGGCTGTGGCGGGAATGACATCAGGGGCGCCGATGGCGAGAGTGCCGCCGGTGATGGTGGTGCTTCCGCTGTAGGTGGCGGGAAGGGCGAGAGTGAGTGTGCCCGTGCCGGACTTGATGAGATTGGCGGTGGATGAATTGCCGATGGCCGAGGCGAAGGTGACATTGCTGCCGTTGGTGTTGAAGGTGGCGTTCTTCCCATCGACCAAGGTGAGGCGTGACGAGAGGTCCTGGGTATTTCCAGTGTCCCAGCGGAGAGTGCCGCCGTCCATGGTGATGGCACCGGTGGTGGCGAGGGCACCATTGGCGAAGGTCAGGGTGCCTTGGTTGATTTTGACACCGCCAGTGAAGTCATTGGCGGGGTTGGTGATCGTGGTGTTGCCCACTTGGAATTTGTAGATCCCGCCCGCGCCGCTGATTTTCCCGGAGAGGGTGAGATTGCAATTCACATCGGAGCGGACGCGGAAGTGATCGATGTTTGTTTCCTGGATATCGATGCTTCCGGAATACTGGGCGGCGCCGGCATTGACGAAGATCAGGGTTTTTTCCGCGCCGGTATCTGAAATGGTGAGCGGGTTGGCGATGTTCCGGTTCAGCGACAACTGAAGATCGGAGAAGCCATCGGCCATCCGGATGCCTCCGGTTCCGGCGGCACTGTCATTGCCTAACAGAAGTCGGTTGGTTTCTCCGGTGGCGAGACCGATGCCGCCATTGATGATGACTCCGCCATTGAAGGTGTTTGCGCCGCTGAGGGTGAGGTTGCCGCGACCGTTTTTGGTCAATCCGCCATCGAGAGCGGAACCGAGAGTGGAGTCGTGTTCGAGGACTTCGGCGATGGTGAGGCTGAAGGTATTCGAATCCACGGTGACGCCGCCGTCCTCGACGATGGCCTGGAGTCCGGCGAGATCGGGGAGATAGGTGGTGGTGGTGAGGCTCACGCGGGCGCGAAGAGTGCCGCCATCGAGATTCAGAGTGGAAAGGGCCGCAGTGGAGGTTTTCGTGAAGCGATTGATGGTGAGGGTGCCGCCATCGAGATTCACGGTGCTGCTGCCGGTGGATCCTGCGGTGTAGAGGTCCAGCCCCGTGGCGGAGAAGGAGCCGCTGCTGAGGGTCAGGGTGCTGGTGTTGGCGAGGCCGGAATCGGTATTGATCAGGCGGAAGGTGGCACCGGACTGGAGGGTGTCGATGGCACCGCCATTGATGGTGAGGCTGGCGCTGACGCCATTGGCCATGATGGGTTCCTGGCCGCTGCCGCCGGCGTTGGCGACGGCGATGGTGCCGCTGGTCACGGTCAAATTGCCGGAGTTGCCGCTGCTGCCGATGACAAGTCCGCGTCCGGAGCGGAAGGTGGTGGTCACGCCGGCACCGGGATCATAAACGGCACCATTTCCCGCGGCGTTGGAGATGAGGAGGCGGTCGGAGGTGTAGTCGGTTCCCGGGACCGGATGATCATCGGGAGAAACGGGTGGGGCGGTGGTGACGTCCCAGTTGGTGAAGTCGGTCCAGGCATTGCTGGTGGCACCGCGCCAGATGAAATCGCCTGCGGTGGCGCAGGGGAGGGCGGCGAGGGAGAGGGGAACGAGGAGGATTTGGGGTTTCATGGGTATTCGTGGAGAAAGGATTTCCGGCAGGGATGGAGGAATTCGGATGAGAGGATTTCAGGGGAAGAAACGATCCGGCATGGGAGTGCCGACGGTTTCGATATGGCCATCGAGGAAACAGACGATGGCCTTCTTGTTAGGCAGGAAATAGATCCCGCGGCTGCCGCTGCCACCGACGGGCAGGGGCGTGTAGGTTTTGGCGTGGGACTTATCGATGAAGTATCGGCCGTAGGTGCAGTAGAGCGTGTTGGCAGGGTTTCCGAAAGAGGCCACCTTTTTGGGTGCGGCTCGCCACGCGGGGCGGAGGGAGAGGTTGAAGGCGATGGGAACACTGATGCCGGATAGGTCACCGTAAGCCTTGATGCCCTCGAAGGGGGTGCCCTTCATGGTTTTGAGATCGGTGGTGTCGAAGAGCGTCGCGAGAGAGGCCTTGATGTTGGTGGCGAGGAGCTTTTGGTTGTTGGTCTCGATGCCACCAAAGAGGTGGGGCTGGAGGCGGCCCCAGAAAGTATTGCTGACCCAGGCATTCGGGCCGCCTTCGTGGCCGGTTCCGGCTTCGGCACCGTCGCGCATGACATTGATGGCACCGCTGTTTTCCGCAGAGTAGGCGGCTTGGGCGCTGCCGATTTGGCGAAGGGCATTGATGGCGGTGGCCTGGCGGCCGCGTTCGCGGAGCTTGCCGGTGATGGCCATGACAAGAACGGCGAGAATGGCGACAATCAGGATGGAAACGAGGAGTTCCACGAGGGTGAAACCCCGCGAAGGGCCGCACGATCTGCAGACGGAAGAGGGGAAAGGACGAGAAGGCAGGGTTTTCATCGGACGCGAAACGGGTTTGGGCGGGAGGGTCGGTTTCCGCAACGCGTGCCGGAATCCTGACCACAGCTCAAAGAGTGCCTTCACCCGGCTCCGATGTCACCGGAAGGCGCTTGTCCGATTTATGCAGATTGTTATACCGATTGCACACTGCGGAAAGGCAAAACGCCCTGCGATGCAGGGCGTCTTCATTGATCTAGGATTTCCCTTCAGCGATTTCCCGTCAGGGGCGTGAGGCGGTCTCCTGAGCGGGAGCGGCAGGCTGGTGAGGGTTTACGGAAATGGGGCCTTGTTGGAGGGTGGCGACCATGATCACGCGGCTTTCGCCGAGGGTTTTGACCAGCGCGTCCCCGAGGGGCTGTCGACCGCTGGCCTGTTCGAGGGTGATTTCGGTGGTGCTGAGCCAATCGCGGTTGGCGGCGAAGAATTCCTGCCAGGTCACGATGCGGGCCCCGGCGACGAATTGGGTGCGTTCCTTGAGATGGGCGGGAATGGCGAGCAGCGCTCCCTTGGGAACAAGAGTGGCGGTGCCCTGATGGCAAAGGATATCCGAGGAAGCGACAAGGTCGGCAGGACGCACGGCTTCGCTGGGGTCCTTTTCATCGACGATTTGCAGATTGCGCATCGGGTCCGTCTGCTCGCTGTGGCGGAGGCGGTTGGCGAGTTCCTCCGAGGTGGGTGCCTCCTTCATTTCCGAGGCAAAGGCGGACGCCACCGAAAGGAGGGCGAGGGTGGAAAGGATCGCGAATGGGGATTTCATGGCGAGGATGGGAGAGGAAAAAGTTGAGTCAGGACCCGGAGGAGGAGGACATCATTGAGTTCACCCGCAAGGTCCGGTTGACATTGAAAGTCACGTGGGCGAGCCGCTCGGTGCCGAAGACGGTTTGGGTGATCACCTCGATGGTCCATTGGCCGTCGTCGTCGATCAGGTCGTCGTAGTCCTCAGAGACCCAGACGCGGCTTTCGGGTGTGGCTTGATCGATCTGCAACTGGGCGGAGGAAACGACTTTGCCCTCCTTGCCGAGGGTGGCGGGGCCTTTGTAGATCTGGGTGTAGGTGTAGGAGGAAGGGTAGAGATCGTTGACCGAGATGGTGATTTTCGGGGCTTCGAAACGGATCGTCTGGCCGGCGGTGACTCCTGAGATGCTGGCGGAAGCCACGGGCCAGATTTGCAGATAGCGGGAGACGAGTTGTTGGTCGTCGCTGCCGTCGTCATTGCGGGTGAAGACCGAGAAGCGCTCTTCGCCGCGGACTTTGAGGCGATCGGCTCCGGAAATGGAGGTGATGGCGTAGTCGAGGGTGGTCTTGCCGTTTTTGTCGATGATGGCCTGGGAGAGCAGGGTGGCTTGGGAGCGATCGATGTTTTCCCCGTTGGTGGTGCCATAGGACTGGCCGTGGCGGAGGAGGCGGACGGATTTCGATGCTGCGGGGTCGGTGGGTCCGCTGAGGAGGCCGTTGACCGTGATGTCCACGCTGAAGGGACGATCCGCGCGGGTGCGGGGCACGGCACCGGTCCACCGGGTATCCTCGGTGCGGATGGTGACCGAAGCGGTGGGCGAGTAGGCGCTGACGAAGGCGGTATCCAGCAGGTAGCTGGTGGGGGTGGTGCCGGATTTCACCGTCCAGAGTTCATAGCGGGCTCCGGCGATGGTCAGGGCGGAAGGGGACAACCGCTCCCCGCTCGACGCCACGCTGGCGTCCCAATAGACGGCGGGCGTGGTGCCGAGAATCGTTTGCCGGATGAAATTCGTGTAGCTCGAGGTCTGTGCCGACGCTTCGGGAAGGACGGCGAGGGCAAAGAGGGCCGGGAGGATCAGAGCTTTCATGGCTTGGCGATGCGGGGAGCGGCTTCGGGGGGAGGGGTCACTTGGTCTTGAAGGTCACGAGGAGGACCATGTCCTGAAGGTCGTAGCCTTGGTTGTTGCGCTGATTGTCGGTATGGGTGAGTTCCATCATGACGATCAGGTCCATGGGGCCGATGCGGACTTTGCCACCGGCATCGAGGTAAGGTCGGATGAACTGCTCGAGGGTGGGTGAGTTCGCGATGTTGTAGGTGGTCGGGACCGAGTCACCGTTTTTCAGCACGCGGACGTTCTGGGTGCCGTTGTTCGACGTGTAGAAGGTGCTCCACTGATTGTTGGTGTTCCAGAAGCGACCGCCGAAGCGGAGAGAGCTGCCTGCCACCACATCCTGGCTGCGGACGATGGTGCTTTGGTTCACGTTGTCATTCGTGCCGGCGAAAATCCGCGCCCAGCTTCCGTTGTTGTAGCTGAAGTAGCATTCGGTGTGGACGAAGGACATGTTGGAACCATCGGAGCGGCTGGAGGTCACCCCGGCACCCAGAACGCGGATGTCCATGCGGAGATCCGAAGTGGGCTGGACGCTGCCAGGAGGGATGATGGTCACGTGGTTGGTCACCTCGGTGGGATATTGGATTTCCCATTTGAGGGTGGGCAGGGCGCCGACTTTGACCACGCCGGGAGAGGCGGTGATCCAGCCGGTGGGGACGTTGCTGTTGGCAAGGGCGGAGCCTTGGGTGGCGATGAAGCCGAATGCCAGTGCGGCGAAGACGCGCACCAGCCGGGGGTGGCTAGTTTTCATGGGGGGGATAGGGGGATTGGGGGATCGCTCCTCGGGGGGAGGAGCGTTTGTCCGGTGGGTGCCGAACGAGGACGACTATGCCTGACTTTTTCGAAAGCGGAAGTACTCGCGTGTTACGCAATCGCGTAGGAGTTGGAAATGGCCCCCTATTTCACACGATAGAGGCGGAATCTCTCGTCATAGGCCCCGCCGGCGAAGTCCTTGCAACAAGGGGCGCAGGCCGAGGCGCGGCGGATCTTGCGGACGCGGTGGATGAGGCGGCGGCAATGGGGGCACTGGTAGGCAAACGGGCGGGCGATCTGGTTGCGCGGCAGCGGCAGGCGGTGGCGTGCGGACTCACCGGGAATGCCCAGCTCGATGCAGGCCAGGCGCCATTCGTGGCCGTGGGGATCGATCCGATTTCCCCGGGCGCGTTCGAGGGCGACGAGGTGGGCGAGTTCGTGGCGCAGGGTGCGATCGGTTTCGTGGGGCCCGAGATTCTGGAGGAGGGGATTGAGTTCGATGAGGCTTTGCCGAGGCCATGCGCGGCCGGCGGTGGAGCGGAGGCGGGGGTTCCAGCGGACGCGGACCTTGGCGGCAAGCGCGGCGAGGCCGAGCTTGTGAAGTGCCTCCGCGCACCAGGCGGTCATGATGTCTTCCTCCATGCCCGGGGCGAGGCTGGTGGGGCTGCCACAGCTTGTCCATTTCCAAGCTGGCATGATGCCGAAAGATGAGGCATCGGTTCCGGAGACTTGGCCACTTCCTCCAACCTTCGGGACCATCCGCTGCGGCGCTGGCTGTTCTGGTTTTACCATGGCGGCACGGGACTGAACCATTTTTTGCGTCGTCGTCTGCGGCCGGCGGGGATCGCCCTGCTCATCATCGGCGTGGTGCTCGGCTTTCTGGCCGGGGGGGACGCTTCGGAGGCGGTGTTCCGATTGTTTTGCTTTGGTTTTGCTGTGGGGGCACTGGCGCTTTCCTCACTGCCCTTGCGGCGGGTGAGGCTGGAGGTGGAAAGGGAGCTTCCCCCGCATGCCACGGTGGGGCAGGAGGTGGCGGTCCACTACCGGGTGCGCAATCGCGGCAAGCACCGGGTCCACAACGCCTGGCTGGTGGAAACGGCGCCGGATTCCCGGCCGGAACCCGAGCAGTTCGCCTGGGCCCGTGAACCCGGGGGTGAGGGAAGAAATGCCTTCGATCGGTTTTTCTCCTACTACACCTGGATCTGGCTTTGTGAGTCGCTGCGGCTTTTCGAAGCTCTGCCGGCGGCGGAATCCCTCGATCTGGGCGCGGGTGAATCGCGGCGATACTCGACCTCGCTGGTGCCTCTGCGGCGGGGTTTGGTGTGGCTTCACGATTTACGGGTGCTTCTGCCGGATCCGCTGGGCCTCTATCAGCGTTGCTCAAAGGTTTCTTCGCCCCCGGCCACCCTCGTGGTCCTGCCCGAGAGGTATCGGCTCCCGGAGTTCGACCTGCCGGGTGCGGCGCGTTTCCAGCCCGGGGGGGATGCCACTTCGCGTCAAATGGGGACTTCGGGGGAGTTTGTGGGTCTGCGCGACTACCAACCCGGCGATCCGCTGCGGCTGATTCACTGGGCAAGCTGGGCGCGGGCGGGAAAACCGATCGTCAAGGAACTCGAAGACACCTTTTTCCCGCGGCATGGATTGATCCTCGATACTTATCCGGAAGGAACCGATTTGGAGCTGTTTGAAGCGGGAGTCTCCGTGGCGGCTTCTTTCGTTTCGGCGATCGATAACCGTGAGTCGCTCATCGAGCTGATGTTCATCGCGGGCGAGGCGCGGGTGATCACCGCCGGCGGAGGCACGGCGAAATCGGAAGCTCTGTTAGAGGCCTTGGCGGTGGTGCAGGCCTCTTCGGAGCCTTGCTTGGGATCGCTGCGGTCCCTGGTGCTGAGACATGCGGAGGATCTGGCGGGATGCCTGGTGATATTCAGTGGGTGGTCGGCCGAGCGTGAGGTCTTCCTGAAAAGCCTGAAGGCGGCGGGCATCGCAGTGGCGGCGGTGGTGGTGTGCCGTGAAAGGCAGACAGCGGCGGTGCCGGGCGTCCATTTCGTCCACCTCAAGCAGCTTGGCAAAGACCTCATGAACCTGCCCCGACATCTGGAATGAATCCGCCGAAGCCAGCGCCGCGTTTGTTGATCGGCAGCGCCCTGCTGTTGTGGGGCGCGGTCACTGCCAATCCTCTGGCGGGCCTATTGCTGGCGGTGGCGGCCGAGGGGCATGGCTGGACGCGCGTGCGCTGGGATTTCAGCGAAACGGCGATTCTCCGGGCATGGCGTCTGAGCATGCTGATCCTGATCGTGGTGGCCGCACTGGTGTGGATGGATGGGGCCGCGTTTTACGCCGCGCCGCGGACGATGGTGTGGCTGCCCTTGATCAGTTTCCCGCTGCTCTTCGTGCAAAATTACGGGCTCGCCCAGGGCATGCCGCTCACGGCTTTTTCCCATCTTTTGAAGCGTCGCCGCAGCCATGCCGAGAAACACGGTCTGCCTTTTCGCGAGATGTATTTCCATTTCGCTCCGGTTTATTTCGTCCTGATCATTCTGGCTTCCTCGCTGGGGAAACATTCCGATCACTGGGTCTTCTTCCCGGGTGCGGTCCTGCTCACCGCATGGTTGCTGAAGGACCGCTTCGCCAAAAAGCCGCGGATCGCGCCCTTGGCGGCGACGGTGGTGATCGTGCTCGCCACCATCGGGGGGTACTCCGGTGCGGTGGCGCTTGAGGCGGCTTATCACTACATAGCTTCCGGCAGAGGGGGAGGGCAGGACCGGTCAGACTGGGCCCGGCACAGCCATACGTCCATCGGCGAGCTGGGCGAACTCAAGCAATCGCCACGCATCGTCTGGCGGGTGATCCCGCGACAGGGGGAGCTGCCTGCCTTGCTACGGGTGGCATCGTACAATCTCTACCGCAGCACTTTCTGGACGGCGGTGCTGCCGCCGGACGCGCGGACGAGTTCGGAGGATTTCGATGAATTGAATACCTTCGAACTCGGCGGCACGATCCATCACGTTACGGCGAGGTCGGGCGAGCGTGATTTCATCGATGGCGCGACGGCGAGCGCCCCCGACTTGTCCCGCTTCACGATTCGTGGAGCCGTGGCCCGCCGCGACCTCTTGCCGATTTCGGGGAACGCGGGCTCCGTGGCCATGACGGCCGATAAAATGGAGCTGAACAGCTATGGCACTTTGCGGATGGAGCCGGGGCAATCGGTGATCGATGCGACCATCCTCTGGCATCCGGATTTCGTGACAGGGCGGCCGCCATTGCCGACTCCGGAAGAAGACGGGGCCCTCAGCGCGGACCTCCGACTTCCCACCTCCCGGCATGCCTCCGAAGAATGTGAGGCAGTCCGGCGCATGGTGGATCGCCTCGGATTGCGCGAGGTGCCGCTGGCGGAAAAGATCCGTCGGCTGAAAAACGAGTTCACCAAAAACTTCACCTATTCCCGCTATGCCTCGCAGGCCCTGCCGCCGCCATCGGGCGGGGATTTCATCCGCCAGTTCCTTGAGGAAACCCGCCGCGGGCATTGCGAGTATTTCGCCACTTCCACGGTTTTCCT
The DNA here is from genome assembly GCA_025457665.1 of Akkermansiaceae bacterium. Lineage (GTDB taxonomy): Bacteria > Verrucomicrobiota > Verrucomicrobiia > Verrucomicrobiales > Akkermansiaceae > Haloferula. The sequence goes on along the minus strand of JALOTY010000097.1, from coordinate 4,891 downwards.
GCTCCGTGAATGTGGCATTCCCACACGCTACGCCACCGGCTTCGCGGTGCATGAACGGGACAAGAACGGCATCGCCCTGCTGCGCGGGATCCATGCCCACGCGTGGGCCATCGCGTGGGACGAGGATCAGGGGCGCTGGATCGATGTGGATCTCACCCCGCCGGACTGGACCGGGATGGAAACGCCGCGCCTGCCACCGTGGCAGCATCTGTTAGACCGATGGCAGGGCTGGGTGGATGATTTTTCGGTCTGGAGATCGAACCCCGGGAATCTGGGCATGCTGGCGGCGATTGTGGCGACGCCGCTGGTGATCGGCGGGGTGTTCATTTTCCGGCGCTTGTGGAAATCGCGGAAACGCATCGATCCCGGTCGGTCGATGCGCTTCGCCACGGTGCCCTCGCCGCTGGACGGGCTGGAGCGGGTGGCGGCGCGGGTCCTGGGTCCGCGTCCGCGTTGGCAGCCGTTTGCGCGTTGGCTGGGCCCCTTGGCCGAGAGGCTTGCCGATCCCGCCATGCTGGAAAGGGCGTTGCGGCTGCACCAGCAATTGCGTTTCGATCCCGCGGCTCCGCGAGAGGAACTGGCGGGTGAGTTGGAACGACTGGGGAGGGAGCTGCGGAAGGAAATACGACGTTTATCGTAGTTCGGGCGCGCGCCTCAGCGGAACTGCCGCTGTTCCGGCCGCCACTCGTATCCGGCTTTGGCAAGCACGGCGAGCAGTGCGGTTTCCTCGATGCCGTGGGTCTTGGCCAAATCGTCGAGCGATTCGGCATGGTTTCGCAGCTCGGTATTGACCAGCCCGACCAGCAGGTGGGGGTCCATTTTTCGGAAGTCTTTCAGTTTCACGGCCGCGTCAGGAAATCAGCAGCCAGCCGTAGCCGGCAAGCCCGCAGGCACAAATGAGGACGACGAAAAAAAGAACCAGTTTGGTGAAGGAGTCGGACTCGCTCATGGCGGAAAAATACGAGTGACAATCCCGTCACACAAGTGAAGAGCGTCGTGTTTGCAAATTGTCACATTTCTCCGGCGGCCTCGATCAGGCTTGGGAAAATGGTGTCGGCGGCGGAGAAATCGATCCCGCAGGTCGTGCGATTCGGCACGGCCCAGACGTGGAGGCCGGCGGATTTGGCGGATTTCACACCATTGAGGGAATCCTCGATGGCGAGGCAGTCGCCCGGCGCTTGGTCGAGCTGGCGCAGGGCCTCGATCCAGAGATCCGGGGCGGGCTTGATGCGTGGGGCGTCCCCACGGCAGACGACCGCCTGAAACCATGGCCGCAGGCCCAGCCGGTCCAGCCAGCCATCGACCCAGGCGTGGGAGGAACTGGAAACCACGGCGAGGGGGATTTCCTGCCGCGAGAGGGTTTCCAGCAGGCTCACCACCCCGGGCATGGGGCCGGATGCCTCCAAGTCCCGACGAATCTCGATCTGGCGGGCATCATCGAGCGCGTGCCAATCGAAAGAACGGCCGGTGAGGTCCTCCAGATGGGTTTTGGGCGACCAGGTATCGAAGTCCGAACCCACGCAGCGCACGTAAGTGGCGAGGGGGAGATCATGCCCGTGGGCCTGGAAAGTCCGCAGCCAGGCTTGGTAAATCGCCCACTCGGTATCGACCAGAACGCCATCGAAATCGAACAGCACCGCACGGAAACGCATGCCCGCCGGATGGCTTTCCCCGGGCCGGATGTCCAGTGCGGAGCGGGTGGGAAGCGCCGGAAAGCCCCTGAATTCTCAAATCGCGGCTTGCCCGGTCGGGGGGATTGCCCTCATGCTCTGCTTTCGTTTCCGCTGCCTGCGCGCCATGAAGGCGCTGCGGACCGGTAATGGTTTGATTCATGGATACTCCTCCTTTCTCGGAACTCGGCCTGCCCGAGGCACTGCTCGCTGCTGTTGAAGCTCTCGGTTTTGAACGTCCTTCGCCGATCCAGGCGATGGCCATCCCGCCCGCGCTGGAAGGGGGCGACCTCGTCGGTCTCTCCCAGACCGGCTCGGGGAAAACCGCGGCCTTCACCCTGCCGCTCTTGGCGAAAGTCGATACCCGGCTGGATGAAACCCAGGCGATCGTGCTCTGCCCCACGCGTGAGCTGGCTCACCAGGTGTGCGAGGAAGTCCACCGGCTGGGCGCGCAGATGAAAGGCTTGCGGGCGTTGCCGGTTTACGGGGGCGCGCCGATGGATCGCCAACTCCGCGCGCTTCGTGCGGGTGCCCACGTGGTCGTTGGCACGCCGGGGCGGGTGCTCGATCACCTCCGCCGTGGGTCCTTGAATCCGGCCACCATCCGCACGGTGGTGCTCGATGAAGCGGACCGGATGCTCGACATGGGTTTCCGCGAGGACATGGAAACCTTGCTGGCGGACATGCCGCCGGACCGCCAGACGCTGTTCTTTTCCGCCACCATGAACCGGCAGGTGCGCGCGCTCATCGATCGCTTTGGCCGCGAACCGCGGACGATCCAGATCGAGCAGCACGCCAAGACGGTTTCCACGATTGATCAATGTGCGTTCGAAGTCCGTGAGCGCTCGAAGGTCGAGGTGGTTTCCCGCCTGCTCGACATCGAACCGGCGAGGCTTTCCATCATCTTTTGCAACACCAAGCGCTCGGTGGACGAGTGCACGGAAGCGCTGCTGGCGCGGGGCTATCCGGTGGACCGCCTGCATGGTGACATCACCCAGCAGATGCGCGAGCGGGTGTTGAAACGATTCCGCGACGGGACGATCGAGGTGCTCGTCGCCACGGACGTTGCCGCCCGCGGTCTGGACATCGATGAGATCGATCTGGTCATCAACTACGACCTTCCTCAGGACCCCGAGGATTACGTCCACCGCATCGGCCGGACGGGTCGTGCCGGGCGCAGCGGCCGGGCGGTGACCTTCGCCTTCGGGCGCGATCTGCATCGCTTGGAAAGCATCGAGCGCTACACCCGCCATCCCATCCGCCGCGAGCGTGTGCCATCGCAGGAACAGGTGGAAGGGCGTTTGGCCGACAGGCTCTTTGAATCCCTCAAGGAACGCCTGGTGGCTGGGGCTTTTCCTTCCTTCGAGCTGCAGCTCGACCGTCTGTTAGAACAAGGTTTCACCCCCACCGATGTGGTCAGCGCGCTTTTTGCGATGCTGCGTGAGGAGGGTGGCCGCGAGTTCAGCGAAATCCAGGAGGACCGCGAGCCGACCCGTGAGGATCGCCGCAAGCGCGACGCCCCGGATGCCCGGACCCGTGAACCCCGGGAAAAAGCCCCGCGTCGCGAGCGCAGCGGAGCCCCTCACGACAATGGCGAGATGGTCCCGCTCTTTTGCTCACTCGGCAAACGCAGCGGAGTCCGGGTCGGCGATCTCATCGGGATGTTCTACAATGAAGCCGGTCTGCCCCAGGGCGCGATCGGGCATGTGAAACTTTTCGACAAGCACAGCCGGATCGATGTCGCCGCGGAGTATGCCGACTCCCTCATCGAGATGGCCGGCCGGATGAACCTGCGTGGCAAACGATTCGTGCTCGACCACGACCGCGGTCCGGGAAACCGCCACTGAATCGGCGGCCCCGGCACCTCGTCGACTCAGCCTTGGCGGCGGCGGCGGAGGCATCCGCAGGCGGCGCCGAGCATCACGAGCAGGGCGGAACCCGGCTCGGGAACGGCCATGGCTTGCGATTGCTGGGCCCCGGCGTTCGTGCTGTTGGAAACCGATTCGCTGATGGCGTTGGTGATCGCGGATCCGGTCATTGCGGTGCTGCTGGTGGGCTCGACTCCGGGGATCTCGCTGCCGATCACGTTTTGAACGTAGTAGTTTTCGAAGATCGTCGCGAAGATGCCGACGGAAATGGAATTGATCAGGTCCACTCCGGAAGCCAGCGCATGGCTGCCACCGCCGCCGCCACCGCTGCTGGTGGGGATGCCGCCGGCAGCGATTTCGATCACCTGGAGGTCGCTTTCAAATCCATTTCCTGACCCACCACCGGTTTCCTCGCCGAAGACTTCCAAGGCGGCATCGAGGGCGGCGTTGGGGTTGGACAGGGCGAGGTGAAAGGGTCGATCGAGGTCTTCGACGAGATTGCCGAACTGGGTGGCGTCATCGGACCCGGAAATGGACATCCAGGGGAGGACCAGTTCCTGATAGCCGGAATTGCCGAAGAACATGACCGCCACAGCGATCTTGCCGTTCGCGCCGGACTGGATGGCGTTGAGTACTTCCGAACTGCGGAAGGCGGTGGAGTAGCCGTTGAGCAGTTGGTTGAAGTTCGTGTTCGACATCCCGGGGCGCGAGATATCGACCATCAGAAGCATCTCCGTATCCACCGCTTCGGCGGAGGATTGGTGGAAAGGAGTTGTCATGAGCGACAATCCAAGGATCCCGGCGAAAGCAGCCGACCGGGCGGAAGAGATGGGAAGGCGTGTTTGTGTTTGGGAATGCATGGCGGGACAAGGGTTGATGATTAAAGAACATTTAACTTCAGGAAGTTGAAGTAAATTGATCTTACGCTTTCGCGTAGGGCCCTTGTCCGGCCGTTCGGGGATGCTCAAGTGCTCAGCGGGCCTTCAACCACTCATCGAGCAGCGTGGGCCAGGCCGAGACGCCGCCTTTGCCATGCAGGCCATAGCCGTGGCCGCCTTTTTCAAACAGATGCAAGGTCACAGGCACGCCGTGGGTCTTGCAGGCATCGGCAAAGCGCAGGCTGTTGCGGCAGTCCACCATGTCATCCGCCGTGCTCAGGAGGAAACAGGGCGGGGTGTCCTTGCTGACTTGTTTCTCGGTGGAGAGCGCCTCGATCATTTCCGCCGTGGGGGACGGGCCAAGCAGTCGGCGCTTGGATCCGCCATGGGAGATTTCGGTCATCGAAATCACCGGGTAGATCAGGATCGCGAAATCCGGCCGGCATTCGAGCTGGTCGATGGCATCCTGGGTTTC
>JALOTY010000026.1 GCA_025457665.1 Akkermansiaceae bacterium | reverse complement strand
GGCGGCATGAAGCAAGGCCCGGCGGATCCGGGGGGCATCTTCGCGCTGGGCGGGGCTGAGGCGGACGTTTCGCGATGAGAGGGCGAGGCCATCGGTTTCCCGCAAGGTGGCGCCGGCCAGGATTTCCAGCGGGACATCGAGGTCGCGCACCATGCGGCGGATGATGGCAAGTTGCTGGTAGTCCTTTTCCCCGAAAACCGCGGCGTCGGGCTGGAAAAGCAGGAAGAGCTTCAAAACCACCGTGCAAACCCCATCGAAATGCCCCGGCCGTGTCGCCCCGCAGAGGGTCGAGGAAAGGGCGTTTTCCGAAACCGTCACGGAGCGGTCGGGGTGATACATCGATCCCGCTTCCGGAGTGAAAACCAGATCCACGCCCTCGCGCTGGCAGGCATCAAGATCGGTTTCGAGGGGTCGGGGGTAGGCGGCGAGGTCGCCGGGGCGGTCGAACTGGATGGGGTTGACGAAAATCGAGACGGCCACCGTGCCCTTTTCCCCGGCTCTCTGGCGGGCGAGGCGGATGAGGGAAAGGTGGCCTTCATGCAGGGCACCCATGGTGGGGACGAGGACGAGCGGACGAGGGCGCGGGATGCGGAGGTCGGCTGGCCCGGAGACGATTTGCATGGCGCGAGCATTCCCGAGACCGGGGATTTCGGCAAGGGCAGGCGCGGACGTTGACGTTCCCTGATTTTCCGTTCAGGGTTTGCCCGATCCCACCGCGGAACCCCACATTTCCATGAGCATTATTCGTCGAATCACCCCCCTCCTCCTGGCCCTTGGCCTGCTTGGCACTGCCGCCGCCCAAGAGGCGAAGCTGAAGATCGCCACGGTCGATATGCAGGAGCTTTTCAAGCAATACCACCGCACCGAAGAGGCGCAGAAGCAGATCAACGTCGAGCGCGCCCGCATCCAGAAGGAAAACAACGAGCGTCTCGCCCGCATCCGCGAGCTGGATACCGAACTGCAGAACATGCGGAAGATGCTCGATGACCCATCGATCGCCGACTCCAAGAAACAGGAAGTTTACCGCGACTGGACGATGAAGCAGAACGAAGGCATCGCCCTCGACCGCGAGCGCCGCGAGTTCCTCCAGCGCCGGAATCAGGCTCTCAACGAGAAAATGGTCCAGCGCATGAAGGGGATCCTTGAGGAAATCCGCAAGCTGGTGGAAGAAGAGGCGAAGAAAGAGGACTACGACTACGTCTTCGACAAGTCCGGCCTCAGCACTTCGCAGGTTCCTTTCCTTCTCTACACCAAGGACGCCACGGACATCACCGCCGTGCTCCTCGAAGACCTCAACAAGGACGCTCCCGCCGATAGCGGTGCCGCCGTCGAGCCTCCCGTGGAAGAAGCGCCTACCGAGGCCCCTGCCGCTCCTGGCGAGGGTGGAGCTGAATAACCTGCTTCCGTGACGGAACTGACTCTCCAAGAGCTCGCCCGGCGCATCGATGGAAACATCGTGCGCGGCGAGCTCGATCTTTTGATCTCCGGGATTGCGGCCCTCGATGAGGCAGGCCCCGGAGAGCTGTCGTTTTTGGGAAATCCGAAATACGCCCAGCAGTTTCTCCACACCAAGGCCGCCGCCGTCCTGGTGCCGGAAGGAGTGACGGAAGGCCCTCCGGAAACGGCCCTCATCGCCGTGGCAAATCCGTCCTACGCCTTCGGCCTGGTGGTGAGTCATTTCACGGCCGCTCTCGCCCGGGTCTTTTCCCCGGGTGTCCATCCCCGGGCGAGTGTCGATGAATCCGCAGAGTTGGATCCCGCCCAAGTCCGCATCCACGCCGGGGCCGTCATCATGGCCGGGGCGAAAATCGGCAACGGAACGGAAATCGGCCCGAATGTCGTCGTCGGCGAAAAAGTCCTGATCGGCCGGGATTGCCACATTCACGCGAATGTCTCGATCCGCGAAAGATGCATCCTCGGCGACCGAGTGATCATCCAGCCCGGCGCGGTCATCGGCTCCGACGGCTTCGGCTACGAAACGGTCCAAGGTCGCCACGTGAAAATCGACCAGATCGGCATCGTCGAACTGAAGGACGATGTGGAAATCGGCGCAAACACCACCATCGATCGCGCCCGCTTCGGCCGCACGGTCATCGGTGCCGGCACGAAAATCGACAACCTCGTCCAAATCGGCCACAACGTCCGGGTCGGCGAGCACAATTTCCTCGTCTCCCAAAGCGGCATGGCCGGCAGTTCCAGCACCGGCAGCTATGTCGTCATCGCCGCCCAGGCCGGCGTCGCCGGGCACATCCACATCGGCGATCAAGCGATGCTCGCCGGACGCTGCGGCGCGACCGTGAATCTCCAAGGTGGGCTGAAGTATGCCGACCACCCGGCCCAGCCGATGATGGACTATCAACGGCAAAAAGCCGCGATGCGAAAGCTTCCCGACCTGCTCAAGCGGGTGAAAAAGCTGGAAGGAAACGGCTGAGCCACCGCCGCTCAGACCTGAGGTTCCTGCGGTGGGGCGAGGGCCGGTTTCGTCTTTCGGCAGAAGGCGATGAGGCCCATCAACAAGAGCACGATCAGACCGCTGCCACCACTGATCAAGGCTGCTTGAAACCAGGAAAATCCGGTCCTGTCCTCGGCCTCCGCGTGGACGATGACCGACTCTTCCCGATGGCTATTCATCGATTCAGCGATCAATTGAATGCGAAGTTCATCCAGATCCTTCCTCGCCTTGGCGTATTCCGCTTCGGCTTGATTGAGGCGGGCGACCGTTTCCGAGTCGGTAGTAGGAACTACGATTTCCGTAGTATTTTCCATGCTCTCCCGCAACGCACGCTCGTCTTCGATCACGCGCTGAAGTTGGAGCTGCAAGTCGCGACGGAAACGATCGACGGTTTCATCGAGCCGCGCCTTGCGCTCGGCCACGATTTTTTCCTGCTCGATCACTTTGGGGTGCTTGGGACCCAGCCCCGCCAATTGGAGCACCTGAAGTGCACGCTGCGCTTCGAGGTAGTCGCCTTGCGGCCCGACCAGGAGATCCGGGAATTGCAGGGCGGAAATCTCCTCCTGGCCGCCTTTCAGGAACTCCAGATTCGCCTCGATCCGGCCGCGCTCCAGCGCCATCGAGTGCAAGGTTTCCACGGGGTCGGCGGCGAGTTCAATGGGAGAATCAGCAGACACGGAACCCACCAGCGTGAGTCCCAAAACAATCAGGCGGATCAGTGACATGGATCGATGGGGTGAAAGTTGCTTTGGCGGGCAAAGTGAACCAAGCTTAGCTTTGTCGCGCAATGTAAAAGTTTTCGGGAGGGTCGGATTTGCCGGAAAAACAGGGAAACTGACGCAAAACGGGCAAGAGCCGTTCACCGACCCTTGCCCTGAAAGAGTTTGGCTTTCGCTCCGATGAGCTACGATATCCTTAGTAGCTCCGCCCCCAGATGGCACGTTGACGGGTGGGCTTGCCGGTGAGGATGCAGGGGGCTTCGGGGCCGTCCTGTTGATCGAGCGGGAGGCAGCGGATGGTGATCTTGTGCTTTTTGCTCAAGGTATCTTCCTCCTCGGGAGTCGCCGCCCACGGCGTGAGAAGCCAGCCGGGGTTTTCCTTTTCCCAATGCGCATCGAAATCCGCGAGATCGGAACACGGCACGATGTTGGCATCGCGAAACTCCGTGGCCCGCTGCAGCAAGGTGTCATGGATGTCCTGAAGGATCTCGGCGGCATCGCGGATGAAGTCCTCCTTGTCGAGGAACTCCTTGTCGTTGGAAGAGCGGTCGCGACGGCTCAGGCAAACCTTGCGGCCTTCCACATCCCGCGGGCCGATCTCGATGCGGATCGGCGCGCCCTTCTTGACCCATTCCCATTTCTTCTGCCCCCCTTGGAGATCACGGTCGTCCACATGCACGCGCAGCGGATCGCCATGGAAATGGTGACCGCGGAGGGTGGTGGCAAGGGCGTGGCAGGAATCGATCACCGCCTGCCGCGAGTCTTCCTTCGGAGTCACGGGAATGATGATGATCTGTTGGGTGGCCACACGCGGAGGCAGGACGAGGCCATCGTCATCGGCATGGGCCATGACCAGCGTGCCGATCATGCGGGTGGAAACGCCCCATGAAGTCGTGTGGGCATGTTCCACCCGGCCTTCACGACCGGTGAAGGAGATGTCCTGCGCCTTGGAGAAATTCTGACCGAGGTAGTGCGAGGTGCCGGCTTGGATCGCCTTGCGGTCCTGGACCATGGCCTCCACCGTCAAGGTCATGTCCGCCCCCGGGAAACGCTCGTTCTCCGTTTTCTCCCCGGGGATCACCGGGATCGCCAGGTGGTCGCGCAGGAAGGCCTCGTAGAGCCGATGGATCATGCGGGTTTCCGCCAGCGCTTCATCCTTCGTTTCGTGGGCCGTGTGGCCCTCCTGCCAGAGGAATTCGGCGGTGCGGAGGAAAAGGCGGGGCCGCATTTCCCAGCGCATCACGTTGGCCCACTGGTTGATGAGCAAGGGCAGGTCGCGATACGACTGCACCCAGCGCGAAAACGCCGCACCAATGATCGTTTCGGAGGTCGGACGGATGACGTAGGGCTCGGCGAGTTCCCCGGTGGGAATCATGCGGGTCTTGCCGGTTTCCTCGTCCTTGACGGCTTCGAGCCGATGGTGCGTCACCACCGCGCATTCCGTGGCAAAGCCCTCGGCATGCTCAGCCTCTTTTTCCAGATAGGAGAGGGGGATGAGCAGGGGGAAATAGGCGTTCTGGTGGCCGGTTTCCTTGAATCGACGGTCGAGCTGCTGCTGGATGAGTTCCCAGATCCCGTATCCCCAGGGTTTGATGACCATGCAGCCGCGGGTTTCGGAATTCTCGGCCATATCGGCGGCCTTGATGACTTGCTGATACCACTCCGGGAAATCTTCGGCACGGGTGGGGGTGATGGCGGTCTTGGGAGCGGACATGGTGGGATGGGAAAGAGATGGATCGCGCGGCGGCGCGAGGGCGGATTAGGGGAAAACCGGAGCCTCGTCCAATCCGCTTTTTCGACAGCCCTCGCCCTAACGCCGCAAAGACGCTTCCGCCCCCTCCACGGACCTGAAGCAGTTTGGACCAGGATGGATAGGATGGATGGGATAGGAGGATGCTCTGCGCCCAAAGCCCCGGCTGTTCTCTCCGGTCTTGTGTCTTGTGTCTTGAAGTCTTGTGTCTTCTCCCGGCTGTTCTCTCCGATCTTGTGTCTTGCGTCTTGCAGTCTTGTGTCTTCTCCCGGCTGTTCCTCCGGTCTTGTGTCTTGTGTCTTGAACTCTTGTGTCTTCCCTCTGGCTGTTTCCCGCTCCTTGCTACCTGCTACTCGCTCCTGAAGAAGGAACCACGGAATACGCGGAAAACACGGAAGGAACAGCCGATGCTAGGTGGTGGATGGTCGGGCGCAGGGCTGATCACCGATCATTCAAGCCCTCGCAAAACTTGCGGAATGCCTCGACCTCTTCCTCGCTCGCCACGCCTGCCACGATGTGTCCGGCGAGACTGCGGCCTGCCGCAGAAACGGTTGGAGCCAAGTCCAGCGTTTCGATCACTGCCCGGGCGATGGCGGCAAAAGTGTTGCCGTTGTAGTTGGTGAACGGAGCAAGCCTCATGGCCATCCGATGTCGGGCCGTGATGGGCATGCTTGGAGTTGCAGAGCTGCGCATTCTGCCAGATCACCATGTCCCATGGGATTTCAGCCAACCAGGCTTTGAGGATCATGGCTGGCGCTTCTCACTCGAGTTTTTTGCCTCGGCGATTTCCTCCACTCCCACGCTTTTGAGAAAGCCCTTGCCGGTTCTGGCATAAACCGGTTCTGCAGAAAAACGATCTTGAATCTTCAACCCTTCCTCCAAGATCGCCTTTGCAAGAGGGTTCTCCTCAAACGACTTCTTCGATTTGGATGACTCATCCGCCATACAGTCAAACTACCCCCGGCCAGCCGTCTTGGCAAGGCAGCAGAGCCTGGCACCTCGAATGCGGAAATCGTCGCCCCGGAGACCGGGAGCCCCATAGATCGATGTGCAAGGTGAAGGCCGCGATTCCATCGGAATCGCCAAGATGCTTCGGGTGGCCTGTGGCGTATCAGGTCGAGGAAGGGGGCTAGGTTCCAGGCGCTATGGCCGATCGGTCCAACCTTGCTTCGCCCGGAAATCCCGCTAATCTCCCGCCATGTCCACGCTCACCGAGCGCATCGTCAGCGAGATCGAGGGCGCGCCTGAACCTGTCCAGGCGGAGGTTCTCGATTTCGTCCTGTTCGTGAAAGCGCGGGCAGGGGCCGTCGCGATTCCCGGTTCGTCCGGCAGAATCCAGCGCACGCCGGGCATTTGTGGTGGCGAGGCTTGTGTCGGCATGACCCGGATCGCGGTTTGGATGCTCGAAAAGGCGCGTCGTGCGGGCGTGGGTGACCTTGATCTCCTCAAGGACTATCCCGGTTTGAGCGTCTTCGACCTTGAGGCCGCCTGGCAATACGTTGAAAGCCATCACGATGAAATCGAACAGGCCATCCGCCTCAATCAGGAAGCCTGATGGCCGCGCTTTACTCCAACGAGAATTTTCCCAAGCGCATGGCGCGAGAATGACGAGGGCACGCGAGAACTGTGGGGCCAACGGACATAGGTGGAGGGTGCGGGTTTGAAGTCTTTGCCGCTCTTCTGAGGACCAAGCATGACCTGAGCAGGAACAAGAGCGGGTTTTGAGGGAGGGGATGCCTGGCGGGTGCGGCCCTCAGCGACCTCTCCGACCTGCATGAACCAAGCATCGTGAAATTTGGCCTCAATCTCTTTGCAGAGGCGGGAGACAAGGTCTGTGATAACTCCCTTGGATTCTCGACGCTTCTCGATAGATTCGCGCCACCTTCATGGCCGTCGAATCCAAGCCTCTCTTTCACCCGGAAGTCATCCGCCAGCAGCTCCGCCACTTCACGCTCCCGGAGTCTGTCGCCGACTTCCTCCCCAAGCTTCAGACCTGGGCGGATCTGATCTCCTCCGGTCAAGCGGACAAGCTGAATGAAAAACAGCTCCTGCCCGACTTCCTCACGGATTTCTTCATCACGCTGCTTGGCTACGCCGGCCCGGATCAATGCTACCGCTACGCGATCAATCTCCCCTGTGACTGGATCCTCGTCACCTCCATGCGGGAAACCCGCCTCTATCACAAGGGCTCCAACCAGCAGACCTACGAGCGCTTCGAAACCGTCCGCCTCGCCAGCGATCCCGCATTGCTGAAGCGCTTCGTCTTCCTCCTCGGTGCCGCGCGCGTGGTGCCGGAGGAGGGCGAGTGCCATTTCCACGAGCTGTTCCGGAAGTCCGAAACTGTCGGCCGTGAGCTGACCAACCAGTTCTATTCCCTCTATGCCCAACTCCGGCAAACCGTCTTCGCCCGCCTCCGCGCGGAAAACCCGGCCATCGCCCCGCAGGAAATCCTCCGCTGCACCCAGAAACTCCTCGATCGCATCCTCTTCTGCGCCTTCTGCGAAGACCGTGGACTGCTTCCGGCCCAGACCGTGGAACGCGCCTTCTCCCACAGCGATCCCTACAACCCGAAACCCATCTGGGAAAATTTCCTCGGTCTCTTCCGGGCCGTGGACAAGGGCAACACCGGACTGAAAATCCCCGCCTACAATGGCGGCCTCTTCGCCCATGATGGTGGCCTCGATTCCCTGAGCGTGCCCGATGACGTTTGCGCGCTCTTCAAGGAACTCGCCGATTACGACTTCCGCCCGGCACGTGAGATCATCGAGTCCGATGAAACGAAGGAAATCCGCCCGGTGGTCGATGTGGACATCCTCGGCCACATCTTTGAGCAATCCATCACCGATCTCGAACGCATCCGGCAGGAGATCGAAAGCGGCACCATCACTGCGAGCGAACCCCTGGCCAAGAGCCGCCGCAAGAAGGAGGGCGCGTTCTACACGCCCGCCTTCATCACCCGCTACATCGTTGAGGAAACCCTTGGCGCGGTGCTCAAGGACCGTTTTGAGTCGCTGCGTCAGGCAGAGGAAAAGGCGGCGTCCGGCACCGCGAAGAAAGTGCTCGAAGATCCGGCTGCGTACGACCTCGCCACCCTCAACGATCCGCAGACCAAAGCCCTCATCAAGTTCTGGGAAGCCTGGCAGGAAACCCTCAAAACCCTGCGCATCCTCGATCCCGCCTGCGGCTCGGGCGCTTTCCTCATCGAAGCCTTCGACCAACTCCATGCCATCTACGAGGCGTCCAATGCCCGCCTGGAGGAACTCCGCGGCCACCGCACCCTCTTCGATCTCGACCGACAGATCCTCCAACACAACCTCTACGGGGTGGACCTCAACCCCGAGGCCATCGAAATTTGCCAGCTCAGCCTCTGGATCAAAACCGCCGCCCACGGCAAGGCCCTCACCGGCCTCGACCGCACCATCCGCGAGGGCAACAGCGTCGTCAGCGATCCCGCTGTCCATCCCAAAGCCTTCGACTGGCAGGCGGCGTTTCCCGAGGTCTTCGCGCAGGGCGGGTTCGATGTGGTGGTGGGGAATCCGCCTTATGTCCGTCAGGAATTGCTCACTCCCTACAAGCCATGGATGGAAGCGAACTATCAGAGTTTCCACGGCATGGCGGATCTTTACGTCTATTTCTACGAACTCGGCGTCCGCCTGCTGAAACCCGGCGGCCTCATGTCCTACATCGTCACCAACAAGTGGATGAAGGCGGGCTACGGCGAACCACTGCGCCGCTTCTTCAGCGAAAAATCGTGGATCAAATCCGTCGTCGATTTCGGCCATGCCAAACAGATCTTCGAGCAAGCCGACGTCTTTCCTTGCATCATCGTGACACAGAAACCGACGAGCGCTGAAAAACCCAAAACGGCACGGCTTTGCACGATCCCTCGTGAACAATTGAGAATTGATGACCTGAGCGTACAAATCGAAATTGAAGGCGCGGAGCTAAGCGTTGAAGCGCTCGGGACGAAGGAATGGCAGCTCGAAGCCAGTGCTGCTTTGACGCTTCTTGGCAAGATACGGAGCAAGGGCCAATCGTTATCTTCATTCATCGGACGGAAGCCAATGACCGGCATCAAAACCGGACTCAACGAAGCGTATCTCATTTCTGACGTATCCAAGCGAAAGCTCGTTGATGCCGATCCTCGTTCGAATGAGCTCATCAGGCCGTTCTTTCGAGGCAGTGACCTTGATCGATGGGCTTCCCAAAACAGCCCTGTTTGGATGATTGTCCTTAAATCGAGCGCCGACGAGAGTTGGCCTTGGAGCGAAGCAGGAGAGAACGCAGAGCAACTGTTTGCCACCGAATACCCTGCTATCCATGCGCATATGTCCTTATTTTCTTCCGCTTTGAAGAAACGCCAGGATCAGGGGCGTCACTGGTGGGAACTGAGACCCTGTGCGTATTATGCCGAGTTCGATCAACCCAAAATCTTCTTCCAACTTATTCAATTTCATCCGAGCTACTCTCTCGATCAGAATGGAACCTACGGAAACAACAAAACCGGCTTTATCCCATCAGCCGATCTCTACCTGTTGGCCGTTCTGAACTCACCGCTAATGTGGTGGCACAATTGGCGGCATTTACCCCACATGAAGGACGAAGCTCTGGCACCCAATCCAACGGTGCTTGAATCAATTCCAATCGCAGAACCTACCCAAGAAATCCGAAACGCCACCGAAACCGCCGTTCGCCGCCTCATCGAAATCACCGCTGCCCAGCAACAAACCCAAAGCACCATCCTCGACTGGCTGCGGGTGGAATACGGCATCGAAAAGCCGGGCAACAAACTCCAATCGCTTACCACTCTCGACTCGGACACCTTCGTTGCCGAAGTGAAACGCATCCGCGGTGCCAAACAACCGCTGACTGCCGCCGGACTCCAAGCGCTGCGGTTGGAATACACGACCACCATCGAGCCCGCCCGGACCCTCGCTGCAGAGGCCCTGCAACTTGAATGCAGGATCAACGACCTCGTGAACCAAGCCTACGGCCTAACCCCCGAGGAAATCGACCTCATGTGGAAAACCGCCCCGCCGAGAATGCCGATTTCGCGACCTCAAATCTCTCATTTCCTCGAATAAACCAGAATTCGAAATCGACAAGACGCCATGAAAAAACGAACGACAAAGAGAGTTCTTCCATTGACCGACATGGATGTGGAGACTCGCAAAAAATACCTAGTTGCCGAACACAAACAAGGCGGCGACCTGCACGAACGGATGAAGTGGCTGGTGGGCTGCAAGGAGTCGCTACGCAAATACGTCGATGGAACCAAAGACACCGAACTCTTTGTTCTCGTCCAAGCGCTTGGTTTTGCAGTGTTGGATCTGGAAACGGAACTCGCGTTTCACGAACCGGCGAAGCCGCCGTTCACTCGAAGAGATCCAACTGGCCGCCAGTGGCCTGCCACTGAACATCGATGCAATCCAACGCCGAAGGAAGAGTTGGCTAATAAACAAGCGCCCAAAAAAGCAGCAAGAAACAAAGACCTTCACCGTCGATGAGCACGAAGAAAGTTCCGGCAAAAAAAGTTATCCTCAACAAATCAAAGGCCAGAAAAACCGCCATTAAGGCCACTGCAACCAACAGTCAGCCAGCTAAAGAGAAAGCTACCAGCGATAGAACCAACATGTCGTCACCACAAGTATTGAAGGCGTTTCAAGCCGCTTCGTCGATGCTTGCCGACACCACTCGGTTTAAGCGTTTGGTTTCTGCGGGAGTGGAAAAAATCAGCACCGTAAACCCGGATGCATTTACGGAGAGCTGGGCCTATCTGACAGCGATGGTTCGTCTCCTTTCGGCTTACCGACGCGGAGAGTATCGTGAAGTCCCGTGGAAAAGTCTGGTGACGATCGGGGGAGCTGTTATATACGTCGTCAATCCGTTCGACTTGATTCCTGATGCAGTGCCTGTCGCGGGCCTATCCGATGACGCGGCTGTTGTCAGCTTCGCCCTCAAGACGGTTAAAATCGATTTGGACCGATTCATGGCATGGGAAACGACGAGGTGAGGTAAATCCGGATTCCAATCGGCTAGTCCCAAGTTCTAAACGATGAAGCGATATTGGCCAAAGCCTGTTCTCATCCCGTCCGTGGTTTCTCGGGACCGCGAATACATCGAGGTTTTCGCCACCATTGCTGAGCAAGACGTTCCGCTCGCCCTGCTTGCGCCGGAGGTTCCAGTCCACGCCGACAACGGCAGGATCAAAATCCAATGGCTGATCGGAAACGCCAGCGCCGAAGAAAAGAAGCTGAGGAAACTGATCAATACCGGACTGGATGAGCGTCTGCTGGAAAAGGATGATCCAAGCCCATGGACCACTCTCGTCTATCAGTGCCATGATTCCGAAACCTTATACGGTTCTGATGAAGGGAAGATCGGATGGGCGATTGAACACAGCCTTCCAACTGCTCCACAACGTCCGGACTGGATGTTTGACGACATTCCGGACGAAGAGGTGATCGCCTGCTGCTTGTGGGAGTATGGCAGGGAGTCGCACACATTCGGCATGACTGCTGCGGATCACTGGGTAAAAGTAAGGCGCTGGATGGAAGAAGCCTATGCGGACGATCCAGAGCTAGAGCGGTGGCACGACAAGGAGCAAGTGCGGATCGAGGAATGGTTGAACGAAGTCGGATACACCTTCGATGAATTTTCGGATCGTTTTTGGCAGGGCGACTTTCCCCTAATCGAGATCTACGACACTCTCAGAAAATCCGGGGGAACGTCCGCCGCAGCATGGCAGGAGCTTCATATTGATGAACGCGAGCGCTTGGTTCGCAAAGTTGGTGAGAGTTGTGTGCTCCGCCCGCTGGTTGCAGCGTCGGTTGGCGACCTAGAGAAGTTGTGGAATGCCAACAACCTCGAACTTCTCGAAATCCGATCACGTAAACTGCCAGCTAACGACGACACCGAAGACGGCGCGCTTTATTCGGAGTCCACACACACCGAGATCCTTTGGGAGCCTGATAAACCAGCGGAATACATTGCAGCGGCCTTCACCGTGGATTTTTCCCGCTTCACAGACCGCGAAATCCTAGACGCATTCCGCGATTGGTTGAAACAAGCCCGCCCCGCGCAGTGGGAGCGTCCACGTCGGGTGTTTCCCAATGCCCCGCAGCGTGGCCGCAAGCTCATCGACTATCGCGTCGCACTTGAGCGGCTGGGCCTCATGCGCTTGCTGAACGACAACTATCCGGACCATTTGCGGAAAAACTATCCTGAAGTCTGGAAGCGTTTGAGCCGTGATGAGACCCATTTTCGGCGTGAATGCAAACTGGCCTGCGATTTCTTCCGCACTCTTTTTCCATTCCTCCCCGAAGACGAACTGCCGCGTTCTTCGAAACCGGTCGAAATCTGGGAGCCCGAGATCGAAGCTGAACTCGCACAACAAAAAGCGGATGGCTCTCCGCCAACGGGGGAATAATCGGATGCGATTTGTGCCCCGTGCATGAAATTGCCCAGGTGGCTATTCAGACCGCATGTCTGATTTCGATTCATTAGCACTGGACTGCCCCCCCGAATTCTCCCTGGGGAAATACCCTTCACACGCCCCACGGTTTTTTGAAGAGCCTCCGGGCAACGGGCCTGTCGAAAGTCGTGCCCTCCGTTCCCTCCCCGCCCCGCGGAGTGGCGGTTCGTCAGTTGACACCGGCAGGATTGAAACGCTGCGCCTGTTTCGGAGCCCGCTTTTCCCGGTTTCAATGATCGCAGCGCATTTGACATGTCCCCAATGGCACCATCGAGAACCTCACCCAATCACCCCATGAACGAGAAAGAACCAACGAATCCACGTCTATTCCGCCGATGCTTGGACACTTGGCCGGAGGGAATGGGCGTAGAAGACGATGTGCCCCCCATGGAGATCCTGGACCATTGCCTCAGGACCACGCCGGAACTTCCCTACCCGTGGAATGAAGCGTTTTTGAAATGGCAGGAGGAGTTCAAGGATCAGCCGAGATGATGGTTTCTGATGGGGGGACGGATACGCCTGCCGCCACCATGGCCCCGCCGCGTTTTCACAAACGCGCCTGCGGACTAGAAGCCCTGCCGATTCCCGGCAAGGTGGACGTGATGTTTCCCCTGAAACCAGCGGCCGGTGACGCGGCTGCGGCGGAAGAGGCCGAGGTAGCCGCCGGGTTTGTGAGAGACATCGACGTGCCAAGAGTGGCTCGGATCTTAGGGCAGGGTGTTTCCGAATTGTTCGAGCGCCACGCACCATGAGGAGAAATCCTCGACGAAGAGCGTGGCCCGCCGTGCGGTGCCGGGGTGCGTGAATCCACGAGCGGAGCCTTCCGGCAGATCTGAGCGACCGCAGGAGAAGAGATCGAGGTGAAGCGGATTCGGGCCGCCGTAAAATGGATCGTGGGGAAATCGGCGGCCCTGCCTCTTGAAGGTCCGCCACCTGTTCTCATCCGACCACGGGCTGGTGGCGGCAATTTTTTCGGGAGAAAGCTCCTCCGGGTGCAAGAATCCCGCTGTGCCCCGCCAGCAATGCGCAGCGAGGTAATCAAGTTGTCCGTCGTCATCCCAAATCAACTTGATCAGATCCAGAAGTGGATCGCTGTGGGCCTGCTTCCCCCCGGCATACCACCAGGCGAGCCCCGCCGCAGGGGAGGTCCAGCCGAGGAACTCTCCCATGAGGTAGGAGTGGGTTGCCCAATAGCCTTGGAAATCCTCCAACCTGCGGCACTGGCCGATGCGCGGCAGGCGGTCGATGAGATCGGGATTCGCTAAAGTTTGGTGGACTTCGGGGCAGTGGCGGTGCTGGATCATGGGGTGGGGACTGAGAAGCGCTTCAGGAGGGTCGAGTGACCCGAGCCAGCGACGGAGGGCGTTGGTGGTGATGGTTTCAGACCGGATGAGGGTTGGGAGGAAATCGGGGTCCTGATGGCCGGGTGTGCTCGGCCATGCGCGTTTGGTGGCGGAGGAGCAGCGCCGGGTTTTTGGTGGCAGACCGTCCGCCCCTCCTGCACGCTTGCTATGCGGTCGGTTTCACCCGATGAATAACGCCAACAACCCTCGTTTCCGCCATGATCAAACGGTTCTACGTCCATAATTTCCGAAGTCTTCAGAATTTTGAACTCCCGGTGAACGGCGACCCGTCCGCATTGCTGATCGGCCGGAACGGCGCGGGGAAATCCAGCGTGGGCATGGCATTTGAGATCCTCCAAAATATTGGACGCGGGAAAAATCGCGTCGAGAAACTCATCAAGCCAGAGGAGATTACAGATGGTGCGCGCGATTCAGCGGTGCGCTTTGAACTGGAGGTTTGCATTAAGGACATGCACTTTGCCTATACGCTAGCTTTTGAACTTCCTGTTGGTTTCCGGGAGCTTCGCGTATTGGAAGAGAAGCTGGTGGTTGATGGCAACCCTGAGTTCACCCGAAAATTGGCGGATGTGCAATTTTCTCGGGGAGGGGGAATAGGCGGCTTTGATTGGCACCTCGTGTGGTTGTCTGTAGCACAAGCCCGAACCGATAGGGATCCGCTGGACATGTTCAGGAAATGGCTGGCGCGTATGCTCATCGTGCGACCCTACCCTCTGGGAATTAGTGGAGATTCGTCAGAAGAAACCCTGCACCCCGATCCGGAAATGACGAATTTGGGAGACTGGTGGAGCGGCGTGATTGCCCACGCCCCCGCTGCGTATTCACGCATCGACCAAGCCCTAAGGCCATTGATGCCCGATTTCCTGGACATTAAAAATCCCCTGATTGCCAAAGATTCGCGAAGCTTAGAGGTTCATTTTGAGATTGCAACTGTGCCGTTTCGACTGCTTTCTGACGGCGAGAAATGCATGGTCATTTGGGCGTTGGTCATGGCCGCCAACGAAGCATACGGGCCGCTGTTCTGCTTTTGGGACGAGCCGGACAATTACCTCGCGATCTCTGAGATCGGTGACTTTGCCACGGATTTGCGCAAGGCGTTTAAGAGCGGCGGACAGTTCATAGCCACCTCCCACAATGCGGAGACGATCAAGAGTTTCTCCGCCGAGAACACCTACATCCTCTTCCGCAGAAACCATCATGAGCCAACCCAAGTCCGCGCCCTATCGGAACTCGACTACGGCAAGGATCTGATCGGAGCCCTCGTGCGCGGGGAGGTCGAGCCATGAGCGTGAACAAATACCAGCCCCATCTGCTGGTGATCCCGGAGGACGATGCGAATCGTGACATTTTCACGGGGTTCCTAAACCATCGTTCCGTGAATTCACGTCGAGTCCATGTTGAAAATGTGGCGGGCGGGTGGACCGATGCTCTCGATCTTTTGATCAATGAGCATGCCAGGGGGATGAGGAGATACGACAAGAGGCATGTGCTGATTCTTATCGACTTCGACAGGCGGGAGAACCGGTTTGAACAAGTGTGGACAAAGATTCCCAAGGATCTGAGGAACCGGGTATTCATCATGGGATGTCAGGATGAACCTGAAAGAGTCCGTGACGCCACCGGTTTGACGAAGGAACAACTTGGTGAAGCGCTTGCCAAAGCCTGTGTGAGTGGAGAAGCCGGCTTGTGGGACAATCCAATCCTTGCCCACAATCTGCCGGAGCTCGAAAGGATGCGGATGACCATCTGCCCTGCTCTACTCGAATCTTAGTCACTTTAGCGAAGTCATCTCATGACGCACGAAGATGTCAGACTGGGGCCGCCGCCTCCCGATGGCGGTGCTCCGCGTGCCGAGAACACCGCAGGCGTGCTTTTGGAGCACTTTGATCTGTCGCCACCGTATGAGGACGGGAGTGAGGGTATTGTTTACCGGCACCTCTACGAGACGGCGATGAAGGCGGCGGCATGGGCGGGGTGGAGTTTCCGTTCCTACAGCAGTCAGGCAACACCGGGAACCCTTGAAGATTGGATGGCCCGGAAGATCCGCTCGTTTCCCACGCTGATTGTTTTTCGGGATGGCGTGGAACTTGGACGTCATGTTTCCGTCCAGAACACGGTGCCCGGCATTATCGAGTGGGCCAGTAAGCTTCCGGGCATGGAAGATATGCCTGCGGTTCCGTCATTTCCGAAGGAAAGTCCCATCCCGACAATCGTTCCTAACATCAGTCCTGAGTCCAAATCGTCAGTGTCCCGATTGCGCGAGGAGTTGGAGCGCTGCTTTTTTTCCCCGACTTCGTTGGAAGTCGTTTACTTCGGTGGTGGGCTGCCAGGTGCGCGCAGGCTTCTGACTCCCCTGCGATATTGCGAGACCCGGGGAAGAGATTACATCATCGCCTGGTGCCACCGCAGCGGAATTGAGAAGACATTCCGTCTGGATCGCATGCATTTGCCCGAGCCGCCGTTGCCGGACGGAAGAAATGATTTCCGGATCATTTCCAAGTGCCTGGGCAAGCCCCGGTTTCTCGATGGCATGCTTGCCCAGATCGCCCGCTTGGGAAATCTGCCCATGGAAGATGCTCTGGCCAGCCACCTTGAGTTGCACGACGAGTTCGAGACGTTTTTCAACGAATACTCCTACGGAGGCTATACGCTGGAACTGACCTTCACTTCAAAAGTGGTCTATCTCAGTCTGGGATATGAGGCGAACGACAGTCAGGTGATCCACTATGAATTCACTGCCGAGTGTGAACCGCGTCTCAGCCCCGGGATCGCGACCCACTATTCCCTTCTCACAGGCCGGTGAAGAATGACAGGTGCCTTCCGTCGCTGGCTGTTTCAATCCTTCAGACCCGGGAATCCCCGGTCGTCATCGACCTTTTTTGGGGCGTGAGACCCGGTAGGGCGTCGTATCTTCGCGGAGAGAGTGTTCCAGTTTGACTGGGGCTTTTGGTAAGTTTGCAGATCGGGCCCGCTGATGGGCTGCTCCTCGCTACTGAAGAGGGAACCACGGAATACGCGGAAAACACGGAAAGGTTGATGAGGTTGGGAACAACGAAATCAGCGAAAGGGACGAGTAGGAACCGCCTGGTCCCCTTCACCAAAAATGAAGATCCCCACCCGGAGATGGTCCGGGTGGGGAGTTGTTAGGGAGTCCGGGAGTTTGGGGCCGGGTTAGGCGAGGATGTGATTGAGCGTCTCGCTGGGGCGCAGGGCGGCGTCGGCGAGGCGGTCATCGGGCATGTAGTAGCCGCCGATTTCCACCGGCTTGCCCTGCACGGCGAGGAGTTCCTCGACGATGGTGCCTTCGTTGTCGGCGAGGGCTTGGGCGATGGGGGTGAATTCGGCTTTCAGCTCGGCATCGCCGTCCTGGGCGGCGAGGGCCTCGGCCCAGTAGAGGGTGAGGTAGAAATGCGAGCCGCGGTTGTCGATGCCGCCGACTTCGCGGGTCGGGGATTTGTCGTTCTGGAGGAATTTGCCGGTGGCGGCATCGAGGGTATCGGCAAGGACCTTGGCCTTGGGAAGCTGGTGGACTTCGGCGAGGTGTTCGAGAGAAACGGCGAGGGCGAGGAATTCACCGAGCGAGTCCCAGCGCAGGTAGTTTTCCTCGACGAACTGTTGGACGTGTTTGGGCGCGGAGCCGCCGGCACCGGTTTCGAAGAGGCCGCCGCCGTTCATGAGCGGGACGATGGAGAGCATCTTCGCGGAGGTGCCGAGTTCGAGGATGGGGAAAAGGTCGGTGAGGTAATCGCGCAGGACGTTGCCGGTGACGGAGATCGTGTCTTTGCCTTCCTTGATGCGTTCGAGCGAGAGCTTGGTGGCATCGACCGGAGAAAGGATGCGGATATCAAGGCCGGTGGTGTCGTGTTCGCCGAGGTAGCTGCGGACTTTTTTCATCAACTCGACATCGTGGGCGCGGGTGTCATCGAGCCAGAAGACCGTGGTGGTGCCGGTGGCGCGGGCGCGGTTGACGGCGAGTTTCACCCAATCGCGGATGGGTTCATCCTTGGTTTGGCAGGCACGCCAGATGTCACCGGCTTCGACGCTGTGGGAGAAGAGTTCCGCGCCGGAGGAATCGACCACGCGGACGGTGCCGGCGGCGGGGATTTCGAAGGTCTTGTCGTGCGAACCGTATTCCTCGGCTTTCTGGGCCATGAGGCCGACGTTGGGGACCGAGCCCATGGTGCGGGGATCGAAGGCGCCGTGCTGTTTGCAGAAATCGATCGTGGCCTGATAGACGCCGGCGTAGGAGTGATCGGGAATGACCGCGAGGGTGTCCTGACGCTTGCCGTTTTTGTCCCACATCTTGCCGGAATCGCGGATCATGGCGGGCATGGAGGCATCGATGATCACGTCCGAGGGGACATGGAGGTTGGTGATGCCTTTGTCGGAATTGACCATCGCGAGATCCGGTCCGGCGGCGAGGGCGGCATCGATATCGGCCTCGATTTCGGTGCGTTGGGCGTCCGGCAGGGATGCGATTTTGGCGACGAGGTCACCGAAGCCGTTGTTGAGGTCCACGCCGAGGGCCTGGAAAGTCACGGCGTGTTTTTCGAGGAGATCCTTGAAGAACACCTTCACGCAGTGGCCGAAGATGATGGGGTCGGAAACCTTCATCATGGTGGCCTTCATGTGGAGGGAGAACAGCACGCCTTCGGCCTTGGCGGCGGCGATTTGTTCTTCGAGGAAAGTGATGAGGGCGGACTTGCTGAGGGCGGTGCCATCGATGATTTCGCCTGCTTTCAATTTCAGGCCATCCTTGAGGACGGTGATGGAGCCATCGGTGCCGACGTGCTCGATGCGGACCGTGGTGGCGGCGCTGACGGTGACGGATTTCTCATTCGAGGCGAAATCTCCGGCGGCCATCGTGGCGACGCGGGTCTTCGAGTCCGGCGACCAGGCGCCCATGCGGTGGGGGTTGGCGCGGGCGTAGTCTTTGACCGCCTTCGGTGCGCGGCGGTCGGAATTGCCTTCGCGGAGCACCGGGTTCACGGCGCTGCCTTTGACCTTGTCGTAGCGTTCCTTGATCGCCTTTTCGCAGTCGTTTTTCGGATCCTCCGGGTAGGGGGGGAGGGCGTAGCCTTTCGATTGCAGCTCGGCGATGCAGGCCTTGAGCTGGGGGACGGAGGCGGAAATATTCGGGAGCTTGATGATGTTGGCGGTGGGCTCCAGGGCGAGCTTGCCGAGGAAGGCGAGGGCATCGCCGATCTGCTGGCTGGGAGGGAGGACCTCCGGGAAACTGGCGATCACGCGGCCGGCGAGGGAGATGTCGGAAAGCTCGACCTCGATGCCCGAGGAACGGGTGAAGCGACGGACGACCGGGAGGAGCGAGTAGGTGGCGAGGGCCGGGGCTTCGTCGGTCTTGGTGTAGTGGAGGGTCGGCTTGGACATGGTCGCGGGTGGTTGGCTTGGCGGTGCGTTTAGGGGAAGGGGGGCGAGGGGTCAAAGGAATTGGAGCGGCGGGCTTGGAGCTTGCGGGGGAGGCGGGGAGTTTTTCATGCTGGGGGCGTGAAGCACGGCAAGCGCAGGGAGCAGGAAAAGGGCCATCACGGCGGGGGACGTGAAGCGCGGGAGAACCGCCACGTGAAGCCACCGGCGGAAATCGTGGTGGCCTCGCTGGATGAGGATGACCTTGATGCCATCCTGGCCGAGCAGCCGGTGCCATTTCTGCTGGTGCTCGACTGCGTGCAGGACCCGCACAACCTCGGGGCGATTTTGCGGACGGCGGATGGGGCGGGGGTGCATGCGGTCATCGCGCCGCGGGACAAGCAAGTGGCCATCACCGAGACCGTGCGGCGGGTGTCGGTGGGCGCGGCGGATCATGTGCCCTTTGTGCAGGTGACCAATCTGGCGCGGACCATGGAGCGATTGAAGAAGGCGGGCGTGTGGATCGTGGGGACCTCGGATCGGGCGGAGAAATCGCTCTATCAGCTCGATCTGAAAGGCCCGCTGGCCTTGGTCATGGGGGCGGAGGAAAAAGGCATGCGGCGGCTGACCGAGGAGAACTGCGATTTCCTGGCGAAGCTGCCGATGGCCGGGCGGGTGGAGTGTCTGAATGTATCGGTTTCCGCCGGGGTCTGCCTGTATGAGGCCGTGCGCCAGCGCCTGCCGCAATGAGGGAGCCGGTCCGCATCCTTTCCGATCTGCATCTCGGGCATCCGGCGAGCCGGATCGGGGATGTCGAGTCGCTGCGCCCCTTGCTCGAAGGGGCGGGGACGGTGGTTTTCAATGGCGATACCTGGCAGGAACTGGCGACCGGATTCCGCGACAAGGCGGAGGTGCTGTTAGAGGGTCTCAAGGCGCTGGGTGCGGAACTCGGGGTGGAGATGGTGTTTCTCTCCGGCAATCATGATCCGGGCTGGCCGGGGCGGGGCTGGGTGGAGTTGGCGGAAGGTCGGGTGGTGGTGACCCATGGCGATGCGGTGATGTGGGGTGGCTCGCCGTGGAGCCGGGAGGCCTTCGAGAGGATGGAAAAAATGCAGGCGCTGTGGGCGGAGCATCGGGAAGCGGAGACGGATGCCGGGGAGCGGCTGCAACTGGCGCGGCGGATGGCCATCCTGCTCAAGCCGCCGGCGATTCCGAAAGGGCGGAGCCTGTTCCGGCGGGCGATGGATGCGGTGAATCCGCCGAAGCGGGCGCTGGAAATCCTGCGGGTCTGGGCCTGTCAGGCGGATGAGTCGGCGCTTTTTGCGGCGAGGTATTTCCCGAAGGCCGAGATCGTGGTCATCGGC
This sequence comes from Akkermansiaceae bacterium, assembly GCA_025457665.1. Taxonomy (GTDB): domain Bacteria; phylum Verrucomicrobiota; class Verrucomicrobiia; order Verrucomicrobiales; family Akkermansiaceae; genus Haloferula. Next base: position 31,490 of record JALOTY010000026.1, on the reverse strand, counting down.
CATTTCCACCATCACGGCATCTGGGAGAAGCGCGGTCGGCGCGTGATCAACACCGGGGCTTTTGTGAATCCGCACGGCTCGCGCTGGGTGGACTGGCAAGATGGCTGGCTCCGCTGCGGGCGGGTGGCGGAGCGGGATGGACGCTTCGAAATGGCGTCGGTGGACGAGGTTTGGCGGCTGACTTGAGGTTTGAGGAACAACGAAAAAATCGAAAGGGGCGAAAATAGGGGAGGCTCTTCGAGCCCTGATGCCCGATGTCTCAGGACCTGACAATTTGACCTGAAAGCGGGAATGAAACCACGGATTTCACGGATGGGCACGGATCAAGAAGAAGTTTTGGAAATGAATTTCCGAGCTATTTGTTAGATTCTTGAATCGAGTGATCTCAACGAATCGACCCGGTATTGTTAGAATCCGGGCTGAAACCGACTCTCTGAATTTTCGTCGATTTCGATCTTTTCGTTGTTCCATCTGGTTCCGGTGTCGCCGCGCGGAAATCAGGCGGCGTCCTTGTCGGTCCGGCGTTTGCGGATCTGCGGGGGTTTTTCTCCGGAGACCACGCTGGCGTTGATGGTGACGGACTCGACGTCGTCGCGCGAGGGGATGTCGTACATCACATCGAGCATGAGTCGTTCGAAGATCGAGCGCAGGGCGCGGGCGCCGGTGCCGCGTTTGACGGCTTCGGCGGCGAGGGCGGTGAGGCCGTCGCGGGTGACCTTGAGTTTCACGCCATTGAGACCGAGCTGCTTGCCGTATTGTTTGATGAGGGCGTTTTTCGGCTCGGTGAGGATGGAGACGAGTTCGTCCTCGGTGAGCTGGCGCAGGGCGGTGATGACGGGCAGGCGGCCGATGAATTCCGGGATGAGGCCGAAGGAGAGGAGGTCTTCCGGTTCGGTGCGATCGAGGGGATTTCCGGGGATTTCCTGGGCCTGGGAGATCCCGTGGAAACCGAGTGAGGCGCGGCCGAGGCGGCGTTCGATGATTTCCGGGAGGCCGACGAAGGCACCGCCGCAGATGAAGAGGATCTTCTCGGTATTGATCTGGATGTATTCCTGTTGGGGGTGCTTGCGGCCGCCTTGGGGCGGGACGTTGCAGATCGTGCCTTCGAGGATTTTCAAGAGTGCCTGCTGGACGCCTTCGCCGGAGACGTCGCGGGTGATCGAGACGTTTTCGGTTTTGCGGCCGATCTTGTCGATTTCATCGACGTAAATGATCCCGCGTTCGGCGCGCTCGACATCGAAATCCGCAGCCTGGAGCAGGCGGAGGATGATGTTTTCCACGTCTTCGCCGACGTATCCGGCCTCGGTGAGGGTGGTGGCATCGACGATGCAGAATGGGACATCGAGGAGGCGGGCGAGGGTGCGGGCGAGGAGGGTCTTGCCGGAACCGGTGGGGCCGAGGAGGAGGACGTTGGATTTCTCGATCTCGACATCGGCGAACTCATCGTCGCCGCCCTTGGTCTGGCGCAGGCGCTGGTAGTGGTTGTAAACCGCGACGGCGAGGACCTTCTTGGCCTGTTCCTGGCCGATCACGAAGTCATCGAGCTTGGCGCGGAGTTCGGCGGGCGAGAGGAGCTTGGTATTCGGCAGCGGGGCGGAGCGGCGGCCTTTGGGAGAATCCGAACCGGCCAGTTCCTTTTCGAGGATGTTCGAGCAGACATCGACGCATTCGTTGCAGATGTAGACTCCGGGTCCGGCGATCAGCTTTTTGACTTCCGAGTGGCTCTTTCCGCAGAAGGAACACATCGTGAGGTTGGAGGCTCTGGCCATGGTTTGGGATGGATGAGGTGGAGGAGAATCGGGATCGACGGAAAGAAAACGGGCGCGAGGGCCGCAGCGGCCCCGCACCCGTGAAGGATAGCGAAAAGAAACTCAGGCGTCGTCCTTTTTTCCGTCATTTGTGGCATCCACGGCCGCCTTGACGGCATCCGGGAGCTCCTTGCGGCTTTCCAGGACCTTGTCGACGAGGCCGTAAGCCATCGCCTGTTCGGCGCTCATGTAGTTGTCTCGGTCGGAATCCCGTTCGATTTCCTCGACGGTGCGGCCGGTGTGTTTGGCGAGGATGCCATTGAGCCGGTGCTTGAGGTTGAACATGAAGCCGATGGTGCGCTCGACATCCGAAGCCGTGCCCTGGGCACCGCCGGAGACCTGGTGGATCATGACGTGCGAGTTCGGCAGGCAGAAACGTTTCCCCTTGGTGCCGGCGGTCAGGAGGACCGATCCCATGGAGGCGGCGATGCCGATGCAGTAGGTGTTCACATCGCAGGTCACGAATTGCATCGTATCATACATCGCGAGGCCCGCGGTGACGGAGCCGCCGGGGGAGTTGATGTAGATGTGGATGTCCTTCTTCGGGTCCTGCATTTGCAGGAAAAGGAGCTGGGCGATCACCGAGTTGGCCACGAAGTCATCGATGGGCGTGCCGATGAAAATGATGCGGTCCTTGAGGAGGCGCGAGTAGATATCGAAAGAGCGCTCGCCGCGGCCGTCTTGTTCGATGACGACCGGGACGTAGTAGCTATTTCGGGCAGCGCCCGTGATCGGAAGGGAAGTGGGGTGGTTCATGCTTCGTCGGAAGTTGCCGCCGGGGCGGTGGTTTCCTCGACGGTGGCGTGCTCAAGAACGAAGTCAATGGTCTTGCCGACCAGCATCGAGTTGCGGATGCCGGGGATGCGGCCTTCGCGCTGGAGCTGTTTGATGAACTTTTTCGGGTTCTCCTTCCGGCTGGCGGCGATCTGGGCGAGGTGGTTGACCAGGTCCTGATCACTGACCGTGATGCCTTCGGCGCGGGCGATTTCCTGCAGGATGAAATTCGTCTTCAGGTTCGTGCGCGCCTGGAGGCCGGCGCTGGCGAAGAGTTCGTCCTTCTGGGCGGAAAGCTCCTCCTCGGACATGCCGGAACGGATCGCGCGTTCGACGAGTTGGTCGGCCTGGCTCTGGGTTTCCTGGTGGAGAAGCTCCTGGGGCAGTTCGAAATCGACGAGGTTGTTGAAGTGCTCGACGATTTGGTTGACCTTGAAGTCATCCGCCTGGCGCTGCTTGTCGTAGGAAAGGCGCTGGGAAATGAAGCCCTTGAGTTCCTCGAGGGTCTTGCCGCCGGTGACGGTGGCGGCGAATTCGTCGTTCAGCTCCGGCAGGACGGCGTTTTTGATGCCCTTGACGGTGACTTCGAAAACCAGCTCGCGGCCGCGGAGTTCGGCGACGGGGAATTCCTCGGGAACCGTGACGGTGACCGTGCGGGTTTCGTCGGTGTTGGCACCTTCAAGCTGGGCGGCGAAGCCGGGGAGGAAAGACTGCTCATCGAGCTTGATCCAGAATCCTTCGCGGCCGCCAAGGTAGCCGAGCGGGCGGCCCACGGCTTCTTCGACCGGCTGGCCGTCGAGAGTGCCGGAGTAGTCGATGATCGCGATGTCACCGGCGGCGCAGGCGCGGTCGGGCACGTCCTCGTAATTTGCCGAACGTTCGCGGAGCTGTTGGAGTTGGGCGTCGATCTCCTCGTCGGTGACCTCGGTGGAGGGTGAGGTGACCTTGATGCCCTTGTATTCCGGGATTTCCACGTCCGGGGCGAGGGTGAGGAGGGCTTCGAAGCTCAGGGCGCCATCGGTGTTTTGGCCGAAGGGGGAGGGATTGCCGAAATGGAGAACCTTGAGGGCCTCGCGGCGGAGGGCTTCATCGAAGGCCCGGCGGGTCAGGCGGGTTTCCAGCTCACCGGTGATTTCCTCGGCAAAGCGTTTTTCGATGACATGGCGCGGGGCCTTGCCGGGGCGGAAACCCTGGATGCGGGCCTGCGAGCTGTAGAGGGCGATGATGCTGTCGCGCTCCTTGCGGACGGCGTCCGAAGGGACTTCGACACGGAGAAGGGCGGTGCAGTTCGGCTGCTTTTCGACGCTGATGTTCATTGGTTTCCGGAAGCGGCTTGGGCGGCCTTGTCCGGCCGCGGGGGCGGGAGGCTACGGAAGCGGATGGCGGCTTGTCAAAGGCGAACCAGCGGGAGAATTGGGCGGTGAGGCGGCCGGGGGACGCGAAATCCGGGGACATGGGCCTTGACGGATGCGGGTGCGGGCAGGTTTGATCCCGTCCAGCGCTGAATCACATGGATTTCTCCTCATTTCTGAAACTTCGTGGCATGGCCCGGGCGGCCAGCCGTGTGCTCGCCTGTCTCTTCGTGGTTGGCGCGGCCTGCGTCGGCAGCGTTCACGGACAGGACTTTGAAGGCAAGCCGGTCACGGGGGTGGATGTTCGCATCAACGGCCCCCGGACGGTGGACGAAGAGCGACTCAAGGCTTTCATTCAGTTGGCCCCGGGGACGACCTACAAGTCCGACACGATCGATAATGACATCAAGTCCCTCTACGACTCCGGTCTGATCAACGATGTGCGCGTGCTCGCCGAGCCGGTCGGTGGCGGGGTGCGGGTGGTGTATGACATTTCCCCGCGGGAAGGCGTGATCGCCATCGGTTTCATCGGGAACTCGGTTTTCAGCGATACCAAGCTCGCCAAAGCTTCCAAGATGAAGGCCGGCGGTGCTCTCAGCGACCAGGCCATCCTCGAAGCGCGCCAGAACATCGAGCAGCATTACATGGACTCCGGCTATCCGGACGTGAACATCACCCACCGCATCCAGCCCTCGCCGAGCGGAAACGGATCGGAGCTGATTTTCGTGATCGATGAAGGGGCCAAGAACGAGATCCGCGACATCCGCTTCGAAGGAAACACGGTTTTCGACGACCGCACCCTGCGCCGCCAGATGAAGGTGAAGGAAAAGGGTCTTTTCGCTTTCATCACCAAGTCCGGCCGGTTCGAGGTCGAGCAGCTCGATGAAGATGTCGAGGCGGTCCTCGATTACTACCGCACCAAGGGCTACCTCCGCGCCAGCAGTTCCGGGCCGCGCCGGGAGGCGGTGGGTGATGGCCGCGTGGATCTGGTGATCCCGATTTCCGAAGGGGAGAAATACACCGTCAAGGGAGTCGCTTTCGGCCGCATGACGGTTTTCAGCGAGGATGACCTCTATCCGGCGATGACCCTGCGGGGTGGAGACGCCTACAATGCGAAGAAGATGCGGGCAGACATGACGACGATCCGTAGCTTCTACGGATCCCGTGGCTACGCCGATGCCGAGGTTTCCCCTGACATCCGCGATGCCGGGCCGAATCAGGTCAATGTCATTTACCGTGTCTCCGAAGGCCGCCGCTTCCAGGTCGGCAACGTGAACATCCAGGGCAACACCAAGACTCAGGACCGCGTCATTCGTCGCGAAGTTCCGCTCAAGCCCGGTGATCCCTTCAACTCGGTGGAGCTCGACACCACCAAGTCCCGCCTCGAGGGTCTCCAGTATTTCAACAACGTCCAGGTGGACTCCTCGCCCAGCGCCCGCGGTGGAAATTATCGTGACGTCGATATCCTCGTCGATGAGCGCCGGACGGGCTCGATCAGTGCCGGTATCGGTTTCAGCTCGATCGACAACGTCGTCGGTTTCCTCAACCTTGAGCAGGCCAACTTCGACATCCGCAACCCCTGGGCCTTCACGGGTGGCGGTCAGCGCTTCGCCATGGGTCTGCGACTGGGCTCGGAGCGGACGGACTTCAGCATCTCGCTCACCGAGCCCTGGTTCTTGGGCAAGCAACTTTCGGTGGGTGCTGAACTCTTCTACCGCGACTCGCAGTATTTCTCGGATTTCTTTGAGCAGACCAATGCCGGTGCCGCCATCAGCGTCCGCAAGCCGCTCACCGAGCGCACTTACATCCGGGGTGAATATCGGATCGAGCAGGTGCAGATCGATCTGGAGCAGTCCGTCTTCCTGCTCTCCGGACCTCCGGGTCCGGTATCGCTCTTGATTCCCGAAGCGGGTGATTACGTCCGCAGCGCGATCAGCGTGAACTGGGTCTATGACTCCCGCGACGCCCTCATCGAGACCCGCGAAGGCACCAAGCTCGACATCGGCATGCAGTTGGCGGGAACGGCTCTGGGTGGCGATGTGGACATCTTCGGCATGTCCGCCCAGGCGGCGAAATACTGGAATCTCCGTTGGGACTCGATTCTCTCGATCAATGGCGAACTTGCCTTCGTGGAAGCCACCAGCGGCAACGTGCCGATCTTCGATCGCCTCTTCCTGGGAGGTGCCCGCACGCTGCGTGGTTTCGACTTCCGCGATGTGGGTCCGCGCGATCCGGTGACGGGCGAGGTGATCGGTGGCACTTCTCTGGGTTACGCCCAGTTGGAATACACCGTGCCGGTCATCGACAACGTGCGCCTTGCTGCCTTCTACGATGCGGGTTTTGTGAACTCCGCTTCCGACATCTATTCCGACATCGGTATCGGTGTCCGCCTGCGCCTGCCGGTGAGCCCGGTGCCGTTGGCTCTCGACTACGCCTTCCCGGTCACCAGCCCGGATCCGCGGGCGGACGAGGGCGGTCGCTTCCAGTTCTCGCTCAGCTATCAATACTGAGTCAAAAGGCTTCAAAGAACGGGCGGGCTTCGATGGAAGTCCGCCCTTTTCTTTTTTCGGGAAAGACCTCCGATCGAGCAGTCCGGTCGCCCATCAGGCCCAGCCGAGGCGGCGGACGACCAGCCCCGGGCGGGAGGCAAGGGAGAGCGCATCGGCATCGAAGGCGGATTTCCCAAGGTAACCCAAGGCCGAGGAGCCATCCGACGAGAGGCTCGTCAGCGTGCCGACTTCTTTCCCCCCGAAGAGCAGCGTGTTGTCGCGGGTCCCATCCTGGCCTCCGAGCGCTGGGGAAATCGAGAGGCGGGCGAGGCGGCGGTTGAGTTTTCCCGCGGATTTGATGCGGCTGAGGACTTCCTGTCCGATGTAGCAGCCCTTGTGGTAGGAAATGGCGGTTTTATCGAGCCCTGCCTCGGGTGGAAGGAGTCCGGGGATCAATTCCCGGTCCCACGCCGGGATGCCTCGTGCGATCCGGAGGTCCTCGGTTTGCGATTCGGAAAGTTGTCTCCCGGAAATGGCCGGAGCCCCCTGCCACCAGTGATCGCGGCCTTCGTCGAACCAGAGTTGGCTTTCCCTCACAAGATCCGCGTCGCCCGGATTTCCTGAAGATCGCACGCGGGTCCATCCGGCGGGAGTGGCGAATTCCACATCATCGGCGATGCGATAGCGGTCCAGCCGATCGATGATTTCCTGCAAGGCATCCGGACGGGTGATCAACCAGAGAAGACCCTCGGTGGGTCCCTGTTGGATTTCGATGGCGTGTTGCAGGCGCCCTTTGGCATCCGTGATGCACGCGGGCAGGCACTTTTGCCCGAGACTTCGCGCGTCCTGGGTGATCTGGCCGTTCAGGAAGCGGACGGCATCGGTGCCGGAAACCTCGATGATGCCCGGCTGTTCGGCGGGCAGCGAGAGCGGGTCAGTCATGGTTCAGATAGGGCGAGAACAGGGCCGAGTAGTCGAGATCGGCAAGGCCCCTTTCACAGAGATCGGCCATCCTCGCAGAAACCGCCAGGATGGCGGGAGTGTCGATGCCGGAGGCCAGATCGAGCACGTAGCGGCTGTCCTTGAGCATGTTGCCGAGGGAGAAGTGGGTGGAAAAATCCCCGGCGGCCATGGTGGGAAGCTTCATGGTGGCGAGCGGTGAGGTGCAGGCATTATCGGCGATCGCCTCGCGGAAGGCCGCGGCTGGGATGCCTTGATGGATGGCGGTGGCCATCCCCTCGCAAAGGGCCTGGACCGTGCAGGCGGAAACGAGGTTCGTTACCAGCTTGATGATCGTGGCATTTCCAAACTCACCGCAGGGGATGAGCTTCCGACCGGATTTCAGAAGGAAAGGGGTGATTGCGTCGATTTCGGCGGCATCGCCGGCAGCGTAATAGACCAATTGTCCGGCGGCCGAGGCTTCACGGCTGCCGGTGAAAGGGCAATCGAGCACCGTCCAGCCCATGCGCCGACCGTGTTCTCCCAGCCAGCGGGTGGTGGCGAGATCGATGGTCGAGTGGTTCAGCACCCGCAGAGGGCCGGCAGGAAGCCGGGATGCGACTTCGCGGACGGCAGCGGAATCCTTCAGATACAATGAAACCTGATCGGCCCCGGCGGCGGCTTCCGCCGGATCCTGGCAGAATCCCGGAACACCGGGCTTGGGACTGCGGTTCCAGGTTCGCACTTCACACTCCGGGTCCGCTGCCAGTCGTGCGGCCACCCGGGAGCCAATGATGCCCAGGCCCAAGACGGCGACTTTCATGGTGCGTCCTGGCGTTGAAGGGCGAGTTCGACCAAGCGGGAGGCTTGCTTGCGGATTTCCCGGATGTTTTCCGGAGTTGGCTCCTTGCCTTCCTCAAGCGTCATTTCCGTCCTCATGGCGGCGAGGAGATCCCGGAGTTGAATGTAATTCGGGCGCTCGGCGATGCGGGGTTCGAGGGAGCCGACGACCGCCGAATAGTAGTCGGCGATATCTTCGCGCATCACCTGTTTGGCGCGTTCGACCGAGAACTGCTTGTCCACCGCGGCGGTGGCGACATCGAAGGCCCGGATCCAGCCGCCTAGGGAAATGAGATGGGCGAGGTCGGCATCCCGCAGGGCGATCAGCTCGAGTTCGACATCTTTCTGGGTGGCCCGGAGTTCGTCCTTGAGCTGGACCACCTGACCATTTTTCGCACTGTCCAGAAGGCTGGCGGCATGGCGTCGAACCCGCTCGCCGGCACCCAGGGCCTTGCCGTAGCGGGTCAGCTCGGTGGCGAGTTCTTCGATTTTCCCCAACTCGTTGGCCTGCACGACGAGGAAGCCATCGGCGATCATGAATCCGATTTCCACGGCAAGATCGGCGCGGTTCAGCGGGGTCTGTTCGGGAACCTCGCGGGCGTGTTCGGCGATGGGAAGCGGCGCGAGAGTATCCAGGGAGTCGAAAATCCGGGAGATCGATGGAGCGGTGAACTCGTTTACTGCCAATTCTTCGCGGACGTGAGGATCATCGAGCAAATCCGCCGGGATTTCCGGGCGTTCCTCGGCTGCTTCCTGAGCGGTGAGGCTGGGGGTGATGGACAGGGCGAGACCTGCCAGAAGCATGAATTTCCGGATCACGGGGAGACTGTGACAGGGCACTGGCGGTTCGGCAACGGGGAATGCACGGTCGCGCGCGGCGTCTTGGGGAGGCCTCGCCTTGGTCCTTGACGTCCGGCATTGAATCTGCTGGCCTCTCGGCCGCCCCGGTCCTCCTCACTGCTTGTCGGCGAGAGACATCCGTCATCCCGTCGGCCGGCGAACCTCCTGCAAAACCACGCCATGGAACTTTGGTCATCTCCCCTTTGGTATGCCAGCTACCTTCTCGTTCTGATCGGTCTTGCCGGTTACGGGTCCCATCGTCTGGTGATCGTTTATCTTTACCTCAAGCATGCCCGCAAACGTCCCGAGCCCGTCAAAAAATTCGAGGATCTGCCTTTGGTGACCATCCAGCTTCCGGTTTTCAACGAGTTGCATGTCGTTGACCGACTTCTCGATTCCGTTGCGGCCTTGGATTATCCCAAGGAAAAACTTCAGATCCAGGTGCTGGACGACTCGACGGACGAGACAACTGAAATTTGCGAAGCGGGAGTTTCGCGCCTGCGGGCTCAAGGTTTTGATGCCCAGTTGATTCATCGCACGGACCGCACCGGATTCAAAGCCGGGGCGCTGGAAAACGGGACCAAGGAAGCGAAGGGGGAGTATCTCTTCATCCTCGATGCCGATTTTGTCCCCAATCCGGATGTCCTTCAGAAGACCATCCACTACTTCACCGACGAGCGGATTGGTCTCATCCAAACCCGCTGGGGGCACTTGAACCGGACTTACAACGTTCTGACCCGGATCCAGGCGATGTTCCTCGACGGGCACCTTGAACTCGAGCAAACCGCCCGCAATCGCAGCGGACGTTTCTTCACTTTCAACGGCACCGCCGGGATCTGGCGGAAATCCTGCATCAATGATGCCGGCGGCTGGGAGCACGATACCCTCACCGAGGATATGGATCTCAGCTACCGCGCCCAGCTCAAGGGTTGGCGATTCATTTTCCTCAACGACGTGGAGACCCCCGCCGAACTGCCGGTGGACATGGACGGCTTCAAAAGCCAGCAGCACCGCTGGACGAAGGGATCCATCCAGGTCTGCAAAAAGGTCCTGCCCGCCATCTGGAAGGCCAAGGTTCCCCTTGCCATCAAGCTTGAGGCCACGGCGCACCTCACCTCGAACTTCGCCTATCTGCTCCTGATCTGCCTGTGCTTCCTGATTTATCCGAACCAGTATGCCGCAGCCGAATTCGGCCCAGCTTCCAGCTCGCTGACCTACTATCTGGTCAATGTGCCGATCTTCTTCTTCGCTTCCGTCTCGGTGATTTTCTTCTATCTCACCGCGCAAAAGGCCCTGCGCCCCGGCACCTGGTGGAGGGAAATTCCCTATCTGCCACTGCTCCTCGCGCTGGGGATCGGGATGTCCATCAACAACGCCAAGGCCGTGCTGGAGGCGATCTTCAATCACCAGTCCGCCTTCGTCCGCACGCCGAAATACGGCATCGGCGACAAGCCCAAGCACGACTGGAAAAAGAGCAGCTACAAGGCAATCAAGACACTCACTCCGGTAGTCGAACTCCTCTTCGGTTTCTTTTTCCTGTTCGTGGTGGTGGATGCGGCTTTGGGACAACGTTGGTCGTCCGCGATACTTCTGCTTCCCTTCCCGATCGGATTCTTTTACACTTCCTTAGCATCTCTCGCGAGAATGCTTCCTGCGTCCCGGAAAAATGAGGGGGCGGGAACGGACAGCCCTTGACCCTTCACCCCTGTTTGCCATGCACCGCAAGCTCCTCTGCCTCCTGATCCAAGCAGGCCTCGTGCTCGGGGCCGTTTCGCTCTCCAGTTGCGGAAACTCCCGAGATACCCGCAATCAGATGATTGTCAGTGTCCGTGATCAGAAGATGCTGCTCGTGCGGGATGGGAAACCGGTGAAATCGTACGAGGTCTCGACCTCCAAGTTCGGATTGGGCTCGCAGAGTGGCAGCAATCGGACGCCGCTGGGCCGCATGGAAGTGGCGCGGAAAATCGGCAGTGGCCAGCCCGCGGGCATGGTTTTCAAGAACCGGCGTCCCACGGGTGAGGTGATCCGGCCGAACTCTCCGGGTCGGGACCCCATCGTCGGTCGGATTCTCTGGCTTCATGGTCGCGAGCCGCAAAATCGCAACACTTTCGGCCGCTACATCTACATCCACGGAACCCCGGAAGAATGGCGCTTGGGCAGCCCCGCGTCTTACGGCTGCATCCGGATGTCGATGAAAGACGTGGTCGATCTCTACAATCGTGTGGGCGAAGGTGCCCAGGTCCGCGTGCTTCGAGGATCGCTGCTGACGACCCCCGAGGGCTTGGAATATGCCCAGCGCAACAGTGACGGACGGTTCCTCGGAATGATGTCCTCGCGCCGTTGATGGGCGGAGATTGCGAGCTGCTCTCCGGTCATTTCCTGAAATTTGCCCGGCAGAGGAGCTTGACAAGTTCCACCCAATTTCTATTTTCCCGCCCCCCGCACGGCTGAGCCGCTCGGATCGAACGAATCAAGGAAGCTTTACCGCCCCTCATTTTCCACCATGGCCAATCACAAGTCCGCCCTCAAACGCGTGCGCCAGACCAAGGTCCGCACCGAGCGCAACCGTCAGCGCAAGACCACGATCAAGAAGCTCCGCAAGGACGTGCTTTCCTCCATCACCGGAGGTGAGAAGCCCGCGACCGCCGAGGCCATTGCGAAGTTCTCTTCTGCCGTGGACAAGGCTGCGAAGGTGGGCCTGATCCACAAGAACAAGGCCTCGAACCTCAAGAGCAAGGCTGCCAAGGCATTGGCTGCCGCTCATTGAGTTCCCTCCGGGTGCCTCGCCACCCGGGCCCATCCCAACTCAGCAGCGGCGCCGGAGATCGGTGCCGCTTTTTTCGTGACTCCGAATATGAGCGATCTTCCCGAAAACGAAGCCCGCCAGCGAAAGGCCGCGGAAATCGCCGCCAATCCCAGCGGATACAAGGTCTGTGAAGGCTGCGATTCCATCGTCGGCCACGCCGTGGTGCTCTGCCCGAACTGCCACAGTTTTCGATTTGATGACCAGCCAAGCCGGGTGATCGCCCAGGCTACTCTGCTGGGTTCGCGCTCGCAGAAGTCCGTGACCACTAACGACCTGAGCTGAGACCTCAGGATTCCGGTGCTTGGGGCTCGGGGTCGAACACGGGGAGAGTCGCCGAAGGGTCCGCCCGATCCGGGGTCGCCAGTTTGAATTTCTGGCTTTCGCCCACGAGATACTCGCTCATCACGATCGGCACGGCGGTGATGACCACGCGCGGGGTGTCGCCTTCGATTTCCCGGGCGACGTTCAGGACCATCGCGCAGTTTGGAACTTTCGAGACTTTGAGACGGTCACCTGCCCGGAACCAACTGCGGGCCGATTCTTCCGGAGTGGGGAAAAGGTAATCGATGATCACCGGCCAGGGAGCGGGTTCGGAGAATTCATCGGGCTGCACCATGGCCCGCGCCCGAACGGCGAAGCCCTTCGGGAAAAGGTCTCCGGGCTGCAATTCCCGCGTGCGGATGATTTCAAGGTCGCCCTCGATGTATTGAATCAGATTCGCCTCGCCGAGGCCCGTGAGGTAGTTGCGCAGGAGTGCGCGGTTCAGGCGTTGCAGGGCGGCGCCGTCCAGCGCGGCGTATCGCCGGTAGAGCGCCCGGGGATCGGCGGATTCTCCCGCCGGAGCATCCTGAAGCTGGAATCCCGGCGGCGGCTTGGCCAGCCCCAGGCGCTCGATGATCCGGTGGTAACGGGGAATCTCCGGGTGGCCGAAAACATGAAGGGTCAAAACCCAGGACAGCACAGCCACGCAGGCAGCGACGGTGTTGGCCAGCGTCCACCAATAAAAGTGGGCTTTCCGGCGTGTGGGTTTCTGGATTTCCTTCGGCATCAGCGGGTGGTGCAGTCGCCTTCCTCGGGGTTTTCTGCGGGTGGATCCCCGGCGGATTCGAATGAGGTGCCGCAACCACAGGAACGGACCGCCTGGGGATTGACGATCCTGAAGCCAGCATCGGAAAGGGCATCGCTGTATTCCACGACGCAGCCCGCAAGCTTCTCGGTGCTGTCGGCAGCGATGATGAGTCGCCCGCCTTCGAAATCCCGGATCTCGTCGCCTTCCTCCGGCGCGGCGATTTTCATTTCATACTGCCACCCCGCGCAGCCGCCGCGACGCACGGCCAGCCGGAGGCCTGCCCCGGGAGCCGTGGGGCGGCTGGCAAGAAGGTCGCGGAGCGCTTGGGTCGCGCGTTCGCTCAAAGTCATCATGACGGGCCGTCCATACTCCGGGAAGCGGTCCACTGCGAAGGAAAATCCCGAAGGATGCATTGGATCTTGGACATCCGCCGGGCTTCGCTTGAATCGGGCCCGTGGCGACGATCCAGAAACTCCCCGACATCCTCGCCAGCCAGGTGGCGGCAGGGGAGGTCGTCGAACGCCCGGCGAGCGTGGTCAAGGAACTGGTGGAAAACAGCATCGATGCCGGCGCCGCCGAGGTTCTGGTGGAAATCCGCCGCGGCGGAGCGGCGATGATTCGGGTCAGCGACAATGGCAGCGGCATGACCCGGGAGGACGCTGTGCTTTCGCTGGAAAGACATGCCACAAGCAAGCTCCGCGACGTGAATGGCCTGCGGCAGATCCTGACCCTGGGATTTCGCGGCGAGGCGGTCCCGAGCATCGCGAGTGTTTCCCGTTTCCGGATGAAGACCCGCACGGCCGAGGATGTGGCAGGGACGGAGATCGAGGTCGAAGGAGGCATGATGCAGCCTCCGCGGGATGCCGGATGTCCCGTCGGCACGGTGATCGAAGTCCGGGATCTGTTTTTCAACGTCCCGGCGCGCCGGAAATTCCTCAAGGCCGAAACCACGGAGTCCGCCCACATCGAACACCAACTCCGGCTTCACGCCCTGGCTGCCTCGGCAGTGCGCTTCCGCTTCCGCAAGGATGAGCGCGAGGTCTTCGACATGCCCGGCGGGATGACGCGGCTCGACCGACTTCGGGATTTGCTCGGCACCACGCTGGGCCGGGAATTGATACCGCTGGCCCCATCCCGGGCTCCCGGCATCGGGCTGGAAGGATTTGTCCTCCCCGGGCTCCATGCCCGCAAGGGCAGGCGGCACCAATGCGTGTTCCTCAACGGCCGCCCGGTGGAGGATCAGGCGATTTCCCGGGGGCTGATCGAGGGTTTCCGCGGCGCGCTTGCCGATGGCCTCCATCCGTCTGCCTGGCTTTGGATCGAAATGAATCCGGAGTGGGTCGATGTGAATGTCCACCCGGCGAAAAGGGAAGTCCGCCTGCGCCGACCCCATGAACTCCGAGAGGCTGTGGCGGAGGCGGTGATGGCGGGAATCGGCGAGGCATCCCGACCGAAAATCCCGGCCCGCCCCAGTCATCTTGACCACGAAATCCGGCGAACGCAGCCGACGGAGATCCCGCCGAACCCGCAGGCGCGCCCTCCCGTGCCCTTGCCAGCCTCAGGTGTCCGCCCGGTCTGGAGACCGGTGGCCGTGGATCAAGCCCTGCCCTTGCCTGCCGCCGAGAATTCTTTTCCCCTCAAGCCGTCCCGACCCGATTTCCGGGAAATCGGAACACTGCTGGGTCGTTTTGCCCTGCTCGAATCCGCAGACGGCCTGGTGGTGCTGGATCCTCGTGCGGCACGTGAAAGGATCCTCTACGAAAGATGGCTGCGGAGCGGCGACGGTCGCATCCACGTCCAGCCATTGCTCATGCCCATCGTCCTCCAGCCCGGGCCAAGGGAGGTGGATCTCATGCTGCGCCACCGCGAGCTTTTTGCGGCAGCGGGCTTCGAGCTGGACGAGTTTGGCGGCGGGACCATCCGGATTTCCGCAGCGCCGGATTTTGTCAAAGCCGAGGACGCCGGGAGGCTGCTCGTGGAGGTGGTCGATGACCTGGCCGAAGGCGCATCCTCGTCCCACCGCTTCGCCCATGAGAAGCTTGCCAAAGTCCTGGCCCGCCGCGCAGCGCTGATGGAGGCCCCGCGCCCGGAGGAAGCGATGGCTTTGCTGGACTCGCTCTTTGACTGCGAGCTGCCTTACTGCGGAGCAGATGGCCGCCCCACGCTCACGGAAATCTCCCGCTCGGAAATGGAGCGCCGATTCGGTATCAACCCCGGGCAGTGACCGGTTTCTCGGTCGGGGTTTTTTATGAAAACGCTTGGGATTCTTGGCTGAAATTTCGGTTTGCTTAAAAATCGGCTTGAGCTGAAGGATGAGAACTGCTCAGATCCTCCCTAGACCGAGGGAGGGAGTTCCAAAGGGATTGCACGAATAGCGCATTTCACAATCTGTCATTTATCTCGATAGAAAACAAATTTTTAGTCGATTTTTTTCGTGAATGACATGCTCCTCCAGATGAACCACCTCTTAGACAAAAGAGAAATCCAAGCGTTCAAAAAAATCCTGAAAAATTTCTTGTTTAGAAAACCGAAGGATTTATAACGGGATCACGTAAGGCGAGCGCCGCTCGTCAATCGGTATAAAAAAACCATGAATCGCCCGCGGGTCAGTTTGGTTCTTCTTTCCTCGGTCTTTGCGACCGGGATGGCGGAGGCCTCGTCCCTAGCTGAGAAGCTCGCAGCTCGGCATGAGGCCTTGCTGGAAGAGCGGCGGGAGGAATTGCCCCGGCTCAGTGATCCCTTCGGAGTTCCAGATCGGGCGATCCTGGTGATTGAGCCGACCCCTTGGCAGCGTCTGCCCGTGGCGGCATGGCGGGGGAATGTGGTGGCGACCGTTTTCTGGGTCGGTGAGATGCCCACTCAGAACAACCCGATGCCCAATCTTGCTAGCGCCTGGGATCCCAACTGGGTCGACAATTTCGGCGGCTACGACCATCCTGTCCGTCGTGAGGGATTCTGCCCGGAAGGCTTTGTCCCGAAGCTGAATCCCTTTTATGTCGCGTTGCCTTACAATGACATTGGAGCTGATGGCTATCATCGCCCCGAGGCCTCGGAAGTGATCCCGTGGTTCTGGCAGGATTTCCGTGGAGATGGAGTGTCCGTCTGCAAAGGCCGCTGGATCGCCATCCACCAGGCCGGAAAAGTCTGTTATGCCCAGTGGGAGGATGTGGGTCCCTTCCAGACCGACCATTGGCAGTATGTTTTTGGCGGTGCCGAACCTCGTGATAACCGGAATGGTGGAGCGGGGATCGATGTCAGCCCGGCCGTCCGTGACTTCCTTGAGTTGCGCAGTGGCGACCGCGTGCAGTGGCGATTTGTTGAAGCCCGCGACGTGCCTGAAGGTCCGTGGCATGACTGGTCGCCGCGCTGAAGCCGGAAATTTTCACCCTGAATTGAACACTGCTGTTTCACCCCAACCCTCGAATCGACTGATCGAAAACCACTGATTCACCACAACCTGCGAAGTTTCCGGAATGATGCTGTCCCGAGCGGATTTCCGGTGGTCCGGAGAGGGGTTCTGTCCCGAACCGGCAGGGCGTTTTCCTAGCCAGAAAGCACCCTGCCTTTGCCTCCTCCGGGCCGTCTCCGCCGGTGGCCGTCCCAGCCACCTGCATCAAGGAGAGGGCTCCGCTTCCTGCATTCTCCCTTACACCCACCAGCCATGAAAACTAGCCATATGGCCGCACTCGCGGCCCACGTCGTTGCGTATTCGTTTGTCCCCCAAATCTGCCACGCCACGGATCCTGCGATCCCGGTCGGCACCCTTGATGCCTTCCCGACCGTAGTGCAGACGGGAACCCATCCCACTTTGACATGGGATATCCAGTATCCGTCTCTGGTGGAAGATGTGATCGATATCATCGATCCCGGAACGATCCAACCCACCCAGACGCTTTTCATGGATGTCCGCATCGTCGGCACCGGGGTGACGCGCGCCTTCTTTGATAGTCGCGGACGACTGACCAGTACCGAGTCGGTGACCGCCCAAGCGCGGATGCGGGTGAACAGCGGTTCATGGAGCACCATCTTTCAGGGCAATCTCTATCAGGTGAACCCGAACCAAGTCGTTCATACCCGCCAGGTCGTCAGTGGCAACCTGATCAATTTCGGCGGTCGCTACCTTCTCTCTAACGGATCTTGGTCGACCACCTACACATCAGAAAACAGCACGACCAACGTCATTGCCCTCGTCGATGGCGACTTGGTCCCCAACCGTGTTCCCGATTATGGCGCTCCCACCTTGGAGAGCTTCCTGCGGCCCTACATGACATCCGACAATCGGGTGAACATCGGCCCCATGGATGTGATTTACGTGATGGAGTTGACTCACACCAATCAGAACGACAGCGGTTTCGACCTTCAGGACATGGTGGTTCTGGTGACCTTCCGACGGGTCACAAACTGATCTGTCTTCCTCTCATTCACCCCTTGCATTTCCCCTTATGAACACCCACCCCATTCGATATCTGTTTATCCCGCTCGCCGTCATGGCTGTGGCCGCGGAACCCCCTGTGATGCGCGATGCTGCGACTCACGATGACCTGGTCCGGGTGCATCGTGCCGAGCAGGCCCGCGCCGCCACCGAAACCTCCACGCATTTTGTTCCGGCGGAGGGAGCGGATCCGTCTGTCGAAAACGCCCCCGGCGGGATCCTCGAACGATCGGACATCATTCGCTTCGGTGAGTTGGCGACGATTGTTCCCAAAGGAGCGATTCTCCACATCCCGGCGGCATTTGCAGATCGTGTGGGCGAGATTGGCAATGCCCGTCTGGTCATTTGGCCGGAATTCTACGCGGTGAACCGGGCGTGGATCGATGCCTGTGAGATTCCCCGCGAAGTCGCGGAGGGCAATCAGCGTCTGGATGAGAAGCTTGAACTGAAGTTCAACGAAGGAGGGCGGCTGGTCGTGGCGGTTTTGGCTGGCGGTCCGGTTTCCCGACTTCCTTTCAAGCCAGCGGAGCCCGCGCCTGATGCAGGCACCCCTGCGGAAACGGCGGCAACTCAAGTGAATCCCCAACCCTGAAGCATCATGAAAGCATTTTCCCTACAACTTGTGATGGCGGGTGTCTGCACGATGGCTGCCTTTTCCCAAACTCCCGGTGAAGGCTTCACCAATTTCATTCGCCAGAAGCAGTTTCCCACAGGGTTCGAGCGCGATGTCTATGTGACCTCATCCGGTCAGCGACTTTCCGAACTGGCCATCGATCCCGGCGGTGCCCGCTTCGAGCTTTGGACGGTGAAGACCAATGCATCGGCCCAGTATCTTCTCGATACCCGATTTGTGAGTGCCTATGTGCCTATCGCCACGGTGGCGATCACGACCGGTGATCCTTATCCCACCATCCCGCGCACTCGTGCGGACCGTCCCTTCACCGTGACCTTGCAGGTATCGGGGATGTCCACGGATCCATCTGCTCAAGAAGCGGCAAGGCGGGTAAGGTTTCTGCGACATGTGCAGTCATACGGGCCCACGGGCACCGGGGTTGGTATTGATCGGACCCAGGCAACCCTGCACACGCAGAGCTTCCTCGATAACAACGGCACTTTCACCACGACCTATGCGCTGACGGCTGTGCCCGGAACGAACCTGGCCAAAATCCGCGGCGAGGAGCGTTTCTCGATCTTTTCGCTGGAAGACTATCAAGCGCCTGCTTCCCAGATCGCTTCGAAGTATGTCCAGGTTTGGCCAGTGGCCGATGGAGCGATCACGGGTGTCACAAATGGTGCCTCGCTCCGATTCGATGCGCCGCCGCTGACTTTCACGATGAATGACCTGTATCCGGACTCACGGACTTATGCCCAGATTTACAAAGGGCCGGCTGTTCTTGGGACCCAGGGCACCGTGATTCCTGGCTCGGCACTCATCATTTATGATACCGTGCCCCACAACCGCACTCTCGTGGTGAACGACTGGGATGAACAGGTCGACGAAAGTGGACAATACACCGTCGAGTTACTCACCGTGACGCCTTTCGGCACGGATCGGCTCCATCACATCACCTTCAACATCAATCGCGACATCAACGTCAACGCGACGGTCACGACGGTGGAGTGAGGGAAGGAAACCGCCAGTCTGCGGTCCCATGAAATCGATCCCATCAAGGTCCCTCGGGAAGAGCCGGGGCGGGAGGAGCGGGTTCGGTCTCGATCCTCTGGCGGAGATTGTCGTTCCGATAGAGGATCGAAAAAGAGGCCTCCTTCGATTCCCGGAGGAGGTCCTCGATTTCGGTCAAGGCGATCAACAGGAACAAGCCCCGGACGGGTTCCCGATGGTAGGCTTTGGTCCGGGTGGCGAATTGATCGGTCACCGAGCGGTCCTGCTGGTTGGCGACAAAGCGGCCATGACGGACCGTGAGTTCCTTGCGGAGTTTCTCGAATTCGGCGGCGACCTCGACAGCGCTCTGGTCCGGAAGTCCGTAGTGCTCGGTGAACTCGATCAGGCGGCCGCGGAGGTATCGGGCTTCGACTTCCCTTGCCTTCGTCTCGGGCAGGGCACCGACCTCGCGGCGGACGCGGATGATCCGCAGTTCCGGCTGCTTGCCCGGGAGATCGATACGGATGTCCAGCTTGTGTTTCCCGGCCCACTCGATCAGGTGCTCGGGGGTATCTCCCCACTTCATGCCCAGCGGCGGTTCGAGGACCGCCTGGCCACGCAGCAGCCCGGTGAGGAAAATCGCAAGCAACAAGACGCGAGACGCCATGCAGGCAGCCTGACATCGGGACAAGGCGGATACAAGCCCGGGGAAATCGGAGTCGGTGACCCCCCACGATCATGTGGGTTGCGCTTTACCCGCTTCTTCATTAAGGTTTCCAAAATGTTCGGAGCGGCATCCACCCCCCCGCGTCTCCGGCAGCGCCCCCTCGCGTCGGCATACCGCAAGAAGCGGAGGCCGCCCCGTGGCATGGCGTTGTTAGAGGCGACCTACGCCCTCATGTTTCTCACCGGCCTTTCGCTGACGATGATGAAGCTGGCGCTGAACGTGACCGCGCCCCGGCAATGGACTTTGCAGCAGACGGTGACGGATGCGCATCTGACCTACGAGAAAGCGCTGGCCCAGCGCATGGCCTTCACCGACCTTGTTTCCACCACCTCTCCCTGGCCAGTCTATCCGGCCAAGGCGGAATCGAGTGTGGTTTTGGGCAAATTGCCTGGTGCCAAGGAGATCCGAGGCACGGTGATACGCACCCGTTTTGCGGATGCCACGAACTTCCCCGCGGATGGCGGCAGCGGCACCACCGCGACCAACCCCGCAGGGATTCGCACCTGGAGGTTTCAAAGCATCCTTACCTACGAAATCAGCGGCCGGACTTATGTGAAGTCCCGGACCGTCGTCCGCTCCCAATGAAGATTGCCTTCCAGAGCCGCAAGCGGCGGGGCTACACCCTTCTCGAACTCACGCTTGCGATGGTCGTGGGCATGATGATCGCGTCCATCACGCTGCTGCTCTTCAATCAGCAAATGGCCTTCGTGCGGATTTTCAATGCCCAGGATTTCCTCACCCGTGAAGCCCCGCTGATCAACAACTACGTCGTGCGGGTCCTGGGCAGCGCCGAGGGATACCGACTCTACACGGACATGAACTCCCTCCGGACCGGTGGGAGTCCTGTCCTATCGAACGCCAAAGTGCTCGTTCTCCGATTCCGCGAAAGTGACGGCACCATCCGAACCTCGATGCTCTCCTGGGAAGACCCGGGTTCCGGGATGGGGCAGGGGCTTTACTACCGGCTCATCCCGGCGAGCGGAACGATCGGAACGCCGGATTGGGCGATTTCCAAAAAACCCACGAATGTCTCCTTTGCCATCGAGCAGGGAATTCTCCGCATGCGGATCACCGGACCGAATGGTGAAGAACTGGTTTATTCCGGAACCGAACAGTAAAATGAAAACGACTCCGAATACCCGAAACAAACAGCCAAGGGGCTACATTTCCTATGTGGCGGTAGTGGCACTGGGCATGACCTTGCTGGCCATGGTGATTCAAACCTATCGCGCCGCTTCCGCATCCCAGAGTGCCCAGTCGTCCGCAAGCCTTCGTGTGGACTACTCCAGCAAGGAAGATGCCGTGCTGCGGGCGATCATTCCGATCGCCTCGAACCGTGCGATGCAGGCGATGCAGAACGGTTCGAATGCCAGTGCAACTTCGCGTGCGCCCATGACATGGCAGAACATCTTCCTCCAGGCCGTTCAACAGAGCAACGCCTCGAACTCGGTGGATTCGGCGGTTCTATCCACTTTCAATCTCGGCAACGCAGTCCTGGGCAACCAGGGAGATGCCACGCTGTCGGAAACCACGACCTTCCGCGCGTATCAGGGCACTTCGGGCTTTGCCAGCGCCGGGCTCAACCTCGATTTCGGCAGCGGATTTCCAGCGCCCTTGCAAACGACCAACACCACGGTGAGCACCCGCGACAACCTCTACCCCATCATCACCTCCCAGAAAATCTACGGGTCTCTCGCTTCCACCCGCGTGGGTGCGCCCGTCGCCACTTATCCTCAATTCAATCTGATCCCCTATCCCAACATCCGCTTCGGCTACGCCAAGCCCGGCGAACAGTTTGTCGCCAAAAGAAACTGGTGGGCCTTCCGCATGAACCTCTCCAGCCACAGCAGCGCCACGACCAAGGTGACCAAACGCGAGCGGGATTTCATCCTGTCGATCTATGAGGTTCCTTCCCAGTTGGCGATTTCAGCAGAGGCATTCACCGTGATTGGCGAGTATGCCGACGGCACCGAGTGGGAAAACGCCAACATCGAGGGCGGCGTGTTCGCCTCCCGTGCCCGCGTGGGCTCGGGTGCCGAACTTGATTGGGTTTCCGGCCGGAGTTCGGTGGAACTTGCCGCCGATGCCGAGATCGGTGAGGAGCCCTTGGTGGCCAATGGCGGTGCCAATGCGGTCAATCCCTTCGCCCCGGGCGTCCGGGAGCAGTATGAGATCACGCACGGAGAATACATGCCGGTATCGATGGCATCGGAAAGCGGCAGGGCGGCCTTCATTCCCATCAATCGCGGGGCCGATTTCTTTGACCGCTTCTCCAGCCCTACCGAAACCAATACGCTTTCCACCACGACCTGGAACGACTACACGGTGGGTGCGCGGCAGTGCGCGATGACCCTCGATATCTCCGATGCCGTGAGTGCCAGCGATCGCACTCCGCGGGTGCTGACCTTCAGTTACCTCAGAAACGGCGTGAGACAGACGATGACGCTCAACCAGACGCAAGGTGCGGAAGCGGGTCTGCCACCGGGTTTCATCCAGTGCTGCAATGAGAACCAGAGCTTTTTCTTCGGCGCACCGGTGGATGTGGCCTATGGGAAAAACGGAACTTATTACTATCAATACGGGGTTTCCGGAACCATCAACTTCAACAACGCCCGCTTCGGTGACCCACTGGTCGGAACCTTCAAGGCAGGTTTCTACCGCCCCAGCTTCCCGTTCCGCGTCACGAGGCTGCACGACACCAAGCATTGCATCGAAATCTTCCCCCAACGGGTGGCGAACTTCCTCACCCAGATCGGTGGCGACAGTCCGGCGGTGAATCACTCGATCGCGGTCAATGTGAACTACCCCGCCAGCGCCTTCCTGCAGAAGCCCTCGATTCCCTGCACCGACCTCGACTACGGAGTCATCCTGCGCGAGTGCGCCGACTTGAGTTCGTTCACGCGGGGCTTTTCGATGGTGACCAATCTCCGGCTCTACATCGCCGATGACTTCAACACCACGGCCGTGACCCCGCCCACGGGATCCGGCCTGCCGACACCCTTCTATCCTCCCTGCTCGCTCTTCGCCCCGGAAAAAAGGTATGGTGCGGAATACGACCCCTACAAACTCCGCATCAGCGGGCAGATGGGCAGTCTCGCCGGAGGAAATTCCGGGGAAGAGGTGCACCTGTTAGATATGAAAACCTCGAGGGAGGCGGACGTTTCCCATGATCAGGTTGAGGTCAATCTTTCCCCCATCAAGCACCCTGCGGCGCTGCCACCGATCACGATGATGAACTGGCTGGTGGTGCTGGAAGAGAGACGTCGCGAGTATTACGAAGGAAACGCGGCGACCACGGCCAACAACTGAGGCCACTCCAAACGGATCATTCGGTGTAGAGGATGCGGCCGCAGGTCTCGCACTGCACCGGCGGTGGGGCGGATTGCGCCTTGATGAGCGTGGCGGCCACGAGTTTGACGTGGCAGCCACCGCATTGACCGTTCTGGACGGGCACGACTCCGGGCACACCTTTCTTGCGCACGAGACGTTCGTAGAGGTCGAGCAATTCTCCGGCCGCCGCGGCGGCGAGTTGGGTGCGTTCCGCCTGGGTCTCTGCAAGCTGGGCGCTGAGGTTTTTGTGGCGGGTGGCGATGGTTTCCAAGTCGCCGGCGACGACGCGACCGCTGGCAGCGAGGGCTTCCTCGGCTTGCTGGTGCTTGGCTTTGAGAGTGTCCGCCACCTCCATGAGTTCGAGCAGGCGGGTTTCAAGGTCGTCCACTTCGGTCTCGTAGCGGACGACTTCATTCCCCAGCGCCCGGTATTCCTCGTTCTTCCGGGTTTCGAATTGCTGGTTTTTCAGGCGTCCGATGGTCGTTTTGCGGGTTTCGATGTCGAGTTCGAGGTTCTTGATCGACACGCCCTGATCGAGGACGGCCTTTTTCGCGGCGGCGACGGCGGTTTCGTCCGAGCTGAGGCGGGATTTCGCGCGGGTTTCCTCCCCGGGAAGTCGTTCGAGCTGGCTGGTGAGGTCGGCGATGCGGCGATCACGGTCCTGGATGACCAGCAGGCTTTGGATGGCGGGGAACATGCGGGGATGCTGGGAAATCGGGATCGATCCGGCAAGCCCGGTGCACGGGGATTGCATTCCGTGGGGAATTCGTAGCAAGCTCCTGCCGATGGAAGGAAGCAGGAACGAGGAGGAGAAGATCAGCATCCGCTGTCCGCGCTGTGCCCAGCGTTTTCGTGTGACGCCGGAATTCGAGGGGAAAATGGTGGAATGCGGGAGCTGCGACGAGCGATTTCGGGTGACGGAGGAAGTCATCGTGCGGGCGAGGAAATTCTACCCCGGCGAGCACAAGGACACCGCGAACTTGCAGCGCTTCAACCGGGTGCCAACACGCACGGCGGCTCCGATCGTCAGTTCAGAGCCCTTTGTGGCCGCGCCACCCCGGGAGCTGGTGACTTTTTCTCCTTTGCGCTTGATGCTGGGAATCGGAGCGGTGGCAGGGGTGCTCATCGTCGCCGCGATTCTGGGATTTGGCGGCGCACCGGGACAGGTTCTGGATGGCGCACCCATGGACAAGCGTCTGGTGTTGGCGGGATTCTCCGGATTTCTCGCCTGCCTTTTGCTGGTCGCGGCGAATCCCCGAGCCCGGATCAAAGGTCTCATCGGCGGACTGCTCTGCCTCGCTGCGCTGATGAGCATTCCATTTTTCGTCAAGACCGGCTTGCCGACGGTCGCGGCGAGTGATGCCGCAGCCCTACCACAAGCGGAGGGCTCTCAAGATGGCGGTGAAAAACCGACCGAGGCCCCGGCGGACGATGTTTCCGACCTTGTCGCCCAAGTCCGGGCGGAAATGCGCTCGGGTCCTTTGGAAGAGGCGATCGAGCTGTATGGAGAAACCGGGAAAATCGATGGCAGGACCGTGGTGGGTGTGTGGCTGCGGGATGTCCGGGATTTCAACAAAGACCTCATCATGCGCTATCTGGTGAGGGTGACGGGAGCGGATGATCGTTCCTGGAGCTACCCCCGGCCGCCTTCGGACTGCTTGATTCTGCTGCACGGAGTGACCCCCGAACTCAGTGAAATCGCCGGACTTTGCGAACGTTTCGGCACTCCGGGCCGGATCATCGAGGACCTTCACGCCGTGGAGGTCAAGGTGGACAACCAGCGTTTCCTCCAAGGTCCGGAAGAGAAGCTTACGGATACTTCGGATCCATCGTTCTACGAGCTGAACCGGAGGGAACTCGATAGCATTGACGTCAATCGCGCCGCCGCAGCGGCCAAACGTCTGGCAGCGGTCGAGCCCAAGCTTTTCCGCAGCGACATCACCCAGCGGCTGCAAGAGTTGGCAAAAAGCCCGGATCCGACCCATCGCGAGGCTGCTGTCCGGGCCTTGCAAGTCTGGTCGGAGGAGGGGGACGGCAGCCTGGTGCTGGTTCGGGATCTGATGGAGGAAATGTTGCAGGACAAGAGGCCCATCCCGCGGGCCATGGTTCAGTTTCTGAGCCGGAGCAAGGATGCGGAGTCCGCTGCCTTGGTTCAGAGACTGTGGCAGGATGATCCGGGCGAATGGGAGAATCTGTTCGGCGATTTCGGACCGGTGATCGAGGCCGATTTGGTTGCTGCTTATCCCGAGCTGACTTTGAAATGGCGCTTGTCGGCCATCCGCTTGCTCGGGAGGACGGGTGGACAAAAATCCCTGGAGCTTCTCTCCCGTGAGCGCGCGGCGGCGGATGGTGAAATGGCTTCGCTGATCGAGCAGGCGATGAAGGCCATCGGCGAACGAAACTGAGTGATGCTGTCCTGAAATCCCTTCGAGTGGCCCGATGTGCAATGCCTATACGGTCAGACCTCGAAGCGACGCGAAATCGCTGCTGGCGCTGGTCTCCGAGGAAATCCGCCGTTTGGACGGCCCCCTCGTGCGCCGGACCGGTCGGGGCGTGGTGCTGCGAACAGGATCCGGAGAAGCACGTGCGGAGACCTTTCGCTGGGGTTTCCGGCGGTCCTTTGCCAAGGCGATCAACAACGCCCGGAGTGATCATCTCGATTCCCCGGTCTGGCGGGAAGCCATGGAGGAAAGGCGCTGTCTGGTTCCGATTTCCACCTTCTTCGAGTGGCAGGATCTCGGCGGGGGGCGCAAGCATGCCTACGAGTTCCGCCGACCGGATGGCGACTGGATGTGGGTCGCGGGTTTATGGGAAATCGATGCGGAGCTTGGCCCCTGTTTCGCGACGATTACGACCGAGCCGCCACCCGCGGTGGCGCCGATTCATGACCGCATGCTGGCCGTCGTGGATTTCACCGAGGGACTGGCATTTCTCCAGGGTGGCAGCATGGAATTCCGGCCCTATGCCGGTGCCATCCTGGCCGCAGCTTGTGCAAGCCCGCTGAAGCAGAAGGGCAAAGACCGACAGGGACCTGTCCAAGGCGAGCTGTTCTAACAGGAGGAACAAAGGCTCAGCCGTGGTGCCGATCAGCGCCGGACATATCGGAAGCCGGGGAGGGCGCGGACGAGTTTTTTCATTTCGAGCTTCAGGAGGCAGGTGGAAACCACGGGAGCAGGCTGTCCGCTGAGGTCCACCAAATGATCGATGCTGTGTTCCGAGTCCCCAAGGGCTTCGAAGATCTGCCGCTCTTCGTCTGTGAGATCCACGGTCACCGGGGCGGGCGCACTTGCGGGCGATGATTTGCTGTTCTCCTTGAAATCCAGAGCGAGGCCACCGAGGTCTTCAAGGATTTCTCCGGCATCGGTGAGCAGGGTAGCTCCGTTTCGGATCAACTGGTTGCAACCGCCGGAAGTCGGTTTGTCGATGGGGCCGGGCACCGCGTAAATCGGTCGGCCGTATTCCGCAGCAAGATTGGCGGTGATCAAGGAGCCCGACCAGGTGGGACACTCGGTCACGATGAGCGCCTTCGACCACGCGGCGACGATCCGGTTGCGTTGCGGGAAGGTTTGTTTGTCCGGGGGAGTGTGGAGCGGGAACTCGCTGACGATGGCGCCGTGGCCATCGGCGATTTTCTCGGCAAGGGCCATGTTTTCCCCGGGGTAAAGGCGGGCGAGTCCGGAGCCGATGACTCCCACGGTCCGGCCGCCGGCAGCGATCGCGGCTTCGTGGGCGAATGTATCCACGCCCAGCGCCAGGCCGGAAACGATGGTGAAGCCGGAGCGGGCGAGGTGGTAGGAAAGCTTTTGGGTGCTGTTCTTGCCATAGATTGAAGCGCGCCGGGTCCCGACGATCCCGATGGCGTGGCGGTCCCGTTCTTCAAGTTTCCCCCAGACGTAGAGGAGGATGGGTCGGTCGTAGGCTTCGCGAAGGGTGGCGGGGAAGTCCGGGTCTTCGGGAGTGATGACGGACAGCCCCCGCTCGCGAAGTTCCTTCAGTTCGGCTACAGGATCGCACAGGGAGGAGGCGTTGAGGAGGATTTCCGCAAGTTCCGGGCCGATGCCATCGATCCTCATCAGGCGGTCCTTGTCGGCCTTCAAGACCTTTTCCGCGCAGCCAAAATGGTCGAGCAGGCGGCGGATGCGGACGGGGCCGATTTTTGGCAGGGCATTGAGCGAGAGCAGGGCTTCAAGCATGAGAGGAGAATGGCGGATGGGGCTCGTGAGGAAAACGTGGAAGATTGGCGAAGTGCAAAGCGGCGGAAATCAGGTCCACTGGCTGAGCTGTTCGGGGAACGGGCAGAGCAGGCAGTCACTGGAGTCCTCCAGGCAGAAGTCGTGGTAAATCTGCAGCAGGGCTTGATGGTGGGCGGATTTTTTCAACCAGGGTGCCGCCGCTTGTTCGGACCCGAAAAGTCGGATGGCGCAGCGGCGGACGGACTCGTTTGGCGCGGCCGCGGGGAGCTTGAGGTAGTCCTCGAAGCTGAAACCGGATTCCTCATGAAGCGCCAGGGGGATGAGATGGGTGGCGAGAAGTTCGGTGGCACGGCTTTTTCCGAAGAGGGCGATGGATTGCTTGCTGGGCGAGGAAGAGAGGGTGTGGCGATGAGACCAGAAGGGGTCTTCAAGGGTGGTGAGAAAATCGAGGAGGGGTTTGATTTGAAAGGGTCGGGCAAGAGCCCTGCGGCGATAGGCCGACCACTGCCGGACCAATGCAGCGAGTGCGGCAACCCGCCGATGGGGGTGATTCGCAGGTCTTTGCCCATTCCAGCGCCATGGGATCGGGTGGCTGGACTCCCAGGTGGCCCGTTCTTTCCACCAGTGGTCCCACAGTTGGCGCAGGTGCTGGCGGGTATCGGCGGGAGCGCTTTCGTGCAGATCGGGTGAAAGGAAACCGGCGGAACCAAAGAGG
Source organism: Akkermansiaceae bacterium (assembly GCA_025457665.1). GTDB lineage: Bacteria > Verrucomicrobiota > Verrucomicrobiia > Verrucomicrobiales > Akkermansiaceae > Haloferula. Next base: position 3,573 of record JALOTY010000026.1, on the reverse strand, counting down.
ATCGCGGTGGTTTCCCCGGACTCGCGCAACGGAGTGATGGGAACCCGCTGGGCAAGCAGTCTCATGGCCAGGGTGTTTGCCCGATAGCCGAGGGATTCGGCAGTCACCTGATAGAGGGCGGCATCCCGGCCATGGGCATCGGCCATCCGCAGAAAACGCGCCGCTTTCAGGGCGCAGCGGTGACGGGCGGCCTGGTGGATGAGCGAACGGACGGAGGCCTCAGGAAGTTTCGCGAGTGGCTGCACACAGCGGCCCGGGCGGGCGATCGCCGTGGCTCGTGAGGGACATTGGAGGGCTTCCGCCAGCAACGGGGCGGGGATTTCCACGCGGGGGATCTCCCGATGCCGGTGGTCGCGGGTGAAGGCATCATTCAGTGCGGGGGCAAAAGTAACGTGGAGAACCACGTCGGCGTAAGCCGGATTCGCCCCATGGCCGTGCGCTTCCCAGTCGGCCGGGTCAGGATCAAGCTCGATGGCACCGCGGAACTCATGACCGTCCACTTCAACAACCCCGCGGAGAAAGTCAGGTCCCGCGCCACGGTTCCACTCCCCAAACTGCACGATCCGGACCGGGCGACCCCGGGTGCAGCGGAAGTTCCGCCCGAAGGCTCCGGCAAACCAGAGTGCCTGAAGCTCGATTTCATCGGGCAAGGGGCGGGTGGATTCCTCAGCCAGGGCCCCCCAGACCCGGTTGAGCAGCGCTTGGTAGCTGGCCATGACGGGGGGATCATGGAAAAGAACTGTTCAAATGATCAACTCAAGAAATCGCGCGGGGTCATTTTCCTGCCGGTGGGGGCGGAGGATCGAGAACTTTCAGCCAGGCATCGGCGGCCTCGACTTCCGGCAGTTGGGGATGAAGGAGCTTCTGGCGGCGCAGGATTTCCAGGGCGGCAGGCTTGCGGCTCTGTTCGCGATCCAGCTTGGCAATCAGCAGCGCACAGCGCAGTTGGTCACGCGCGGCAGAGTGCAACCTCCCGGCTTCCGTGAAGAGCACCGCCGCTTCGGCCCCCCGCCCGGTTTCGGCAAGATCCAGACCGAGCGCTTCCAGCAGCGTCGCGGAACGCATCCGTGAGGCCGCTTGGCGGAGTTTCTCCTCCCGCACCTTCGGCTCGGCTCCCCAGCGGACGCGCGCCAACCTCAGGGCACGGAATTCCCGATCCTCTTCCTTTTTCTCGCCCGATCCATCGAGCCGGAGAAAAGGTCGATAAAGCGGGTCTCCCACCACGACCCCTTGCCACGAAACCACCGGCATGGCCATCGAGGCGGCTTCAATCAGCGTGAATCCGCGGGTCAGGCGGTCATGAAAGACATCGAGATGATGGGTCAGATGCAGGAAAGGCTCGTAAGTATTTCCCAAGGTGGCGGCCGCCCCACGCTCTAACAGAGGCGCACACCAATTCTGGTTCGGGTCCCTCAACTGCATGGCGCTGAAGGAATGAAGGTGCACCGCCACCGCGCCCCTCGAAAACCGGAACCCCGGAGCCTTGAAAGGACCGTTCACATGCCAGTCATACCAACCGTAATAGATCGCCGTCCGAGGAAGCGGAAAATTCAGAGGCAGGGTCTCGTCAAAACGGTCCACCAGCACGGGAATTCCCGCATCGACCAGATTCTGACCGATGTTTTTGAACCACGGATCTCCGTTGGGATCACCCGCCACGGATTTGTTGGCAATGTCCACCACGCCAAATCCCCAGAGCCCCGACTTTTCCGTTTCCACGGCATCGGTGATCAGACGCTTGCACAGGCTCAAACTCGGACCATCGATTCGTCCGACGAGAAAGATCGGCACCGTGGCGGTAGTGATCGGTTCCTCGCTGCGGAAATAGGGACTGTCGAGCGCGCCGGGGATCGCATGGCGGTCGAAGCCAAGCAGCCCCAACTCGGAATCCACCGCAGCATTCCCGCTCGTCATCATGGCATTCAGCGCGGCGTTCGGATCGGCAGGCTTCCCCGGCTCAGGCTTTGGCGGCGCGGGATCGGGATGTTTGATTTTCAGCGGCACTCCGCGCATGCAGACCAGAATGCGGATGCGGGTCCGGGACAATTGCAGGTTCCCGGCGGGATCCTTGATGCGCTCCCACCATTGATTGCGGTCAAAGACTTCGACGAGAGGCTGCCTGATGGCCCGGTCGAAATCCGCCCGGCTGATCTCTTCCGTTTTCGGCATTTCCAATCCCACGAGATTCGTCGTGGGGAGACCACGGGCCTTGGCATAAAATTCGGCCAACTCCTTGGACTCCGGATCCGCGTTGTTGAAAAGCACCGCAACCGATGACGGCGGCGGAAGAGCCGGCCCCTCGGCCAATGCCGATACCACCAAAGCTGTTAGAATGGACAGGAAACGGGTCATGATTTGAGTGAAATACGGAGACCATCGTAGGCGACACGAACGTTCGCGGGCAATTCCGCTTCAAGTGAGCCATGTTCGTTCTCGTGCCCGAGGTGGGTCAGCCAGCCCATTTTCGCACCCGCCATGGCAATCACCTCCAAGGCTTCAGGGGTGCTCAGATGGGTCGGGTGGGCTCGCGGTCGCAGGGCATCGATCACAAGATGGTCCACGCCGCGAACCAGGTCGATGGTTGCAGCAGGAACCGACTTCGCATCCGAAATGTAGGCCAAGGACTCCGCACCCGGATACTCGAAAAGGAAACCATGCGTCTCCACATTGCCGTGTTCGACCGGCAGTGGAGTGACACGGAGAGCGTCATAGCGGATTTCCCCCTCCCAAGGAGCGGCAAGGGGCTTGATGTAGCCGGCGTGAGTGTTGTCGGGGTGGAAGGCCCAGCCATACATTTGACGCAGGACCTCCAGCGTCTGCGGAGATCCGTGCAAAGGCAGAGGGCTGTCCCGATGCCAGCAGAATGCCCGCAATTCATCGAAGCCCGCCACGTGATCGACATGCGCATGCGTGTAAAGCACGCCATCCAGCCGTCGCAGGCTTTCACGGAGCGCTTGTTCCCGCAGGTCGGGACCGGAATCCACCAGCAGCGAGATCTCGCCCGCGACCACATGAATGGAAGATCTCGTCCGCTTGTTCCGCGGATCCTTGGACTGGCACACCGCGCAATCGCAGCCGATCACGGGAACGCCCACCGAGGTTCCGGTGCCGAGAAAAGTGATTTCACAAGATCCGCTCATGCGATGCTGCGGAAGCTGCCATGGATTCAGCCTTTGGTCCATGGCGGAATCCGCAATCGGGACGGTCAGCACGGTTCGTTCGGATTGAAATACTAGATCTCTAGTGGAAAGGAGCTTGGGGGAAGGGAGTCGCTGCCGCCTCCGAAGGTCCTGCCAGCGCTGCGAGCGCTTGCGGGAACCTCGACTTGTCGCCTACGCGGCCCGGACCGCCACTGAAGCTCTGGAAGCCAGAGAAGGAAGAGGGGGTGAATCCCGAGTTTTTGTGAATAACTCGACCCGCCTCAAAAAAACCGAAAAAACTTCTCGAAAGGAGTTGACGCGGGTCCGGATTTGGGTAGGTTCCTCCCCGCCGCGCCAACCGGTGCGGTTCGAGAGACGAGAGTCGATCGGGGCTTCCGGGCCGGACCCAAGGGTCACCCGGTTGAAACGATCG
>JALOTY010000025.1 GCA_025457665.1 Akkermansiaceae bacterium | reverse complement strand
TGACAAGGAACTCGCGGGCGATGATCAGGGCGGTCGCCCACACCGGAGCAAAGCCCAGCGTGGACATGAAAACGAAAGCCGCGCAGACGAGAATCTTGTCGGCCAAGGGATCCAACAGTTTCCCCAAGGGCGTTACCAAACCCATCCGACGTGCCAGATAGCCATCCAGCCAATCCGTCGCCGCCGCCACGGAGAAGGTGATCAAGGCCACCACCGACCCCGCCGGACCTCCCATTTCCAACGCCACCACAAACACCGCCGCCAGCAGCAGACGGGAAAAGGTAATCGCATTGGGAAGGTTCACCGCGCCACTGTGCCCCCCCGCATGCCCCATGGCAACACGCGCCTTTCAGATCATCCCATCCGCCCGATTTTCGCCCCCCGATCGCGGAAAGCGCGACATGCGCGAAACAAGGGGTTGCGCCCCGGCCCGCTCTCCCCTAAACCCCCGCGGCTGTCATACAGCCTAACCTTATGAGCAACAGTGATTTCGGCCTCATCGGCCTGGCCGTGATGGGCCAGAACCTCGTCCTCAACGTGGAATCCCGCGGATTCCAGGTCTCCGTTTACAACCGTACCACGGCGGTCACCGACGAATTCGTCGCCGCCCATCCCGATAAGAAAATCGTCGGTTCGAAGACACTTGAGGAGTTCGTCCAGTCCCTCGCGACTCCCCGGAAGATCATGATCATGGTCAAGGCCGGCGGACCGGTCGATGCCGTGATCGAGTCGCTCATTCCGCTTCTCGACAAGGACGACATCATCATCGATGGCGGAAACTCGCTCTTCACCGATACCGAGCGTCGCGATGCCTGGTGCTCCGGACTCGGCCTTCGCTTCATCGGCGCCGGCGTCTCCGGTGGCGAAGAAGGTGCCCGCAAGGGTCCCTCCATCATGCCCGGCGGCCCCGCCAGCACCTGGGAGGTGATGAAGCCGATCTTCGAAAGCATCGCCGCCAAAGTCGAAGGCGTGCCCTGCGTCACCCATATCGGCCCCGGCGGTGCCGGCCATTTCGTGAAGATGGTCCACAACGGCATCGAATACGGCGACATGCAGTTGATCTGCGAGGCCTACAACATTTTCAAGGCCGCCGGATTCTCGAACAGTGAACTGGCCGACATCTTCGCGGATTGGAATGCCGGCGATCTCGAATCTTTCCTGATTGAGATCACCGCCAACATCTTCAAGCAAAAGGACCCGGAAACCGGCAAGGACATCGTCGATCTCATCGTCGACAAGGCCGGTCAAAAAGGCACCGGACGCTGGACCGTCATGGCCGCGGTGGAACAAACCGTCCCCCTCTCGACCGTTGCCTCATCGGTCGAAGCTCGCATCCTTTCCGCCATGCGCGATCAGCGCCTCGTCGCCGCCAAGGTCCTCTCCGGACCATCGAACACTAGCTTCGATCTCGGCTCGCTGACGAAGGCCGATCTCGTCGGCATGGTGCGCGATGCCCTCTACGCTTCGAAAATCGTTTCCTACGCCCAAGGCCTCGACCTCATCACCGCCGTCGGCAAGGACAAGGGCTGGGATCTCGATCTCGGTGCCATCGCCCGCATCTGGCGCGGCGGATGCATCATCCGCGCGAGGTTCCTCAACCGCATCACGGAAGCCTACGAAGGAGCGGAAAAGCCCACCAACCTCATGCTCGCGCCCTTCTTCACGGCCGTGCTCAATGGCGCGCAGGAAAACTGGCGCAAGGTCATCTCGCTGGCCTGCCTCAATGGCATCCCGGTGCCGTCCTTCGCCGGCTCGCTGGCCTATTACGACAGCTACCGCGCCGAACGCCTCCCCGCCAACCTGCTCCAGGCCCAACGGGACTTCTTCGGCGCCCACACCTACGAGCGTCTCGACAAGCCGGAAGGCGAGTTCTTCCACACTTCCGATTGGCCGGAACTGATCAGTTGATCCCGGTCTAACAGGTCCCTCGAAATTTCCACGACCGCTCCCACTCGGAGCGGCCGTTTTTCTTTGGGCTCAAAGTCGATCCCTGAACGTCAATCAAAGAGGAGCGAAAGCACCGCACCAAGGATACTGAAGACGCCGATCAAGAAATAGCCGGCGACGCCCACGCTCATGAGTCCATGAAGAACAGAGATCAGCCTCGAGTTGGGCGATTCCCTGGCGCGATGGGACATGGTCAACGAGAAAAGACCCAAGGCACCCGCGCCAATCAGGAATGCCACCATGGACCATTCAGAGACCGTTTCACTCACGGCAAACCATCGGTTCAGAAAACCCAATAACATCGCTCCGCCGATAGGAAAAGCCAGCAAGCCCAAACATCCCAGGGTCGTCCACCATGGCTTGCCCGGCGGTTGGAGATATCCGAGCCAGTCTCCCGTAGGGATCGGCTGAAGCCCCTCCACACTTCCCCGCCACTGCCAGACCCAGGCCCAAGAATGGGAATCGTCCCACTCCATCCGGGCATCGATCATCTCCGGCTCCACTCGGACCCGCTCATACTCGTCGCCCTCGAAAGCATCCAGTCCGATCAGGATGTCATCCTCCATTTCGAAAACATCCCCCACCACCCAGTCGGCACCCTCATCCAGCTTCAGGGCCGGATACCAGGTCAGCGCATAGAGCCGCCCGCGCACCCGCGCCTCCCCCAGCCAGGTTGCCCCGGCCATGCGGTGATGATTCGATCCCCCCGGTCTCAGGGTTCCGTAAACAAACACCCGATGCCGACCCTTCATTTCTGTTAGGGCCGATAGCCCACTTCCTCGTTCAGGAAATCCTTCAGTTCATCCAGTCCCGTGCCCTCGTCCGCCGAGATCGGGATGATGCGCTGTTTCGGGAAGCGTGAACGGAACATTTCCAGGTTCTCCGCCGCCCCTTCCAAGTCCATCTTGTTGGCCACGATGATCCATGGGAACTGCGCCAGTTCGGAATCATACTCCCGCACCTCCTTGCGCAGAATCTCCAGATCGGAGATTGGGTCACGCCCTTCGCTACCGGCCATATCCACCACAAACAACAGCATCCGGCACCGCGTGATGTGCCGCAGGAACTCATGGCCCAGGCCGCGGTTCTCATGCGCACCCTCGATCAGCCCCGGGATGTCCGCCACCGTGCAGCGCCGGAAATCGGCAAACTCGACGACCCCCACCACCGGTTGCAGCGTGGTGAAGGGATAGCTCGCCACCTTGGGTTGTGCGTGGGAGAGCTTGCCGATGAGCGTGGATTTCCCGGCATTTGGGAATCCCACCAACCCGGCATCGGCGATCCGTCGCAGTTCGAGATAAAACACACCGCCCTCCCCCTCCGTGCCCGGCGTGAATTCCACCGGTGCCTGGTTCGTCGATGTCTTGAAATTCATGTTCCCCTTCCCGCCCAACCCGCCATGGCAAAGAATGAACTCCTGGCCATTTTCCGTGAGGTCGGCGATGGGTTCGAGGTCGATCCCCTCCTCGCCGCGCTCCAGCGACACGGCTTCCTGTACGGTCGTGGCATTCGCTCGATACACCACCGTGCCCGGCGGCACCTTGCCGATCTTCATCTTGCCACTCTTTCCCGTGCACTGGTTTTTCCCACCCTTCTGGCCGTTTTCCGCCAGCAGCTTGGGATCATAGTGGTAGGCACGCAGGTTGTCGGTGGAGGGGTCCACGATCAGCTTCACGTGCCCGCCATTGCCCCCGTCACCGCCATCCGGACCGCCACGCGGGACGAATTTCTCGCGCCGGAAGGAAACGTGACCGTTGCCCCCATCGCCCGCCTTCGCATAGATCCGGATGTGATCGATAAACATGATTCGGCCGCCCCCATAAGTCGGTTCAAACCTTCGCGTCCAGCCATTTCCCCCGGAAATGAAGCCTCGCGAAGATCAAAGCCTGGGTGAAAAGGTCGAGCGAAAGGATGATCCACACGGTCACCAGATCGATACGCCCAAGGTGGGAAAACAGCGCCAGCATCCCCACCCGATAGAAAATCATGCTCAGAAACGAGTAGCGGATCACCATCGCCGTGGCCCCCGCCCCGCGCATCGTCGTCTTGAGCACGATGCAGGTCGCGAAAAAGGGCTGTGCCAACGCACACACCACCAGCAGCGGTGCCGCCATCTCGACATGCATCGCACTGTCCGGGGCGATGGCTTCGATGATCCTCCGTCCGAAAAGAACGAACATCAGACCCATGCCACCCATGATGGCCGCACCCAGTTTCCAGCACAGCCGCACGGATTTGACCGCCATATCCCGGGACCCCGCCCCCAGATACTGCCCCACCAGGGCCGCTGCCGCCGTTGCCACCGCGAAGCCGGGGAGAAAAGACATCGATTCCACCCGGATCGCCAGGATGTGCGCCCCCAGAGCCCCTTCCTCGGGCAGTCGGGAAATCACCCGGATGCCGTAAGCGTGGATGCCCCACATGCCGGCGATTTCGATCGACTGCGGCGCTCCCACCCGCAGGACCCTTTGCATGGTTTCCCACTGCGGCTTCAACCCCCGCCAAGCCCAGCGCAGGGTGTCCCCGGTGCGGCCGACCAAGCCCGCCACCACCGCCAGACCCGCGATCCAGCCGGCCACCGTCCCCATCGCGATCCCTTCAATCCCCCGTCCGCCCCAAGGCTCCGGCCCGAACACGAAAAACCACGACATCCCGATGTTCACCAGGTTCACCACGACCATCCCGATGAAAGGCGTCCTCGTATCGCCCGATCCGCGCAGTGCCGCATTGATCGCAAACATCACCCCGCTGAATGGCCCGGACCACGCAAAGGTCCGCAGATAGACCTCCGCCTGCACCGCCGCTTCCGGGCTCAGGCCGATCCAGCGGATCAGCATCGGGATCCCCGCCTGCAAGGCTCCGAGCGAAAGACAGCCCGCCGCCGCCCCCAGCCACACGCCTTGCCCCAGGGCTTTTTCCCCCAATCCCCGGTCCCGCGCCCCCGTCGCCCGTGAGACCAGCGCCATCACCCCGGTGGCCACCGCCACTTGCAGGATATTGAAAAACCACGCGACGTAGCCGCCCAGGCCCATGGCATCGAGCACCGCCGTGCGCTCATCCCCCGAGGCCATCCGACCGGAAATGACCAGATCGGTCGTCCCCACGCAGAAGGTGAGCACCTGCTCCAGCAAGGGCCACACCGCCAGGATCGCCACCTGCCGCGGCAAGGATTTCCCCTCCAGACGCCCTCCCAGCAACATCCTCTCGGAACTCGCCCGCTGGCTGGCCTCCACACTGCGTCCCGGTTTCGACATCGGCAGCGCCGGACCTATCCCCCTAATTCCCGACTGACCATCCCTATCCGCCGGAAAATCGAGGAAAAAGCGGCAGGATTTCCATTCGTCAAATCCACTCGCGGCGCTATCATGTCGCTATCCCTCACCTATGACTCCGGAACTCCCCATCGACCTTTCCGGCAAGCTCCTCCTCGCCAGCCCCACGCTGCGCGATGGGATTTTCGACCACTCGGTCATCTACCTCGCCCATCATTCCAGCGATGACGGCGCGCTCGGCGTCATCCTCAATCACCCCACCGGCCGCGAGGTCGCCCAGTTTCTCCCCCAGCCGGACTTCGAACCTCTTGCCCGCATCCCCGTCCACGTCGGCGGCCCCGTCGCCCGCGACCAGCTCACTTTCGCCACCTTCCGCCGGGGAAAGTCCGGGCACTTCGATTTCCGCCTCCGCATCAGTGCGGCCGATGCCATCGAACACGCCCACACACCGGGCACGGTCGTTCGCGCCTACATCGGCTACTCCGGCTGGACCGCCGGTCAGCTCGAAGGAGAACTCGAGGGCCAGTCATGGATCACCCTCGCCCCGGGAAAAGAACTCCCCGGCCTCAGCCACGATCGCGATCTCTGGCATCGACTGATGTCCTCAGTCTCCCCGTTTCACCGCCTCATGGCCGATGCTCCCCGCGATGCCGGGCTGAATTGACCGCTCGGCGTCATCCATCGCTGGACGAATCACCCACCCCGGCCTATCGCAAGGACACATGATCGGTTGGTTCGCCCGCAATGACATCGCTGCCAATTTCCTCATGCTCGGCATCGTCTTCGCCGGCATCTGGACCGCGATGAACAAAATCCCCCTCGAAGTGCAGCCCGGCATGCGCTTCCAGGAAGTCTGGGTGAATGTCGATTACCGCGGCGGCAGCCCCGAGGATGTCGAGCGCGCCGTGATCCTCCCCATCGAACTCGCCCTCGAAGGACTCACCGGGGTGAAAAGCATCGAATCCAAGGCCCGCGCCGATTTCGGCGAAGTCCGCATCCTCCTCAAAGACCAAGCCGATCCCCGCGAAGTCATGGACGAGGTCCAGCTCCGCGTCGATTCCATCGCCACTTTCCCCGATGAAATCGAACCCCCTCAGGTGTACGTCCCGGATACCGCGAAATGGTTCGATGTCATCAAGATCGCCATCACCGGCAACATGGAGGACCCGGACCTCGCCAAGGCCGCCCGCCGTGTCCGCGATGACATCCTCGAAATGCCCGGCATCTCCCAGGCCGCCGTCCAAGGGGAGTCCCGTCAGGAAATCTCCATCGAGGCCAATCTCGCCCGCCTCCGCGATTTCAATCTCGGCTTCGCCGATCTCGCCGATGCCGTCCGCCGCAGTTCCATCGACCTCCCCGCCGGCCGTATCCAAACGGACGAGGGTGCCATGATCATCCGCTCGAAGGGCCAGGCCTTTTCACGCGAGGACTACGAAAACATCGTCATCAGCAATACCGAAGGAGCCACCGTCCGCCTCAGGGACGTTGCCACCATCAATGATGGCTACGAGGAAGGCGGCAAAATCCTCCGCTTCAATGGTCGTCCCGCCCTTCTCGTCGAGGCGCTGCGCCTGAATGATGAAAGCGCCATCGAAATCGCCGACAAGGTCAAAGCCTACGCCGCCGAACAACGCCAGAATTTCCCCGAAGGCATCGAACTCCACGTCTGGGACGACAGCTCGGTGGAACTCCGCGGCCGCCTTGGCACTCTCTTCTCCTCCATGCTCCAGGGCGGCATCCTTGTCCTCCTCGTCCTCGGCCTCTTCCTCCGCCCCAGCCTCGCCTTCTGGGTCACCCTCGGCATCCCCATCTCCTTCGCCGGCGGCCTCGCGCTCATGCCCAGCATGGACATCACACTGAATTCGATGAGCACCTTCGGGTTCATCATCGTTGTCGGGCTTGTCGTCGATGACGCCATCGTCACCGCGGAAAATGTTTACACCAAACTCCGTGAAGGCGTCCCGGCCATCGATGCCGCGGTCGATGGCGCCAAGGAAGTCGCCGTGCCCGTGACCTTCGGCGCACTGACCACGGTCGTCGCGTTCCTGCCCCTTCTGTCCTTCGATGGCTTTTACGGCAATCTCACCCGCCAGATCCCTCCGGTCGTGGCCGCCGTCCTCCTCGTCTCGCTTATCGAAAGCAAGCTCGTCCTCCCCTCCCACCTCAAGCACATCCGCGTCCACCGCACCCGCCTCGGACCCTTCGCGCGTTTTCAGAAGTCGATTGCCGATGGCCTCGAATCCTTCATCCAGAAGGTTTATCGACCCTCCCTCATCGTCGCCACCCGTCACCGCTACACCACGACTGCGGTCTTCATCGCCCTCGGCATGGCCTGCGTCGGCCTCGCTGCCAGCGGACGACTCGGCTTCGTCAACATGCCCTCGCTCGATCGCAACCGCATCACCGCACGCATCCAGATGCCGCGTGATACGCCGGTGGAAATCACCGATCAGCGGGTCCAGAAAATCGCCGCTGCGGTCGATCAGCTTCGCAAGGATTTCATCGATCCCGGCACCGGCCAATCGCTCATTGGCGATGTCCTCACCTCCGCCGGCGGCCACCCCGGACGCCCTTGGTCGGATCCGCGCGAAGGTTATGTCATGATCTCCATCACCGATCCCGGGGATCGTTCCGAACCCGGACCGAAGAATACCGAGATCGCCGCCCGCTGGACCGAACTTGTCGGCGAGGTGCCGGATGCCCAGTCCTTCTTCATTTCCGGTGACCGCGGCGGTGGCATGGGCGGCGAGGAGGAACAGGAACTCGAAATCCAACTCCGCGGCCCGGACTCGGAGTCCAAGGCGGATATCGCCGAGAAAATCGTCGAGGAAATCGAATCCTATCAGGGCATCGCCAGCGCTTGGAACGATGCCGGCCGCCTCCGCCCCGAAATTCACGTTTCCCTCAAACCGGAAGGCAAGCTGTTAGGTCTCACCCAGGCCGAACTGGGCAGGCAGATCCGCTCCGCATTTTTCGGCGATCAGGCCCAACGCCTCCAACGCGGCCGTGATGACATCCGCGTCATGGTCCGCCTCCCCAAGGAACAACGCGAATCCCTTCAAACCCTCGAAGACTTCCGCATCCGCACGCCCGATGGCGGCCATGCTCCCCTCCATTCCGTCGCGAACGTCTCGCTTGAGAATGCGCGAGCGGACATCAGCCGTATCGATGGTGCCCAAGTCACTTCCATCGAGGCCGAACCGGAGGATGAAACGGTCGATATCATTCGCATTTCCCGCGATCTCGAAAGTCGCATCAACCTCCTCCTCTCCGGTCACCCCGAACTTTCCTGGGTCTACGACGGCTACATCCGCGAACACCAGGAAACCAACCGCCGCATCTGGATTTCCGGCATCGCCCTCTTCCTCGCTCTCTACGCCCTCCTTGCCATCCCCTTCAAAAACCTCCTCCAGCCCTTCATCGTCCTTCTCGCCGTCCCCTTCGGCGTCATCGGAGCCCTCGTCGGTCACTTGATCCTCGATCTCACTCCTTCCTACCTTTCCGTCTTCGGCATGCTCGCCCTTGCCGGGGTCGTGGTGAATGACTCCCTGGTCATGGTTGATTTCGCCAACCAGCGACGACGCGCCGGCGATCTCACCATGGAAGCCGTGACCGATGCCGGAAGCCGACGTTTCCGCCCCATCCTCCTCACCTCCCTCACCACCTTCGTCGGTCTTCTTCCGCTGATGCTCGATCGATCCCTTCAGGCGCAAATGCTCATCCCCATGGCCGTTTCTCTCGGTTTCGGCGTCCTGTTTGCCACCTTCATCACCCTCTATCTCATCCCTTCGGCCTATCTCATCATGGAGGATGCCATCGCCCTCACCCGCCGCACTTGGACCTGGTATCGCCGCCCCTTCGCCTCCCCACCCAACCCCTCGCCCAATCCGGGAGGACCTATGGGCAATTCCCAGGATCTTTTGTGAAAATGGGAGTGACGAAATGATCGAAGGATAACAAAAGTCCGCCCTCAAAACGAAAACCTTTCGAGAGGCCTTCTGGGCAATGCCAGCTTCTCTCCGACCATCGCTGGAAGATTGAGGCATCGACCTCGCACGGCCACAGTCGTTGATTGACCCTTGGCCGGAAATCGACATAGTTCGGCCTAATGTCGGTCGGTGATGAACCATGCCGAAACATTGATTCCCGACCCACCAATGAAAAGCTACGCATTCTCTCTCCTCGTCGCCGGCACCTGCATGGCAGATCCATCCCAGGCCACGCTCGAAGCGCTGAAAGTGCCGGATGCCGTCGATGTTCCGATTCTGGAAAAAAGACTCACCAAGGAAGAGTTTCCGTCCGGACTTTTGGCAGCCATGGAGCGATACGGGTGGGGTGGAAACAAAGCTCCAATCAATGGCGAAATGGACCTCAGCGTACCCGAGGAAGTTGACTTTAGAATTGTCGATCTCAACTCCGACGGTAATCCCGAGTATTTCGCGAATACTTATCTCGGAGGCACGAGTGGACCCTCCTTTCTCCTTTTTTCGAAACTTGGTGAACACTGGAAATGCATCGGGGAATCCAGCAATTTCAAGTTACTCCCACTCAAGGAAGGATGGCATCCCATTGTCAGCTTCGGACGAAGCGGTTCCATTTATTTCAAGCATTACTACGAATTTGGCGAGGGCAGTTACCACCACGTGGAGACCGACGAAATTTCAGATGGGAAGGTCACGAAAACCCAGATCGCCCAAGTGAAGCCCGGATCCTGACCTGACCTTTCCAAACCCGACTTCTAGGGACGTGACGAAAACTCATCCACAAATGGGTTAGGCCCGGCGATGCCATCTTCGGGCTTGCCCCGTTCACTCCACCTCCCGATCTTCATCATCCATGAGCTGGAAGTGCGAACATTGTGGCGAGATCAACGATGAGGCCGTTCATCGGTCCTGTTGGAAATGCAAGAAAGCGCGATTCGAGACGAATGACGTGGACCTCTTGTGCTCCACCACCATGGAGATCCCCGGGCGGCATGTGCTGGAATCGAAGGGGGTGGTTTTTGGGGAGGCAATTCTTGGAGCAAACATTTTCCGGGACCTCCTTGCAGGCGTGCGGGATATTGTGGGCGGTCGATCCGGAGTCTATGAATCGAAACTGCGGGAAGGCCGCAATGTCGCACTTGGCGAGATGTTGCAGGAAGCCAAGTCCATGGGGGCCGAGGCGGTCATTGGAATGGATGTGAAATATGAGTCCATCGGCCAAACCATGCTCATGGTTTGTGTTTCAGGGACTGCGGTGACCTTGAGAAAGCCGTAGGCGGCTCTGGTGTCGATGCGGAGCTGCTGCGAATCATGACGAAAATCAGGACCGATCTCCGGTTGACCCCCGCCGGGATCTGCCTAGTTTGCACGCGGATTTCGGTGGCATGAGGCTGTCGGCATCCTCATTCCAACTCCCTATTGAAACTCCCATGAGCCAGATCATCCCACTCATCAGTTCCGGCGTCGCCGGTCCGCTCGGCGTTCTCCACCTGCCACGCCTGTGGCTCAAGGCCTCGCTGGGCGCAGCGGGCAAGCTGCATTCCGACTACCCGGCGATTGGCGCAGGATACGACCAGATGGTCCTCGATGCCCTCGGCATTCCCAAGGCGGATTTCGAGGCCTTCATCGCCAACGACAAGCCAAGCTACGTCGAGTGTGAAAACTGGATCCTCGCCCGCTCCGGTGGCTCACTGGATGCGACCGCTGTGGCGAACCTCAATGCCGCGATCACCGGTTACATCCACACCGATGAAACCCGCGCCTCCATTCTCGCCGGTGCCGGCCGCGCCGACGATGGCAGCATCAAGGACGCGGTGAACCTCAACAACCTCGACGACTGGGCCGCCTTCCACGCCCAGGAGCTGAAGTGACCCACAGGCTCCTACCCGGGTTCTAACAGCCCCCTTTCCACGCCCCGCCCGGCTTCGTCCGGTGCGGGGTTTTTGTTAGGTCGATCCTCGTTCCGAAGGGAGCATTCTCAAGAGGGCCGCGGGCAGCGTGAAACTTTCGGGAATAAACCGTCGGTTTCCCTCCTCCCGCCAAGGTGATTGAGGTCCGATCCCACTCCAGGCTTACGGGAATTCCCCCGCTGGATTTCCGAATCGGCGCTGGCTGAACTCCCTTGAAATTGGCCTGATCGCCCCGGCCCGCCCGATCTCCTTTGAAGCGACCTCGCACCCTTTTCCGCCTGACCCATGAAGTTTCTTTTCCCCGGCCTGTCCCTGCTGCTTCTTTTGTCGGGTTGTTTCTCTGGCCCCCTCTCCGCGCCCACCCCGGATCCCCTGCCGATCGAGTGGCGAAATGCCGGAAACTTCCGCAGCGCCTCGCCGGATCGCGATCTCGGCCGATGGTGGAATTCATTCGAAGATCCCACCCTCACCCGCATCATCCGCGAAGGGCTGTCCAGCAGCCCGGATGTCGCCAGTGCCGCCGCCCGAGTTCGCGAAGCACGCGCCAACCGCAAGGCCACGGCGGCCGCCCTGTTTCCCACACTCGACGCCTCGGCAGGCTCGAACACTCGCTACACCAAGATCCAGGGACTCGCGGGAAACTCGGATACCACCTACTCCGCCGGGCTCGATGCCTCATGGCAGGCGGATCTGTTTGGTCGAAACCGCAACCAGGCCCTGGCGGCAGCGACCGATGCCAAGGCGGCGGAGGAAAACCTGAATTCCGTCCGTGCCTCGCTCGCAGCGGAGATCGCGATCGCCTACACCAGCTTGCGCACCAGTGAAGCCCGGCTTGACGTGCTCCAGAGGAACATCGCGACGCAGCAGGAAACCTGGCAGATCGCCGATTGGCGGAAACAAGCCGGTGAGGCGGACGCCTTGGAAGCCGGTCAGGCGGAAACCTCCCTGGAACAAGCCAAAGCCGCCATCCCGCAGGTTCGACAAGCCATCGAACAAACCCGCAACCTGCTCGCCCGCCTCTGCGGTCGCGAACCGGGCGCGCTCGATGCCACCCTGCGTCGCACTTCCGTGAAACTCCCCGATCCTGGTCGGCAACTCGCCATCGGCATCCCCGCCGATACCCTGCGCCAGAGACCCGACGTCCGCGCGGCCTCCTGGCAGGTCCTCTCGGCCGCAGCGCGCAACCGGGCGGCTCGCGCCGAAAGGTTTCCTTCACTGAATCTCAGCGGCAGTCTCGGCATCAATGCCCTGAGTGCCGGAAAACTCTTTGATCCGAATACTTTCACCGCCGGAATCATCAGCGGCATCTCGGGACCGATCTTCGATGCAGGACGCATCCAGGCGAACATCGAGGCCTCTGATGCCGCCATCGAACGTGCTCTTCTCGACTACCGTTCCAGCATCCTCACCGCGCTTTCCGAGGTCGAGGACGCACTGATCGCCTGCCGCCGATCCAGCGAGCGGCTTGCCACCTTGGAAAAGGCCACCCGCCTGGCGAGGGAAACCGACCGGCTCGCGAGGCAGCGATACGAAGCCGGTGAAATCGATTTCCTCTCCATCCTCGAAACCCAGCGCACCCTGCTGGCCTTGGAAGACAACCTTCTCGCCACCCGCAGCGATCGCGCCACCGCATTCATCCGCCTCTATCAGGCTCTTGGCGGAGGCTGGTCGGCTGGCTCGTGAACTCCCCTTTTCCTTTCCCATGTCCAAATCCGCTCCCGATCTCGCCACCATCGTCTCCCGTGGTGCCACCCGTCCCTTCCGCAAAGTCCTCGTCTGGTCCGTCCTGCTGATCCTCGTCGGCGGCACCCTCTGGTATTTCTTGGGTCGCAAGAAGGATGCCGAGGCCGCTCCGGAATTTCTCACCGAAGAAGCCACGAAAGGGCGCATTTCCCTGGTGGTCACCGCATCGGGAAATCTGGAGCCCACGAATCAAATCGTCATCGGCAGCGAGCTTTCCGGCACCGTGAAGGAAATCTATGTGGATACGAATGACCCGGTGAAAAAAGGAGACAAGCTGCTGCTGTTAGATACCGAGAAACTCGAACAACAGACCCAGCGCAGCCGCGCCTCGCTGCTTGCCGCCAAGGCACGCGTCAGTCAGGCCAAAGCCACGCTGGTGGAGACGGAGGCATCACTCGCCCGCCAGGAAGAGTTGCTGCGCCTGAGCGATGGCAAGACTCCCTCACGCGCGACCATGGAAACCTCACGCGCCGCCGTCGCCCGCGCCCAGGCGGACCTCGAAAGTGCGGAGGCCAATGTCGGTGCCGCCCAGGCCGAAGTCGGTGCCTTCGAAAGCGACCTCCAGCGCGCCCTGATCCGCTCGCCGGTCGATGGCGTCGTGCTCGCACGGACCATCGAAGTCGGCCAAACCGTGGCCGCCTCATTCACCGCTCCCACTCTTTTCACCATCGCCGAAGATCTGAAGGAAATGAAACTCGTCGTCGCCGTCTCCGAGGCCGACATCGGCCGCGTGGCCTCGGGGCAGCCCGCCACCTTCAGCGTCGATGCCTGGCCCGGACGCACCTACAGTGCCGAAGTCCGCAAGGTCGCCTTCGGCTCCGCCGCACTCGCGGCAGCGGCGGGTTCTAACACCTCCACGGCCACCACCGCCGGTGTGGTGACTTACGATACCGAATTGGTCGTTCTCAATGAAGACCTCTCCCTGCGCCCCGGCATGACGGCGACGGTCGATATCTCCATCGAGGACAAGCAAGACATCCTCGTGGTCCCGAATGCCGCCCTGCGCTTCGATCCCGAGTATGCGCTTTCGATCGGCAAGGAGGACGACTCGAAACGCACCATCGTCCAAAGCCTCTCTCCCGGCGGCGGTCGACGCTGGCGCGGTCCGGCTCCGCGCAAGCCGGGTTCCAGCGATGGCACTCCGCGCGTCTGGACCCTGAAGGACGGACAAGCAGTGGAAATCGAGGTCAAACCGGGCATCACCGATGGCCGTGTCACCGAGATCCTGGGCGATAGCCTAAAGCCTGGCACGCCCGTCATCATCAGCATCAAGCCCACTGCCACCCCGTGAGCATCCCCGCCCTCATCGAGCTTCGCGGCCTGACCAAAACCTACGGCTCGGGCGCGGCCGCTTTCCAGGCACTCAAGGGGGTGGATCTCAACATCCTCACCGGGGATTTCGTCGCCGTCATGGGTCCATCCGGTTCGGGGAAATCAACCCTGATGAATCTGTTAGGCTGTCTCGATAGCCCGACTTCCGGCTCGTATCTCTTCAAGGGCATCGCGGTGGAAACCCTCAACAAGGACCAGCGATCCCTGATCCGCAGGCATGCCCTGGGTTTCATTTTCCAGGGATTCAATCTGCTCGCTAGGACCTCCGCGCTGGAAAATGTGGAACTCCCCCTGCTCTATCGCGGCTATCCACGGAAACGACGCCACGAACTCGCCCGCGCCGCCTTGGCAGCCGTCGGCCTGCCCGACAAGGCCCGCAATACGCCGGCCGAACTCTCCGGCGGTCAGCAGCAACGCGTCGCCATCGCCCGCGCCATCGTGACCCAGCCGGAAACGCTGTTTGCCGATGAACCGACGGGAAACCTCGACTCCACCACCACCCGCGAAATCATGGAGCTGCTGCAAAACCTCAACAGGGAACACGGCATCTCGGTCATCATGGTGACCCACGAAGACGATGTCGCCGCCTATGCCAAGCGCGTCATCCATGTCCGCGATGGTCTCATCTCCCAAGACGTCCGCAATCGCCCGCTCTAACAGGTCTGTTCGATAATCTTTCCGGTCACCGCCCCTTTCCGCCTATCACCCCATGATTTTCAACGCGCTGCTCATCGCCATTCGAGAAATCCGCCGGAACCTGACGAGGTCTTTCCTGACGGTCATCGGGATCGTCATCGGCGTGGCGGCGGTGGTCACCATGGTCACGCTCGGTCGCGGTGCCACGGAATCGATCAAACAACAGATCTCCAAGATGGGCAGCAACCTCCTCATCCTCCGCCCCGGTCAGGGTTGGGGCTCATGGGGAGCGCCGCAGTTCACGATGGATGATGTCGATGCCGTCCGCGGCCAGGTGCCGGGCATCGCCGCCCTTGCTCCCTTTGTGCAGACGAATGTCAAAGCGGTCTATCAGGAGAACAACCGCTCCACCGATATCCAGGGCACGACTTCGAACTATTTCACCATCGCCAACTGGGAGCTTTCGAGCGGTCGGTTTTTCACCGATGACGAAGTCCACGATGCCGCGCCGGTCTGTGTGATCGGGGAAACGATCCGCAAGGAACTCTTTGGCGAAGGGCGCGAAGCCGTGGGAGAGAAGATCCGCATCGGCAATCTGACGGCGGATGTCATCGGTGTCACTGCGGTCAAAGGCCAGGGTGGTTTTGGCGATGATCTGGATGACAATATCATCATCCCCTACACCGCACTGGTCCGGCGGATGACGGGCAGGCAGGACGGGCGATTCATCAACCAAGTGATGATTTCCGGAGAGGACGGCTACCCCGGGGCGAACATCGTGGCCGATGTCAGCTCGCTCATGCGCGAGCGCCGCAGCATCACGGCGAACGAGGATGACAATTTCAATGTCTTCGATTCCCAGCAACTCGCCGAAGTCATCAGTTCGAGCACGAAGGTGATGACTTCGCTGTTAGGCGCGGTGGCCGGGGTGAGCCTGCTCGTGGGGGGCATCGGCATCATGAATATCATGCTGGTCTCCGTGACCGAGAGGACGCGGGAAATCGGCATCCGGCTCGCCATCGGCGCGCGGGCCCGCGAGGTGCTGTTGCAGTTTCTGGTGGAAGCCGTGACGCTGTCCTGCATCGGCGGCGTTTCGGGCATCATCCTCGCCTACATCCTCTGCACCGTGCTCGCCAAGGTCGTGGGCGCGCCTTTCCTTTTCGATCCGAAGATCAATCTTGTCGCCTTTGTCTTCTCCGCTGCCATTGGGATTCTTTTCGGCTTCATGCCGGCGCGCCGGGCAGCCAAGCTTGATCCCATCGAGGCGCTGCGCCACGAGTAATCCCCGATTTCCCCGATCATGCCCGTCGTCCTCGCCATCGAATCGTCCTGCGATGAGACCGCCGTCGCCATCCTGCGCCGCGAGGCCAAGGGACCGGCACGCATCCTGGCATCGGAGATCTCCAGTCAGATCGATCTCCACCGCGTGCACGGCGGCGTGGTCCCCGAACTGGCTTCGCGAAATCATTCCCTGCACCTCCGCCCGCTCATCGAACAAGCTCTGGCCCGTTCAGGAGTCGAACTGGGAGAGATCGATGCCTTCGCCGCCACCTCTGGTCCCGGTCTGGCTTCGTCCCTGCTCATCGGTGCCACCACCGCCAAGGCCCTTGCGGCGGCGAGTCGCAAGCCATTCCTCGCCATCAACCACCTCGAAGGCCATTTGCTTTCGCCCTTCGTGCATCACGACGAGGTTCCACCGCATACCGCCCTCATCGTTTCCGGAGGCCACACGCTGCTACTCGATGTTCCCCATGCCGGGCATTACCTGAAACTGGGCGGCACGCGGGATGACGCCGCTGGCGAGGCATTCGACAAGGTCGCGAAAATGCTCGGTCTGCCCTACCCTGGTGGTCCGGAGATCGAAAAGACGGCGAAATCGGGAAATGCTGCGGCCTATGATTTCCCGCGATCCATGATGAAAGAGCCGGGATATGATTTCTCTTTCTCCGGTCTCAAGACCGCCGTGCTTTATACTTTGAGCGATCGTGATCCAGCCGGGGGACAGCCGACGCATGAGGATCTGCCCGACCTCTGTGCTTCTTTCCAACAGGCCGTGATCGATGTCCTGCTCGCCAAAACCTTGCGAGCGGCAGAGAAGTCGGGGCATCGGGCCATCGCCCTCTCCGGCGGTGTCTCGCTGAACCGCGCCCTTCGCGCCGCCTTCCAGCGGGCTTGTGAGGAAAGGGAGATAATTCTTCATCTCGCCGATGCTTCGCTCTGCACTGACAATGCCGCGATGATCGCCTTTGCCGCCCTTCTCGCTCATGCCCGTGGTCAGAGTTCACCTTTGGATTCCCCCATCGATCCGAACCTCCGGCTCGCCTCCTGAGAGCCGCGGCTTCATCTCCATTGGATCTGGGGATTTCATCAAAATTCCCCAGGTGAGCCCTGCTTTCCTGTCTCATGCTTCGCTCACCATGCCCCGATGCCGAGTTCTGGGATCGCTTGATGAATTTGAGCATTTCCTTGTCTATCAGGCTCATCCACGTGCCGACGGGAAGAATTCGATTGAAACATATCTTCGGAGGCCGGGGTATGGAGGGCAGTGAAACGCAGGGACTTTTTGAAGCAGGGCACCGCCATCGCCGCAGGAGGAACGGCCCTCTCCGGGTTTGCGATCGGCAAGCCGGGAAAATCGGCGAACAGCAAGCTCAACATCGCTTTCATCGGCTCCGGAGGATGGATCGCAAGGCAGCCTTACGAGCAAGGTTGCGCGGAGGAGAACCTGGTGGCGTTTTGCGATGTCGATCGGAATCTCAGCGCGGAAAACCTCCGCAACTGGAAGGCCACCCAGCCCTTTTTCGAGGACTTCCGGGTGATGCTCGACAAGATGCACAAGGAGATCGATGCCGTGGTCATTTCCACGCCCGATCACACCCACTTCGCGGCGACGCTGGCGGCGATGGAACGCGGGATCCACGTTTACACCCAGAAACCGCTCACTCACAACATCTGGCAGGCCCGCACCCTGGTGAAAGCCATGGATCGCTATCAGGTGGTGACCCAAATGGGAAATCAAGGGCATGCGGGTGACGGGATACGTCAGTCGGTGGAAGCGGTTCGCGCGGGTGTCATCGGTGAGGTCGCCCAAGTGTTTTGCCACAATGCCGGTCCCGACATGGGCAGCGATCACTTTGCGAACCCGACCCGGATGCCCCCGCCCTCATCGCCGGTTCCGGCTGGGCTTGCCTGGGATCTGTGGCTGGGCCCCACGGCGGCGAGACCCTTTTACGAGGGATATCTGCCGAAAAAATGGCGGAGCTTCTATGACTTTGGTTTGGGCATGCTCGGGGACTTCGGCTGCCACACGCTGGACACTCCGGTATGGGCACTGGATCTCGATCCGCCGGAGCGGGTGGAATGCTTGCAGCGCGCGAATTCGCTGGAAGGCGTGATCCCGGCATCGAGCCACATCCGCTTTCACTTCCCTGCCAAAGGCGGGCGCGGACCGGTGGTTCTCGATTGGTTCGATGGGCCGCAGGACTGGTCCAAAGTCGGGCGGATCGATGCCTTTGGCGCCGAACATGCCGCCCACCTGGGCCGGGCCTGCTGGATGGTGGGAAGCAAGGGGCTGTTAGGCTGTGGAACCCATGCCGGAGCACCCTTGATCCTCCCGGACGATGTCCGGGAGGCATGGAAGCAAAAGCCTCCGGAGCCGAGCCTGCCCCGTGTCGCCGGAGGGCCCTTCCGTGAATGGATCCGGGCGATCAAGGGCGATGGACCCGCACCAGGATCGAATTTCCGCGAGTCCGCCCGATTGACCGAAATCATCCTGCTCGGAGTGATCGCCCAGCGAACCGGACGCGAAGTGAAATGGGATGCCGCCCAGGGCC
Organism: Akkermansiaceae bacterium; assembly: GCA_025457665.1. Lineage (GTDB taxonomy): Bacteria > Verrucomicrobiota > Verrucomicrobiia > Verrucomicrobiales > Akkermansiaceae > Haloferula. Next base: position 26,305 of record JALOTY010000025.1, on the reverse strand, counting down.
GGATCATCGATGATGACGAGCTCAACCGCTTCATCAAGGAACCCTGCCGCGAAGGCTGGGCATACGGTGAGACTCTCTAACAGAACATCCGAACCCGACTTCAAGCTGATGAAACCCGCCGCCCTGCTCCTCGTCGCCAGCCTTTTCGGCATGGTCTCGCCCTGCCTCGCCAAGCCGGATTCCGGCAGGGTGTGGACCGATCCAGAACAGGCTGCAAAGGAGGATCCCGATTTCGGAATCCAGGGCGAGTATTCGGGCAAGGGCACCGGAGTTCAGATCATCGCGATGGGCGCGGGACGCTTCGATGCCTGGGTCATGGCTGGCGGTCTTCCGGGTGCCGGGGCGCTGGGAGAAAGGCTTCTCCTGCAGGGTCAGACGAAGGAAGGAAGAGTGGATTTCCGCAGCGGGGATGGGAAACATCGGGCCACGCTTGAAGGGAAAAAACTCGAACTTTCCCTGTCAGGAAAAGGACCGATGATCTTGCGAAAGATCGATCGTCGCAGCCCCAGTCTGGGAGCCAAGCCGCCCGAGGATGCGGTGGTTCTTTTCGATGGAGGCGATGCCTCCGAGTGGGTGAACGGCAAAGTGGAGAATGGCTTTCTGATGGCAAGCGGCGCGACCACGAAAAGGAAATTCAGCAGCTACCGGCTCCATCTGGAATTTCGCACTCCCTACATGCCCGACGCCCGCGGGCAGGCCCGGGGAAACAGTGGGGTCTATCACAGCGGACGCTGGGAAACCCAGATCCTCGATTCCTTCGGGCTTGAAGGTCGGGACAACGAGTGCGGCGGCATCTATTCCATCTCCAAGCCGATGCTCCATCTCTGCCTTCCACCGCTTTCCTGGCAGACCTATGATGTCGAGTTCGTCGCCGCAAAATTCGATGCCGATGGAAAGCGCGTCGCCTGGCCGAGAATCACGGTGAAGCTCAATGGCATCGTGGTTCATGAGGATCTGGAATTGAACAAGGATTTCACCACCTCCGCGCCGATCACCTCGCCCTTGGTCGATCCCCAAGGACCCATCTTCCTCCAAAACCACGGCAACCCCGTGGCTTTCCGCAACATCTGGGTCGTCCCGATGGACTGAATGCCCACTTCCTCCGACACGTCTCGCCCTCCTTCCGAACCAGGCCTGTCTCGTGGAATCCATTTTCGGGAATTGGATGGAATTGGATGGAATTGGATGGAATTGGATGGAATTGGATGGAATTGGATGGAATTGGATGGAATTGGATGGAATTGGATGGAATTGGATGGAATTGGTGCTAGGAACGGGGCATGAAGATCCCTCTTCCGCCGGCATTCCTGCCGACCAATGAGATGCTGACGCTGATCGCCAGCATTGACGAGTTCAAGGGCGAGTGGCGGGCGTTTGGAAACCTTGGGCCGGAAACCCTGCGGACGTTGCGCCGGATCGCGACCATCGAGAGCGTGGGGTCATCGACCCGGATCGAGGGTGCGAAACTGAGCGACAACGAGGTCGAGCAACTTGTTGGCAGGCTTGGGAAGGAATCTTTCCAGTCGCGCGACGAGCAGGAGGTCGCAGGCTACGCCTACGTGATGGAATCGATCCACACCGCGTGGCCGGATCTGCGGATTTCCGAAAGCATCCTGCTCCAGTTGCATCGAGACCTGTTGCGATACAGCACCAAGGACGAGCGCCATCGTGGCCAGTGGAAGAATCTCGACAATCACGTCGCAGCTTTCGATGCGAAGGGTAAGCAGATCGGTATCGTGTTCCAGACGGCAAGCCCATTCGAGACACCGAGGTTGATGGAAAAGCTGCTTGCTTGGCACGCCAAGGAAGAGAACGACCCAACCCTTCACGCGCTGCTGCGGATCGCCGTCTTCAACGTTGTTTTTCTTGCCATCCATCCGTTCCAAGATGGCAACGGCAGGCTTTCGCGGGTGCTGACCAACCTGATGCTCCTGCGCGCTGGCTACGCCTATGCGTCCTACAGTTCGCTCGAAAGTGTGATCGAGCACAACAAGGAAGCCTACTACCTCGCTTTGAGAAGGACGCAGACCTCCTTCGAAACATGCGCCGATTGGGAACCTTGGTGTTTGTTCTTCCTTCGCTCCTTGAAATCCCAGATCGGACGCCTGAGGGAGCGTTTGAAAAATGCCCCGACTCCTTCCGCCGCAGGCGATCTGCTTGGCGACCTTTCTCCGGTCGCGGGGCGGCTGCTCCGCTTGTTAGAGGAACGCCAGGCGCTATCCGTCGGCGATGCCGCCAACCTGTTGGGGGTCAACCGTAACACCCTGAAGGGCAAATTTGCGGAGTTGACCGAGAAGGGCTACGCCGAAATGCATGGCAAGGGGCGTGGCGCTCACTATCGTCGTCCGAACGGTTAAGCGTGTCGGCGACTCGTCACTGATCCGCACGATCCAGCGACACGGGTGGATGTTCTCCTCCCGACCACAAAAAAACCCGCAATAGCCCAAGGTCGGGCTTTTGCGGGCTTTTTGAAAATGGTGGAGGCGAGGGGAGTCGAACCCCTGTCCGAAACGCCTTCAGCATTGGCATCTACACGTTTAGCGGGTGGTCGGGTTTCTCGAAGAGCCTCGGCCCGCCCGCAGCGTCCGCTCTCCCAGCGATCTGTTGAATCTCACCGCAGGACCCGTTCGCACGATCCCGCAGCCAGCCTGTTAGGTGATCGCCCTTGCTCTCAACAGGCGTCGGAGTTCGGGCGTTGCTGTCAATTAAGCAGCAAGGGCAAGCTCGTTAGAGTCTGCAGTTGTTTGTTTGAGCGGCTTTTAAGGAGGCCAGCCGATCAACCTCCACGTGCAGCCAGCGCCTTGAACATCCCGTCGAAACCAGAACGCCCCCATGCACTGAGCAGCGGGAACCTGCACCGGCCCGCGCCGGAGATCAACCGGAATTTCGGACCCCGTTTTGGAAGCGCCTCGGGTCGATCGAGCCGAAAGCTGCCGCCATTTCCCTCAACCCCGCATCAGGCGCAGTTCTTCGGCGACCATTTTCTTGAGCGCGGGCGGGCCGACGACTTCGGCCTTGCTGCCGAAGCTCAGGACCCAGCGCAGGACTTCTTCCAGGGCACCGACTTCGAAGCGGACCTCGACCTTGCGTGATTTCGCGTCGAGCGCCCGCACTTCCTGGGTCGGGTGCCAGCGTCTTTCCTCGGCCATCCTCGCGGCATAGCCCGTGAGTCGCACGATCACGGTCTGCATCTCGGCATCCGCCTTTGCCGACCAGACGCCGAAGCTTTTTCTGAGATATTCACGACCATCGAAGTCCGCCGGTCGATGGAAGCGCGTGGCACTCACCTTCAATCGGCTCAGCCGGGCGAGAGCGAAAGTCCGCAGTTCTTTCCGGTCGGTGTCATGAGCGATCAGATACCAGGCACCCTCGACCTCGCCGAGGTGTAGCGGTTGGACACGTCGCGACTCGCTGACATCGGCTTCGAGCTTGCGATAGTGGAAGCTCACCTCCCTCTGGGTCACGACGGCATCGGCCAGTTGCCCGAAAACCTTCACGTCCTTGGCCCGCATCTCCGGGACCTTGCGGGAAAAGGCCGCATCGACATCCTCCCAGCGCAGCTCGATCCTTGCCCCGAGCGACTGCGAAAGCCGCGCAAAGGCACCGCGGAGTTTCTCGGCGAGTTGGGTGCCGCGGATCGATTCCAAGGCATGACGGGCCAGGAAAAGGGCGGCGATTTCCTCCTCGCCGATTTCAAACTGCGGGAAATCCGTGACGGGGGCGGAGTAGAAATACCCGTGCCGCGTGCCATCGTATTCGAGAGGGAGCCTGAAGTTATCGCGCATGAAGGTGATGTCGCGCATGACGGTCTTCGGCGTGACCTCCAGTTCCGCGGCCAGCGAGGTGCAATTCGGCAGCCCCCCGGACAGGATCGCTTTGTGAATCCGGTGCATGCGTTCGAAGGGGCGACGGGTGGCACGGGAATTCGCGTCTTCCATGATCCGGATGATGTCGTCTCGCAGTTGGGCCATGGGCGGGATCATGCCACAAAAGAATTCCGGAAGAAAAGCAGGATCTCACCCCATGGATGTCCCACCCCCCATGGTCGGATGACGGCATGTTCGCCAAAATCCTCAGCCGCCGACGTTTCGCCAGCATGCTTCCCTTCCTTGCCGCCTCACCCCGAGTGCCGCGCTGGGAAAGCGTGGCCCACCGCATCGCCCCCACCCTGCCGGTTCACCAATCCCAGGACCCCGTTGCCCGGGTTTTCCTGGGATCCATGATGCAAAAAGAACCGGTTCCCCTTTTCTATCAAGGGGGCTCCACGCCCGGCGCGTTTCGACGATTCCGTCCGGTCTCGCTGTATCGACTCTTTCCCGGCGGCCCCATCTACGCCCATGGCTTCTGCCTGCTGAGACAGGAAAGCCGGACGCTGCGGCTCGATCGCGTGCGACTGGGCTGAGGGGCCGGAAAATCAGCCGTCAGTGCGGGTCAGCTTCCCCCCATCCACCTCGAACCTTGCCAGGCCCGCGAAATCCGGCGCTTCCTGAAGCCAGCGGAGGCAGGTGGTGGTGATCCATTTCTGCGCCGACTGCGGCAGCGCATGCATCAGCGCATTGCGCCGGGTGGGATCGAGTTCGCCGAAGACATCATCGATCAACCAAAGCGGCTCTCGGCCCGCCTGTTCGCGCAGCACGGCCCCTTGGGCGAGTTTCAGCGCCAGCGCGAGGGTCCTTTGCTGGCCCTCACTGGCGAAGGACGCGGCGGCCAGGCCATGGATGCGGAGTTCCAGCTCATCGCGATGCGGACCCACCAAACTGCGGCGCTGGCGAAATTCCTTCTCGCGCGCTTGTTCAAGGGCTTCCGCGAGGTCCATGCCGCCGGCAATCTGATAGATGGCATCCACTTTTTCCTCCCGCCCGGCGATGCGTCTCTGCTCCTCCGCCACTCGCGCGGAAAGTCGATCGCAAAGCCTTTCCCTGACCCGGCGCAGTTCGGCGGCGGCGGGGATCATCACCGTTTCGTAAGACTCGATTTCCCCGCGGCGACGATCGCCTTCCTTGAGCAGCAGGTTCTTCGTCTTCAGCGCGCGGCGGTAGCGGGCGAGGGCACGACGGTAGCCCGCATCCACCTGGCAGCCCATGAAATCGAGGTATCGACGCCGCGACTCACCACTCCCACGGACCAGATCAAGGTCGTCATTCCCCATCCACACCAGCAGGCCGCCATCGCTGAGATAGGCCCCCTGACTCCCGCGGTCCTCACCATCGACCGTGTGCCGCATCGACTGCCGTGGCCGCCAATCGATCCGCCGCTCCATGCCCCAGGCCTCACCGGCGATGCCAAAGCCGCCACCGCCATCGACCTTGGCCAAAGTCTGCATGCGCGTGGTGCGCGGCGAGTGCAGGCGGAGCAGCACGCACACGGCTTCGAGCACCGAGGTTTTCCCCTGGGCATTCGCCCCGGTGAAGACGGCACCGGCTTCCGGCACCTCGATCCCCAGCGTGGGAAAGCAGCGGAAATCCAAGGCGCGCAACGAACTCAACATCCGGCCCGCACCATGCCCTCATCCGGCCTGCTGGCAATCCCAAGATGACGATTGCCGGCAGGCGGACAGGAAAGTTTCACCACGGCATCGGGAAGGCGCGCATGAAGTCGTGAACACGATCGCGCAGCGCGTGAAGTGCCTTTTCATCACCCACCTTGCCGAGAGCCTCGGAAATGAAGTCGGCGACCTTTTCGATATCGGCTTCCTTCATCCCGCGGGTGGTCACCGCCGGCGTGCCGATGCGGATGCCGCTGGGCTTCATCGGCGTGCCGGTATCGAAAGGAATCGAGTTCTTGTTCACCGTGATGCCCGCTTCATCGAGTGCATGGGAGGCATCGGCACCGTTCAGCCCCTTCGGCCGGAGGTCCACCATCATCACGTGGTTGTCCGAGCCACCGGAAACGATGCGGAAACCGTGTTCGGTCAGACGCGCTGCCATGGCCCTTGAGTTTTTCACGACCTGTTCCTGATAGGCCCGGAAACCTTCTTCCAGCGCCTCGCCGAAACACACGGCCTTGGCGGCGATGACGTGCATGAGCGGCCCGCCCTGAATGCCGGGGAAAACCTGGGCGTCGATCTTCTTCGCGAACTCCTCCTTGCACAGAATGATCCCGCCGCGAGGGCCACGCAGGGACTTGTGGGTGGTGGAAGTCACAAAGTCCGCATGGGGCACCGGATTCGGATGCACCCCGGCCGCGACGAGACCGGCGATGTGGGCCATATCGACAAACAGATAAGCACCGACCTCTTTCGCAATCGCGGAAATCCGCTCGAAATCGATCACCCGCGAATACGCCGAAGCCCCGCAGGTGATGAGTGCCGGCTTCACTTCGCGAGCCAACTCGGCAAGGTGATTGTAGTCGATCTGTTCGTCGTCCGGGCTCACGCCGTAGTGGGTGACCTCATAGAATCGACCGGAGAAATTCGCCTTGTGACCGTGGGTCAAGTGCCCGCCGTGAGCGAGGTCCATGGTCAGAATCTTGTCACCGGGCTTGAGCACCGAGAAATAGACGGCCGTATTCGCCTGCGAGCCGGAGTGGGCCTGCACGTTGGCATGTTCCGCTCCGAAAAGCTTCTTGGCGCGTTCGATGGCGAGGGTTTCGACAACATCGACGTTTTCACAGCCTCCATACCAGCGCTTGCCGGGATAACCTTCGGCATACTTGTTCGTCAGCACCGATCCCTGGGCTTCCATCACGGCGGGTGAGGCGAAGTTTTCCGAGGCGATCAGCTCGATGTTGAAACGCTGGCGTTTCTCCTCAGCCACGATGGCCGCGTAGAGATCCGGGTCGGTCACCGCGAGGCGCGATCCGGAGGCCTTGCAAACCCGTTTTTCATGACGTCCGCCCTCGAAACCGGTGGCCAGAAACGCATCGACCATCGCCCGTCCGGTATCGACATCCACGACCTTGCCGCCGAGGCACAGGACATTGGCATCGTTGTGCTGACGGGTGATTACCGTTTCCTCGACCGTCCTGACATTGGCCGCACGGACATGGTCGAATCGATTCGCCGCCATGCACACGCCGACACCCGAGGTGCAGCAAAGGATCCCGCGCTCATGGGTGAAATCCGAAACGGCGCGGCCGACGAGATTGGCGAAATCGGCGTAATCCACCGACTCGGAGCCATGGGTGCCGAAATCCGTGACCTCATGCCCCTGGCCTTGCAGGTGGGCGACCAGGGCTTCCTTGAGTTCAACTCCGCCGTGATCGGCGCCGATGGCGATTTTCAGTGATTGCTGGGTCATGGACAGTGGTGTGGCCGCAGGGAATTGACCCACGCTCCCGGGAAATGCAATCCCCGAACGAAACGCCATGACATTGCACCGCGTCAGTCCGACGAACGCCCCGTCGTTTGGTCAATAAACTGCACCAAACTCGGAATGGCCGCATCGAAGGTCTTCGCGACCTCCTGGTAAGCGCGGGCCCCCATGCCGATGGGATCCGGGACATCCGCGCCCACCCCGCGACCGGGAAGATCGACAAATTCACACATCAGGAAAAACTTGTCCTCATACTCCGGAAACATCGAGAGCAGCGCCGAAAGATGGCCCTCGGTCATCGCAAAAACATGGGTCGCCCGTTCGAGCAATTCGGGCTCCACCGGTTGACTGCGGAAGGCGCTGGCATCCAGCCCACGCGATTTCAGGATGGCGGCGGACTCGCGGCTTATCGGCGTGCCCGGATAGGCGGCCACCCCGGCGGATGCCACCTCGTAGTCCCCCCGCCCCTCCACCGCTTTGCGAAAGAGCGCCTCGGCCATCGGGCTCCGGCACGTGTTGCCCGTGCATACAAACAAGACCGATTTCGTCGCACCCATCGTCCCCGCACCATGCCGCGCCCCTTTCGACCGGTCAAGCCTCCCCCCGGCCAGCGCTTCAGGATGGGCCGGCAAGGCCTCAGTCCTGAGTCAGAATCCTCTCCGAAAACTCCGCCAGCCTCTCCGCCAATTCCACCGCCGCAGGCGTGGCCGGAAGTTGCTCCAGATCGTCCAAATCCCAGCGGAAAATCACCTTGTAGCCATCCCATTCCCCTTGGGCACCGGTATCTCGCATCCAGCGGATCGCCGAAACATTCTCCGGCATGGTGTATCCCACAAATTTCCGAATCCCCAACCGCATGGCCTCCAGCCACAGCAGGGAAAGCAGCAGGGTGCCCACGCCTTTCCGCTGATCGGCATCGAGCACCGTACAGGAAAATTCCGCCTCTTCCTCGTCCTCCGACCTCCAAAAGCTCGCCGCACCCACTCCGGGAAAATCCCGAGCCGGATCCATCACCGCCCAAACCGCATGTTTCCCCGGCTCCACGGCCAGCAAGCGGTCGAGCATGGCCTCGCCAATGACCCCACCACTCCGCACCCAGAATCGCTGATACCTCGACTCCGGCGACAATCTCCGATAACCCTCCGCCAAGGCCCCGCGGTCCGCCGCCGTCAGGGGCCTCACCACCACTTTCGTGCCATCCCTCAAGCGGGTTTCGATCATGATAAGAGCCTAACTCCCGCCCACCCATCCCGCAACCCTAGCCCTCCCCCGATATGATCGTCGAAGTCTGCCTCGATTCCCTGGATTCCGTCGAAGCCGCCGCCATCGCCGGTGCCCAACGCATCGAACTCTGCGCTGCTCTTGCCGAGGGCGGGCTCACCCCATCTCTCGGGGTCCTCCAGCAGGCCCGACAAATTTTCCCTGGGGAAATCGCGATGATGATCCGGCCGCGCGGTGGGGATTTTTTCTACTCCCCCAGTGAACTGCGCTCCATGGCTGCAGACATCCGCCTCGCCAGCGCGCACGGGGCCGATGCCGTGGTCTTCGGTTGTCTGGATGCGGACGGTTTCATCGATGAAACCGCCTGCCTCGCCCTGCTCGATGCCTGCAATGGACTTCCGGCCGTCTTCCATCGGGCCATCGATGTCTCCGTGAATCTCTCCGACTCCCTGGAAACCCTGATCCGCCTTGGCTTCCGCCGAATCCTCAGCAGTGGCGGTCACCCTTCCGCACCAGAAGGGGCGGCGGTGCTTGCCGCATTGATTCGTCAGGCCGCCGGACGCATCGAGATCCTCCCCGGCGGCGGGATCACTCCTGAAAATGCGACTGAACTCATCGCGACCACCGGCACCGAGCAGATCCACCTCACCGGCCGCGTCACGCGGGAAAGCCCCATGCGTTTCCGCCGCCCGGAGATTCCCATGGGGGCCCTGACCTTGCCCGGGGAATACGAACGCCGCACCACCAGCCCCGAAAAGATCCGCTCCTTGCTGGGCTGAAATGGTGGCCCTGCCATGGGTTCCCAGGAACCGACGCCATTCGATCCCCCGAAGACGCAAAATGACTCTCCACCACCTGCCGCACTTTCCTTTGGCATCGATCCTCCGTCCGCTGCTCGCCGCCCTTCTCTGCCTGCTCGCTGTTTCCTGTGACAAGGGCACACAGATTTATGTGTCGCCCTCCGGCAGTGATGCCAACGATGGCAGCCGCGGGCACCCCTTCGCCACCTTGGAACATGCCCGGGATGCCGCACGGGGGGCCACCTCGAAGCCGGTCACGATCTGGATCGGCGGCGGGACCTATGAGTTCCCAGAGGGTTTCCAACTCGACAGTGCGGATTCCGGAACCGCCGACCACCCGGTCACCTACCGGGCCATGGAAGGCGAGACGCCGGTCTTCACCGGAGCACGCCGGGTTCCACCCGGGAATTTGAAGAAGGTGACCGACCCGGCCACGCTCGCGCGGATTCGGGCAAATGCCAGGGAGCACGTGCTTGCTCTTGATATAGACAAGTTCGGAGTCGTCCACTCGCGCCGACTTCCCGATGTGTTTCGTGACTTCGGCGGGATTGCCGATCTTTACTTCGATGGCCAGCGGATGACTCTCGCCCGCTTTCCCAACAAAGGTTGGATGACCTTCCGCTCCGTCCTCCATACCGCCGGTGGACCGCAGGGCGACTGGAAGGACACCCAAAATGTCCAGAAGCTACCTCCCGGTGCCACCGGCGGGATCTTCGAATACCGCGAGGAATTTGCCGACCGCCATGCGCTGTGGAAAAAGCAACTCCACCGCGGCGTCTGGCTTCGCGGATACTGGCGGGTGGCTTGGGAAAACTCCGCCCTGCGGGTGCTGGATATCGATGACGCCAAGCGCACCGCCACTTTTGCGAAGCCGATCCACAATGGCATTGGCAACAAATACACCCGCCCCAGGGGAAACGGGCGTGAAGCCTATCAGTTGATCAATCTGTTAGAGGAGATCGATGAACCGGGCGAATGGTGCATGGATTTCCAGGACCGCTGCATCTATCTTTGGCCACCTTCGGAAGTGACGGAATCTTCCTTGAGGATTGCGGATTCCGACACCCCCCTCATCCGGATCAAAGATGCCCGGCACATCGTTCTTCGTGACATCGTCATCGATACCCATCTCGGACACGGCATTGAAGTGAGCGGCGGCAGTCACGTGTTGGTGGCCGGATGCACGGTGCGGAATGTCAACCGCAACGCCATCAATCTGAACGGCGGCAGCCATCACGAGGCGCGGTCGAACGATCTCTATCAACTCGGCGGCGGAGGCATCTGGCTCGCTGGCGGTGATGCCACGACCACCCCGCGGACTCCGGCCGGACACCGGGCGATCAACAACCACATCCATCACTTTGCCCGCATCGAACCGGTTTATGCCGCAGGCATCAATTCCGGCTTCACCGGCGGCGGTGGCGGCGGTCATCACACCGCCGTGGGCATGCATGTCGCCCACAATCTCATCCATGACACTCCGCACGTTGGCGTGCTTTGCGGCAGCATGGACAGCGTGTTCGAGTTCAACGAGGTCTCCCGATATTGCCTTGTTTCCAATGACATGGGGGCGTTCTATTCCTACGACTTCAAGAACCGCCAATTCGGCAATCTGACTTTCCGCCACAACCTGGTTCACAGTTCACCCCTGGGAGACGGGATTTACTTCGATCACGATCATCCCGACATGAAGATCATCGGAAACATCGTCGCCCTCGGCAGCACCGGCACCCGTGGAACCGCTTATCTTTTCAAACAGGGAGACATGGTGAAAGACGGCCTCACCCAGCCATTCGATTGCGTGGGTAACATCGCCATGGATTGCAAGGTCGGCTTCGAATTCGTGACCATCCCCCCGCATCAGGGGCAGATCCGCGACAACATCGCGGTGAATTGCCGGACTCCTTTCCGCTGGCGGCAGGTGAAAAACAACCGCACGGTCGATGCTGACCCCTATCCGACGGGACCTCATGCCGCGTTTGCCAAAGATCCCGGCTTCAGGAACGCATCGGAGATGGACTACCGACTGAATGCCGACTCCGCAGTCTTTCGCGAGGTGCCGGGATTTGAAAACATCCCGGTCGAAAAAATCGGTCTGTTCATCGATGAGTTCCGGACCCAACTCCCGGACCCGGCATCGGCCGGAAGAGTCGCCCCTGATCCTCAAGATGCGGGACTTGGCTATGATATCCTCGATCGCCGCGACTGACCGCGCCCTTTCATCCACCCGCCGATCCTGACGGTCCTGGCGGGTCTACGGACTCTGGGAGATCGGCCACTTCCACCAACTCCGAAAAGATCCGCCGTCTGTTAGGCGGAGGGAGGTATCGACCTCAAGGACGGGGATGGTTTTCGGGATCCATGTCCCGATTCGCCCTGCGCACATCGTTTTCCGCGCGGATCATCAACCACTCGGTTTCGATTTGCTGAAGACGCCAGCGTTTCAGCAACCAGAATCCAGCCAACCCAACCAGGGATTGAACGATCCACATCATGAGAGCGATCCACCAACCTGAACCGGGCAGATCCACCATCCCCGCAGCGGTCACCAGACCTGCCTGAATGATGGCAAAGGCCATCACCCATTCCGCCACTCTGTTCTCCGATTTGAAGACAAGGAACAGGACGAAAGAGAAAAGAGTGAAGGACAGGCAGAGGGTGAGAGAGGTCCCCGTGAAGGGCGCGAAACCGGCATCGACCAACCATTCACTCTTGAGCTTTTTCTCGGTAATCACCCTTGCGGAAAGCACGGAAAAGCCGCCGACAAGCCCGCCCACCCACCAACCCAGGAGCAGCAGGGTCGGCCTTTCCGGCAGCCAACCTCGAAACATTCCGGTGTCCTCCGCCATTCACCCCTCCCCCGGCGGGAAGATCACGTTCACCCGCTCGATGCCATTGCGGGTGAACTCCTCCCAGTAGCGTTTTTCGATGTCCTTGGTCCTCTCGCGACGCGCTTCCTCGCCGAGCTTTTCCCACGCGTTCTTGCCGATCGCGCGCATCAGATCGCGATCGGCCATTCGCAGCACGAGGTCTTCCCAGAAGCTTTCGTTGCGGAATTCCTCGAAACATTCCTGATAGAAAGCCTGCTGCTGGAACTCGGGCTTGAGCTGGTAGCGTTGTTTTTCCTCGTCCCAGCCCACGATGTCGCTGAACCCGGCCTGAAGGGCCTTGCCGAGGATTTTCGATTCCAGTTCCTCGAACTCCGCCACGCCTTCATCCGAACCGGGCTTCTGATTCCACGAGGCCACTTCCGCTGCCAGGCTCAGCATTTGAACCAGTACGGAAAGCTCTTGTTCGGTGAAACGCAGGTGCACGGGCGCAAGGAACCACCCCGGACGGCCCGGGGCAAGCCCTCACACCCGCCCATTTTCCCTCATGCCTTGCGGAAGACGATCGCACCGTTCTCCACGCTGGCTTCGATGACGTCGCCATCGACAAACCGCCCGTCGAGGATCTCCAGCGACAGCTCATCGAGCAAATGCCGCTGGATGGCCCGTTTCAGCGGACGGGCGCCATAGACGGGATCGTATCCCTGGTTGCCCAGAAATTCCCTGGCCTCCGCCGTCAGCGCGAGTCCCAAGCCCTGTTTCGCCAAGCGCTTGCGCACCCGCTCAAGCTGCAAGTCCACGATCGTCGATAGCTCCTCGCGTTGCAGGCGGTCGAAGATGATCGTTTCATCGATGCGGTTCAGGAACTCCGGCCGGAAATGCCCGCGCAGGGCCTCCAGCACGCGGGCTTCGCGCTGTTCGGCATTGTCCTCGTGGAGGATGAACTGCGAACCGATGTTCGAGGTCATGATGAGCACCGTGTTGCGGAAATCGACTGTGCGCCCCTGGCCATCGGTGATGCGGCCATCGTCCAGCACTTGCAGCAGGACGTTGAAGACATCCGGGTGAGCTTTTTCAATCTCATCGAAGAGGACCACGGAGTACGGCTTCCGTCGTACATGCTCGGAAAGCTGACCGCCCTCATCGTATCCGACATATCCCGGAGGTGCGCCGATGAGCCGGGCCACGCTGTGTTTTTCCATGTATTCGGACATGTCGATGCGGACCATGGCCCCTTCATCATCGAAGAGGAATTCCGCCAGAGCCTTGCTCAGCTCGGTTTTGCCCACGCCGGTGGGTCCGAGGAAGAGGAAGGAGCCGATGGGTCGATTCTCATCCTGCAAGCCGGCCCGGGCACGGCGGACGGCATTGGAAACCGCGCTGATGGCGGACTTCTGGCCGATCACCCGTGCGGCAAGCCGCTGCTCCATATGAACGAGCTTTTCCTTTTCGCCTTCCTGCAGGCGGGAAACGGGGATGCCGGTCCAGGATGAAACCACGCCGGCGATGTCCTCCTCGGTGACTTCCTCGGTGAGGATGGCCCCGTTCTTCTGCATCGCGGCAAGCTCCACCTGGGCGGCATCGAGCGCACGCTGGGCTTCGGGGAGTTTCCCATAGGTCAGCTCGGACGCCCGGGTCAGATCGCCCAGTCGCTGGGCTTGCTCCGCCTCGTTTTTCAGAGTCTCGATCCGCGCCTGCTGTTCGCGAACGCGTTCGATGACTTCCTTCTCATTCCGCCAGCGCGCCATGAGGGCGGCGGATTGTTCACGGAGATTGGCCTGCTCTTCGGTGACCCGCTCCAGACGGGCGGCGGAGGCCTTGTCGGTCTCTTTTTCCAAGGCCTTTTTCTCCATCTCCATCTGCATGATCTGGCGTTCGAGTTGGTCGATCTCCGTGGGCATGGAATCGAGCTCGATCTTGAGACGCGAGGCGGCTTCATCGACAAGATCGACGGCCTTGTCGGGCAGGAAACGATCGGAGATGTAGCGATCGGAAAGCATCGCCGCAGCCACCAGCGCGCCATCCTGAATGCGCACGCCGTGGTGGACTTCATAGCGTTCCTTGAGTCCGCGCAGAATGGCGATGGAGTCCTCGACACTCGGCTCGCCCACCATCACCGGCTGGAAACGTCGCTCAAGCGCGGCGTCCTTTTCGATGTGTTTGCGGTATTCGTCCAAGGTCGTCGCCCCCACCGTCCGCAGTTCCCCGCGGGCGAGTTGTGGCTTGAGGAGATTTGAAGCATCGACCGCCCCATCGCTGGCACCCGCGCCGACGATGGTGTGGAGTTCATCGATGAAAAGGATGATCTCGCCATTCGACGAAGTGACTTCCTTGAGGAAGGCCTTGAGGCGGTCTTCAAATTCGCCGCGGTATTTCGCCCCGGCAAGCATGCCGCCGATGTCCATGACGATGATGCGCTTGTTCTTCATCGCCTCCGGCACGTCACCGGACACGATGCGACGCGCCAGACCTTCGACGATGGCGGTCTTGCCCACGCCGGGTTCACCGATGAGCACGGGGTTGTTCTTCGTCCGGCGGGAGAGCACTTGCAGCACCCGGCGGATCTCCGTATCGCGGCCGATCACGGGGTCGATTTTCCCCTCGCGGGCGCGGGCGGTGAGGTCGGTGCCGTATTTCTCCAGTGCCTGATATTTCCCTTCAGGATTCTCATCGGTCACTTTCTGCGCCCCCCGGATGCCCTCCAAAGCCTTGCGCAGGGCGGCATCGGTCACGCCGACCTCTTCCATCAGCTTGCCCGCCGCGGATTTCGCCTTCAGCGCGCCGAGCAGGAAGTGCTCCACGGAAAGAAATTCATCGCCCATGCCCTCGCGCACCTCATCGGCCGCGTCCAGGGTCGATCGGAGTTCATAGCCCAACTGCGGCTGCGCGCTGGCCCCCTGCACTTTCGGCTCCCGCTCCAAGGCGAGCGCCACCGATGCCTTCAGCCGGGTCAGATCCGCACCGGATTGTTGCAGGATGGGCAGCGCGATGCCCCCTTCCTGCTGCATCAGGGCGAGGAGCACATGCGGGCTTTTCAGCTCCGGATGGGCGGATTTCGAGGCCAGACGCTGGGCCGATTGCAGCGCCTCCTGGAGTTTGGTGGTGATTTTATCGAGTCCCATAACCGTTCCTTTCTGTCAGACTTTATCATCTCGCAGGTTCACGCAACACGCGTCCCCTGCCATTTCCTCTCCCTTCGATGTCCTAGCAGCGGGTTTATTCAAATATTTTGTGCATTTTTCTTTCTAGGAAATCCCGGATGGCTCCCAGAAGTGGCGGCAATCCCGATCGGGATGGAAATGCGGGAAATATCGCCTTTTCCCATGGGGGGCGGGCGGCTTTAGTTCGCGCCGCGATGTTGCCCCGATCCCTTTCCCGTTTCCTGCTCCTTGTGCCATTTGTCATGGCGCTGAGTTCCTGCGGCGGTGAGCCCGACCCCACCCCGGGCGGCGGACCTTACGCGGCCGAGACTCCTCCGGCCGGAAATGTGGCCATCCCGAATCTCGCCCCGCCCTCGGTGTATGCGGAGAGCGCGATTGTCATCGATGCCGCCAGCGGCCGCGTGCTCTACGCCAAGAATGCCGACCAGATGCGCCCGGTGGCTTCCACCCAGAAAATCCTCACCGCCCTGGTGGCGCTGGACGCCGGACCGCTTTCCAAGCCGGTCACGATCACGGCCGATGACACCCGCTGCGAGCCCACGAAGCTCTACCTGCGCCCCGGGGAAACCTACACCCGCGCCGATTTGCTCCGGGTTTTGATGGTGAAGAGCGCCAATGACGTCGCCCGTGCCCTCGCCCGTGACATCGGCGGTTCCCAGGAAGGTTTCTCGGCGATGATGAATCGCAAGGCCGCCCAACTCGGCATGCGCCGCTCCCATTTCATCAATCCCAATGGCCTGCCGGCCGATGGCCAGTATTCCACGGCGCGGGACATCGCCATCGCCTCCCGCCACGCCTATCGCTCCTCCGCGATCCGCTCCTGGGTGAACACCCAGTCCTACAGCTTCGTTTTCAACAACGGCCGCAGCCTGCGTCTGGAAAACACCAACAAACTCCTCAAACGCGTGCCCTATTGCAACGGCATGAAAACCGGCACCACCAACCTCGCCGGCCGCTGCCTGGTGTCCACGGGCGAACTCAATGGCCGCGCCGCGATCGTGGTCGTGCTCAAAAGCAACAGCACCCACATCTGGAACGACAGCGAGAAACTCCTCCGCTGGGCGCTGGAAACCCCTCACCAGTGATCCGGCAACCGGCCTGATCGCGAGGGCAAAAAGCCTCCCCGTTTTTCCCATGCGCAGCCCCCGCAGCGAGCTTGAAGCCATCACCGCGGCCGGCCTTCACCGCAGGCTGCGCACGCTGGAATCGGCCACCGGCCCCAAGGTCCTGCGGGAGGGCCGCGAACTCTGGAATTTCGCCTCCAACGACTACCTCGGACTCGCCAGCCACCCGGCCATCCGCGCCGCTTTCCACGAGGGGCTCGATCTCTGGGGACACGGGGCCGCAGCCTCGAGATTGATCACCGGCACGCTGCCCCCGCACGAAGCGCTTGAGGAAACAATCGCCAAGGCCAAGGGCACCGATGCCGCCCTGAGCTTCAGTTCCGGCCACGCCGCCGCCACCGGCAGCATTCCGGCCATCGTCGGCAGCGGCGACCATGTGGTCATCGACAAGCTCGCCCACGCCTGCCTCATCGATGGTGCCCGCCTCTCCGGCGCAAGCTTGCGGGTCTTTCCCCACAACGATGTCGAAAAACTCTCACGCCTGCTTTCCCGCATCCGAGGGGTTTCCCCGGCATCCCGCATTCTCGTGATCACCGAGTCGGTGTTCTCGATGGATGGCGATCTCGCTCCGCTTCGTGAGATCGTGGAAACCTGTGAGCAGCACGAGGCCTTGTTGCTCGTGGATGAAGCACACGGTCTCGGAGTTTTCGGCCCCGGCGGCATGGGCTTGGCGGAGGAAATGGGGCTGCAAAGCCGGATCGATTTCCACATGGGCACCCTTGGAAAAGCCGCCGGTCTCGCCGGGGCCTACATCGCCTGCTCGGCCGATTGGCGGGAGCTGCTCATCAATCGCGCCCGCTCCTTCATTTTCTCCACCGCCCCGCCGCCCGCCCTCGCCCATGCGGCAAGGGCCGCGATCGATCTCCTCCGCTCCCCTCAAGGCACGGCTCTTCGCTCCCAGCTTCGCGAAAGGATGGATCGACTCCGCCCCGGCCACAGCAGCCCCATTTTCCCCTGGATCCTGGGCACGAATGAGGCCGCCCTCGAGGCCTCCGCCTCTTTGGAAAATCAGGGTTTCCTCGTCCCGGCCATCCGCTACCCCACAGTCCCCCGCGGCACTGCGCGCCTGAGAATTTCGCTGGGGGCGACTCATCCCTTGGAGGCCATCGATGCCCTCCGCGTCCTGCTGGAAAATCCACCGCCCGCCACCCGGCCTTCCGAAGCTCGCTGAAAGGACCTTTTGCTTGCAGAGCGTAGTGCGCCCTGCCAGTCAGTTGTCAGACAGATTTATGAAAACACTGCTCGTCGCCCTCGCCTTGATTCTCCCCGCCGCGGCCTTGGAGAATGGTTTCACCTCCCTTTTCAATGGCAAGGACCTGAATGGCTGGAAAAGGGTGAATGGCAACGGCGAATACCGCATCGAGGACCAGTGCATCGTCGGCTTCGGCGAAAACGTCCGCAGCAACACCTTCCTGCGCACCGAGAAGACCTACAAGGACTTCGATTTCCGCTTTGAAATGAAGTTCGATGACCTCTCCGGAAACTCCGGCATGATGTTCCGCGGACTTCAGAAACCCGGCAATGACGGCCGCGTCCACGGCTACCAATGCGAGCACGACAACGGCAAAGCCCGTGCCTGGACCGCCGGACTCTACGACGAAGCCCGTCGCGGATGGCTGCAACCGCTCAAGGGCGACAAGGCGGCTGAAGCGGCCTTCACCGAACAGGGCAAAAAGATCATCAAGTGGGACGACTGGAACGAGATCCGCATCGTCTGCAAGGGCAACCACATCCAGATCTGGCTGAATGGCGAAGTCCGCGTGGACTACAAGGACACCGCCAAGGAGTTCACCCCGGAAGGCTTCTTTGCCCTCCAGGTCCACTCCGGGAAATCCTGCAAAGTCCGCTGGCGGAACATCCGCATCAAGGAGCTTTGATTCCAGCGCCGCAAGCCGCTTCAAACCCATGCGCTTCGCGATTTGCAACGAGACCTATGGAGACATCCCTCTCGGCGAGGCCGCCCGGCTTGCCGCGTCTCATGGCTACGAGGGCTTGGAAATCGCCCCCTTCACCCTGGCGCCCGACATCTGTTGCCTTTCCGCCGATGCCATCCGCCAGCTTGGCGATGAGGTCCGCGAAGCCGGTGTGGATGTCGTCGGTCTCCACTGGCTGCTCGCCCGCACCGAGGGCTACCACCTGACCCACCCGGACCCGCTCGTTGCCCAGCGCACGCTCGATTACGCCCGCCGCCTCGCCGATCTCTGCCACGGCCTCGGGGGAAACATCATGGTCTGGGGCAGCCCGCAGCAACGCTCGCTGGAACCGGATTGGGACTACGCCGCTGCCTTCTCCCGCGCCGCCACCCTCCTGCGCGCCGCCGCCGAACACTGCGGCCCGCTCGGCATCACCCTCGCCATCG
Organism: Akkermansiaceae bacterium; assembly: GCA_025457665.1. Taxonomy (GTDB): domain Bacteria; phylum Verrucomicrobiota; class Verrucomicrobiia; order Verrucomicrobiales; family Akkermansiaceae; genus Haloferula. The sequence continues at coordinate 7,559 of JALOTY010000025.1, read as the reverse complement.
AACCCCTCGGCCCGGTGGAAACGAATTTCCTCACCACTGCCGCCGAAACCATCCGCCTCTGCGAAGCCGTGGACCACCCGGCCTGCCGGCTCCATCTCGACGTGAAGGCCATGAGCTACGAGGAACATCGTATTTCCGATGTCATCCACGCCTCATCCGCCTGGACCGCCCACTTCCACGCCAACGACCCCAACCTCTACGGCCCCGGCATGGGCGAGGTGGAATACCCGCCCATCGTCGATGCCCTGAGCGACACCCGCTACCATGGCTGGGTCTCGGTCGAGGTCTTCAAATACGATCCCAGCCCCGAGCATGTCGCCCGGACCAGCCGTGAAAACCTCCGGCGCTTCTTTGGCTGTTAGAAAGTTTCTCCAGAAAAACCCATCGCCCAACTACCCTCATGACTGATTCCGAAAAGAAGCTGCTCGAAGAAGCATCGACCAAGGGCCCGCTCGGCAAAGCTCTCATCTACTCGCGCCTCTCCGGGCCCGGCTGGCTCCAGGGTGCGATCACCCTTGGCGGCGGCTCGCTGGCCGGGGCCCTCTATCTCGGCATCCTCTTCGGCCCCCACCTGCTCTGGCTGCAACCTCTGGCAATGATCTGCGGCGTGATCATGCTTTCGGCCATCACCTACGTTACGCTCTCGACCGGAGAACGCCCCTTCGGCCTCGTGATCCGCCGCATTTCCCCCTTCCTCGCCTGGGCCTGGCTCATCGGCGCGGCCGTCGCCAACATGGTCTTCTGCCTGCCGCAGTTCAGTCTCGCCACTGCCGCCATCCAGCAAAACATCGCCCCCGGCACCGCCACGCTCAGCCCCTACGTGATCGGCGGCGTGGTCTTTGTCTGCTGCGCCGTCATCGTCGCCTTCTACAATCGAGGCGGCGCCGGGATCCTCTGGTTCGAACGCATCCTCAAGGTCATGGTCGGTCTGATCGTCCTCGCCTTCGTCGGCGTGACCATCACGCTCATCGCCAAGGGCGCCGTCGATCCCATGGGCATTCTCAAGGGCCACATCCCGAACTTCTCCTACTTCAACAACCCCACCCCGGCCTTCGCCGATGCCATTTCCCGCACCGGCGAAAATGCCCCGCAGTGGACCCGCATCGTCACCGATGACCACGCCGGCCGCATCATCGCCGCCTTCGGCACTGCCGTGGGGATCAACATGACCTTCCTCCTCCCCTACTCCATCCTCAAAAGGAAATGGGGCTCGAAACACCGCGGACTGGCGATTTTCGATCTGTCCATCGGCCTCATCGTCCCCTTCGTCATTGCCACCGGTTGCCTGGTGATCTCTTCCGCCTCCCAGTTCCACGGCAAGACGCTCGATGTCTTCAATGAAAGAGGCGAACTCAACCCCGCCATGGCCGGGTCCTATCAGAAGGCACTCAAGCCGATGCTTGATCAACTCGTCACCTCGGGTCGCGCCGCCGATCCCGCCGCCGCCGAGGCCCTGCTGACCCCAGCCGACAAAAACGTCGCCGCCATGCTCGCCAGCCGCGATGTCGCCCAACTCGCCTCCGCCTTGGAGCCCTTCACCGGGAAATTCCTCGCCCAGAAGATCTTCGGCTTCGGCGTGCTCGGGATGGCGGTCTCCACCATCATCATGCTGATGCTTATCAACGGCTTCGTCGCCACCGAAGCTTGCGGAAAACCGGATGCCAAAGCCCTCCATCTCGCCGGGGCCTTGCTGCCGGGCATCTTCGGATTCTTCAATCCCGTCATCTGGCAAGGGGCATCCAAGGCCGCCCTCGCCGTGCCCGCTTCAACCATCGCCGGTTCCCTCATCCCCATCGCCTATTTCACTTTCTTCCTGCTGATGAATTCCCGCGCCGCCCTCGGCAGCGAGATCCCCTCCGGCGGCCGCCGACTCCGCTGGAACACATTGATGGTCGCCGCCACCGGACTGGTCACCACCGCCGTGATCTGGGTGACGATGAAAACCGCCCGCTTCAGCACGCCGCTCGACTCCATGCCGGACGGCATCGCCGTGGCCACCGCCGTCATCGCCCGTTCCCTGCTCTTCATCATGCCCGCCCTCTTCATCATCGGAGCCATCTCCTTCCTCCGCAAGGAACGCACTTCCGCCTGATCCCCCATCTGATCGATCTCTCACTAACAGAATCTAACACCCATGAAATTCGGAATCATCGGCGCCGGCATGATCGGCCATTTCCACGCCAAGGCGATCACCGCCATGACCGGCGGCACGCTCCACTCGGTCTTCGATCTCCGCGCCGAAGCCGCCGGCAAGCTGGCCGATGAATATGGCGCCAAGGCCTATTCGGATATCGCGGCCTTCCTCGCCGATCCCGAGCTGGAAATCGTCACCATCGGCACGCCTTCCGGGGCCCACCTCGATCCCGCCCTCGCCGCGCTGAATGCCGGGAAACATGTGATCTGCGAGAAACCGCTCGAAATCACCACCGAGCGCATCGATACCCTCATGGCCGCCGCTGCCGCCAACCAGCGCACCCTCGCCGCCGTCCTCAACCGCCGCTTCCACCCCGGCATGGATGCCTTCAAGAAAGCCGCCGATGAAGGCCGCTTCGGCATCCTCACGTCGGCCTCGGCCTACGTGAAATGGTATCGCGACCAGGCCTACTACGATTCCGCCGGCTGGCGCGGCACCTGGGCGCTCGATGGCGGTGGCGCGCTGATGAATCAATCGATCCACACGGTCGATGCCCTCCTCCACCTCGCCGGACCGGCGAAATCCGTGCAAGCCAACGCCGCCTGCCTCGCCCACGAACGCATCGAGGTCGAGGACATGCTCGTCGCCATCGTCGAGTTCCAGAACGGTGCCCGCGGGGTCATCGAATGCAGCACCTGCACCTGGTCCAAGGACGGCCACCCGGCCCGCGTGCAACTCGCCGGGACCGATGGCTCGGTGTTCCTTGCCGATGAATCCTTCGAACTCTGGGATTTCCGCGATGAACGCCCGGAGGACGCCGAGATCCGCCGCACGCTAATGAAAGGCCAGGAAGCCGGACTCGGTGCGAATGATCCCAAGGCGATCAATTTCTATCAGCACCAGCGGAATTTCGAAGAGGTCGTCAACGCCATCCACGAAGGCCGCGAACCTTCCACCTCCGCCACCGAGGCCCGCAAGTCCGTGGCCCTCATCACCGCGATCTACGAGAGCGCCCGTAACAACGGCGCGAAAATCGAACTCTAACCGCATGGCCGCCACCCTCAAACTCACCGGCTTCGCCGACGAAGCCTCGCGAGATCTCGCCAAGCAAATCGCCGCCACCCGCGAACTCGGCTGGTCGGCGATTTCCGCCCGCATGATCGGCGACAAGAACATCCACGAACTCGCCGAGGACGATTTCCAGCGCGCCGCCGACCAACTCGATGAAGCGGGCATCCACATCCCCGAATTCGGCTCGCTGATCGCCAACTGGGGCAAGAAGATCAGCTCGGATTTCGATATCACCCTCGCCGAGATCGATCGCGCCATCCCGCGCATGCAACGCCTCGGCACCCGCCTGGTGCGCATCATGTCCTACGCCCAGGAACCCTGGAGCCAGGACCAGCAGGAACAGGAACGCTTCCGCCGCCTGCGCGAAATCGTCGCCCGCTTCGCTGCTGCCGGCCTCACCGCCGTCCACGAAAATTGCATGAACTGGGGCGGCTTCTCGGCCGATCACACGCTTCGCCTCATTGAGGAAATCCCCGGCCTGAAACTCGTTTTCGATACCGGCAATCCCGTTTTCCAGCGCGACCGTTCGAAGCCCGAACCACAACCCTGGCAGGACGCCTTCGAGTTCTGGGAAAAGGTCCGCGACCACGTCGTCCACATCCACATCAAGGACTGCCTGAACCCCACCGCCGATGGCGTCGAACCACCCTACACCATGCCCGGTGAAGGCGCCGCCAAGGTCCGCGAGATCCTCGCCGATGCCTTCTCACGTGGCTACGATGGCTGGATCGCCATCGAACCCCACGTCGCCACCGTCTTCCACGCCCCGGATCCCTCGGCGGTCGATTGGCAGCAATGCTACGACTCCTACGTCGAATACGGCCGCCGCCTGGAGAAACTCATCGCCACGCTCTAACATGATTCCCACCCTCGACCAGCGGCTTGCCGAACGCGAGCGACCCGCAGGTCGGGCGGTGATGCGCCAACGCTGGTCCAAGCTCGCCTTCTTGCACTGGCGGATCGATCCCGATCTCCTCCGCTCGCGCCTCCCGGCCGGACTCCATCTCGATCTCCACGAAGGCGACGCCTGGCTCGGCATCGTGCCCTTTTCCATGGAGCGCATCCGCCCCGTCGGCCTCCCGCCGCTGCCCTGGCTGTCGTGGTTCCTCGAACTCAATGTCCGCACCTACGTCCACGACGACGAAGGCCGCCCCGGCGTCTGGTTCTTTTCGCTCGATTGCAATCAACCCATCGCCGTGGAAATCGCCCGCCGCGGATTTCATCTGCCTTACCAACACGCGCGGATGAAAGCGGTGGAAGCCGCCGGCATGATCCACTATGAATGCCGTAGATCGGGTCCGAACGGAGAAACGGCCCGCTACCATTACGGTCCGGCCGGCGAACCCCACACCGCGACACCCGGCTCCCTCGAGTTCTTCCTCGCCGAGCGTTATCTGCTCTTTTCCGTTTCTCCCGGAGGAACCATCCATCGCGGCCGCGTCCACCACCCGCCCTATCCGTTGGCTTCCCTATCCCTCTCCCATTGCTCGACCCTCCCCGCTCTCTGGGACGGCTTCCCCCTTCCTGAATCCGCCCCGGAATCCGCCCTCTGGGTGGACCATGTGGATGTCGATGTCTTTGCGCTCACCTCCTGAGCACCCCACTCATTCCTGAGCCTTCGGTCGGTGGTCGGGATCGATCGCCGATTCTGCGAGAGTGCCCACGTAGGGCAGGTTGCGGTAGCGGCCTTGATAGTCGAGTCCGTATCCCACCACGAATTCATCGCCGATGACGAAACCCACGTAATCCGCCTCCACATTCGCCGCGCGGGCCTTGTCCTTGGCAAGGAGAACGCCGGTTTTGACTTTGGCGGCACCATCGGCCGTCAAGCGATCCACCACCGCGCGGAGGGTGCGGCCGGTATCCAGAATGTCATCGAGCACCAGCACCTGCCGACCCTTCACGTCCGGAAGTTTGTGATCGAGGAAATCCACCTGGCCACTGCTCTCCGTGCCGCCGTGGTAACTGGAAACATTGAGACACTCGATCTCCAGCATCCGCGGAAGCCGCCGGGTCAGGTCCGCTGCGAAAACCAGAGCCCCCTTGAGCAGGATGATCACCTGGATGATTTCACCGGGAAAATCCTCCTCAATGCGACGGGCAAGAAGATCCAACCGCTTGTCGATCACCTCCTCGGCAATGAGCACCCTTTCGATATCCGCTTCCATCAGTTTTCCCTTTCCATCCGGAAGATCGTGGTTCCCGGGCGATGGACGTTGAGCCGGTCCACAGCATGAATCTCAAGATACTCGGGATCCTCCATGATGGCATCGCAGGCCGACTGGGCATCCTCTTTCGCGGCAATGACCTGACGTTCCTGGTCGAGCACCCGCTGCAATTCCTGCTCTTTTTCCGCGAGCTTGCGCTTTTGCGGCAAGGCAGAGGCCACGGTGAGCCCGCCCAGACAGAGTCCGAAGATCGACATCAGAACCGCATTCACCATGCGAATCGCCTTCGTCTGAGCCCTCAGACGGGTGATTTTTGCTCGTGGTGCCGACTTGTTCGATGCCATCCCGCGCGGTCTTTAACAGAACTTAACCGATTCGGGAAATCAATTTGTCATCGCAGCGTGAAATTCCTGCTCAGTCCCAGCCTTCGAGCACCAGCTTGCCCACGGTCCGTCCGCTGAGGATCCTTCGATGCCCCTCAACGAGATTCTCCGGGCAGATCGGGCCGAGGTTCTCGGCGAAGGTCGATCGGATTTTCCCGGCCTCCACCCACTCGCTCATCCGCGCGAGGATTTCCCCTTGCCGCGCCAGATCCTCCGTTCCGAATAGCGGCCGGGTGAACATGAATTCCCATGCGATCACCGCACTCTTCCGCTTGTATTCCCCTCCCAAGGGCAGATCGCCCGTCGGCTCCACGATGAGCACCAGCTTGCCCTGAGGCGCGATCAGGTCGCCCATGAGCTTCCAGTATTCATCGGTCCGATTGAAGTTGGCGATGAAGTCCACCTGCGGAAAACCCGCGGCAGCCATCTGGACCAGAAGATCTCCATGATGATCCACCACCGCATCCGCACCCAGCGAGCGGCACCACTCCGAGCTTTCCGGTCGCGAGGCTGTGGCGATCACCCGCAGTCCGGCGATCTTCGCGAGTTGAATCGCAATCGATCCCACACCACCCGCCCCGCCGATGACCAGCAGCGAACGACCGGAGTCCGCACCCTCGGGATCGATCCCGAGTCGGTCGAAGAGCGATTCCCACGCCGTCAGCGTCGTCAAGGGCAGCGCTGCCGCCGCTGCCGGACCGATGCCACGCGGGGCCCGCGCCAGGATTCGCGAATCCACCAACTGATACGTCGCGTTTGATCCCTGTCGGGAAATACTACCAGCGTAGTAGACCTCGTCCCCCGGGGAAACCCCCATGACCTCGGGACCGACGGCCAACACCGTCCCTGCGGCATCGAAACCGAGAACCGCCTCGCGAGTCCCTCGGACCTTGGTATCCACCGGATTCATGGCCACCGCCGCCACCTGGACCAACACATCGTAGCCACCCGGCGGCACCACGGGGAGTTCGGCCCACTCCGCCGCCTTGGGATCGTCCAAGGCCACGCCCGCCCGGAACACCACCGCCTTCATCGTTTCAGGAACCTTCATGCCCCCACCCCTCCGCGAAGCACCGCGAGCGGTCCAGAAAAAAGCCTTTCATCCTCCATCGGCCGCTTATCACAATCTTCGACAGGCCTTGGAGAAAGGCGGTGTCCGCATTGCCCGGGATCGACAGTTCAGTCTCGGGATCATGCCTGCAGGGTATGTGCTGGAACTGACCGGCAATGGCATCGCGGCGCTTGCTCCGTATCGCAAGGACTGAGGCCCTGCTGCCATGTCCCACTCCTGAAGCTGAGGAGATTCTTCTCGTCCCGGCATCACGAAATCGGCCCATCCACTCCCCCCGGAGCGCATGGGCCGATCTTCTTGTCCCTGGTGTGTGAAACCGAGCTTGGCTTTCGTCACCCGGCCCCCCGGCCTGGTCACGACGGCGTCGCTGACACCCGCAAGATGTCAGGATTCGACGGGACCTTCCATACCGCGATGAAGGAGACGTGATCACGGAAGCCATGGGAAATGCGGTCGATGAAGTCGATTCCGCACTGGCCAAAGGTGTGGGGAAACAGGCAGCGTGGGCGTGCCCCTTTGACCATGTCCCTCTCTCCCACCCTTCCGCCCTCCGCCCGAACTTTGCTGTGGCAGGAGGCGCGGCGGCGTCTTCAGGAGGAAATGGCGGAAGCCATCACCCTGGATGGTCTAACAGGTCCCTGCGGCGCGCTGGAAGATGAGCTTTGCACGGACGATGCGGGATGCGAGGCATCATGGTTGATCGCGCAGCGGAAAAAGGGGCATCGGCATTC
>JALOTY010000024.1 GCA_025457665.1 Akkermansiaceae bacterium | reverse complement strand
GGAGATGTTGGCCCTGGTCGTCGATCATGAATATGGCCTGGCCAGTGAAACCCGGGTGGAACTTGTGAACTATGATGTTTTCCCGACGGAGACCACCTCGTCGGTATCCTTGCTGGCCAAGGCCATCATCGAAGCGGTCAAGTATCAACGGGCCAACCCAGGCAAACCCGGGGCAATTTGCATGGCTGTTTCCACGGAAATGGCGACCACGAGTTATGTCTTGGAAAGTGCCTTCAAGGCGGCCTTGGCCGAGGGGCTGACGGTGTTTGTTTCAGCCGGAAATCTCGGGCTCGATGCATCGCGCTTCCCGCCAGCTTCGTATGGATCGATGGATGGCGTGATTTGTGTGGGCGCGCATGACTCGAATCGTTCCCTTTGTTCCTTCTCCAATACCGGAAGCGCCGTCGATCTTCTCGCACCGGGACTTGATGTGCCGACGATTTCGCCGGCTTCGAATGGCTTCAGTTGGATTCTCGAAATCGATGGCACGAGTCCCGCGACCGCTCTTGCTGCGGCGGCGGGCCTGATCCACCTGGGAAACCACCCGACAGCCAGTCCCGCGGATGTCGAATCCGCCCTGATGGGATCGACGCATCCCGGACCCTTGCCGACGCTGCCCTTGCTGGGGATCGATGCCAGCGAAGGGGGCGGTGTAATGAATCGGACCGGAGGGGAAATCGTCGAAGAACCGGTGGACTGGGTGAGATATGCCGGAGCGGATCAACCCACTCTGGCGGCGGCCACGGAAGTGGATCTGCAAGCGCCAGCCAGTCGGTTTGAAAGCCCGCCGACGGCGACCGACGCGGACGTCAATGGGGTGCCGGACATCATCGAAACCTTCCATGGATTGCCCGAAGGAGAGCGAGCCAACATGGAGGTTTCCGTGGACGCCGCGACTGGCATGGTGAGCCTTCGTTTCCCGATGGACCTTGCGGGATTCGATCTCGCCAACCCCTTCGAGCGCAAGGACGGGTTGGCCTGGAGAGTTCGCATCAGTCAAAACGGCACGGATTGGCTAACCCCTCTGGGATCCTTGTCCACCGAGGTCGATGCCAGCCTGAGGCTTTGGGTGACGGCGGAGTTTCCCTCTCCCGGTCCACGCTGTCTGGTGCGGCTTGAGGTGGTCGAATAAAGCGATCTAACCGAACCACTCCGGCTCGATGGGCCCTGCGGGATTACAGCGGAGCATTTCGGCCTGCGCCTGGATTTTCTCCCGTTCATCGGTGCCGATGCGAGCAAGGTTGCGGACCTGCATGACCATGCGCGGATTGGCGGCAAGGGCGGGTTCGTGTCGAAGCAGGAAATCCCAGTAGAGTGTCGTGAAAGGGCAGGCTTTCGGGCCAGTCCTCTTGCCCGGATCATAGGGGCAGGACTGGCAGTAGTTGCTCATCCGCTGGATGTATTTTCCGCTGGCGCAGTAGGGTTTCGAGGCCATGACGCCACCATCGGCGAACTGGGACATGCCCAAGGTGTTGGGCAGTTCGACCCATTCCACGGCATCGACATAAATCGCGAGATACCATTCGTGAACCGCCCGCGGACGAACTCCGAGGAGAAGCGCATAGAGCCCGGTGACCATGAGCCTCTGGATGTGGTGGGCGTAGCCGAACTCCAGGGTCTGGCCGATGGACTCGGAAAGACATCGCATCGAAGTACGACCATTCCAGTAGAAATCCGGGAGATCCTGATCTGCATCGAGCGCATTGCGATCGAGATATTCCGGCATGTGCAGCCAGTAGATCCCCCGGACGTATTCTCGCCAGCCGAGGATCTGGCGGATGAATCCCTCTGTGGCGGCGAGCGGCGCCTTGCCGGCGCGCCAGGCATCTTCGGCGGCGGCGATGACCTCACGGGGATGGAGGAGTTTCAAGTTGAGCGATGAAGCCAGCAGGGAATGGTGGAGCCAGGGCTGCTTCGTCCACATCGCATCCTGGAAATCGCCGAAGTTCGGGAGGATGCGGTCGATGAAGATCCGCAGGCGTTTCAAGGCCTGGCTGCGATTGACGGGCCAGGGGAACGTGGCCAGGGAGCCGGGGTGGGTGGGGAAATGTTTTTCGACGAGATCGATGACCTCGCGGGTGGTTGCGTCGGGCTCCGGGATTTCAGGCGGGGTCAGCCCTGTTGGGCCGGACTTTCCGAAACTCTTGCGGTTCTCGGGGTCGAAATTCCACGCCCCGCCGACCGGTTGATCGCCCTCCATGAGCACGCCGTGACGTTTTCTCATTTCCCGATAAAAGAACTCCATGCGGAGCGACTTGCGGCCGTGGGCATGGGCACGGAATTCATCGATGGAACAAAGGAAATGGCGGTCCGCGAGTACTTCCAAGGGGACCTTGGCGGACTCACAGGTCTGGCGGATGTCCACGAGCACGCGGTGTTCTCCCGGCTCCACCATGACGACCCGCTCCGGCTTGTGACGACGGATCGCTTTGGCAAGTTCCGTGGAGAGGCTGCCGCCATGCTGGCGTTGATCGAGCGGGGTGTAATCGACCTTGTGCCCCTTTTCTAACAACTCATCCCGGAAATGCCGCATGGCCGAGAGGAAGAGGACGATGCGTTGTTTGTGGGACCAGACATGCGTGGACTCCTCTTTGGCTTCGGCCATCCAAAGCACGTCATGTCCGGGTGTCGCGGTGGCGATGGCCGCGCTTTGGGAATCGAGCTGATCGCCCAGAATGAGGATGAGTTTTTTCATGAAGGAGGGTGGGGGAAGCGGAGCCGGATCGGGCCGCGGGCAGAGAGAGGATCAACCGGATTTCCGCCCTGGCTCACCACGAGTTCCCCGGCAGCCATCATCCGGGCGGCACATTCGCGGACTTGCTCCATAAGATCGCGCCAATGGACCGGGTCGAGCTGGCGGGCGGCCTCGGAGGGGCAGATGCTCGCGCCCGGGCGTCTCTCGCGGAGCAAGCGGAGAATGATGGCGCGCGGGTCCTGCATGCTGGCCGATAATGCGGGAGCGCCCCCTGTCCAGCGAAGAAATGGGGGGCTTGATGGGTGGGTCCTGCCGGGATAGCCTGCGGGCGTGACTTATCTGGATGCGAATGCGACGACCCCCATGGACCCGCAGGTGCTGGAGGCAATGTTGCCATGGATGACCACAAATTGGGCGAACCCAAGCAGCTCCTATCGGGCGGCGAAGGAAGCGCGAAAAGCGGTGGAAAAGGCCCGTGAGCAAGTGGCCGCATTGATCGGTGCGCGGCCGGAGGAAATGGTTTTCACCAGCGGCGGCACGGAAAGCACCAACACCGCACTCAAATGGCTGGCCCGCTGGATCGGCCGGAAGAACGGCCGCGTGGTGAGTACCGCCATCGAACACAGCGCCGTGCTCCGGGTCATCGAGAACTTCGCGCAAGTCGGCTACGCGGTGGATCGATGCGGAGTCACCGGCGGAGGTCGACTTGACATGAACGACTATCGGGCCGCCTGCGAGCGGGCGAGGGAGGGTGGGGGATTTGCCTCGGTGATGTGGGTGAACAACGAGACCGGGATCATTCAGCCCATTGAGGAAGCTTGTGAGATCGCCAAGCGATGCGGACTGGCATTTCACAGCGATGCCATCCAGGCGGTGGGCAAAATCGGGATCGATGTTTCATCGGTGGACGTGGATTACCTCAGTGTGAGTGCGCACAAATTTCACGGCCCCAAGGGAGTGGGGGCCTTGCATGTGAAAGAGGGCTTGAGATTTGAGCCCTTGCTTCGTGGTGGAGGACAGGAAATCGGGCGGAGAAGCGGCACGGAAAACGTCGCAGGCATCGTGGGCATGGGGGTCGCCGCCGAACTCGCGCTCGCGGCGCTGGCTGAGGATCCGGGCGGATCAAAAGTCGGCGCGATCCGGGATCGATTCGAGCACATCCTTCTGGAGCAACTCCGTGGCGTGGTGGTCAACGGGGATCAAGACTTCAGGGTCGCGGGGACCAGTCACGTTTCTTTCGCAGGTTGCGAGGCGGCGGGCCTGCTGATCCTGCTGGATGACGCCGGTGTGGCCTGCTCTGCGGGCAGCGCCTGCATGACGGGAAAACAGCAGCCGAGCCACGTGCAGAAAGCGATGGGGCTGAGCGATGAGGTTGCCAAAAGCAGTCTGCGATTCAGCTTCAGCCGCGCGAGCACGATGGAGGATGCCGAGATGGGTGCGATGAAAGTGATCAAAGCCGTGGAAAAGCTCCGCAAAGTGCAAGGTGGCGGAGTCACCGGACCGGTGATGATCTATTCTGCCAAACCCACTGCCGAGTGAAGCGTTGAAGAGAGTCTAACGGATTGGCGGTAGCGCGATGGCGTAATGGCGGGCAAGGGGAGATGGAGGCATGATGCGGGTGTCGGGGTTTCCCGACATCACCCAAGAAAGCAGACGGGCGCCGGAATTCTCCCCCTCGGGCGCCCGTCCGTTTTTCGGGCCTCGGGGAGGCTCGTGAGGCAGGAAAAGTTTCCGCCGGGGTAGAGGGATCAAACCCGACGCGATCACGTAATTCCGCAGCGGGCGGGAATCTGGCAGGCTCTCTCTCGTAAGGGAAATGCACAGCCCCCCCAGGGGCCCACGGGTGCCGGACGCGAAAGCTCCGGTGCCCGTGGACTACGGGGAGGGCTGTTTCCTTTGGTGGGGGATGCCTTTTGGATTGGGGCCGCGAAATTTCGGATTTCCGAAAAAGATGGGATCGGCTTAAATCCGCCCGTGACTGTCTTTCCGACCCTCGATCATCCCGCCTGGTGGCTTGCGGCCTTCATCATCGGGATCTGTGTGGGTTCATTTCTGAACGTGGTGATCTATCGGATGCCGCTGGGGATCTCCGTGAATGAGCCGAAGCGATCCTTTTGTCCCGGCTGCAAGTCGGCGATTCCGATGAGCCGGAACATTCCGCTGATCAGTTGGTTGGCCTTGCGCGGGCGTTGTCCGGACTGCAAGGGGCGGATTTCATTCCGATACTTTGCGGTGGAACTTCTAACAGGCCTGCTTTTCTGCGCGGTGTGGTGGGTGGTGGTGGGACGGGCAGGTGCGGAGCGCGTGGAAATGGCTCATGCGGTGGTGTTTCCTCTTTGGTTCCTCGTCTCGGCGCTGGTCGCCTTGTCATTCATCGATGCCGAACATCTGATCATCCCTCTCGAACTGACGATTTCCAGCACCGTGGCCGGAGTTCTGGCGGCCTTGTTGATGCCGGAGTTGCCGGATTTGGTGGCTTGGTCGTCGATCGATCCCGGATGGAAGGATGGCTTGAAGTCATCGATCCTCGGGGGCGTGATCGGCTACTTCGGGCTGTGGGCCGTGGTTCTGTTAGGAAAATTGGCATTCGGCAAGACCGAGTGGAAGCACGAGGATGCGGTGGCATGGCGACTTGAGGAACCCAAGGGTGAGGAGGAACCCATCCGTTTTCACATGGGATCGGAGACGGTGGATTGGTGGGATCTGTTTTTCCGCAAGTCGGACAAGCTCGTCATCGAATGCGATACGGTTCGGATCAATGGGGATGAGGCTGTCCCCGGTGAAGTGGTGATTCGCGAAGACGGGGTGACGTTCGCCGATGGCCGTCATGTCATCCTCGAAGAGGTCAAGAGCCTCGAAGGAACTGCGAAGCGTGCGGTGGTTCCGCGGGAAGCCATGGGAATGGGTGATGTCCACCTGATGGGAGTCATCGGTGCCTTTTTCGGCTGGTTCGGGGTCTTCTTTGCGCTGCTTGCCGGTTCTCTCCTGGCGATCGCAGCGGCGGTTCTGGGGAGGGTCGGCTTCGGGATGCGACTGCCTTTCGGCCCCTTTCTCGCGATGGGAGCTTTGTGCTGGCTCTTCGGCGGTTGGAAGATCGCCGAGTGGTATCTCGCGAGCCTGCGTTGAGTGGGATCGGGCCACCTGATCACTCGCCGATCATCACGGTGGGCGCGAGGAGTGTGAACTCACCACTGCGAACTTTCGATTTGCCCACATCCGCCTCCGGGGCTCGAAGCTCCAAGGCTCCGGGTTTCGCGGGGTCTTGGGAAAGAAAGGGACGGGATGGGATCTCGATGCTGGCCTCACGTTTCTTCGCGCCCCATGGATCGAAGTAGGTCAGGGAGAACGAGGTGGCGGAACGATCGAGTCTCTCCGGAACGCGGACGATTGAAATGAAATGTCCGTCCAACATCTGCCACTGGCCCTTGCGGAGAACATAGCGTCGGATGGCGAGCACCGGAGGAAATCCGTCGGCGAGTGAATCGCGGAAGGCCCGATGGACGGTTTGCAGGGTTTTGGTTCCTTTCGTTCCTGCGGGAGCATGCAAACCCAGCATCCGGGGTGGCTGTTGTCCGGTGCTTTCGGACAGCTCACGGGCGATGGCGTGAAGGTCTTCCGGGTTGATGCCCTGGCGGGTCCAGCGGGCGCGATCCCGAAGAGAGACCGAAGGCCGCAGTCCGAGCGTGCGGATGAGATAAAGCAGCCGGGACCGATCATTGTTGCCGGGAACGGCGGCGTAGATGGCGCGGGAGTCGTCATCGCCGCAACGCAGCGAACCAAGCAGCGCCGCGGGGCCGCAGGCATTGCCGGAAACGACAAGCTGATTTATCGGACCGGCGACCGCCTGCGGAGCCCAACGGTCATCGGCCCCCAATGAGACGATGAGGACGAGACTACTCAGTATCGGCAGGAGCAAGCGTGTCGGCACGCGAGTTGTTTGCCGGAATCCGGTCGGTCACGCCATTCGAAAGCTGAATGCTCGATGAAACCGTCGCGCCGGAAGAGGAGGATACCGGAAACGTGAAGGACTGGATGGCTCCTGGAGCGAGGGAGGCGATGTTTGCCTGGCGGACGCCTGAGCCGGTATCCACACTCAGAGGGGCATTGATGATGCGCGTGGTGCCGCGGTTTTCGATCACCACCTCGACGATCGAATTACCAGAAGCATCGTAGGTGAAATGGTTCGATGCGACCGCGACGTCATCGAAGCCAGCGACATTCGCAGTGAGCACCCGCCCGACGTTCAGGATCCCCTGACCGTAGAAAGAGTCGTCGCCTGGAGCACCTGCCTCATTGGCTTGTCCCAGAACGGTTTCCAAAGCCTGCGAGGAGGTGGAATTCCGGATCGCCATGGTCGCCGCGATGGCTCCCGTAACCGCCGGTGCCGAAGCCGAAGTGCCGCTGAAACTGACGTATTGCCCCGAGGTCCCGAGCGAAGTCAGTTCCAGCCCGGGGGCAACAAGCGTGACGGCTCCGCGATTCGAGAAATCCAGCAATTCCCCCTTGGCATCGACCGCGCCCACGGCGACGACGCCATCGTAAGCAGCGGGGTAGGAAACGCTGTCAAAGCCATCATTTCCAGCGGAAGCGACGATCACCACGCCTGCGGCGGAAGCATACTCGATGGCCTTGCGCAAAATGCTCGATGAGCCGCGGGAACCGAGGGAGATATTGATGATGTCGGCACCGGCATCGGTCGCAGCGAGGATGGCTTGGGCGATGAGGTAGGTGTCGGAAGTCCCGGAGTCATCGGCCACCCGGTAGTCGAGAATCGATGTCCCCGGAGCAAGACCGAGTTGACTGGCGATGATCGCAGCGACGGCCGTGCCGTGGCCATTGATCTGGCTGGCATCCGACGGGAATTCGATGAAAGCCTGGCTCCGCACCTGGCCGGAGAAGGAGGAACCCGCAATGACACCAGTGTCGAGGATGGCGACCACGACCCCATCTCCCCAAGCCGAGCGATCGCCTCTGGCTCCGAGCCATTGGAGGTATTGATTGCCGAAGCCGATGGCTCCCGCTTGCACGCCTCCCTGACCGGGGATGTAGGCCGGGAAGATGAAGCCCATTTCCTCGCTGCCATCGAGCAATGAGGCGAGTTCATCGGGATCGAGAAATCCCACCCTCAGCGTATGGAGGGCATCGATGCTGCCAAGGATGGCGATCCCTTTGCCCTCGATCTTTGCGAGGAAAGCCTTCATGGCCTCCGCGGAGGAAAAAGTGATCGTGCGCTGATTGCGAAGGGCTCCATTGGCATCGGCCTCCGGGTCCTCGATCCGCCGTCCGGTCTCCGCCCTTTCCATCGTGCGGGCGGGGCCGGGTGCCCTTTCCCGGGTCGAGGGAGGGGAAACATCCGGGGTGGAGGACGCCTTCTTTTCAGGCTCCACGCTGCTGGCTGCGGTGCCGAAAAACCATCCCGCACCCAGCCCCAGGCAAATCACGCCAAAGACCAGTGCTGGAGCTTTCCATCCCTTCATGCGGAGATTCAAACCCGGATTCCGCCTTTGGGTAGCGGAAAATCCGAATCTTATTCGATCACCGCAGGCTGGATGTCATCGAAGAGTGCCACCACCGGTGCCTGGGACTGGGCATCCACGAAGGCGATGGCGAGGCTGCGCTTGACCTTCACGGACTTCCAGCGGGTGTTGTTGACCGTGACAAATTTCCCATCGGCCGTGCCGAATTCGATGATCACATTGAACATGTTGTAGGCGTTGACCTTGCGGATCGGTTCGACGTCCACCATGGCTCCCGGCTTGACGAGTTTGGCCTTGGGGCCCTCGTGCTCGCCGAGATGGAAGCGCACGGGGACCTGGGCGATGTTGAGGAGGCGCATGTGTCCCCAGGGGAAACTGGCGGTATCATCCTTCAGGGACAGGATGTGGTAGGGCTTCTTCTCATCAGACCCCGGGAGAAACACAAAGAGGTAAGGTCCGTTTCCGGAGATCTTGACCGAGCCGATCGATCGTTCCGTCGGCTCACCTTCCTTGGCATCCTTCACGGGAACCTTGAAATGGAGTTCGCCATCCTTCGCCGTGGTTTTGAAGACCGGGGAATACTCCTGATAGAGCGGGACCGTTTGGCTTTGGCCTTCTTCGGTGCCTGGGACCGTCACTTCCGTGATGCCGGCGAGTTGTTGGAAACATAGTGTCCGGAATTCGATCTGCTGGCCGTGCAGCAAGAGCGGCGTGAGGAGCAGCGTGAGGATCACAAGGACTCGAAACATGAGGACAGCTTGGAGAGGGGTTCGATGGCTGGCAAGCGGCTGGACGTCTCAAACTTCATCGGGATTCAGCCACCGGAAGGAAACGAGCTCAAAACGCCGTCCAAAGTTGCGGTTCGAAGGACGCAGGGAAGCCACGGGGGTTTCCGGCGTATCGGATGGATCGACGAAATCCGGAACCCGCTGAACCACGGCCTCGCACCAGGCGCTGGCGGCGATGCGACCGTTCTGAATGCTTTCGCCATAAGCGCGGATCCTGAAGGTATCGCCGTGAACGGTGGGAATCGATCCCATGGCACTGAGGATATCTCCCTGAGTCAGGTATCCGGGCGCGCCCTGATAGTTCGGACCGGCGATGGCTTCCGGGAAGGGGAAACCGACTCCGGTGACCTCGCCGATGGGGATCTCCCGCCCGTCGCGGTCGGGGTTGATGGCTTGGGTGGAGAACACGGCATTGACGTTGCTCTCCTCGATCGCTTGTTGGAGAGCCCCCATGAGGCGCTCGTCGGTATTGCCTTGGGGATCGCGGTTCACGAAGTCGGCCAGCGAAAGGAAAGGTCCGCGTTCCCGAGTGACCTCCACGATGCTTTCCGCCAGGGCATCCACCTCGCCATCGGTGAGCGAGCGGAAACCCCTCCAGCGTTGCTCGCGATTGCTGCCGGTTCCGATGGGAGGTCCGGTGCTGCGTCGGGTCCGGGGAAGCGGGGAGCTGGCCGTATGAACGCCCATGCCACTGCCCACTGCCAAGGGATCGAGGACCGTGAGAGTGCTTCCGTTCAGGCTGGCGAGAATGGATTTCCAAGCCTCGACCGAAAGCGAATTCACATTGAACGGACCCTCAACCCACAGGTGCGCGGCAGCCTTTCTGGCTCCTTCGATGCCGGCGGCGAGATTTGAGGTGGTGCTTTGGATGCTGCCGGTGATTCGCGGGCTCAAGCGCTGGTTGAGCAGCGGCCGACTGCCACTGAGGAAGTCTCCGACGACTTGATCCCGACTGCGGGCGGTGTTGCCGACGAAAGCAGGCCCATTGTAGCTGCAAAGCGTGGAATAAAACCAACTGTCCCACAGCGTCGAATTCGCCAACCAGCTGTGATCGAGATAGGGATAGCCCTTGGCACCATTGATGACCACTTGGCCGCCATCGATCAAAGGATGCGCCCAGGATTCCCCGGCGGTGTAGGTGAAGCGCGGGAAATGCCCTGAACCGGCGAGATTGGCGTGGCGGATTTGAGCGATCGATTGCGGCGGAATCAGCGGGATTTCATAAAGCGGTGCCGCCCGGATGCCGCTGCGAGCGGTGTTTCCGGTGGTCGAGTAACCCCGATCCCGGTCATCGATTTCGATGGCGCCGGTGTTTCCTGCACCTGCATTCCGGATCGGCAGCATGGCGAACTCGGTGGAATGGATGGCCGGGTGATCGCGGCGGGAGTCGATGACACTGATGAGATCCGTGGGGGGATTGACGGTGCCCGGTCTCGCAGCGGATCCACCATCGATGGCGGTCTTATTGTAGAAGCTGAAAATGGCAAAGGGCTTGGCTCGGGCGTAGTCTTTGATTTCGGTCGTGTCCTCTTCGAAAATCTGGGAAGGGAGGACCGGCGCGACAAGAGATGCCGGGAAAGTCACATCGCGTTGCTGGCGCTTGGTGAGGAGATCCGTGAGACCTGATGTGCCATTGTAGGTCAATTGGATCACGGATGCCGGGGAGTAACGTCCGCGGCCGATATCGAGATCGACGGTGGCCGTGAACTCGTTTCCTGCGGCATCGGAAGCCAGAGGGAGAAAGCGGACGTTCAATTGGTCGGATTCCTTCAAGGGAAGGACGCCGTCCATCTTGGCCGCCGGGGACTTGAGAGGGCGGGGGACGAGCCAGTCGATATCGAACCCGGCACCGGATCCGGGCCAACCGGCGGCAAGCTCGAAAGGATTGGCTTGCGAGGTCTTGTCACTGCGCCAATCGAACATCGTGTTGCCATCGCCCGGGCGATCCTTGGCCCAACTCCAGTTCGGCGGGACCGGGGTGCCGAAGACCCGGCTTTCGCCCGGTTGGAGAGTGATCGATTGCGATAGACTGGTCGACCCGCTGAGTTGCGGAACGAGCTTGAGGAAGAATTCCTTTTTGGTGTTGGAGTTCCCTTCAAGCGAGACATACATCTGATTGAGAGGAGTGTATCCCGTGGTCACGTTCTGGCCATTGACCTCGAACTGGAAGCCGATGGGGACATTCGCGAAACGGATGCGCAAATTCGGAAACTCCAAGGGGACATTGTAGGGATTGTAAACGGTGACCACCGGCGAATAGATCAGGTGCACCATCGTCTTGTAATCCGAGCTTCCCGTGGTGGTTTGAATGCTCGCGGGCCAGCCACCGTGAGGGCGGCGGGTGAGGACGGAAAACTGCATTTCCACCTTGGAGACCACCGGCATGAGGATCGTGCCATTGAGCGTGGTGATGTTGGGAGTGATGCGTCCGCCGCGATCACGGTAGGGGACAAAGGTGCGGGGAAGGGTGGCATTGACCTTGAAATCGCCGGTGTTGTCGCGAACGACGCTGCGATAGAGAGTGGAGAAACCGCTCAAGACTCCCCATGTGGGGTTCGCTGCCGCGCGTGCCACGGTTCCTGGAGCACTAGGATCATAGTAGAGAGTCTGGTTCAGGGACGGGCCTGTGGATGCAGTGGTGGGAAGTGCCACCTCGAAAAGCGTGCTCAGATCCCCGCGAAGTCCGCCGCGAGCGGTATCGGTGAGGAGACCCCGGGACCAGACGGTGACGTCGTGGCTGAGTTCTCCGATCGGCAGATTTCGATCCCGAAGCAAAGTGGAATCCAGGGTGCTGATCTTCGCCTGTCCATCCGCATCGCTCCACTTGATGCTGGATCTTTCGAAATCACTCACGGCCTCCATGCCGAAACGCCGTGCCTCGCCGAGCGCGGCCATGGCATCCGAGGACGAAGAACCGGTCCGCTCGGGTTCGATATTCAGGCGGGCTTTGGTGCTTTCATCGAAGACCCCGTAGGCGATTCCTCCGCTGACGGCGTTTTTGTCATTCGTCAGGGTCACCTTCGGTGCCCGGAAGAGTTTGGTGGGATCATTCGAACCCCCGAGCGACGAGGAACCGATCAAGGTGACCCCGGAAGCGGAAGTCGAGGGGATCGCAGAGCCACGGGTGAGGGTCGAAGTGTCTGAGGCGGAAACCAGCCAACGGTAGAAGCGGTTGGATGGGGTAACCGAAGGTTCCGAGGGGCTGGGTTCGTGGCTTTGCCAAACCCCGGTCAGCCCGAGAGGGGCATTAGGATCCACGAACTGCCCGGGAGCACTGACTCTCTGATCCGGACCCATGGCTTTCTGCAAATCGCCAATCGCCAGATCGAGCGCCAAGCGGGCATTCGCGCGGGCTTCTTGCATGGCATTGCCATTTCCACTCGATCGGATGGCAACACTGGACAGGGAGAGCAGGGCGACGGCCAACATGGCGAGGAGGACCATCAGGCTGATGGTGATCACAAGAGCGAACCCATTTTTTGCCAGGGGCCGGGATCGTTGGAAGACTTTCACATTCATGCGCCGGGATTTTGAGGAATTGTATGGGTCTGACATCAGATGTGAATACAAAAAGTTCACACTACACCTGATTTAACGGGTAAAACCGATTTTCATGCCGAAAAACAATGAAATCGCCGTTGGTCTGTCTCGGATTGAGAACGGCGGCGCCCGGGTTTTTGAAGCCCGGAACCCTTGCAGGAGGCGGAAGGGCCGGGGTGTGTTCTCATCATGGCCGGGGGATGGCTGAAGTTGGGGGGAGACCCATGCAATTCCCGCTTGCCCGGAAGCTGAATTCCGGGTCATTCAGGGGGCCGCATGAGGAACTTCGTCACATCGCCCGCATGGGGTATCGATGACCTGGGCGTTCCTTTGCCGGATTCCCCTCACGCCTGCTCGGTTTGTTTGCCTACGTGGAACTCCGTGGTGGGCTACGAAGAGGGTCGGGACAAGGTGATGGGACGTCTGCGCGCAGGATATCCGCGGTTTTTCCGAAATTCCTGGGTCGCGAGATTGACGGCCATGGCGGCGGCGGAAATTGGTCGGGAAGGGGAATCGGTCTGGCTGTTTGCCACAAAGGGTGCGGCGAACCGTGCCCAAAGGTGGATCGAAAAGCGCTGGGGCGGGGCGGCCCGGGCGGTCAGCTTTGAGGGCTTTCAAGCGATCGTGCTTCCCGCAGCAGCGGCACCTTTGGCGAAGGATTACCAGAGGTTCACCGGGGAACTGATCAGCAGTCGACAGGCGGAGGATTGGTTGTCGGGCAAGGTGAAAAGCGGGAGCAAGGAGCACCTTCTCAAGCGGCGCTTGGCCGGCATCTATCAGACCAAGGCCGAGATGATTTCGATCTTTAGCAGCGGGATGTCCGCCATCACGGCCGTGATGCGGGCGCTTCCGGGGGTGGCTGCGGGAAAAAAGACCCTGCAGCTCGAGTTTCCCTATGTGGACGCCTTGAAGGTGCAGGAGCACTTTGGCAATGGCGTGGTGTTCTTGAATGAGTGCGAGGGAGAGTCCTTCGATATCGCCCTCCAGCGCATCGGGTCGGGTGAGTTCGCGGCGGTTTTCACCGAGGTTCCGAGCAATCCCTTGCTGCGCTGTGCGGATATCCCGGCAGTGGCTGAAGCCTGCCGGAAGGGAGGGACGCCGCTGGTGATCGATGACTCTTCGGCAGGCCCCTTCAATGTGCGGGCGCTCGCCTTTGCCGACGTGGTCACTTGCAGTCTCACGAAATGGCTATCGGGCGAAGGGGATGTGATGGGTGGCATGGCGGTGGTGCGTGAGGATTCAGCCTTTTCGGGGGATTTCTGTCCCGCCTTGGCGAGAGAGTCCGCGGAAACGGCACCGCTCTACGTGGGTGATGCCCAGGTGATGCTGGAGAACCTCAAGGGTTTCCCGGCCCGCATGGCCCGGCCCAATGAGTCCGGCAGCAAGCTTGCGGCCTATCTCGCCGACCATCCCGCTGTGGATCAGGTCTGGCACCCCAGTCTGACCAACACCCAGCGCTACCGGGAGATCATGGCACCGGGCGGTGGCTTCGGTGGTCTGCTGTCCTTCACCCTGCGGCAGCCGAAGAAGGTGGCCAAGGTCTTCGATGCCCTGAAAATCAGCAAGGGTCCGAGCTTCGGGACGCCATTCACTCTGGGCTGTCCCTACGTGATGCTGGCCCACTATCATGAGCGGGATTGGGCGGCCGGTTGCGGTGTTCCCGACCATTTGTTGCGGATTTCCTGCGGTCAGGAGGACTACCCGCTCATCGAATCCATCTTCGCTGAGGCATTGCCATCGGCCTGAGGAAAATCGCGCCGGATTCTGTGTGCGTTTTCGACAATTTCGTCAGAAAAGCCTGATTTCGACGCAAATAAACTTGTCTGACAGCTCTGATCACTTCCAATCGGGCTGTCAGCGCGCTTTGTCAGTTTTTGCCGATAAGGAGCGCTTCATGGAATCCCGAGACAGTCGTAAAACTCATGAAACGCAAAGCGAAGCTCGCCCTCCGCGTCAATCAGGACAATCCGAATCATCATCTTTGGAACAATCGGGGAGTCTGGTGGTGTCACCTGACGGTTCACAAGCCCGATGCGACGGCCGAGAGGCTTCGTTTTTCCCTGAAAACCCGGGATGTCGATCAAGCTCGCGAACGTCGCGACCGGATCTTCCGCCAGATCGCCGAGCACTACGAGATCGCCGCTTGAAGCGGCTTTCCCCTGCCGGGGTGCACGTCGTCAATCCGAGCTGGATTCCGGCTCGGGTGGTGCCTCCGGCAATTCGGATTCCTCGTCCCAAAGCATTTGCTCCTGGCCAATCGCCTTGGCGCGCTTCGCCGCATCGGCCGCTCTCGGGCCATTGAGTGAGGCGATGCGCTCGGCGAGTTTCTTGGCGGTCAGCCACTCCTCGCGATTGCCGTAGATTTGGAGGGCGGCGAAACCGCAAAGTTCGATGGATTCCCAGTCTGCCTTGGTTTTTCCGGCTGCTGCCTGCACGACGTCGAGGTAGGCCATGAGTGCCTCGTCTTCGGCCGCGGTGGTCTTGAAGCCCTCAAGCGCCCGGCCTTTTTTGTAAAGGATCCGGGCCCGAAACGGCGAATCCGGCGGGAGGGTTTTGAGCAGGCGGTCCTGAACGTCGATCACTCTCTGAAGCAGTTTCCCATCGCCTTCCGCCCGGGCATAGAGGGCATCGCCCAGAAGGAGACCGACGTGGGCCAGCAGGGCGTCATCCGCCCGCATTTCCTTGAACCAGGGATCGAGAATGGCAATGGCCTCATCGAGTTCTGCAAGACTGATCAGGAGATTGGAGATTTCGATCCGTGAGATGTCACGGAAAGGCGACTGGCGATCGAGCAGCTTGCGGAAGAGTTCGATGCTTTCTTTCTTCGCCTGGGGTGTGGCACCGCTGGCGGCGGCGCGGGCCGCGAGGAAGAGGGCGGCCGGGGCATGCGGGGAATCCGGCCAGTTTTGAGCCAGGGACTTCAGAGCGATGCCGGCATCATTGAAATCCTTGTTGCGGAAAAGAGCCTTGCCACGCTCGTAGGTCAGGAGAGGGAGCAGAGGGTCTTCCGGGAAGGCGGCAATGAAATCGGCGGCACGGCTGGCCGCCTCCGTCCAGCGTCCCGAATGGCCCAAAAGCCGGACCTCGGCGAGGGCGAGGATCGGGGGATTGAGCTGGGACCTTTGTTCCGGGGAAATGGCATCGAATTGAGCCGTGGCCTGCTCAAGGTCGGGCTGGGGGCCATCGAGCGCCGTCAGGACCGCCTGCAAGCGAGCTTCGGCAAGGCGGGGATGCTCGGGGTGCTGAAGGGTGAAATCGATAAGATCCGCCAAGGCGTCCGGACTGTGCTGGGAAGCGAGATAGAGAGCCCGTTCCAGTGCCAGATCGGCTTGGAGTTCAGAGTCGGCCCCGGCGGATTCGGCAAGTTTCGCGAAACCGCTGCGATCATCCGCAGCAAGCAAGGCGCTGGCAGCATTGAGGCGGGCATCGCGACGTCGGTCGTCTTCTAAGAGATCCGCGGAATCATCGAAGAGGCGCGCAGCGGCATCGAAATCGCCATCCTGAAATCGTGCGGTGGCTTCCATGGCGAGGGCCTGGGCACGAAGTTCCGGTGGCGAGGAATCCCCCAGACGGCTGATGGCATCGAAGCAAGCCGTGGCGCGATCCTTGCGACCGGCTTCCAGTTCCCAGCGGCCGAGTTCCAGCAGGGACGGGCCGACCAATGGGTGATGGGGAAACTCAAGGCGAAGGCGGGAGAGCAGACGGCGCGAGGTATTGACCGCATCCGGCAAATCGAGACGCCGGCTGGTAAGGGCGAGATGAAACAAAGCTTCGGGCGCGAGGGGATCGGCGAGCGGATTTTCTCCAGGCCAGGCGGCAGCGGCGGAAGCATCCGGCCGAATGAGGAGCGGCGGCTGCGGGACGGGTGGGGGCGGAGTCCACTCGCGCAGGCGGGTGAGGATGGGGTCATTGGGAGCAGGGACCTCTGGCAGACAGGAAACAAGAACGCTGAAGGCTTCGTCGAGCAGCGGAGACTTGGGGTTCTTGGGAAGGAATGGCAGCAGGCCATCGGCCGCTTCCTGGCGTTTGCCGAGGGCAAGTCGGGCACGGGCGAGATCGATGATCGCCTGGTGATGATCCCGCAAGGTCTGGTTTTGGGCGGCGAGGGGATCATCGGGATCGCCGACGAGGCGCTGCAGGAGGGGCAGGGCGGAATCGGGCTGATCCAGGGCCAACAGGCAGCGGGCACGGAGAAGGCGGACTTGATTTGCCTGGGCGGCGGGAAGGCGCGTGGGGTCGGGGCAGGCTTCAATGGCCTTTTCCGGAAGGCCATCGGCAAAAAGGAAATTCGCCCGAAGGATCCTCGCGGAATCGGGGGCTTTGGGCAGGCGGATGAGTCGATCCAGGGTCGCCAGTGCTCCTTCGCGATCTCCGATGGCCCTTTGGACCCGGGCTTGGGTCAGGAGGGCCTCGATGGGATGGGGCCCGGAGTCGGGGAGCTTCTTGAGGATTTCCAGAGCCTCCCCCAGGCGGCCGCGGGCGAGCAGGCTCTGGGCTTTCCAGAAAGGCTGCGCGGGGTGCTCTTTGAGCAACTCGTGGCTCAGGGCGAGGTCGGCGGAGTCCGGCTGTCCGGCGCGGATGCGGGATTCAGCGAGGCGGAGCAGGAGGGTCTGGCGATCTTTGTCAGCCAACTCCGGGGTCTTCATGGCCTCTTCGAAACGCCGTGCGGCAAGATCCCAGAGGTGGTCGGAAAGGGCATCGATCCCCTGCTTGTAAGCGGGGATTTCATCCAGGGGCGCGGCGACGGCGACCTCCACGGCGAGGAGGGCGGCGAGGAAAGAAAGGCGTCGCGGCATGGAGGAAGCTTGGCGGAGAGAGGGCCGGATGGCAACTTCGCGGACGGCTCAGGAGTTTCCGGAATGCCATTTTTTCAGCTCCGCCGTCGTGATGCCGAGGGCAAGTGCGGCATTTTTCAGGTCTCCCTGATGAAGCTCGATGAGCCGGGATGCGATTTCCCGCAGCACCCACGCACCGCCAGCGCTGGCAGGCATCGCGGAGATCAGGGCATCGACCGCCCGGCGGATGCCGCCGGATTGATCCGGAGCGGCCGCGAGGGGGATATCGGAAGCGAGCAGGACGGTGGACGAAGCGAGAGCACAGGCGCGGGCGATGGTATTTTCCAGTTCCCGGACATTTCCCGGCCAGCGGTGGGACTGAAGGAGCTGGATGGCCTCGGCAGAGAGCCGGACCTGGGCCATGCCGTTCTTGCGGGTGATGCGCTGGAGGAAATACTCGGCCAGGGGCGGAATGTCCTCCGGTCTTTCACGGAGCGGCGGAAGGCGGACTTCGACGACGTTCAGCCGGTAATAAAGGTCTTCGCGGAAACGGCCGGCGGCGACTTCCTCGGCAAGATTGCGGTTGGTCGCAGCGACGATGCGGGCGTCCGCAGTCTGGGTTTCATTCGAACCGACGCGGGAAAAGGTTCCATCCTGAAGGACGCGGAGGAGCTTGACCTGGACGGAGAGCGGCATTTCGCCGATTTCATCGAGGAAAAGCGTGCCGCCATCGGCCTGCTCGAAGCGTCCGGCACGTTTGGCGATGGCTCCCGTGAAGGCACCCTTTTCGTGGCCGAAGAGTTCGGATTCGAGGAGGTTTTCCGGGATGGCGCCGCAGTTGATCGCGAGGAAATCCTTTTGGCGGCGCGGTGAGTATTCGTGAACCGCCTTGGCGACGAGTTCCTTGCCAGTGCCGGATTCCCCGGTGACGAGGACTGGCGCGTCCGAGCGGGCGACGCGGCCGACGATTTTGAAAACATCCTGCAGCACGCGGGAAACGCCGATGATTTTCACCCGCCCATCCGGGGCGGGGCCGACGCTTTCGGGCGGGGCGGCGATGCGGCGGTCTTCGGCCGTTTGGAGGGCGCTTTCCACCACCGGGCGGAGTTCGAAGGGCAAGGCTTCTTTGCGAAGAACATCGTGGGCACCTTGCTGGGTGGCTTCGATCACCTGTCCGGTGTTCGGGAAAGCGGCGGTCAGGATGACGAGCGTTTCCGGCGATGCCTGGCGGGTGCGGGCGAGGAGTTCAAGGCCATCGAAGGGCTGAAGCTGCAAGTCGGCGATCAACAGATCCACCTTGGTCTTCGCCACCACTTTGGCGGCATTGTCCGCCTGATCGCAGCGCAGGATTTTCAGCCCCTCGGCGGAGAGGTGTTTTGTGGCCCATTCCAGGAAATCATGATCCTGGTCCACAATAAGTATGATCTGTTCCTGCGCACGCTCCATGGGTTCCCTCGGGGCGGACCGTGGTGCGGAGTTTCGTCGGGCGCAAGCCGGGAGCCCGGCATTCCGGCAATCCGTGTATTTCCGGCGAATTCGAGTCCCATGAAGGACCCAAATCCATGAATGCCGCTCATGTTAGGGTGTTAGAGAGCCCCGAATCGACGATGACGGCGCGAGTATTCGGCCACGGCCTCGAACAAATCCGTCTGTTTGAAATCCGGCCAGAATTTCTTGAAGATGACGATCTCCGAGTAGCTGATCTGCCAGAGCAGGAAATTGGAAACGCGCAATTCGCCTGAAGTGCGGATCAGGAGGTCGGGATCGGGAAATGGAGAAGTGTAGAGACGCGAGGCGAGGAGTTCGGGGCTGACCTCTTCGGGCTTGAGCTTGCCCGCCGCGGCATCGGCGACAAGCGAGCGGGCGGCATCGGTGATTTCCTCCCGCGAGCCGTAGGACAGCGCCAGGATGAGGGTGAGCGAGGTGTTATCGGCCGTGCGCGCCATGGCCTGATCGAGCTTCGCGCGGGTCCGCGCGGGCAGGCGATCGAGCTGGCCGATGGCTTGCAGGCGGACGTTCTGTTTCATGAGTTCCTCGGCCTTTTGATCGAGGAATTTCTCTAACAGCGACATCAGGGCGGTGATTTCCGCGGCCGGGCGATTCCAGTTTTCCGAGGAAAAGGCGTAAAGCGTCAGAAAGCGGACGCCGATTTGTTTGCAGGCATCGACACATTCCCTGACCGACTCCGCTCCGGCGCGGTGGCCTTCGCGTCGAGGCAGCCCGCGTTCTTTCGCCCAGCGTCCATTGCCATCCATGATGATGGCGATGTGTTCCGGGGTGGATGGCTGCTCTGACATGGAAGTTCCGGCCGTGGAGGGAAGGGCGAGCAAGCGGGTGACAGGTGAAGGTTCGATGAAAATTTCATGAAGCCCCCGGCGCGACCAAAGTCTGCGCCCGATCCGGCCCCACGCCCACGAATTGGATCGGCGTGTCGCACAGCTCGGAAAGTCGGCAGAGGTAGGCACGGGCATTTTCCGGAAGATCGGCGAAATTCGTGCAGGACGTCGTGTCGCTCAGCCAGCCTGGCAGTTCCTCATAAATCGGCACCGCGCGGTCCCAGGCATGGCGGTCGGCAGGGGCCAGTTCGTGGCGGGTGCCATCGATGTCATAAGCCGTGCAGATCCGCAGGGTTTCATATTGATCGAGACCATCGAGGTTCGTCACGGCCAGCCCGGTGGCACCATTGACCATGCAGCCTTGGCGGAGCAGGACGGCATCCAGCCAGCCGCAGCCGCGAGGTCTGCCGGTGGTGGCACCGAATTCGCGACCGAGGTTGTGGAGGTATTCCGAAAGACCCTCATCCATGGTCGGGAAGGGCCCGCCGCCCACACGGGTGGTGTAGGCTTTGCAGACGCCGATGACTTCATCGATGGCCGTGGGCGGAAGCCCGGAGCCGGTGCAGGAGCCGCCGGAGGTGGTGTTCGAGGAGGTGACGAAGGGGAAGGTGCCGAAATCGATATCGAGCAACGTGCCTTGGGCGCCTTCGAAGAGGATGTTTTTCCCGGATTTCCACGCCGCATGCAGCACCGGAATGGTGTTGGTCACGTGCGGACGGAGGCGGGCGAAAGCGGCGAAAATCTCATCGGCCTGCTGGGTGGCATCGAAGGTCGGCAGGTCGAAACGCTTGAGGACCTCATTGGCCTCAGCCGTGCGATGGGCGATGGCCTCGCGGGCGAAGGCTTCGTTGAGGAGGTCGGCCACGCGGAGACCGCAGCGATTGATCTTATCGGCGTAGGTCGGCCCGATTCCGCGTTTCGTGGTGCCGATCTTGCGATCGCCGAGAGCGGCTTCGCGGGCGGCATCGAGTTCCTTGTGCAGGGGGAGGACGACGTGGGCGCGGTCGGAAATCAGGAGTTTTTCCGGAGTGATCGATACGCCCTGGGCTTCGACCCGCTGGATTTCCGCGACGAGGCCGATGGGGTCGAGCACGACGCCGTTGCCGATGACATTCGTTTTCCCGTCCCAAAGGATGCCGGAGGGGAGGAGGTGGAGAATGTATTTTGTGCCGCGGGCGATGACGGTGTGTCCGGCATTGTTCCCGCCCTGGCCGCGGACGACGACATCGGCGGATTCCGTGAGGTAATCGACGATCTTGCCCTTGCCTTCGTCTCCCCATTGGAGACCGGTGACGATGGTGTTCATGTGGAAGTTATTTCGTCGAATCGATCAGCGCGGCGAATTCATCGAAGAAATACGTGGCGTCGTGAGGGCCGGGCGCGGCTTCCGGGT
This sequence comes from Akkermansiaceae bacterium, assembly GCA_025457665.1. Lineage (GTDB taxonomy): Bacteria > Verrucomicrobiota > Verrucomicrobiia > Verrucomicrobiales > Akkermansiaceae > Haloferula. Next base: position 24,099 of record JALOTY010000024.1, on the reverse strand, counting down.
GATATTGGACGCTGAAGACCGGGTGATCCTTGTGGCGGATGCCCTCGACCGTGTCGTCGTTGAGATTGATGTGGGTGACCTCGACATTGGAGGGGAGCTTGTCGGCATCGACCGCGAAGCCGTGGTTCTGGGAAGTGATCGAAATCTTCCCGGAGCGCAGGTCCTTGACCGGCTGGTTTCCGCCGCGATGGCCGAACTTCAATTTGTAGGTCGAGCCGCCGAAAACGTGGCCGAGGATTTGATTGCCGAGGCAGATCCCGAAGATCGGTTTTTTCCCGACCAGCTTGCGGACTTCGGTGTGGATGTATCCCAGCGCGGCAGGGTCGCCGGGGCCATTGGAGAGGAAAATGCCGTCCGGATTCAGGGCGAGGACATCTTCGGCGGAGGTGCGGGAATTGACCACCTGGACATCGAAGCCCGCCTGGCGGAGGCGGCGGAGGATGTTGAACTTGATGCCGAAATCGAAGGCCACGATGCGGTGTCTGACCGGCGGGAGTTCGAGCCAGTTTCCTTCGACTCCGGTGACCGTGTTCGGGAGGGTGAAGCGGCGGCTGTCCTGGTCCCAGTGGTAGGCTTCAGGGGTGGAGACTTCCTTGACGAAATCCGATCCCTCCATGGGCGCGGAGTTCCGGGCGGCATCGAGGGCTTCGTTTTCCGAAAGCTCTGTGGTCAGGCAGGCCCGCATGGCGCCGGCGGAGCGGAGGTGCTTGGTCAGTGCGCGGGTGTCCACCCACTCGATTCCCAGCAAGTGGTGTTCGCTGAAATACTCGGCCAGGGTTTGGCGGGAGCGGTAGTTCGAGGCGATGGGGGAAAGCTCGCCGATCACAAAGCCGCGGACTTGGGGAGCGCTGGATTCGCCGTCCTCGGGATTCACGCCGTAGTTGCCGATCTGCGGGTAGGTCATCGTGACGATCTGGCCCCGGTAGGAGGGGTCCGTGATCACCTCCTGGTAACCGGTCATCGATGTATTAAAGCAGATTTCCCCGGTCGTCGTGCCGGGGTGGCCGAAGGCGCGGCCTTGGAACATGCGGCCGTCTTCAAGGGCGAGAATGGCTTTCATGGGCGTATCAGAAGCCCGGTGGAAGGATGCTCCGGCCCGGGCGGCGGCGGAGGGTAGGGGCGGCGGCGGCGGCTTGTCGAATGCGGAATGCACCGAAATGCCGTCAGCGTGCGAGCGAGGGGAAATCGCGTCCCGAGGGGCGGGCTGAGAGGGATTTCACGAGGCCACCTGACGCCGGAACTTGTGGGCGCGGGAGAGATTTTCGTGAAACGCGGACTCGAGTTGGCGGGTGAGTTCCTTGGCCGATTTCGAGTTGGCGGGATGGATCGCCTCGCCGAGTTCGAAGCTCAGACGAATGGGGAATTCCGGGCGTTTCCACAGGGGCCAGCCCTTTTCGAGGAAACGGCTGTTGCTGCGGATGAAGACGGGCAGGATGGGCACTCCGGCGTGGCGGGCGATGAGGGCGCAGCCGCCTTTGAGGGGATTGATCCAGCGGGCCTCGCGGCGGGTGCGGGTGCCCTCCGGGAAAAGGAGGAGCTGCCCGCCTTGGGAAATCGCCTCGCTGGCATCGCGAATCACGCCGGCCGAGGAGCCGTTCGGGATGTAGCCCGCAAGCCGGGCTCCGCCGCCGAGGAAGGGATTGTGCAGGATGGATTCCTTCATGATGCACACTGGCTGGGGCAGGCAGGAAATGACAAAGACCGCATCCCAGAGAGAGGTGTGATTCGGAGCGATGATGCAGGGGGTCTTGGAATCCCGCAGGGCTTTCAGGGAGTCGAGATCGGCATAAACGAGACCGGTGGCGCGGAGGTAGCGGACAAACACCCGGAAGGCGACATGGAGCAGGGTGCGGCCGAGGCGGGTGGCCTTTTTCCGGGGCAGGACGAGCCGCAGGGGAAGGGCGGCGAGGGTGAAAAGCAGGCCAAAGACGCCCCAGTAAGCGAAGGCCCCGAGGGCAGCAGCGGTTTCCAGCGGCCACCACCACCAGGACCGCACCGCAGTGTGGGGCGCGCTGGTGCTGGGCAAGGCGGATGGCTCGGCGGAAGGCATGGGCTGGTCGAAGATTACCCGGTCCAGGGGCCATGGGCCAAGCACGGAAATCGCAAGCATCGCAAAGATGAGGAAAGGTCGATGTTGCCAGCTTTGGGGAAATCGGCATGGGTGGGGCATGTCCGCCCTCGATGCGCTTCCTCATGGCCCGGAGTTCCGATTCATCGATGAACTCACGGAACTCGATGGCGGCAAACGGGCGGTGGGGCGCTATCGGGTCCGCGGAGACGAGGCGTTTCTCGCCGGACATTTCCCCGGACGCCCCCTCATGCCCGGGGTGATTCTCGTGGAAGCCATCGCCCAACTCGGCGGGGTGGCAGCGCAGAGCGATCCGGAAATTCCCACCGTTCCGGGACTCCTGCTCACTGGCATCCGCGGGGCGAAAATTCTCGGGGCGGCCGTGCCGGGGGAAACCCTGGAAATCCGGGCGGAGGTGGAGGGTCGATTGGGGCCCATGATCCAGATTTCGGGCGAAGTCCGGAGCGGGGAACGCGTGCTGGCGACGGCCAAGATCCAATTGGCAGGCGCGGAAAGCTGAGCGGGGCAATGTTGGGGACCTCCTCCTTAAGGATCTGTCCGGAAAGGTGCAGCCGGCAGACCTTCGCTGTTGAACAGATTCGCGCCTTCCGGGTTGTCCGCCCAGGCATAGCGGACCCAGGCGGGCTGGGGCAGGTCGGGGTGGGAAACGATGACCGAATCGCCATCGATCCGTGCCTCCGCCCAGCGCCATTTGCGATCCCTCCCGGCAATGGCGAACTGGCGAAGCGGGCCGCCTTTGGAGACGAGGCCGGAGGCGATGGAATCGAATCTCACACGGATCGCGGCCCCTTCGATTTCCGCGGATTTGAAAACCGGGCCGGAATCGACAATCTTCTGCCCGTAGGTCCTCGCCAGAGCCAGCAAAGCGAGCCTGTGGCCGACGTCCTGTTTGTTGCGCGGGTGGATATCGGCGGCTTCACCGATATCGATCGTCACGGCCATGCCGGTGTTCCGCAGCTTCAGTGATGTCGCCTGAGCGGCCCGGGTGGTGGCCAGCGAGCTGTCGCCCGGCTCAGGCTTGGGCTTTTGATAAGCAGCCAATTGCACGAAATAAAACGGCATTTCCGGATTCTTCCAAACGCTTCGCCAGTCTTCGATCAAGGTCCGCTGGAGATCCGGATAGAGGTGCCGCGTGCCGACGTTGGACTCTCCCTGATACCAGATGGCTCCACGAATGGAGTAGGGGACGAGAGGGGCGATCATCGCATTCCAGAGCACGGTGGATTGGTGCTGATCGGTCACCGGATTCGGGTGGGCGGGGGGCCGACCATTCTGCCCCGCAGCGCGCCACCGATCCATGGCCGCCGCATGCTTGAGAAGAGTCTCCGGGTGATCCCGGAAATGGATGCGCTTGCGATGGTAGTCCTTGAGCATGGGGGCAAGGGAAGGCGTGACTGCCAGGGCTTCCTCACGGATCCAGGCCTCGGCGCAACTGCCGCCGAAGGAGCTGGCGATGAGACCGATGGGGACGCCGAGTTGCTCATGGAGGCGACGACCGAAAAACCAAGCCACGGCCGAGAAGTCCCTGGCGTTTTCCGGCGTGGCGATGCGCCAATGGCCATCGATCTCCCTCTGCGGGAACTCGCGGGTGGCACGGGTGGCGGAAAACATCCGGATCCCGGGAAGATCGGCGCGTTTGAGTTCTTCCTGCCAATTGCTACTGCCACCATAGTAAGTCCGATCGGAAGGCGCGAGGGTGAACTCCATGTTCGATTGCCCCGAGCAAAGCCAGACCTCGCCCACGAGCAGGTCCTTGAACTCGCGCGAAGAGGCGGCATCGACCTTCAGGGTGTGCGGACCTCCGGCGGGAAGCGGAGGGAGGCTGAGGCTCCAGCCGCCATCATCGGCAGCCTTGGTGGAGGCCTGATTTCCCGCCAGGGTGACCTTCACTTCATGGCCGGGATGCGTGCGGCCCCAGACGGTGAAAGGCTGGTCCCTTTGCACGACCATGTGATCGCTGAAAATCCGGGGAAGCCAGCAGGCATCGTCTAACAGGTGCTGGCCCAGCTTGCTGTTCGTGAGCTTGCGGATTTCCCCGGCGAGGATGCGGGCATGAAATTCGGCTCCCCGGGGAGAAGTGTGGGTGTGATCCGGCATGGCGAAGAGCGGATCCGTGCCCTCCGGGCCGAGGCGGTCGTAAGCATCGGCCAGGATGCGATTGAGGTCGATGCATGGCACCTTTTCCCTAGCGGCCACCTGGCGGGTCCACTCGGCATGCGAGTCCTCGCTGCGACGGGTCTTGCCCTTTTCATCGCGCTGATTGCGGGGGATGAGGGAAACGAGGATAGGCTCGGCCCCCGCCTCGCGGGCGGTGCGGCAGTAATGGCTCAGGTAAGCCCCGAAACTGCGGACCTGCTCGGATTTCCCCGTGCTTTCCACTGTGCCCTCGCGGACCTCATCGCCGATGCCCGGCAAGCTCGCCCTGGGGCGCTCGCCGGTGAACAAATCGCCTCCATCGTTGTGACCGAACTGAATCAGGACGTAGTCGCCCGGTTCGATCATTGCCAAAACCGCATCCCAGCGCCCCTCCGTAAGAAAAGTCCGACTGCTTCTACCACCGATGGCGAGATTGTTGACCTCGATCCGGGCAGGATCGAACTCAGCAACCAGCGGGTCGCCCCAGCCCATCTGCCCGGCAGTTTGATTGCGCACCGTGGAATCCCCGATGATCCAAAGCGTGGGTTTGGCCAAAGCAGTGCCGACAAGGAGCAGGGCGGCGAGGAGAAATCTCATGGCGAAAGTCTGGGGGAGACCCGGAGTTTCCGGCGAGTAACCTTTATGGGGAGGATGGAGGATTGACGGGTCGATGGCTGTGGCTCTAACTCCGCCAGAGATCGCTAGGGATGAAACGGGCCTCGAGCCCTTTTCCCGATGCCGATCGCCCCAATAAGAAACTTATGAACATCAACGACTTCATCCACCTCGCCAATCAGCTCCCCGTCAGTGACCTCATGGATCTTGCCAGCCAAGTGACCGAGAAGCTCGACGTCAATCTGATCGATAACGTCCAGAGCCTGCCCTTCAAGAGCTGGTATTCCTGGCAAGTCGGTTGATGTCAGGGGTTTGATCCTCTTTTTGAACGACCCGGTGAGAGTTCCTCCGCCGGGTCGTTCCGTTTGAATCCACCAAGTTTCTTTTCTCCCTCGATGTCCGACCCCACCGCCAGCCCGGAAATCCTCGCCCGGATCCGCTCGATCCCGCAACTCGCGCACTTTCCCGAGTTGGATCAATTCATTGAGAATTACCCGGTGGGCATGAACGATTTCGTGGCCATGAGCTACCGCATGCTGGTGGCCGAGGACCAGCGGGAGGACATCTCGGCCCTCGAAGCGGCGGTGTATGCGGCGACTTTGGGAAGCTTTCTCATCGATGATGTCATGGACTGCGACACCACCAAGCCGGACTTCGGCATGGATGTGGGTCGCCGGGTGAATCTGGGTTGCACGCTGTTGGTGGCCGGCTCGCTCATGATTGCCCAGAGCGGATATCCCGCCGGGATACTGACACAGCTTCAGGAGGAATATGCCCAATGGCTATTGCACGCGGCGGTGGGCCAGGAAATCGAGGCGCGCTCGGCAGCCCATGGGGAGGCCACGGCGGATCTGGAAGCGCGCTATTGGGAGGCCGTGGGGGCGAAGAGTTCGCAGCAGGTCGGCTGCATGCTGCGTTTCGGCGCGGTGATGGCGGGACGCCCGGATCAGGCGGAGGGGCTTTTCCGCATCGGGCGCATCCTTGGGGAAATGGCGCAGATCCTCGATGACATCGGCGATGGCGTGGGTCCGCAGCGCTCGCCGGATTGGGAAAGTCCCGGGAAAAACCTGCTCATGGTCTTTTGCCACCATCCCAGCAATCCTCAGCGCGAGGAGTTTGTGGAACTTTTCCCGAAGACGGTAAGCGATGCTGCGGCGCATCGACGTTGCCGGGAAATCATGATTTCTAGCGGAGCGGTGGGGTATGCGATTTATCAGTATTTCGATCGTTATCGACAGGCCCGCGCGCTGGCCGAGGCGATCGAGGGATACGACCGCAGACCGCTGAAGGAACTGGTGTCGCAACAGATCAAGAAGATCGCGAAAATCCTCCACCGCATGGGCATCCGCCTTCCCGAAGACATCGCCCGCGAGGCGGGGCTTTGATCAAGCCATCAACGGCGGGTTTCCTGCCACTCCACCTTGTCCATCACCCAGCCGAATTCGGGGTGTTTGATCCAGTGGCTCTGGACGAGGAGGATGCCATCGATGGGTCGGCGGCTGGAGAGCTGGACGATCGCATCCACCCGGAAGTCCACCTCGGCGCGATCTCCGCTGATCTCGAGTCGGGTGATTTCCGGATCGACCAGGGAAACCTCCCTGACGTAGCGGGCGACTCCGGTGTAGAGGCTTGCGGCGTTTTCCCGGTGGATTTCATTGGGAACATCGTTTTTCAAGGAATCCGAGGAGCCGATCTCAAGCCTTGGCGCGAAGAATTTCGCCACATCCTCTCCGCGCGTGACCCGGGAAAGAGTGCCCATGGAAGAGGGGACAGCGGCGGAATCGATGAGCCCCAGCACCCGGCGCTTGACCTGTTCTGCCGGAGAAAACCACCACATCCCGAAGGCAACAATGAGGATGGCGATGACCGAAAGAAGGATGCGGCGGCTCATGGTGGGGTGAGCATCGCCCATCGAGGCATGGACGGCAAGATCACGACGATATTTGATGCGAGCTTGCCTGATGCAACGCGATGCCGGATGTTCCTGCCCGGATGACGCCGCTCCTGCGGAAATTGCTCGGGATGAACTGGTGGCTGGTGATCGTGATGTTCGGTCTCCTGGCCTTCGGCGTGCATTCGATCGAGAGCGCCGCCCGGCATTTGCCGCAGGGTGGGGAACATTTTGCCAGTTTGCAGAAAAAGTGGATCCTCATCGGCGCGGCGGTTTATTTCTTCACCGCCTTTTTCGATTACCGCTGGTTCCGTTGGCTGGCCTTGCCGATGTATGCGGTGTCGCTCGGGCTCTGTGCATCGATCATGAATTCGGACAGCGAGGTCCACCAGATCGAGTTTGGCAGCTTGAGCTTCCAGCCGGCGCAGTTCGCGATTGCTTCGGGCATTTTGATCCTGGCGTGGCTTCTTCAGGACTTGCCGCGACTGGGAAGGAAGATCCCGAAAATCGGTTGGCTGCTCGAAGAACCCATCGTCAAGATCGGCTTGGTCGGCATCCTCACGGGGATTCCGTTTCTCATCGTCGTGAAAATGGGCGACATGGGGTCGGCCCTGGTTTGGTTGCCGGTGGCCTTTGTGGCGATGATCGTGGGCGGGGTGCCCTACCGTTATCTGGTTTTCATCGTAGTGATGGGGGTCGCTGCCGTGCCGCCGCTTTACTATGTGGTTCTCCCCAAGGTGTCCGAACGGGGAACGGCGCGCGTCGAACTCTTCCTCGACCTTCTTCAAGACAAGCCGGTGGATACCAGTGGTGCCGCCTACGCCCCCTACAATATCGCCATCGCCATCGGCCATGCCGGATACCACGGCCTGGGCCACATGGCACCGGTCGACAAGGGGTCGATGCATGCGCGCCGGATGATCCCGGTGAACACCGTGCACAACGACTTCATTTTCGCCGTCATCGCCGAGGAGCAGGGTTTCAAGGGATCGCTGCTGCTGATCACCGGTTTCACGGTGCTGCTCGTGCTCTGTCTCTTCGTCGCCACCTACGCCCGCGATCCTATGGGCTGCATGCTGGTCGGCGGGGTGGTGGCGCTGTTTTTTGCCCACGTGTTCGAAAACATCGGGATGTGCGTGCAGCTGATGCCGATCACCGGCATCCCTCTGCCCCTGATCAGCTATTCGGGCACCTTCGTGGTGATGTGCATGTTCCTCCTCGGTCTCGTGCAGAGCGTGTGGGTGCATCGCAAAACGATCGCGAAGCCGCAGGAAAGCGAAGCCAAGGAACCTCACGAAGGCGGGCTGATTCTCTCCAACGACTTGCGATAGGAGTCGAGATCGAAAGCTTTCTGACTGCGGAACATGCGGTCGCTTTCCTCGGCCAGACAGGCGGCGATAGCCTCCCGCGCCGCTTCATCGGTCATGCCGGATTTCACCAGCCTCTCCAAGGCCGTGCGGACGAAGGGAGTTTGCGTCGATTGAAGCTGCTGCTCCACGGCATCGAGCAGGTCCTTGAAAAAGGCATCGGCGGCGGAGTCTTCGTCGAGTTCCATGGCGGAAATGGGTTTCAAACAATCCGGTTGCGCGCGATGCCGGCTTTGAAGGCGCGGATGTTTTCGACGATCCCATCGAGCAGTCGTCTTCTGGCTTCCACCGTGGTCCACGCGGTATGCGGAGTGATGACCACGGTTTCGAGATCGGCGGCGAGAAGCGGGTGGTCGGCTGGCGGGGGTTCGATGCTCAGAACATCCAACCCTGCCGCAGCAATGTGACCGCTGCGAAGTGCCGCTGCCAGAGCCGGTTCATCGATAAGCGCACCGCGGCCGGTGTTGATGACGATGGCACCGGACTTCATGCGTCCCAGGCGACCGGCATTCAGGTAGTGGTGAGTCTCCGGAGTGAGCGGGCAGTGGAGGCTGATGACATCACAGGCGGCGAGAAACTCGTCCTCTAACAGGCGGGGAATTCCTCCATCGTCCTTGCGGGAATCCCTTGCCAGGGCGACGACCTCCATGCCCATGGCTCTGGCGATTTCCGCGACCCGCCGGCCGATGGCTCCGAGACCCACGATGCCAAGGGTCTTTCCTTCCAGGTCGAAAAGCGGATGGTCGAGCCGGGTAAAACAGGGCGAGGCTGGCCAATCCGTGCGGATCCGCGAGGCATGCAGGCCGACCTTGGTGGCAATCTCCAGGAGCAGGGCAAAGCAATGCTGCGCAACACTCGGGGTGGAGTATCCGGCCACATTCGCCACTGCGACATTGCGGGCGCGGCAGGCATGGAGATCGATCTGATTGACCCCGGTGGCTGCGGACACGACCAGCTTCAGGTTCGGCGCGGCATCGATCACGGCAGGGGTGACCGGGGCTTTGTTAGAAATCACCACATCCGCCTGCACAACACGTGTGAGGATTTCCTCAGCGTGGCTCAAGGGGTGGAGCGCGAGGTTCCCCTCGGCGGCAAGGGCGGACCAATCGAGATCGCCGCGGTCGGTCGTGGAGGCATCGAGAAAGACGATATTCATGAGAGCGGTTCGTGAAGGCACTGGAGCCAAGGGGTGTATTCGGGAGGGATGGCGGCTTCGAAACTCATGCGGCGGCCATCCGTGGGGTGATCGAAGGCAAGCTTCCAGGCATGCAGCATCATGCGCCCGGGCTGGGCTTTCTGGCGGGCGGGCTTCGCATAAATCGGATCGCCAATCAGCGGGCAGCCCAAGTGCAGCATGTGCACGCGGATCTGATGCGTGCGTCCGGTATGCAAATCGCAGAGCACCAGGGTGGAGTCGGTGGAGGGATCGGTGACCAAAATGCGGTAATCCGTGATCGATGCCTTTCCCGCCGGCGGGGTGACCACGGCCATTTTCATGCGGTTTCCCGGATGGCGGGCGATGTGGGTGAAGACGGTGCCGGAGCTTTCTCCCGGTTTCCCCTGGACCACTGCGAGGTATTGTTTGCGGGTGATCCTGCCGGAGAACTGGTCGACCAGCGATCGATGGGCCTGATCGGACTTGGCGACCACCAGGCAGCCGGAGGTGTCCTTGTCGAGCCGGTGGACGATGCCCGGACGTTCGACGCCGCCGATGCCGGAAAGTTTCCCCTGGCAGTGGTGGAGAAGGGCATTGACCAGCGTGCCATCGGGATTCCCCGCAGCCGGGTGCACGACCATGCCGTGGTCCTTGTCGATCACGATCAGGTCCTCATCTTCATGCAGGATGCGGAGCGGGATCTCCTCGGCCTGGGCCTGGGCGGGGACGGCTTCGGGGAGGTCGATCTGGATGAGATCGCCGGTGGCGACGCTGTCCCGGGGCTTGGCCGGGCTGCCATTGCGGCGGATGTAATGCTCGCGGATCAGCTCTTGAATGCGGGAGCGGGAAAGTTCGGGCAATCGGCCCGCCAGCCATGCATCGAGCCGGGTCCCAGAGCCATTTTCCACCGTGATCTCCATCCGCCGCCACCCTCAGGACGGGGGGAGGGATTGTCAACGGCGGGAATCATCGCAGGAAGAATGCGGAAATCCCGATGCTTTGAATGTTTGAAGTTTTCACGCGGCGCGCTCCGTAGTTAGTTTCCGTCATGCCGGAAGCGGTGCCGGAAATAGCCAGTTGCGAGAGCTGCGGGAGTCCCATGGATGTCTCGGCCGTGGGGCCGTTTACCAATGTCGAGTGCCCTTCCTGCCACAGCCACACCCGGGTGAAACGGGATTTCGGGCCCTACACGCTCGTTCGCCGCCACGCCATCGGCGGGATGAGCATGGTCTTCGTCGCCCGCGATACGACGCTGGATCGCGAGGTGGTCGTGAAGATTCTCAGCGAGGAGTTTTCTGCGGACGAAAAACGGATCGGCGCTTTCGAGGAAGAGGCCAGGACGACCGCGTCCATCAGCCACCCGCATGTCGTCCGTGTGCTGACCACCGGCCATGCTTTCGGGCGATTCTTCATCGGCATGGAGTTCGTTACCGGCGGGCATTTCGAACACCACATCCGGGAACGTGGAACCATCCCGGAAATGGAGGCCCTGCCCTTGGCGATCCAAGTGGCGGAAGGTCTGAAGGCGGCGAAGGCCGCCGGGCTGATCCACCGAGATGTGAAGCCGGGGAACATCCTGCTCGATGCCTCCGGCTCCGCGAAACTGGTCGATTTCGGTCTCGCTTTGGTGACCAAGGGCGGCAAGGCCAAGGCCGAGGAAATCTGGGCCACGCCATACTACGTTCCGCCGGAGACGATCGAGGGTCAGGAGGAGGATTTCCGCTCCGACATCTACGCTTTCGGCGCGACCTTCTACCATGCCCTCGCTGGCATTCCTCCCTGTTCGGAGGAGTCCATGGACACCAAGCGCCTGCGCGAGGCCAAGCAACACATCAAGCCATTGCGCGAGGTGGCACCGCAGGTCACGCCGGAAACCTGCGCGGTGATCGATCGCTGCATGGCCTATCTTCCCGATGGTCGCTATCGCTCGTACGCCGATCTCATTTCCGATCTCAAACTCGCATTGCAGCATGCCCCCGGGGCCGCTCTGGCCCAGGCCGCGGAGCAGGCGAAGCCGCAGAAAAAGAGGAGTCGGAAGGCCTCGAAGCTGCCAATTTTCCTGGGTTCCGGAGCCGTGATAGCCGCGCTCGTAGCGGCGGCAGTGATGATCGGGGGCGAGGACAAAGATGATCCGATCGCGCCCATGGGCGAGGCGACGGCACCGCCAGCGATCGATGCTGCCAATGCGGCAACCGAATCCGGCGGCCTCGAAGTCGCGGGACTTTACCGTGAGGCAGCATCTGCCCTGCAGGAGGGCGACTTCGAGAGGGCACGGTCCCTTTACTCCCAAGTGCGGGACCATCCCCAGGTGTTGGAGCCCACGGCATCCTGGTCGGCCTGCGAGGCGGTGGCGGCAGCGTGGATGAATGGCGAATCCGCAGCAGCTCGCGGGGAGGTGAAACAGGCGATCGACCACATCGATTCCGCCCCCAAGCTTCAAGGTGGGGTAAGATCGACCTTGCTGAAGGGCCTCCGTGCTTTGGGCGGATTTCGTCCGGTGGCGATCGAGGATGGTGAACCGGGCAGCGATGCCGAACTATTGATCATTTGGCTCAAGGCACTGCGAAACTGGGAACAAGGCATGCCCGAGGCGGCCGAGCCCGGCTTCCGTGTGGTGGCAGAAGCGGCAAAGTCCGGGAATCGACCCTGGTTGAAACCCCATGCGCTGTGGGCGGGAAACTATCTTGCGGACTGGAAAACCCTGCGTCAGGCCGAGCCGGCCAGTTTTTCCGTGGAGCCGGAGAAGGCTCGGGAGATAGCCAATGAGCTCGATGCCATTCTCGCCCAACTCCGAACCCGCGGCCGCGCGCGCTTCAATGTCCGTGCCTGGCAAATCGAACTCGAACGGGCCGCCCGCCAAGCGCCATCCAGGCCGGATGCGCGGGATGACGAGGAGATGCTCTCGCCCGGCTCGCTTCCAAACGGGCTGATGACTCATGTGGCAGCTTGTGAGTTCATCGAAGCCATCGAACAGCTCAAGGCATGGAAAGCCACGACTCCGGAATGCACCGAACAGAAAGAAGGACTCCTTCGCATGCTGCAATCCTCACTGGCTCTTTTGGCCGAGTTGGGAGAACAGGTCGATGCCACTCCAGTGGCGATGAGTTCAAGGGATGGCGATGTTTTCACCGAAGTCATTTCAGGCTCCGCCGCCGGGCTGAAACTGAAGAATGCCGCCGGTGAGGAGGTCGAATTGGGTTGGGGGGAGATCGATCCGGATTCGGTGATTGAACTCCACCGGACTTTGGCCCGTGGGGGTTCCGGCACGGTCGATGGCTTGCGTCGCCACGAGCAGGCGATCGCTTTCGATCTTCTGGTCGGCGATGTCGATCGAGCCAAGGCGGCTGGGGATCGCCTGGCCCAGGTTTCGGAAGCTTTCAAGCGTCGCTGGCAGGGGATGCCCGGATGGGTGCCACGTTGAAATCCCGGGCCACCGGCAAGTTTGCAGTGTTGGGCTTTGCTTGAGTCCACCTGTGGGGATAGGCTCCCCTCGTGGCAAGCGAACCGAAGAACATCCGCATCCTGTTGGTCGAAGATCATGCCGATTTCCGTGAGTCGGTCTCCATGGTCCTCGAACAGCGCGGCTACCAATGCGTGGGTGGGTTTTCCAACATGGAGGATGCCTTGGAGGCCATCCGTGGCGGCCTGGAGGCCGATGTGGTACTTTCGGACCTCGGATTGCCCGGGATGAGCGGGATCGATGGCATCCGCCAAATCCGCGAGCTGCTGCCCCTTTCCCAAGTCCTCGTTCTCACGGCGTTTACCGATAAGGCAAAGGTCTTCGCCGCCCTGGAATCCGGGGCGCACGGTTACCTGGTGAAGGCCGGCAGTGCCACCCGGTTGATCGAGACATTGGAAGAGGTTCTGGCCGGGGGCACGCCACTGGATCCCAAAATTGCCGGGATGATTTTGCAGACTTTCCGCAAGCTCAGCCCCATCCCTTCGAACGATGCCCTCTCCGCCCGCGAATGCGAGGTCTTGCAGCTTTCCGCCAAGGGACTGACGCGCCAGGAAATCGCGGATCAACTGGAACTCAGCCAGCATTCCGTGACGGAGTACATCAAGCGGAGCTTCGATAAACTTCACGTCCGCAGCCTCCCGGCGGCAGTCAGTGAAGCGATTCGCCGGGGATTCCTGGATCTTTCCTGAGTTCAGGTGGTGTCGGTGCTTGATTCGCTGACTTCCGCCAACGGGTGACGAGGCCCTCGCCCGGAGCGAAAAGCCAGGCGAGCGCAAACAGCAACCCGCAGGCCGCAGCCATCATTCCAGAAGTCGAGCTTCCTTGGAATCCCAGCCACATCGGCACCGTGATCGCACCCACATGACCTAACAGCGCCGCCAAGGCCCCCGTGATGCTCGCCGTGAAAAGCATCGGCAAAAGCCGCTTTGTCAGAAGCTGCGCGGTTGCGGCCGGGACGATGAGCATGGCGATGACGATGATGCTGCCGACCGATTCGAATGCTGCGACAGTCGTGATGGCGACCAAAGTCATGAGCAGGTAGTGCATGAGTCCGGGCCGGAAACCCAGAGTATCGGCCAAGGCAGGATCGAAGGAAGAGAGTCGGAGTTCCTTGTAAAACAAAGCGATCACCAGGAGGTTCAAGACCACGACCGCCCCGAGCACCGCTGCGGCGCGGGGAAACTCACCGGGAACCACCGGGGCGCTGGTTTCGATCGCCCCATAGAGCACGCAGCCGGGATCGAGGTCCACATGGTCAGCCGCAGCCACAATCAGCAACAGGCCGATGGCAAAGAGCGTCGTGAACACCACGCCCATGGCTGCGCCTTGATCGACGTTGGCAAAGCGATGAATCCACTGGGTGAAGAGTGCGGTGAACACCCCCGTCGCCACGGCACCGAGAAACATCGGCACGCTTTCCCGCGCACCGGTGATCATGAAGGCGATGGCCAGTCCGGGCAGCACCGCGTGGCTGATGGCATCTCCCATCATGCTCATCCGACGCAGCACGAGGAAACATCCGGGCAAGGCGCAAGCGACCGCGCAGAGCATGCCGGTGATGACGATCCAGGTATCGGTGAAGGTCCAGTTCATCGGGCATGGGGGTTGGGTGGCAGGGGCAGGACAGGGTCCAGTTCGCGCTCCAATTGACGGACCATTTCCGGCCCGAGGATGTGTTCCACCATGTCGGCATCCCGGTCCACGTGACTCGGCGCGATGTCTGCATGGCGGATCAGATAGATTTCCCACAGTCGATGGTTGCGGGTGATGCGCGATGCCTCGCCGAAGCCCGCCTCGGAAAGCAGGACGAAACCTCCATTCCCGCAGGGCTCGGTGGAACCATGACGTCTCGCCCGCCGCAAGAGGCGACGCAGCTCACGCGGTGACCAACTCCGTTGTTCTAACAAATCATCGAGCGACACCGGGCGATTCGCTGTCGGCGGCCCGGCATCCTCGAGGATTTCGAAGATGGAACGCAGCAAGTGCTGTCGGCCCACCCGGTCCTTGAGTCGTGAAAGCTCCCTTTGGCGGCACCACACGCCGCGGGGTCCGCCGATCAGGCTGATGGCAAAAATCGCCGCCGCTGCGAGCACGATGACCGCTCCCGCCGGGGCATCGGGAAGTGCCGCGCTGGCCGATGCCCCGGCCCAGCCGCTCAAGGCGCCGATGATTGCCGCCACCGCCATCATCGTGCCCACCCTTCCGGTCCAGAATCGTGCTGCTGCCGCCGGGATGATGAGAAAAGCGATGATCAGGACCAGCCCCACCGATTGCAGGCCCGCCACGGTCATGAGCGTCACCAGGCCCAATAGCAGGAAATCCAGCATCGCCACCGGCCAGCCCTGGGCAGCGGCGAATCCATCGTCAAAACAAAGTAGCACCAGCTCTTTGCCTAACAGTAGGACGACGCTCAGCACGAGCACGGCGACGATGGAGATTCCGACCAGGTCGAAAGAGATGATCGATGCCGTCTTCCCATAGATGAATGAGCTGAGGCCTGCGGCGTCCGGCAGATCACGGACCATTTGCAGCATCGCCACGCCAATGCCGAAAAACACACTGAGCACGATGCCCATGGCCACATCATCCCGCAGCCGGGTGGTGCGGCGGATTGCCACCATCACCCCCACGCCTGCCAGGCCGGAAAGTGTGGCACCCACGAGCAGCGGAAACCATTGTTTGGCGGCCAGTCCAGCCGTGGAAAGCAGGGCGAAGGCGGCAACGATGCCCGGCAAGGTGGCATGGGAAAGGACGTCGCCCATCAGCGAGCGTTTCCGC
This sequence comes from Akkermansiaceae bacterium, assembly GCA_025457665.1. Taxonomy (GTDB): domain Bacteria; phylum Verrucomicrobiota; class Verrucomicrobiia; order Verrucomicrobiales; family Akkermansiaceae; genus Haloferula. The sequence continues at coordinate 8,607 of JALOTY010000024.1, read as the reverse complement.
AGGAGAAGAAGGCTGCCGATGACCCCGCTGCCCGCGCCTAACAGCGCGGTCGTCAGCACCACCATCCGGGTATTGTGGGAGTGGAGCGTGAGGATTTCCCACCAAGTCTGGACGGAGTTCATGGCGTAGCGGGACCACGGAGGGCGTGCGCGGCATGATCAAGCAATTCCAAGCGCCCGCCATAGGTCTTGCGGAGATTTTCCTCGGTGAATACTTCGGCCGTGGGCCCGCTCGCCACCACCCGCATGTTGAGCATGATCACCCAGTCGAAATAGCTGCTCACCGTCGCCAAATCATGATGCACGACCAGGCAGGTCCGCCCCAGATCCCGGAGTTCTTTGAGCAAGGCGACGATGGCCTGCTCCGTCGCCGCATCCACCGCGGCGAAAGGTTCGTCCATGAAATACACTTTGGCCTCCTGTGCCAGCGCCCGTGCGAGAAAGACCCGTTGCTGCTGGCCACCGGAAAGCTGGCTGATCTGGCGACCTGCGAGATGGCCGATGCCGACCTTTTCCAAGCACTCCATGGCCAGCATTCTTTCCGTCTTGCCGATCCTCTTGAACCAGCCGAGCCGACGGTAGGTTCCCATGGCGGCGACATCGAGGACCGACACCGGGAAATCCCAATCGACACTCTCACGCTGCGGCACATAGCCGACCAGATGACGGTTTTCGCGATAGGGTTTGCCGTAAATCCGCGCCCAACCGGAGGTCCGCGGGATGAGGTCGAGGCAGGCTTTGATCAGCGTCGATTTGCCCGCACCATTCGGCCCAACGATGCCTACCAGCTTGCCTTCCGGAATGTTCAATTCCACATCCCAGATCACCGGCTTGCGTTGATAGGCGACCGTCAGATCGTGCACGGTCAGCGGGAAATGCGCGGGGTGCTCGTGATTCATGTTCAGTAGCGGATCGTCCAGCCGGTGAAGAGCCCGAAATCCTCAGCGGCATCATTCAGCCCCACTCGCAGCCCGGCGTCGAGCATGAGATTGGAATGAATCATGCAGGTCACTCCGGCGGCGACCGATGCTTCATAGGAGGCTTCCTTCAGCACGCCGACGTATTCCGTGAAACATCCCCATCGGTCGGTGAGATCAAATCCCAGTACTGCGGAATGGACGATCTCAAGGTCGTAGCCCCGCGCTCCGTCCGCCACCCAATCGAACTCCGCCATCAGCCCTAGGCCGATGCGATCGGTAAGCTCCATGGAAAAGGGCAGGATCAATCCCGCCTCCCATTCGTCTCCGCCCATCCCGCCACCGATGGGGATGGTGACAAAAGGAAATACGGCAAACGCAGTCGTTCCACCATCGTTTCCCCAGAGGTTCTGTTTCAGCCGGATGGTCAGGTCACTGGAGCCCGAGCGATCCTGAAGCGGACCCCCGAGGTTTTCCATCTGCCAGGCATCCCAGACGAACTGGAGGTCGGTATCCTCGGCGATGCCCACCTTGAGATTCATGGCCATGAAAGTGTGGACGTCATCGCTCCTTTCGCGGCTCCAATCGTAGAGGCTCGCTTCGAGTTGCACGTGCCCGCGATCCACGGTGATCGGGCTTTCGGTGGTGTCGGGGCGATCCGCGGCGAGGTCACGCATGGATTCACTCGGCACAGGATCAATCCACGGCAAGGCCGATGCGGGCAGAACGAGAGCGGATAGAAGCAGGAGGGCAGGTTTCATGGTGCTGTGTCGTGGGTGGTTGGAAGTTTTCCGAAAAGTCCTCCGGGGGAAACCGATCCGCCCAAGGCCTGGGTGAGTGAGGTCACGTTGTGATCGATCATGCCAATGTAGGTGCCTTCATAGCTTCCGGCGCGGCCCATGGAGTCGGAAAAAAGCACACCGCCGATTTTCACTTCATGGCCCTTCGCCCGCGCACCCTCGACGAGGGCCTCCACCGACTTTCGCGGAATCGAGCTTTCCACGAAAACGGCGGGGATCCTTCGTTCCACAAGCACCTGAATCAGCGCTTCGAGATCCTTGAGGCCCGCTTCGGATTCCGTGCTGATCCCTTGAATCCCCCGAACCTCGATCCCATAGGCACGGGAAAAGTAACCGAAGGCATCGTGAGCGGTGACGAGAACCCGGCGGTCTTCCGGAATGGTCGCGATGGCCTGCCGCACCCGATCATCGAGTTCCGCCAACTCCGCCGCATAGGCCTCATGCCGCTGGCGATAGGCCGCGGCGTTTTCCGGATCGGCATCGCACAAGGCGTCGCAGATCCGCCCGGCTGCCTGGGCCCAGAGCTTCACGTCCATCCACACGTGAGGATCGTGTTTTCCTTCGGCTTCATCGATCAGCCCCGGCATTTCCGCCACCGCCAGCGTGCGGGTGCCGCCCTTGGCAAACCGTTCGATGGTACCGGTCATTTTTCCCTCTAACAGAACGCCGTTGTAGAGGATGAGGTCCGCAGCTTGGAGTTGGGCGATGTCGCCGCGGAGGGGTTGATAGAGGTGGGGATCCACACCTTCGCCCATCAGGGCAGTAACTTCGGCATCCGGTCCGGCGATCTGACGGGCGACGTCGGCAATCATCGAAGTGGTGGCCACAACCCGGAAAGTTCCATCGGTCGATGGATCCGCGCCGCGATCGCAAGACGTGAGGGCCAGAACCAGCGTGGCTGAAATCCAGCTGAGAAGTTTCATGACCCCGAACTAAGAGCATGACTTTGAGTTGTCAAAATAGAAAAGTTGATAAATCATCATAGAGGAGAAATCCTTTGCAAAAAAGATCGATTCGGGTCTTGCGGTGGGCTGAGGGCGGGACGATGGGAGGGGCGTGAGTGAACATCGGATGTCGAAGCGCTGGGTGGCGATCATCCTCGTGGGGATTCCCGCCTGGTTGGTGGGATCGACCCTTTTTGGCTGGTGGGCTTGGAACCGCGAGCATTCCCGGGGTATTGAAGGGGCGAAGTTTGCGCAGGAGGTGGATGGTGAATTGCTGGCGGGCGACCTGAAGAAGGTTCGCGCCTTCGCGACGCCGCGCGGGGTGGGGGATGAGAGGCAGCGTCTTGGTTTGACCCGGATGGCGGCGATGATTGAGGGCACGTTGGGGCCATCGAACGCCGGATACGAAGTCCGTCGCCTGCAAGGCGTGGCGGCGGAGGGCGGGGAATGGCCGGCCCTCCAAGTGGTGGTGAGGGGAGATGAACGCCCCGCGCTGTGGGTGATTTGCCCTTACGATGAATTGCCGGGCCATGAAGACCCGAGCGGGGTCGTCAGCACCATGGCGGTGGCGGCCGCAGTGGCGGGAAAACCTCTCGGCAGGCCAGTCCGCTTCCTTTTCGTGCCGCATCGGAAAGATGCCGACCTCCTGAAAAGGATGGCCTCATGGATCCCATCATCCGATGTCGCGATCTGGATCACGAGTGCCTCGGGTCATGAGGTCGAATTGGTCGCCGGACCGCGCAAGGATCCCGGTTTCCAACTGATCCAACCCGTGGGGGAGAGCACCACGGAGCTGCCGGAGTTTGTCGAATTCGGCATCATCCCCACCGGGCCGCCTGCGGGGGACGACCTGGTGCCGGTGACCCGGTCGCTGGTCGGAATGATCAGCGACCTGGCCCGATAAGAGGGGACTTCAGCGATTGTTGGCAGGCTGGGAGGCGGCCTCGTGTTTTTCCTCGGCCGCTTCGAGCGCGGCGCGCTCTTTGGCGATGACCCGAACGAACTTCCGGACGCTTTCCTCCCAATCGGCCAACAGTGCCTTGCCATGCGGACTGCCCGTGGCGGCCACGTGGGCTTCGATCAGCTCCCGCAGTTGCTGGATGTCCGACGGACGCTTGATGGGCAGGGCCACGACCATCTCCGGGTTCACGCGGGAGTAGAATCGATTGTCCACATCATAGACGTAGGCTGTGCCACCGGACATGCCGGCCCCGAAGTTTTTCCCGGTCTTGCCGAGCACGGCCACGGTGCCATTCGTCATGTATTCGCAGCCGTGGTCACCCACGCCTTCGACCACCGCGGTGGCGCCGGAATTCCGCACGGCGAAACGTTCACCGGCGCGACCGTTCAGATAGAGACGACCGCCCGTGGCGCCGTAGAGACAGGTGTTGCCGGCGATGGAATTCATCGCAGCGACGAACTTCGATCCTGCGGGCGGGCGAACGATGATTTCTCCTGCGGCCATGCCTTTGCCGACATAGTCATTGGCCTCGCCAGTGAGATCGATGCGCACTCCGGAAACGAGGAAACAGCCGAGCGATTGTCCGGCACTGCCGGCAAGTTTGAGAGTCACGGCGGTATGACCGTTGAATCCGCGATCCCCATGGATTTCCGCGATGCGGCCCGAGAGGCGGGTGCCGATATTGCGGTCGGTGTTGACGACCGAATAGCGGAGTTCCACCGGTTCGCGGTCCGGCAGCAGGCGGATGGCTTCCTCGACTTTCGGATCGTGGGAAGCGGCACCATACTCGGCGATATCGGCTGACTCATCTCCATCGATCCCCAGGGCCTTCTTGAGGTCGGCGAGGATTTGAAGATCGAGTGAAGATTTGGAAATCCCATCGTTCCGAACCACCGCGCAAGTCCGCGGCATGGAGGCGGGGTCGAGGCCCTTCATCGCCGCCAACTCCGGAACCACGTCCTTGAGGATCGGGCCGAGATCGAGCGAGTTCGCCTTCGGGTGACCCGGGACTTCGCGCTGACGAAGGAAGGTCGGACGGCCGATCAACTCATCAAGCGTGCGAACACCGAGTTTCGCCATGATTTCGCGGGCTTCCTGGGCGACTCCGTTGAGGAAGTTGACCACCATTTCCGGAGTCCCCTTGAACTTCGCGCGCCATTTCGGGTCGGTCGTCGCGACGCCTACCGGGCAATTGTTCAAGTGGCACTTGCGGACATAGACGCAGCCCATGGCGATCATCGCGATGGTGCCGAAGTTGTATTCTTCCGCGCCAAGAATCGCAGCGGTGACGATATCGCGGCCATTCCTCAATCCGCCGTCGGTGCGGAGCACCACGCGTTGGCGGAGATTGTTGATGAGCAGCGTCTGTTGGGCCTCGGCCAGACCGAGCTCCCATGGCGATCCCGCGTGTTTGGTCGAGGAAAGCGGCGATGCCGCCGTGCCACCATCGTGACCGGAAATCAGAACCGTGTCCGCGCTGGCCTTGGCAACACCGGCGGCGACGGTACCCACGCCGGTTTCCGCGACAAGTTTGACCGTCACTCGGGCGCGGGGATTCACCTCCTTGAGATCGTGAATCAACTGAGCAAGGTCCTCGATACTATAAATATCGTGGTGGGGCGGGGGGGAAATCAACTGCACGCCGGGCTGGGTATTGCGCAGGCGGGCGATGAGGGCATTGACCTTGTGGCCTGGCAATTGACCGCCTTCTCCGGGCTTTGCGCCCTGAGCCATCTTGATTTCCAGCTCATCGGCATTCACCAGATAGTGGGCGGAAACCCCGAAACGACCGGATGCGATCTGCTTGATCCACGAGCGGGCATTGTCGCCGTTCGGATAGGGCGTATAGCGCTTGGAGTCTTCGCCACCTTCACCGGAATCGGACTTCGCACCAATGCGGTTCATGGCAATCGCCAAGGTTTCATGCGCCTCGGGCGAAAGCGCGCCGAGGGACATGGCCGCTGTGGTGAAACGGCGGCGGATCGATTCGATCGGTTCCACTTCATCGAGCGGCACCGGTCCGCTGGCTGCAGGCACGAACTCGAAGAGATCCTTGATGGCCATCGGATGGTTTTCCAAGGATGCCTTCACGTATCCTTCGTAGTCCTCGGCCTTGCCGCTCTTCACGTAGGTGTGGAAATTCTTGATGACCTCCGTGGTCAGCGCATGGCGCTCGCCGGATTTGCGGAAACGGTTGTATCCCGGATCGCCCAGATCCAGCGTTTGTCCCGGAGCGACTTCGGTGGTGTAGGCCGCCTGATGACGGATCAAGGACTCTGCCGCGATTTCCTCGTAACCGATGCCGCCAATCTTCGAGTGCATACCGGTGAAGGAGAAATCGATCACTTCGTCACCGATGCCGATGGCCTCAAGCACCTGGGCACCCTGATAGGAATTGAGCACGGAGATGCCCATCTTCGACATGATTTTCAGCAGGCCCTTTTCCAGAGCCTTGCGATAATTTTCCATCGACTTCTCGGCATGGCCGTTGTCGCCCGGTTTTTCCTTGGCGGCCAATTGGCGCACCGTGGCGAAGCCGAGATAGGGGCAAACGATCGTGGCACCGACGCTGAACACGCAGGCCACCTGGTGGGTGTCGCGAACTTCGCCGGACTCCAGCACGATCGAACAACGGAGACGCTTGCGGGCGCGGATGAGATGGTGATGGACGGTGCCGGTGGCCAGCATCGATGGGATGGGCACGCGGGTCGCCGAAGTGGCGCGGTCGGTGAGGATGAGGATGTGGCAGCCTTGATCGATGGCCGCCTCCGCCTCTGCACAAAGCTCATCGAGGCGGGCACGCAGACCGGCATTTCCCGCATCGGCGGGCCACGTGATATCGAGGGTCTTGGATGGGAATCCCTCGGGGGTGAGATCGCGCATCCGTTCGACCTGATGGTCGTAGACGATGGCTGCGTCCACATTGACAATCTTGCAGTGCTCGGGCGTTTCGCCGAGCCAGTTCCGCTCCGGACCGAGACCGGCGGCAACCGTCATCACCGCCCATTCGCGGATGGGGTCGATGGGCGGATTCGTGACCTGCGCGAAGCGTTGTTTGAAATAGGTGTAGAGCAGCCGCGGATAGGTGGAGAGCACGGCGAGCGGGATGTCGTCACCCATCGAGAACACCGCCTCCTGAGCGGTCTTCATCATGGGCGGAAACACCATGTCGAGCTCCTCGGCGGAAATGCCATGCGTCACCTGTTGACGCGAAAGCTCAAGCGCTTCGAAATCCACATCCGGCACGTGGGCGTCCGGCGAAACGAAGCGGCGGAGTTCCAGGCGGTTTTGGTCGATCCACTGGCGATAGGGTTTCTGGCGGGCCAAGGCTTCCTTGATCTCGCGATCATTGAGCACCGTGCCGGAGGAAGTATCGATCGAAAGCATCTGCCCCGGGCCAAGGCGGCCCTTGCGGATGACTTTCGAATCATCGAGCACCACGGCACCGGCTTCGGAGCCGATGTAAACGACGCCGTCTTCGGTGATTTTGTATCGCGATGGCCGCAGGCCGTTGCGGTCGAGCGAAGCGCAGAGTTTCACCCCATCGGTGTAAACCAATCCGGCCGGACCATCCCATGGCTCCGAATAGGAACGGATGTACTGATAGAAGGCGCGGAGGTCATCGGAAATGTCCTCATCATTCCGGTAAGCCGGAGGCACCAGCATGCACATCGCATGTTCGAGCGAGCGACCGGAGAGCACCAGGACTTCCAGCGCGTGGTCGAGCGAGGCGGAGTCCGACTCGCCTTCGCGCACGAGGTTTTTCAGCAACTCGATGTCCTCGCCCCAGATTTCCGATTCGAAATAGTCTTCACGGCTCGATAGCCAGTTGCGATTTCCCTCCACGGTGTTGATTTCGCCGTTGTGGCACATCATCCGGAAGGGTTGACCCAGCGGCCAAGCGGGGAAGGTATTCGTCGAGAAACGCTGGTGATAGAGAGAGATGGCCGACTCGAAATCCGAATCCTGGAGGTCCTTGTAAAAGGCCCGCAGCGCGGCAGGCATGGCAAGGGCCTTGTAGGAGATCAATCGACCCGAGAAGGACGGCATGTAGAAGTCCGGCACCTCGCGCGTGGCGAGTTCGATGGTCCTCCGGCAGAGGAAGAGCTGGCGTTCGAAGTGCTCGGGGGTCCAGCCGGCGGGCCGACGCATGAGCAGATGCTCGATGTGCGGCTGGGTTGAACGGGCGAGAACGCCAAGGGCATCGACATCCACTGGCACGACGCGCCAACCGATTTTCGCGATTCCCCGTTTTGCGATCGTTTCCTCGGCGAGACGGCGGATGTTCGCCGTGGCTGCGGCATCGCTTGCTGGAAAGAAGAACACACCCACCGCGATTTCCTCGTCCTTCACATCCGTAGCGCCCAGTGCCGCTGCGGCCTTGCGGAAAATCGGGAAGGGGATCTGGGACAGGATTCCCGAGCCATCGCCGGTCTTCATGTCGGCATCGACCGCGCCGCGGTGGGTCATGTTGCAGACGGAGCAAAGGGCGAAGTCGATGGTGTCGTAGCTGCGCTTGCCGTGAAGGTTGGCGATCGCGCCCATCCCGCAGTTGTCCCGCTCATTGCGGAGACTGTGAAGGGATCCGGAAACAAGCGGGGTGGAGCTGTGGTGGAAGGGATTCATGATCTCGGTGATCTCGGAAATGTCTGCCCCAACGGGCTCCGAACCGAGGAACTTGGATGGCTTTCGCCGAACCTCGGATCGGGCGGGGGACTAAACGGCAGGGGTTCGGAACTGCCAAGCAGGAATTGTGCCCGCACCATCGACTTCATCGGCATTCGCGCAAGCCTTCCACACGGCTTTATTCCAGTCCGGCGCAGGCATCCGCCGGCAGCACGGATGGTCAGATCGTAGTAGAACTCGGAAACATTGAAATTGAAGAAGGTGTGATCCGCCTTTTCGTAGTCCACCAGCTCGATCCGATTGCCGCGCCATTTCATGCTCCGGCGGAACTTCACCACATCGGCGAAGGGCGTGATCCGG